>NZ_JBVVPU010000085.1:0-217 GCF_055811295.1 Mesorhizobium sp. WSM4871 | reverse complement strand
CATCGCAGCGATCACCGCCTCCGAAGCCGACATCCACCCCCAAGGTCGGCATAATCCGGACATCGGCATAATGGACGCGGCACCTCTGCCATGTCGCGCACAGCACCCTGGTGACGGCCGCCTTGATGCCTTCGTGGGCATCGGAGACGACGAGCTTGACGCCGCGCAGGCCGCGACGGGTCAGCTTGCGCAGGAACTCCGTCCAGATCGGCTCGGC
>NZ_JBVVPU010000084.1:0-229 GCF_055811295.1 Mesorhizobium sp. WSM4871 | reverse complement strand
GATCGGAACGATCCTGGAGGGGCGCGAGCGACCGCGCTTCCTGGACGGGCAGGGGCAGGAACTGCTCTTGAGGCGGCTGTCCTACAGCCACTTCTAGGAATTGCTCCAAATCGGCATCTTGGTTCTCAGTGTTGGTCTAAATACCTGCCGAGATCGGCGTTTTCGGCCTTATCCGGCGTTGCACCCTCAATTTGATTTTGGCAAGCTCGCGACCGAACAAGGCCGCCCC
>NZ_JBVVPU010000083.1:0-229 GCF_055811295.1 Mesorhizobium sp. WSM4871 | reverse complement strand
CCACGAACCACCTGCTACAACCGCTTCGCGATGGCGGAAGGCGGACGTGTGGGACCGGCTGATGGATGCCATCACCGCCGCGCGCGACGGTGACATCCAGATGATCGACAGCACCTCTGTTCGCGCCCACCAGCAGGCCGCGACGGCAAAAAGGGGGGCCTAGATAACTGTCTCGGTCGATCGCGCGGCGATTGGCATTCGCTGCGACTCGGCCTGGCCGGCCAGATGC
>NZ_JBVVPU010000082.1:0-231 GCF_055811295.1 Mesorhizobium sp. WSM4871 | reverse complement strand
CCGCTGGCTGCCCTCTCGCGCTCCGCGCCCTCCCTCCCCCCTCCTCCCCCCCCCCCTCCCCCCCCTCCCCCCCCCCCCCCCCCCCCCAACCTCCCCCCCCCCCCCCCCCCCTGCCCCCCCCCCCCCCCCCCCCCCCCCCCCCCCCCGGGGGGGGGGGCGCCCCCCCCCCCCCCCCCCCCCCAGGGGGGTGCCTCGCGCCTCGCTTTCCAATGACCTCCCGCTACCCTGCCA
>NZ_JBVVPU010000081.1:0-234 GCF_055811295.1 Mesorhizobium sp. WSM4871 | reverse complement strand
CCGGGCGGCGGCCGGGGCGCCCGGCTCCCTTCCGCCGGCGGGGGGGCGCCCCCCCCCCCCCCTCCCGCCCCCCCCCCCAAAAAATCCCCCCACCCCCCCCCCCCCCCCCCCCCGCCCACCCCCCCCCCCCCCCCCCCCCCCGGACCACCCGCCCCGCTCTATTTTAAATCTAACCCCCCCCACCGAGATCTACACTATGCCGAGATCACGCTGCTCGACAAGAATTGGCAGCCG
>NZ_JBVVPU010000079.1:0-237 GCF_055811295.1 Mesorhizobium sp. WSM4871 | reverse complement strand
CCCCGCGGGGGGGGGCGCCCGGGGCCCCCCCCCCCCCCCGCCCCCCCCCCCCCCCGGGGGGGCCCCCCCCCCCCCACCCCCCCCCCCCCCCCCCCCCCCCGGGGGGGGGGGGGGGGGGGCGGGGCCCCCCCCCCCCCCCCCCCCCCCCCCGGGCGGCGGCCCCCCCCCCCCCCCCGGCCCCCCCCCCCCGCCGGGCCCGCCCCGCCGCGGCCCCCCCCCCCCCCCCCCCTCCGTGGC
>NZ_JBVVPU010000078.1:0-244 GCF_055811295.1 Mesorhizobium sp. WSM4871 | reverse complement strand
CATCAGGGAATTCTCCGGCCGGACCATCCTGCTGTCTCATCACCAGTTGTTCTCTGCTTTCTCTCCCATTGGGGCCGCCGATCCGCAGGGTAAGCGGTCTGCAGTCAATCCCTTGCTGCTCAAAGCTTTTCAGCAGATGACAGCAACAAAGGCGATTGCCGCCTGGTTCTGGGGGCATGAGCACACTCTCAGCATCTACCAGCCATTTGCCGGGCTGGAGCGAGGCCGTTGCGTGGGCCACGGC
>NZ_JBVVPU010000077.1:0-250 GCF_055811295.1 Mesorhizobium sp. WSM4871 | reverse complement strand
TCAGCGATCAGCTGCTGATCAACGTCAACGGTGGCTTCAAGTACACCTCGGTCAAGTGGACTGCCTATGGCGGCTCCTACGTCTACAGCGATGCCGGCCTCCGGGATTCGGTTGGCGACTTCCCAGGAGGCACAAAGGTCATCAGCTATCAGCAAAACTTGCCGGTCGCCTTTGCCGGCATCGATGCGACCTATGTCAAGGATCGCTGGAACTTCGGCTTTGCGCTGAAGGGCGGCATGACCTTCTCGGC
>NZ_JBVVPU010000076.1:0-253 GCF_055811295.1 Mesorhizobium sp. WSM4871 | reverse complement strand
TAGCGTCAGATCGTCGCCTTCGGGCACAATTAGCATGATCGGATCGGCGGGCGCGATCACTCCGCCGACCGTATGAATTGCGAGTTGTTGAACGATGCCTGACTGAGGCGCAGGCATTGGAACGCATAAAGCCCGGCAGCAAGCACGGCTATCCCCACCAGCGTCGGTACGCTGTGACTTGCCAGAACGCGGTCATAGACCTGCAGCATGAACAGCGGCGAGGTCAGCGCAAGCACATTGACCACGCCGCTTA
>NZ_JBVVPU010000075.1:0-254 GCF_055811295.1 Mesorhizobium sp. WSM4871 | reverse complement strand
CCGAGCGAGGAGCCGGTAGGCTACCTGTTTGAGCTTTGCTACAGCCACGACCACAACCGGTGGAGCGGCACGATGTACTCCAGCCACATCCCCGATCCTAAGGATGTCCGCAACGTCCGCCCTCTCTTCTTCGCCTCCCCCGCTGTCGCACCGGTAGCGGTGGGCGTGAAGGCAGGAGAGCCGGTCGCCTGGCTAATCCTGGGCACAGACAGGGACGACAATGAGACATGGGTTGCGGTGACCAAAAATCCAGC
>NZ_JBVVPU010000074.1:0-255 GCF_055811295.1 Mesorhizobium sp. WSM4871 | reverse complement strand
GCATTGGTCTGTGCAAGGCGCGAAACTGCTCCGTTGCGCTGCGTCCCACCCCCCGGGGGGGGGGGGGGGGGGGGGCCCCCCCCCGCCCGGCGCCCCCGGGGGGGGGGGGGGGGGGGGGGGGGGGGGGGGGGGTTTTGGGGTTTTTTTGGGGGGGGGGGGGGGGGGGGGGGGGGTTTGGGGGGGGGCGCGAATGGGGGGGGGGGCGGGGGGGTGGCGATTTTGGGGGGGGGGGGGACCGGGGGGTGTGGGGCGGGG
>NZ_JBVVPU010000073.1:0-284 GCF_055811295.1 Mesorhizobium sp. WSM4871 | reverse complement strand
GGAGCCGCCATAGGCAGTCCACTTGACCGAGGTGTACTTGAAGCCACCGTTGACGTTGATCAGCAGCTGATCGCTGACCTGGAAGTCGTGGCCGAGCGCGACGGTTGCCGAATAGAAGTGATCCAGACCGGTGTCGGAATGACGCGAACGGCTGCTCCAGTCATTCCAGCCATCATTGGTCGAGAATGGCGGGAACCAGGCATAGTATTCCATGTAGCTGTCGCCGCTGAAGGCGAACTGGCCGGAAAGCTTGGCGGTCCAGCCGGCCTCGCTGCGCGCCGTCA
>NZ_JBVVPU010000072.1:0-301 GCF_055811295.1 Mesorhizobium sp. WSM4871 | reverse complement strand
CTGAGTAACGAGTGCTTGAGTGCCGCGCGCAGGTCGAGAAGTGGCGTCTCATTCCTTCGCACCCCCCTCTGTCCTGCCGGACATCTCCCCCGCAAGGGGGGAGATTGGCAGCTTTGCCGACGGCGCTCTTCCTGCAACGTTGGCGATTGGCGAAGGCGATGACGACATCCAATCTCCCCCCTTGCGGGGGAGATGTCCGGCAGGACAGAGGGGGGTGCTGTCCCGCTGGCATTCGAAGGGATGTGCTTAGTACGGCCGCCTACCAGTCGCTGAGCTTGGTGTCCGGCCCGTATTCCTGGCC
>NZ_JBVVPU010000071.1:0-304 GCF_055811295.1 Mesorhizobium sp. WSM4871 | reverse complement strand
ACCCCATCGCAGCGATCACCGCCTCCGAAGCCGACATCCACCCCCACGGTCGGCATAATCCGGACATCGGCATAATGCACCCAGCAGCGCTGGTGCTTGGTGCCGGGAAGCAGCTCGTCGAGAGCCTTCCAGAAGCCAAGTGCACCGTCGCCAACGGCGATCTCGGGCGCGATCTGCAAGCCACGCCGCTTGACGTCGACCAGCAGCTCGCGCCAGCTCTGTGCGCTGTCTCGTCGCGGCGCTTGAAGGTGTCTGCGGGAACCAGGAGCACCAGGGCGCCAGTCCATTGCTTTTTGAATTCCTC
>NZ_JBVVPU010000070.1:0-314 GCF_055811295.1 Mesorhizobium sp. WSM4871 | reverse complement strand
GGAGCCGCCATAGGCAGTCCACTTGACCGAGGTGTACTTGAAGCCACCGTTGACGTTGATCAGCAGCTGATCGCTGAGCTGAAAGTCGTGGCCGAGCGCGACGGTTGCCGAATAGAAGTGATCCAGACCGGTGTCGGAATGACGCGAGCGGCTGCTCCAGTCGTTCCAGCCATCATTGGTCGAGAATGGCGAGATCCAGTCATAGTCTTCCATGTAGCTATCGCCGCTGAAGGCGAGCTGGCCGGAAAGCTTGGCGGTCCAGCCGGCCTCGCTGCGCGCCGTCATCTCGGCTGAGATGACCGGAGAGGTGCTTT
>NZ_JBVVPU010000069.1:0-327 GCF_055811295.1 Mesorhizobium sp. WSM4871 | reverse complement strand
CGGCGCAGAAATCGGTGGGCGCGATAGGGACGACGTTCTTTCGCCGAGCTATCGTTCCGCGGTAGACCGTCTCTGATTTCGCAGCAGTCGTCCTTCGTCGAGGCGCAACCAGCGCAGCGAGTTCCATGCTGCAATGCTTCAGTTGGGAGCCGGTCTATCACCGCGACAGATCGCGCCCCCAGATTGGCACGTTGAGAACTGTCGAACGCTGGCTTGCGGGCGGTGAGCCCGAGCACCGGCGGCCAAGTGCCTGACAAAACCTGTCGCAGCCTGATCCGCTTTCATTGTGCACGGACGACCAGTTCATCGTTGAAATAATCGCGCAGC
>NZ_JBVVPU010000068.1:0-330 GCF_055811295.1 Mesorhizobium sp. WSM4871 | reverse complement strand
GGGAACCGAATCCTGCATGGCGATGTGGATGCCGGCCGAGGCGTTGGTGGCGCCGGGGCCGCGGGTGACGAAGCAGATGCCGGGCTTGCCGGTCAGGCGGCCATGGCAGTCGGCCATCATCGCCGCACCGCCTTCCTGGCGGCAGACGATGGTGCGGATCGGGGAATCGTGCAGCGCGTCGAGCACGGCGAGATAGGATTCTCCCGGCACGCAATAGGTGCGGTCGGTGCCGTTTGCTTCGAGCGCATCGACAATCAATTGTCCGCCGGTCTTCATTTTCCTGATCTCTCCAGCTCGGCAAGGATTTCTTCGGTGTGTTCGCCCAGACGC
>NZ_JBVVPU010000067.1:0-330 GCF_055811295.1 Mesorhizobium sp. WSM4871 | reverse complement strand
CAGAATCTTGTCCACCATTTCCTCGCGGTCCATCGCGAGCTTCAAGGCCATTCTGAGATCGTTGTTGTCGAACGGTGCGGTGTCGCAGAATATGTTGAAGCTACAATAGCCACGCCCCGAAACGTTCTGAATGGTCACGCCGGGTACCTGCTTCACAAGGTCTACGATCCTCGGCGGAACCTGGCCGATCATGTTGACCTGGTTGCCTTGCAGGGCCGCCATACGCGCCGTCGGGTCGTTAATGACGATGATCTCGACCTGATCGGCATGGCCGTACTTGTCGCCTTGCCAGTAGTTTTTGAACTTTTCGCCGCCGTGACGCACACCCGG
>NZ_JBVVPU010000066.1:0-338 GCF_055811295.1 Mesorhizobium sp. WSM4871 | reverse complement strand
GCCTCCTACCAGCTCTTTCCCGAGGACATCGAGCAGCGCGCCTTCGATCCGGACAAGGCCAAGTTCCACTATCAGAAGTCGGGCCACAGAGGACCGATTCTGCTTAGGACTTCCGAGGCGGGCTTCACCGGTGCGGTCGATGCCGCCCAACTCTACGCGCAGAGCTGCGCCAAGGCCGGCATCACCATCAAGGTTAAGCGCGAGCCGGTCGAAGGCTATGATTCGGAGGTCTGGAACAAGCAGCCCTTCTTGACCAACTTTTGGAACGGTCGACCGACGCAGGACCAGATATACTCGACCGTGTATTTGTCGACAGCGCCATGGAATGACACGCATTT
>NZ_JBVVPU010000065.1:0-342 GCF_055811295.1 Mesorhizobium sp. WSM4871 | reverse complement strand
TGCGAGACAAGACCAGCAGCAGCGAAGCCGCTTGGCAGGAGGAAGAGCTTTCTGCTGCGGCCCTTCCCGACAAGCGTCTGGCCCGTCGGCTGCGACGGTTGCTGGATCAGATGTCAGTCAGCTGCGCCGGGCAAGCCAATCCCGGCGGCCTGCGGCGACTGGGCGGCGGCGAAGGCGGCCTACCGCTTCTTTGACAATCGGCGTGTGACCGAACATAGCGTTCTCGCCGGCCATTTCGCTGCGACCGCGGCGCGCGTTGTGGCGAGAAGGCCCGATCCTTATCCTGCAGGACACGACCGAATTTATCTACAGCCGCGCGCAGCCGGGCAAAATCGGCTTCAC
>NZ_JBVVPU010000064.1:0-360 GCF_055811295.1 Mesorhizobium sp. WSM4871 | reverse complement strand
GACAAGAGCTTTTTGATCGGATTTGCGATATTCTCCTGTTGCGCATGGGTGACCGCGTGGCGAAGAGCAGGGTCCGAGGTGAGAGCCCTGCCGCGCAGCCTCTACAGTCGCTTCTCATTTGCGGCGCCCGTGCGCACCCTCTTCGGACCTCGTGGGTTCCAGCCGGAGACAAAGCGGGCATAGGCGGTTTCGGCCTGTTCCACCCAGCGGCGCTCTTTTTCCCGGTGGCTCTTGATGTTGTAGGCGTGGGGGGGGGCCGGGGGGGGGGCCCCCCCCCCCCGCCCCCCCCGGGGGGGGAAAAAAGCCAGCCACGAGTGATTTGGAGCGGGGGGGGGCCCCCCCCCACGGGACCCCCTAAAA
>NZ_JBVVPU010000063.1:0-390 GCF_055811295.1 Mesorhizobium sp. WSM4871 | reverse complement strand
CATGATCGTTGGAATGTTTGTGTTCGCCCGGGGGCAAAATGGCATGACCGAAGCGTCGGCGATCCTCAAACCCGAAAGACCATGAACGCGTCCCGACGGATCGGTCACAGCGCCAGGATCCGCGGCTGCCCCCATCCTGCAGGTCGACGTCGGATGCCAACTTGGGATGACGTTCTGGCGAACATACCGATCCAATCGTTCCTCGTCATTGATGAGATCGGAAATGCTATCGCCATCCGTTATGACGCGCCTAATCAGCCCACGACGCAGCCGCGGCGACGCGTCCATGAGCAGCGCCAGAACTGACGTGAGTGCATAGTTTGTGCTTGTGACCTTGCTCACCCGCTTCGCTCGCGCATTCAACGCTGACGGAAACGGGTCCAGCGCCAC
>NZ_JBVVPU010000062.1:0-392 GCF_055811295.1 Mesorhizobium sp. WSM4871 | reverse complement strand
CGGCGAAATCCAACAACGCCCAGATCATCACCATGGGCGCCCGCGTCATCGGTCCGGAACTGGCCAAGGCGATCGTCGACACCTGGCTGGCATCGGAGTTCGATGAGAAAGGGCCTTCGGCCGGCAATGTCCAGGCGATCAACAAGCTTGACGCGGCCAAGGCAGGCTAGAGCATCGGACCCAAAAGCGGGTAACGATTTTGGGCAATTTCTGAATCGCGAACAATGAGTTAGAGCGGCAAACGGATTCGTCGCTCTAAGCCAGACCTTTCCGCATCGCGCCGATGACGGTGACAGCCGACGCGGCGCCAGGATCGACATGCCCGAGCGACCGCTCGCCGAGCCGCGACGAGCGGCCCTTCGCAGCGATCATGTCCTTGGTCGCCTCGGCGC
>NZ_JBVVPU010000061.1:0-476 GCF_055811295.1 Mesorhizobium sp. WSM4871 | reverse complement strand
GGTTTGAGGATCGCCGACGCTTCGGTCATGCCATTTTGCCCCCGGGCGAACACAAACATTCCAACGATCATGGTGGCCGAGAAATTGGCCGACACAGTCTTGAAGGAAAACCGGAAGGGCTAGATGCGACTCGGCACCCGATCTAATTTTACGGCCGGCAACCATTTAACCAACGAATGGATACTTCGGCTCGGGTCCGCCCGCGGATCGGCGGATAATCCCACCGGATGTCCGCCCCGAAAGCCGTATTGGAATTGGCGAAATCACTGTCACGCAATTGCAGAAAGCCGGCTCAATCGCGCGAGAGGTCCGCATCGGCCAATCTAGAGATAGGCCGTATCGTATGTCGCGCGGCAGTGGGGTATGCCTCCGGCGAAGCTTTCGATTACCCACATCGTTGGCGGGCCTATTGCCCCGTATGAATCTGCCGTGATTCTGTCCGTGACGCCGAATCACGGAGGCGTCACGGATGCGAG
>NZ_JBVVPU010000060.1:0-582 GCF_055811295.1 Mesorhizobium sp. WSM4871 | reverse complement strand
TAGACCGAAAAGTCCGAGCGACTTGTCGCTGCCTTTACAGCCGGATCCGCCCACAGATTGAGCCCGCCATCGCCGAGACGTCGCAGATATCCGGTGCGTCGCATTTCATCCACTCGCGCCCAGCGCGCCGTCCCGTGATGTTCGAGTTTGGGCCGCAATACGATCTGCTGAAACAGCAAGACGACCGCCGACGTGGCGAGCACGATAGCTACGGACGTGTAGGACGTCAGGATTTTTGTATCGTTCCCCGCCAATCGTCGAAGATGCGTGTGCCTCTTTGTTCCGGGTCTGCATAGCGAGTTGCGCGAAGAGTTTGAACTTCCCCCCGGCTGGGCGAAGAGGGACAGGAGTTGCGAAACCCAGATAGAACGGCGTCTCGAACCAAAAGGCACGGATGTCAAACGTCATCAAAGCCTCGCCGCTACCCCCATGGCGGAACGTTGCGTACAGACTTGCCGCGCAGAAGCCCAAGGCGAGTGAGCACGCGATGCTAATAGCTATGTTGGGGGGCGTCGTTTTTGTTGAAGACATTGTTCCATTGCCGGATTAGCCGTAGCTAATGCTGCGCTTGCTTCAGACACC
>NZ_JBVVPU010000059.1:0-598 GCF_055811295.1 Mesorhizobium sp. WSM4871 | reverse complement strand
CTGGCCGGAAAGCTTGGCGGTCCAGCCGGCCTCGCTGCGCGCCGTCATCTCGGCTGAGATGACCGGAGAGGTGCTTTTCCAGACAAGTTGGCTCAGCTTCGAGCCGCTGCCGGAAGCCTGATAGACCAGCTCGTTGGCCTCGATGTCGATGACGCCGACGCCGCCGACGAAAGAGAAATTGGGATTGTAGGGCGCCGGTTCGTTCACCACCGGCTCGCTGGCCATCGCCGGCCAGGCAGCGAACAATGCTGCCGCTCCACCAAAGACTTTGACATACAATTTCATAAAAGTACCCTCATAGGAATCATCCGCCATTCGGCCATACGCGGCGTACCGGGTGCACGTCACGTGCGGTCGTCTATGCAGCGCCCTGGACGTTTGGCAAAATTGATTGTTTAGATCGGAGCATCCACGCTATGGATAGCAAAAACCGTGCGTTTCCAATGGCTTGATCTGAACCTCCTCGTCGTGCTCGACGCACTGCTGAGCGAGCGCAACCTGACGGCGGCGGCAAGCAGCATCAACCTAAGTCAGCCGGCCATGAGCGCGGCCGTCGCCCGGCTGCGCGATTATTTCAACGATGAACTGGTCGTCCGTG
>NZ_JBVVPU010000058.1:0-628 GCF_055811295.1 Mesorhizobium sp. WSM4871 | reverse complement strand
TTCACCTCTGCCTCTGACGCCGCGAATGCCATCTCCGGCGAAACCGTCGGCGACATCATCGTCTACCACTCCGACGGCAAGGGACTCGCGAGTCTGGCCTATGTCACCTCCGAGAACCAGGCGGAGGACTTCACCCATTTGGGCGGTGTGGACAGTTTGGCCGATCTGGCCAATCTGGGCCTGACAGCCTCGGACTTTACCTTCGTCTGATTCGGAAAGTCGATATGGGACCCGCCCCACACGTGGGGCGCTTCCTTTTCCACTACTTGCCGATGGCCGTGGCGCAGCATGTCACCTTGATAAAGGGCTGCTGGTCGTAGACCGTCCTGAAGGTACACATTGAGGCGGTGAGGCTGTCCGGACCCCTGGCAGGAGCGGAGCACAATGGCTGATGAACGAGCCGGTGCGATCAGTGTCGCTCCTCCATTTGGCGAGCACTGCGCGTGCTGTGCCGACAATTAACGGAGGCATTCTCCTGAGCAAGTATCTCTCGAACATTTCAGTGTGGAGACCTTCCGGTCTGACTTCCACCATTGGGGGAATTTTGTTGATAAGCGGCGTGGTCAATGTGCTTGCGCTGACCTCGCCGCTGTTCATGCTGCAGGTCTATGACCGCGTTCTGGCAAGT
>NZ_JBVVPU010000057.1:0-643 GCF_055811295.1 Mesorhizobium sp. WSM4871 | reverse complement strand
AATATCGCACCTTCCTCAATTGCAATGGTGGCAGGCCTTTGATGAGAACAATCTCGTAGTCTTCATCGAGCAGCCGAACCTGTTCGGGACGCAACAGCGGTGCACCTTGATGTGAATTCTGGATGTTCCAATCGAACGTTCGCGCCTGGCTGTAGGAAATCGATTGGGCTTGAAATGTGTATTCACCGATGGCTTTGGAAATGTAGGTTGGAGTCGCGTCATCGGCAGTGGCCATGAACACTTGCAGGCCGGTATTGCTCAGAAAATCCTGCTTGCCAGCCTCTCCATAGGCCCCCGTCAGTGCCGAAAGGCTTTGGATGATGAGCATGAAACGACCCTTGTAGCCCGCTATGGTCGTAATTGCGGTCTCGATCGCCTCCAGCTTACCCAAGTGCTTGAACTCGTCGAGCAGAAAGAGAACCTCGTTCTTTTCATCTTGGCGGGGCAGCGACCGCTGTAGAATTGAAACGATTTGCTGAAAGAACAGGCGTATCAAAGGCGCGATCACCTCAAGGTCGTTCGGACCGACGCACAGATAGATGCACGTTCTGCGACGGCGAAGATCATAGACCGAAAAGTCCGAGCGACTTGTCGCTGCCTTTACAGCCGGATCCGCCCACAGATTGAGCCCGCCATCGCCGAG
>NZ_JBVVPU010000056.1:0-804 GCF_055811295.1 Mesorhizobium sp. WSM4871 | reverse complement strand
TTTCGCGCAAGGCAGCGCAATTGCTTGGCTAGTGTTGCCAAGTGAAGGCCGCATTCTCGCCGCTACAATATGGGAGGACTTGATGTCGCAGGAATTGGATTACCTCAGCCGCTACGTCGTTGCAGGCCGGTTGACCCGACGTGAATTTCTCGGCCGTGCGACGGCGCTCGGCGTCTCAGCGACATTTGCGAGTTCGCTCCTCGCCGGCGCCGCGCGGGCTCAGGGGCCTGTTCGCGGTGGCATAATCAAAGCCGGCCTCGGTACTGGCCAAGCTACCGACAGTTTGGATCCAGCGGCCATCGGCAGTAACGTCCCGATCGTTTTCAGTAAATGTTGGGGCGAGTTGCTGCTGGAAATGACCCCCGACGGCGGCATCGAATACCGCATCGCCGAGGAAATCGACTCGTCGAAGGACGCCAAGACCTGGACGATGAAAATCCGCAAAGGCGTCCAGTTCCACAATGGCAAGGAAGTGACCGCACAGGACGTCGTCGCCACCCTCGAGCGCCATTCGGACGAAAAGTCGAAATCCGGCGCGCTCGGCATTCTGAAAAGCATCGAATCGTTCAAGGTTGATGGTGGCGACGTCGTGATCACGTTGAAAGAGTCCAACGCCGATCTGCCCTATCTGATGACAGACTATCACCTGATCATCCAGCCCAATGGCGGCAAGGATGATCCTGCCGCTGGCATCAGCGCCGGTCCCTACAAGGTCACCGTCAACGAGCCGGGTGTGCGTCACGGCGGCGAAAAGTTCAAAAACTACTGGCAAGGCGACAAGTACGGCCATGCCGATCAGGTCGA
>NZ_JBVVPU010000055.1:0-883 GCF_055811295.1 Mesorhizobium sp. WSM4871 | reverse complement strand
GTGTTGTGTTCCTTGAAAAAGGCTTGCATCGAAGAGGTATTGCCAAGCGAGGTTTCGCCGTTCTGCGAGGCCCATTTGTAAGCCATGTCAAAGGCGGGATTGGGAACCAGCCTTTCCCAGTGGTCCATCATGGTCTGCATCTGGGACGTGGTGGGCATGACATAGGAGCCGCCCGTATTTGTCGCCCAGCCGCCACCGCCAAACGTCTGATAGACCGGAATGATCGCGCTCTGCGGGATGCCTGCCTCCAGCGCCGCGGCCACCGCCCTGTCGATGTAGTTGAAGTCCACCGCGGTGGTGCGCACCGGATAGGGATTGATGCCGTAGTAGTCGATGCCGGTGTTGGCGGGATTGTAGGTGTTGTTGTAATTGGAATCTGTGTACGACCCCATGTCCATCAGGGTGATGAAGGTCTTGGCGCCCGGAAAGTGGGAATGGATCCAGTCGGATTCCGCCTTCAGATTGGCAGCGCTCACTTTGGTGTGGTATTTGCCGGTCGGATCAGGCTCGTCGGTCAGAAAAAATCCAAAAACCTTCGGATTGTTGAGGAGGGGCGTTACCTTGTCGATAAAGGACTGGGTGACGCCATTGCTCTCGCCGAGCCAAATGAGGGCCTTGGAGCCCTCCGGCAACGCGTTGACCGATGATGCGTATTGAAGATCGACCAGGTTGAAGCCATAGGCCTGGGCCTGGGCAGCCGAGGCGCCCCAAGTGTAGTGCATCGTGGCCATGCAAATATCCCTCGTATGATTCTGCAAGCGCCCCGACCCCTGCCTATCCGAGGGTCAATATTAGCGCCAAATCAATTAGCAACACGCGTTGATAGAATCATTGATCTTCGATGGATACCAATTGTCTTGCGATTTGATTGTACGCCGTTACC
>NZ_JBVVPU010000054.1:0-900 GCF_055811295.1 Mesorhizobium sp. WSM4871 | reverse complement strand
CATCGCAGCGATCACCGCCTCCGAAGCCGACATCCACCCCCACGGTCGGCATAATCCGGACATCGGCATAATGGACGTTATGCCGACGTCGGCATAACGTCCACTTCATGAGAAACGTGCTGGCCCATGCCGGCAAGAGCGGTCGCAGGGTCGTCTCAGCCTTCATCGCCACCGCCTTCGCCCAGGAGACGCCCGAGGCCGCGTCCGTAAAATGGCGCGCCGTCGCCGACCAGATCCGGCCGAAGGTGCTGAAGCTGGCGACAATCATGGACGACGCCGAGCCCGACGTGCTGGCCTACCATGACCTTCCCCAAGGAGCACCGCGCCAAGCTGCACTCGACCAACCCGATCGAGCGCCTCAACGGCGAGATCAAGCGGCGCACCGAGGTCGTCGGCATCTTCCCAAATGATGACGCCATCGTGCGCCTGGTTGGCGCCATCCTGCTCGAACAGAACGATGAATGGGCCGTGCAGCGCGCCAGATACATGACGTTGGAAACCATCAGCCAAATGAGCGATGATCCCCTCATCAGCCTGCCAGCCGTGGCACGCTGATCAGCCCGGCCCTTGCCGGACAGCGCGGCGACCAAGCCGTCAGCTACACCACTCCCTGGGACACGATCCGCGAGAGGCCCGCATCGGCCCATTCATGGACTGAGGCGTATCGTATGTCGCGCGGCAGTGGGTCTCCATGGAACCGAGAGCGACGAAATCTACTGTACTGCTGTTGCTCCTTTGACACTGCGGTTAGCCGAATACTAATCAAAAAACTCAATTCGGTCGGTGCCAGGAATCGCTTCGCGGGGGTTTACCGCTCCGCTGCCCGCTACTGCGCCAATGCTGTCGCGAATGATGGACAGACCACGGCGCAAGTCGGTTTCCGTGATGGTGAGGGCAGTC
>NZ_JBVVPU010000053.1:0-973 GCF_055811295.1 Mesorhizobium sp. WSM4871 | reverse complement strand
GGGACGCGTCGGGTCGAGCGCAGTGATCTCGGCGAAGGTGAGAACGCCGTCGGGCGCGGCGTCTGGCTTGGCGCGCGCCGACATAGTGATGAAGAATATGCGCCAGCTGACCACCGCGATGAGGGCAAGGAACTTCGCCAGCCTTTCGGCGGGCTCGAGCCTCGCCTCCTCGGCACGGCAGCCGGACTTCATGACCTTGTGGAACACCTCCGCCTTCCAGCGCAGGGCGTACCAGGCGAGCTTCTCGACCGCCGTTCGACCGGCAAGTTGGTCACCAGCTTCCAGTCGATCGGCTCGCGACCGGGCGGTGGATTCTCTTCGACGCGTGGATGTAAGTCAGAACCTGCGGACTGTAGCGCTTCTGCTTGCCCACGGGCGGCGTGTTGATGGCGGCGAACTTCACCTGCAGCCAGGTCTTCTCGCCCTGATCAACCGCAATGCGATGACGTCCCGCCCAAGGCGCCGCCGCAAGTTGGGCAAAGACGCGATGAGCAGGATCGTGTGGGGCAGCATAGGCAGGCCGCTCGGCCTGCCTGTTCGTCTGCACCCGCACCAGGAAGCTGGTACCAAGGTCCTGCGCGGTGCAATAGAGCTCGTAGATGTCGCTCTCCCGGTCACCCACATGCACGCAGCGCTCGGGCGCGCCAACGAGCGCGATGGACTGGCGCAGGTTCTCCAGCCAACGGTAGCTCTCCTTCGTCTCGATCGGCACGCGCGTGGGATTGATGTGCCGCTTGAGCGCAAGCGTTCCCTTGAACTTCGTTCGTGTCCAGAACTTCGCCGCCGTCAGACCGAGGGGTGTACCGGTGAGGGTGACGGCCAGGCTCGAATGCATCAGCACCCCGCACAAGGTCAGCACGTTGGGCTGTCCGGCCTTGTAGCGCCCGCGTGGTTTGGTGAAGCCGATTTTGCCCGGCTGCGCGCGGCTGTAGATAAATTCGGTCGTGTCCTGCAGGATAAGGATCGGGCCTTC
>NZ_JBVVPU010000052.1:0-1152 GCF_055811295.1 Mesorhizobium sp. WSM4871 | reverse complement strand
CTAGTGGATTGATTCCAACGCTTGGTGCCCGCGTTTGACTGCTGCAATGATCTCATTGGGGTCTGCTTTCCAGACGAATGGCCGCGGTTCGTGATTGTGCTCGGTCATGAAGCGGTTGATTGCCGCCTGCAGGTCGACGACGGAGTGGAAGACGCCGTGTTTCAGTCTGCGTCGTGTCAGTTTGGCGAAGAAGCCCTCGACGGCGTTGAGCCATGAACATGATGTTGGAACGAAGTGGAAGGTCCATCGCGGATGTCTAGCCAGCCAGGCGCGGACCTTCGGCTGCTTATGGGTCGCGTAGTTGTCGAGAATGACGTGGACTGCCTTATCCTTCGGCAGTTGCGCCTCAATCACGTTAAGGAACCGGATGAACTCCTGATGCCGGTGTCGCTGCATGTTGCGGCCGATCACCGAGCCGTCGAGAACATTGAGGGCAGCAAACAGGGTGGTGGTCCCGTGGCGCTTGTAATCATGGGTCATCGTGCCACCCCGCCCCTTCTTTAAAGGAAGTCCCGGCTGGGTGCGGTCGAGCGCCTGGATCTGGCTTTTTTCATCGACGGAAAGAACAATGGCATGGGCCGGCGGCGAGACGTAGAGCCCAACGACATCGTGCAGTTTCTCGGCAAAGGCCTTGTCATTCGACAGTTTGAAGCTGCGCCAGCGGTGCGGTGCAAGACCATGCTCGTGCCATATCTTGACGACCGAAGAGGCCGCGATCCCCACCGCCTTTGCCATCGCGCGAACGGTCCAGTGTGTGGCCTCTTGCTTGGGCGTTTCCAGCGTCAGCGCGATCACCTGATCGACCAGTTCGGGATCGAGTGGCGCAATACCTGGCGGGCGGCTCTTGTCGCGCAAAAGGCCATCCACGCCTTCGGCCATAAAACGCTCCTGCCATCGCCACACGCAGGTCTTCGATTTGCCTGTAGCCTCCATAATGGCCACAGTTCCCAAGCCGTCATCGCTCATCAGAATGATCTTCGCCCGCCACGCATGCTTCTGCGGCGAACCGCGCTTTGCCACGATGGCTTCGAGCCGGATCCTGTCGGTGGCAATGACGTCAAATGTAATACCGGTGCGCATGCCCGATCGTCGCACATGCGAAGACCGATGGGAATCCAATATTGGACTCTTTTGTCTCGATCAATCCACTAG
>NZ_JBVVPU010000051.1:0-1168 GCF_055811295.1 Mesorhizobium sp. WSM4871 | reverse complement strand
GGCAGGGGAATCGCATATGGCGATTTTGGGGTTGAGTTTAGACAGAGAAAGGATTCTTTGGAGAGGCAGTTGAGCGAAGGAGCGACTGCCATTTCCTGCCTTGAGAGCTATTTTGGCGCGGTGCCTGATCCGCGCGCACCCAACGCTACGCACCGACTTGGCGATCTGATGGTGATGATGATTGCGGCAAGCCTGTGCGGCGCCAGCAATGCGACGGAGTTTGCCTTGTTCGCGCACGAGCGCAAGCCGGCGCTGTCGCGGCTGATCGACTATGACGTCGCCCCTAGCCACGATACGTTTTCGCGGCTGCTGCGCCTGCTCGATCCGCAGGCCTTCGGGCGTGCCTTCGCCGCTTTTGCCGCCGCTTTCGCGCGAGCCGGCCAAGAGACGCCCGAGGTGGTGTCGCTCGACGGGAAGGCCTTGCGGCGGGCCTACGAGAAGGGCTTGGCAGCCAGTCCACCCTTGACGGTGTCGGCCTTCGCCGCCGAAACCCGGCTGTGTCTGGCAGCAGTCTCGCCGAGCGATGGCGAGAACGAGGTCGAGGCCGCGCTCAAGGTCGTCGAACTCATTGATCTTACGGGCAGATTGGTCACCGCCGACGCGCTCCACTGCCACACCCGCATGGCTGAGGCCATCACCCAAAGGGGCGGCGATTACCTGCTTACGCTGAAGGGAAACCGCCGTCATTGGCAGCGCAGTGCCAACCAACATCTGGCCAACACCATCCCCTCCATTGCCGAGCGGGTCGAGATCAGCCACGGCCGCAACGAGTGGCGCAAGGCCGAGATCGTGGCGGCGGACGAGCCGCTGATGCCGGGCCACCAGGCCTTCATTCGCATCACCAGCCAGCGCGATCAGGCCAAGCCGCTGACGCGCTTGTTCATGGCCTCCACGCTTCTGTCGCCGCAGCAGGCGCTCGAACTCACCAGAGCTCATTGGCAGATCGAGAATAGCTTGCATTGGATGCTCGACGTCCATCTCGATGAGGATCTCAGTCGTGCCCGCAAGGACAATGCTCCCGCCAACACAGCTCTCCTCAATCGCCTCGCCAGAAACATCCTTCAGGCCGCCGATGATGCCAAAGTTCCCATCAGCCACCGCATCAAGAAATGTGCCTGGAATGACGACTACCTCATTCATGCTATCGCTCATATGCGATAGCCCTGCC
>NZ_JBVVPU010000050.1:0-1178 GCF_055811295.1 Mesorhizobium sp. WSM4871 | reverse complement strand
GGCGACCCGACGCGTGCCTTTCTTAATCCCGATTATCGCTGGCGATCACTCAACGCCAGAACTGTGCGAGATGGCCGCAAGCCTGTCCTTTACGAACAAGCGCGCGTCATGGGTGGCGGATCCAGCATCAATGCCCAGGTCGCCAACCGCGGCGGGCCCGGAGATTACGATGAGTGGGCCTCAAGCGGTGCAACGGGTTGGGGTTGGGAAGACGTGCTGCCCTACTTCCGTCGTCTAGAATGCGATTTGGATTTCGGCGGCGAATTTCACGGCAAGGACGGTCCCTTGCCAATCAAACGTGTGCGCCAATCAGACTGGTCAGGCTTCATCCGGGCAATCTCCGATGCGTACGATGCTCTGGGGCTTCATTTTAGGCCAGACTTCAATGGTGGATTCGGTGATGGCTATTCAGTGGTCCCATTGACCAACCGCAACGGTCATCGGGTCTCCTCCGCGATGGCGTACTTATCCGAAACCGTCCGCTCTCGCCGCAATCTAACGATTTTACCCCAAACGACAGTTGCGCGGCTGACCTTTTCGGGAACCACGATAACGGGGGTCGAGACCCAGAACAAATCCGGCTTGCAATCGTATAGCGCTTCTTGCGTTATCCTGTGCGCCGGAGCACTCCATTCACCCGCCATATTGATGCGCTCCGGGATCGGCTCCGCGAAGGAATTAGTACAATTCGGAATCCCGATCGTTGCAGATTTGAAAGGTGTGGGCCAGAATCTTCAGGAACACCCGACGATCTGCATTTCGGCCTATTTGAAGCCGGCCGATCGCTTGTCACCCGGCGTGAGCGAATATATTCAGATGCACGCCCGCTACTCGTCGGGTTACGAAGGCTGCCCGTCGACCGATATGGCAATATCGACTGTTGCCAAATCATCCTGGCACCCGCTGGGGAGGCGCCTCGGCACTCTCGCCGTGTGGGTCAATCGCAGCTACTCGACGGGAACTGTGGCGCTCAAGAGTAGTTCGCACAGAATAGAGCCGGAGGTCGATTTCAACTGGTTGAGCGACAAGCGGGACGCCGAGCGCCTCAAGCAGGGCTTTCGCTTCATAGCCCGCCTGCTGCAGCAAGATTCGCTGTCCTCTGTGGCGCTGGACCCGTTTCCGTCAGCGTTGAATGCGCGAGCGAAGCGGGTGAGCAAGGTCACAAGCACAAACTATGC
>NZ_JBVVPU010000049.1:0-1180 GCF_055811295.1 Mesorhizobium sp. WSM4871 | reverse complement strand
AACAAGAACCTAAAGTATCCGTTTTGATCAAGGGGTTTTAGGGGCCCATTTTCGCTGCGCCTTTAGGAGAGCGTTTGCGAGAATGATGAGCTTACGCATCAACGCGGTGATGGCGACCTTTGGAGGTTTGCCTGCCGCCTTTAGCGCCTGGTATTTTGCCTTGAGATCCGGGTTGAAGCGCATGGCGACGAGGGCCGGCATGTAGAGAGCTTGGCGAACATTGGCCCTGCCGCCGCGAATGAAGGCGCGGCCGGTCCATGTGCCAGATTGACGAGCGACCGGAGCGAGGCCGGCGAGGCTTGCGGCCTCTGGCGGCTCGAGGGTTCCGAGTTCGGGCATATCGATGATGAGCGCGATGGTGGTGGTGTGCGAGACGCCGGGTATGCTGGTCAGGATGTCGAGGCGCTGGACAAGGTCGGGATCGGTTTTGATGAAAGCAAGGATCGTCTGATCGAGATCGCCGAGGTGACGTTGGATCTGCTTCAGCCGCTCGCCGTTCTGGCGCCTGAGCAAGGCAAGGGTCAGGGTCTTGGCTCTGTTCCTGGCTGCGGTGCGATCCTTGATCAGAGCCGCACGGGCCATGTGCAGATCCTTGAGTTCATTGAGGCGTGCGCTGCGAAGCGGTCGCGATGTCAAAGCGAGCGCTGCCCCCATGCGCGCCAGCATGGCGGCGTCGCACCGGTCGGTCTTGGCCAGCTTGCCGGTCGCCTCCGCGAAGCGGCGCGCCTGGCGCGGATTGACCTTGACCAGTGGCAGTCCGGCCTCGGAGAGCCGGCACTCAAACCCGCGATGATAGGGACCTGTCGGCTCGTAGACCACCCGGGTGGCTTCGGAGCCGATCCAGCGCATCAGCGCCTTGTGACCCTTGGCGTTGTTGTCGAAGTGGCGGCTCTCACCGTCAGGGAAGCGACAGGCGTCAAGCGCCTCTTTCGAGATGTCGACGCCAATGGTAACCTCAGTCATCTTTTGCCGTGCCTCTGCTTGTCATGCGCAGCTCAAACTGCGCGTATCCGTTCAGGCCTTCGGGAAAAGACGAGGGTGATCAAACTTTAGCTCGGCCCTCAAATGGCCAGCGCGTCGACGATCCATCCCTCGCCGCTGACGAGAGAGCTGCTACTCTCTCCCAGCGGTTCATTCTCGCCTCTCCGGCGAACAATGTCATAAGACAAGCGCGTCGCAT
>NZ_JBVVPU010000048.1:0-1231 GCF_055811295.1 Mesorhizobium sp. WSM4871 | reverse complement strand
CTTGAGTCTGAGGTGCGCAGCTACGTCCGAGCCTTCCCCGCCCTATTCGATCGCGGAGTCGGGACCACTCTCATCGCTGCGGACGGTCGGGAATATCTCGACTTTTTCGCCGGTGCGGGCGCGTTGAACTACGGGCACAACAACCCCGTAATCAAGAAGCCGCTGTTGGATTATATCGAGCGCGACGGAATCGTGCATGGCCTGGACCTTGCCACAACAGCCAAGAAAGCCTTCATCGAAGCTTTCGAGCAGTACATTCTGAAACCACGTGGTCTGTCTTATAAATTACAGTTTCCCGGCCCCACAGGTACGAACGCAGTCGAGGCGGTTCTGAAGCTGGCTCGCCAGGTGACCGGCAGGTCGAACATCGTCTCGTTTACCAACTCGTTTCATGGGGAAAGCGCTGGAGCGTTGGCAGCGACCGGAAACAAGGAGCACCGAGCCGCTGCCGGCTTTCCCCTCGCCCATGTGACATCGCTGCCATACGAAGGCTATCTGGGGGCGTCAGTTGACACGATCGATTACTTCAAAAAGCTTCTCAATGACCCAAACAGTGGCCTCGACAAACCTGCCGCGGTGATCCTGGAAGCGATCCAAGGCGAAGGCGGCATCAATGCTGCGAGCGTTGATTGGCTGCGACGGCTGCGCGAGCTAACGTCGCGACATGGAATCTTGATGATACTGGATGACATCCAGGCAGGAGTCGGTCGCGCAGGCAGTTTCTTCAGTTTCGAAGCAGCTGCAATTGTGCCGGACATCGTTACCCTATCCAAGTCCCTGTCGGCAATCGGAACCCCGATGGCCCTTATCCTCATCAAGCCTGAACTTGATGTCTGGGCGCCGGGTGCGCATACCGGGACTTTCAGAGGCAACAACTATGCTTTCGTCACTGCTCGTGCGGCCCTAGAAGCTTACTGGTCGGACTCCAAGTTCGAGGATGAGATCGCTGGTAAGTCTGCGATCTTGGCTGAAGAACTCAGGGCGATCGCAGAGGACTTCCCCGTTCTCGGCCTGAGCGTGCGAGGCCGCGGTCTGATGTACGGACTCGTCTCACCGAAGCACCACTCCTTGCCAGGTCTGGTTTCCCAGGAGGCTTTTCGTCGCGGCTTGGTGATCGAGATCGCCGGCTCGTACGGTGAGGTGCTTAAGTTCATGACTGCCCTCACCATCACGGAAACCGACTTGCGCCGTGGTCTGTCCATCATTCGCGACAGCATTGGCGCAGTAGCGG
>NZ_JBVVPU010000047.1:0-1354 GCF_055811295.1 Mesorhizobium sp. WSM4871 | reverse complement strand
TCTGCTTCGTCACCCGCGGCCCCGGCGCCACCAACGCCTCGGCCGGCATCCACATCGCCATGCAGGATTCGGTTCCCGTCATCCTGTTCATAGGCCAGGTCGCCAGCCACGCCAAGCAGCGCGAGGCCTTCCAGGAAGTGGATTACGTCAGGTTCTTTGGTGACATCGCCAAATGGGTCGTCGAGATCGACGACGCGTCGCGCATTCCTGAATTCGTCACCCGCGCCTTCGCGGTGGCCACATCCGGCCGCCCCGGCCCGGTGGTGGTCTCGCTGCCCGAGGACATGCTGACCAGCCTGGCCCAGGCGCCCGCAGCCCAGCACTACACGCGCGTCGAAACCGCGCCCGGTGAAGCCGAACTCGACCGGCTCGAAGCGCTGCTCAATGCCGCGAAACGGCCGATCGTAATCCTGGGCGGCACGCGTTGGGATGCCAATGCCGTTCAGGAAATGCAGCGCATCGCCGAAGCCTGGTCGCTGCCGGTCGGCTGTTCATTCCGCCGCCAGATGCTGTTCGATCATCTCCACCCGAACTACGCCGGCGATGTCGGCATCGGCATCAATCCAAAGCTCGCCACCGCCATCAAGCAGGCCGATCTGGTGCTGCTGATCGGCGGCCGCATGGGCGAAATGCCGTCCTCCGACTACACGCTGCTGAAGAGCCCCTACCCCGATCAGACGCTGGTCCACGTCCACGCCGACGCCGGCGAGCTCGGCCGCGTCTACCGGCCCACGCTGGCGATCAACGCCTCGCCTTCCGCCTTCGTGCGGGCCTTCGCCAGGAGAAAGGGGCCAGCAACGCCGAACTGGGCCGACGAAACCACGCGCCTGCACTCCGCCTATCTCGACTGGTCTACACCGCCGGAAACCGGCCCTGGTCCGGTGCAGATGGGGCCGATCATGAACTATCTCGAAACGGTGCTGCCCGACGACGCCATCTTGACCAATGGCGCCGGCAATTACGCCACCTGGGTTCACCGCTTCCATCGTTCCCGCCGCTTTGCCACGCAGGCGGCACCGACCTCCGGCTCGATGGGCTACGGCACGCCAGCCGCGGTCGCCGCCAAGGACTTGTTCCCGGATCGCGACGTGATCGCCTTTGCCGGCGATGGCTGCTTCCTGATGAACGGCCAGGAATTCGCCACCGCCGTGCAATATAATCTCCCGATCGTCGTCATCGTCGTCAACAACGGCATTTACGGCACCATCCGCATGCATCAGGAGCGGGAATATCCCGGCCGCGTCGTCGCCACGGAATTGAAAAATCCTGATTTCGCCGCTCTCGCCCGCGCCTATGGCGGCCATGGCGAGACGGTCGACAAAACAGCCGATTTCGCGCCCGCCTTCGAGCGTGC
>NZ_JBVVPU010000046.1:0-1361 GCF_055811295.1 Mesorhizobium sp. WSM4871 | reverse complement strand
GCCCGTGGGGGGTCCCAGCCGTATAAAACGGGGCCTTGGGGGGTTGGGGCTTTTCCCCCCCCGGGGCGCTTTTTTTCCGGGTGGCTTTTTTTGTTGTCGGGGGGCGCGGCCCCTTTTTGGCCGCGCACAGCCTTGCTCCCGGCCTTGAGTTCCACATCGCGCAGCTTCTTGGCATGCAGCGAGGGTCGAGCCCATGCGTAGCTCTCCCCCTTCATCAGCAGATGCCAGATCACGACGGCCAGCTTGCGCGCGGTCGCGACGGCGGCGACGTGCTGGCCGCGGCGGGCCCGCACCCGCAGGAAGAAGGCACGGAGTGGCCCCGGCGCGCGTGCCGCCGCCCAAGCCGCTTCGACGAGCATGCCGCGGGCATGTCCGCGTCCCTGCTTGGTGATCCGTCCGTGGTAGGCAGGCCCTGGCCCTGATTGCCGGACACTCGGATTCAGGCCAAGATAGCTCACAAGCTTCTGCGGCTCCTCGAAGCGCGACACGTCGCCGATCGCCGCCTTCATTGCAAGCGCGACGGTCATGTCGACGCCGGGAATGGTCATCAGACGCTTCACGCCTTCATCTTCAAGGGTCGAGCGGGCAAGATCGCGCTCGATGACCTCGAGGTCATCGCCCAGCCGATCGAACTCGCGCAAATGCCGGTCGATAGCGAGGCGCTCGTCTTCCGGCACAACCTGTTCACTCAACCAGGTCCGGCCCTTGGCGCCGCACAGGTCTGCATGCGGACAAGACGGGATGAGGTGGCTATGAAGGATCGACTGGATGATGTTCTTCAAGCGCGATCTCTGCCGGACGATCTGATTGCGCCGAGTGACCTGCCGGCGCAGTGCCTGTGTCGGTTCGTCCGGAATCCAGACTTCCGGCAGGAAGCCGCTGGCATAGAGCTGCGCCAGAACGCCGGCATCGATCGTGTCCGTCTTGATCTTGGCATAGGCAATGATGCGCACCTGCTTCGGGTTTGCGATCACCACTTTCTTCACGTGCGGCGCGACAACTGCGGCGGCCGAGGACGCGTTGCCAGTGGCCTCGATCACGACGATGTCGCTCGGTGACAGCTTTGCGGCGAAGGCGTCCAGCAGATCGCGCCGCATGTCGACACGACCCAGCCGCCTGAGCTTGCCGTCCTCCCATGCCACCGCCTCGGCGAAGGCGCGATGGATATCCAGTCCGATGATGCGCATGCGTATTCCCTCCTTCCTGGCTCGGTGAAAGACGGGAGCTGACGGGCAACACGACACTTACTGATCCGCGCTCGCAGCGCATCCGGGAAAGTCGCGAGGGGCGGCCATGTAACGAGCTCGGGCTCTCAGCCCACGGTCTAAAGACGGCCTGCCCGCACTTTCGTGCTCCCGGTG
>NZ_JBVVPU010000045.1:0-1598 GCF_055811295.1 Mesorhizobium sp. WSM4871 | reverse complement strand
CTACACCGCAGAGAGCATCCTCTCTCGCCGATCAGGGCGATCTTTGGCCATCTACAAGGTGGTTGTGCTCTCTGTGGTTGCGGCATTGTTGTCGTTGCCGTTTATTACCATATCGGTGTCTGTCCAAAGTGCCGGTATCATTCGCCCCACCGTCGAGAAGACGCCCTTGGTCGCGCCCGTCTCCGGACGCATCTCCCGCATCCTTGCCGCTGAAAACGATCTGGTTGCCCAGGGGCAAGAGATCCTCGCCCTCGATGATGGGGTGGTTGAGGAAAAGCTCAGGGCGCTTACAGGCGATATTCGCGCAAAGAGCGATTTTGCCCGTGACCTCGAAACCCTGATCTCCTCCGGCACGCAAGCCAAGGACCCGATCCGCCTCTTGACCGAGACCGCCACGGCCGAGCGCGCCCATTTCCTGAACCTTGTGCGGGAGAACCAGTATGACCGCGGTCATGCGGCTGCGGAACTTCAGCGTGCCAAGCGACTGCTCTCCGCTGCTGTAGCACCGGCAAAGGCCGTTGAGGAAAAGGCCTTCGCACTTCAGAACGTTGAGATCCAGGGCGAGATCCTCGCCCGGCGCAAATTCGCCGAATGGAACCAGCAGCTGTCCGACGTTAACCTGCGCCTTGAGGAACTCACGGCCGCCTTGCATCAGCTTGAGAGCGAACGGGACCTGACTCTCATTCGAGCCCCCGTATCAGGCGCTCTCGAGCAATTCTCGGGCCTCACTTCCAGCAGCTACGTCCAGGCCGGGCAAACCGTCGCTTGGGTTTCGCCAGATGGTGAACTGGTGGCGGAAATCTTCGTTTCTCCCAACGACATCGGCTTTGTGCGCCCCGGCCAGTCGGTGCGTCTCCAAGTGGATGCCTTCAACTACAATCAATGGGGTGTCATTGACGCGACGGTGCTCGACGTGGCGCACGACTTCACGCTGCACGACGGCAGGCCGGCCTTCAAGGTCCGCTGCGCGCTCTCTCGGCGCCATCTCGCCCTCAAGCACGGGATCATCGGTAACCTGAAGAAAGGCATGACCGTGCGGGCCCGCTTCCTCCTGGGCGACCGCACTGTCCTGGAACTCCTGTACAACGAGGTCGACGATTGGCTCAATCCGCTCCTGGCGAGCCACTGATTCTCCATTTTCCAAACAGTCAGCGAGCCGCTATGTCGAGCAAGATCATCAAGTTCAAGCAGCGCGACATCACCGATTGCGGTGCCGCCAGCCTTGCTTCTGTCGCGGCCTTCTATGGCTACAAGCTGCCATTGTCGCGTATCCGACAGTATGCCTCGACCGGCCGCTCCGGCACCACTGTGCTGGGCCTCATGGAAGCGGCCCGGAAGCTGGGCTTCGTTGCCAAGGGGGTAAAGGGTGGCTTCGACAGCCTATACAAGATCCCCAAGCCCGCCATCGCGCATGTCGTCGTCGGCGAGGTTCTGCATCACTTCGTCGTAGTCCAGGAGATCAACGCCAGGTGGGTCATCGTCATGGACCCAGCCTATGGTGAAATCCGCAAGCTGGCGCACGAGGAATTCAAAAAGCAATGGACTGGCGCCCTGGTGCTCCTGGTTCCCGCAGACACCTTCAAGCGCCGCGACGAGAC
>NZ_JBVVPU010000044.1:0-1774 GCF_055811295.1 Mesorhizobium sp. WSM4871 | reverse complement strand
TCGGACCCTGCTCTTCGCCACGCGGTCACCCATGCGCAACAGGAGAATATCGCAAATCCGATCAAAAAGCTCTTGTCTGGTTGGGCTTGGTGAGACGGTGATCGATGCCATACCTCCAGCAGGTCCGGTCGAAGGGGTGGCCGCGCCAGCGCGCGGTCGGGCCATGCCGGTTCTTGGGCAGGTCGGCGAACTGGATGCCGTTGTCGGTGAGCACGGTGTGGATTTTGTAGGGGACGGCTTCGACCAATTCGTCGAGGAAAGCACTGGCGGTGACTGTGGTCGCCTTCTGCATCAGCCGAGCGAAAGCGAACTTCGAGGTCCGATCCACTGCCACGAATAGGTAGAGCTTGCCCTCCTCGGTTCGGACCTCGGCGATGTCGATGTGGAAATAGCCGATTGGGTAGCGCTTGAAGGGCTGTTTGGCTGGCTTGTCGCCAGCGACCTCGGGCAGGCGGCTGATACCGTCGCGCTGAAAGCAATGATGCAAGGACGACCGCGTCAGGTGCGGGACCGTCGCCTGCAGCGCATAGAGACAGTCATCCAGAGGCAGCAGCGTATGCTTGCGAAAGGCGACTATCGTCGCTTCCTCCTCGGCAGTCAGAACGGTGGAGCGTACGGTCTTCGGGGCCATTGGCGCATCATGGACGAAGGTCCGCTTGCGCCACTTGGCGACAGTTTTCCGATTTAGACCGTGCTGCGTGGCGAGTTCTTTGAGCGGAGCTTTCGATCGCTGTATCGCTGCTCGGATGGCGTGCGTGGTCGTGGCGCTGCCGTGGAGTATCTGTCCCATAGCTGATCCCTGAATGAAGGGGCAGCTTGACCGATTCCCCCACACTCTGGGACCAGACACCTAGGTACGCTCCATCCAATCCTTGGTACTACCTTATGAAGGTAGCAGCACAGTTGGCGAGCTTTGTGCGAGAATTCTAATTCGCGCGCATAAAGTCGGCGTTATTGTAGCTTGTGCGCAGATTTCCCTCGTCCGCTTAGTTCGCCTAGGACCAACTTGGGTAAGTCGTCTCGGTAGACTACAGCCAGTTGGGGCGATCTGAACTCGCGGGGCCGTATACCCAGCCGTGTCGGCATCGCCAAGAATGGGAGTTCGCTCGGGGCATCCCAGGCTGGATTTGTGAACCGCGACCGGCGGCGACCTGCTCGTACATGCGCCAGCGCCCATACGGTTTCGACACCGCGCCAGGCGAGTATCTGCGGATCGCTCAGGGGTCGAACGTCGCCCATTCGCGCGCTAATGCTTGCCGCCACTGTGACGTCGGCAGTCGGGGAAAGATTGCGCAATCTTGAAACCCAATCGGAGAACCGGCAGGGCTCTGCCCTAGCTCCGTCTGTCTTCTCTCAAGACTGTGTCGGCCAATTTCTCAGCCACCATGATCGTTGGAATGTTTGTGTTCGCCCGGGGGCAAAATGGCATGACCGAAGCGTCGGCGATCCTCAAACCCGAAACACCAAGAACGCGTCCCGACGGATCGGTCACCGCGCCAGGATCCGCGGCTGCCCCCATCCTGCAGGTCGACGTCGGATGCCAACTTGGGATGACGTTCTGGCGAATATACCGATCCAAATGTTCCTCGTCATTGATGAGATCGGAAATGCTATCCCCATCCGTTATGACGCGCCTAATCAGCCCACGGCGCAGCCGCGGCGACGCGTCCATGAGCAGCGCCAGAACTGACGTGAGCGCATAGTTTGTGCTTGTGACCTTGCTCACCCGCTTCGCTCGCGCATTCAACGCTGACGGAAACGGGTCCAGCGCCAC
>NZ_JBVVPU010000043.1:0-1835 GCF_055811295.1 Mesorhizobium sp. WSM4871 | reverse complement strand
GGGGCGTCGTTTTTGTTGAAGACATTGTTCCATTGCCGGATTAGCCGTAGCTAATGCTGCGCTTGCTTCAGACACCGGAGCGACGTCGCGCGATGTCGCGGCTCCACAGATCGATGCCGGAGCGTGTGGTGCGATGCTTGCATCGCGCCACACGGCAGACGTGTTTCTGCCCCTAAGGCAGGTACATCAACGGCCAGCGCATTGGAGATGGCAAGGCCGAACGGGATTCGAGGAGAAACCGTCACTTACCATGGCCGAGACCTCAACGGCCGGAGCGATCTCTGCTTCTGGAGGCAGCCATTAGATCCTCGCGGGCGTGATTGTAGGCGTGGCTTATGGGCTGCCCGACTTGACCACCCCGCCGCAGCTGTTCATAGGAGATTTGCGCACCTGCCGCACGGACTTCAGCTTCAAGACCTGCTATGTGGCCGTCCAGATTCGCATTCCGTTCCTCTGCTGCATGCTGCGGCGGAGGCATCTGCGGCAAGATGTCTTGCATGCCGGGAACTGCGTGAGCTTGGGTCTGTTGATTTGCGTCGAACTGGTGATACGCCGCCAATTCCGGCGGCTCGACAGGAGGCCGGGGCAGCGAGTCCAGTTGGTTGGCGGCGACCAGAACTGATTCCACTGCGTCTTGGTGCGTGCGCGAGGAAGGATCCATTCCGTAGGCTTCCTGAATCATCCGTGATGCGATTTCCTTTTGTTGGTCTTCAGGAATACGGGACAATGCGTTGCGTACACTATCGGCGAACTCGGGTGAGATCACTTGTACTTCTGCATATTTTTTCCACGAAGTGGGTTCGTTTTGCTTCCGGCGCAAATCGTTGGCAGTCTGTTCATTTGTGTCCGGATGCACGAACGGAATCAACCCCTCAACACGGTTTTTCAGGAATTCGGCGGTGCTTTTGTCCATCGACCAATGACCCTCCTTGACCGGCACTCCGCTCCATGCGCTGTCTTTCAACCGAACAGCGGGGCCGTTGGCCCAGGCATCCATAACCACGGTCGACCTCGGGTCGCGGCTTCCGCGCCGCAGTTCGTTCCAAATGTGACCTAACTTGACTGGGATCTCATCACCTTCGTCGGTTATCTGTTTCATTGACACGGAAGCACTAGAGGTCATACTCCACTCGTCGGCCGCCATGTGTGGGGCGTGGACGATAGCGGAAAGGGGAGCGTTCTGATTGCAGCACGCCGCTCCCATGACTACGGCCACTGCAACCTTAATGTTGTCGTCTGCTCCCATCATTGCAACCGACGATCCGATGCTGTTGTGGCCGCGAGAGGGAATGTCGTCCACCTTAACGTTTCCCCGGCCATGCTTGAGCAGCAGGCGAACGTCGTGAACTGTTTGCCCCGCTGTCGCGAGTCTTATCGGGCTGGTGACGTCGTCACCGACGACACACGCTCCCATATGATAGGCGGCCTGCTGGATCTGATGTGGCTCCAGAGGCGCATCTCCGCCCCGTCGCAACCTGTCGGCAGGCGTGCCCAGGGAGACCCTCAGCGCTGATATGCTGCTCTCAAAGCCGGACGCCGTGGATTCTCGCGGCGACTGTCGAGTCGATCCGGAGGATTTGGAGATGCAAATTCCCATAGCCGTTCACCTGTAGTGGAGTTTCTGATCGCCGAGGGACGGGATACGCGAGACGGGCGCTTAACCGTCAGTGTCATCTGGATGAGCTTCCATCAAGGGTGCCGGCTCCGGGAGGGCGCCTGTCTGGCTTTCGAAGATGCGTTTCAGAATGCGATCCGAATAATATCGCACCTTCCTCAATTGCAATGGTGGCAGGCCTTTGATGAGAACAATCTCGTAGTCTTCATCGAGCAGCCGA
>NZ_JBVVPU010000042.1:0-2072 GCF_055811295.1 Mesorhizobium sp. WSM4871 | reverse complement strand
GCGATGAGAGTGGTCCCGACTCCGCGATCGAATAGGGCGGGGAAGGCTCGGACGTAGCTGCGCACCTCAGACTCAAGCCGATTAAAAACCGCGAGGCCTGCATCATTTTCAGGTGCGAATTGCTTGTTCATAGGGGTGAACTCCTCAGTCTGAAGCCTGCAAAGCCAGGCCTCTTCGTCTTTATGATAGTGGCGTGTAGGTGCCGTTGTGAGACAATAGCGCGCTAGATTGGGCGCCTTGCGCAAATTATGACCGGCGGGATGCAGCAATTATGCGAAATTGCTGGCAGATCCGCAGAACGCCGGCAGTTTGTTTGATCACGGTGACGATTTTCCCAACCACCACAAGACGGTTGCATTGGATGTGTCAACCGTGGCAGGCGAACCTAAGCGCTCGATTCTCCATACACAGATGGGGCTCTTGGCAGAGCGAGGTAACGAATGGAAACTGAGGCGCGGAAAGCCCATAGAGGTCTTCCCCCATCAGCATCGTTTCAGCTGGCTCGCGTTTATGTTTCGAGACGTTTCCCCGGGCCGAACTGGGCCCAAGGCTCGGCGTTCGGCCGTCGGCTGCCACTGTCAGTTGGGCGATGGTGGACAGCACTCTTCGGCCAACGGCTATCTCCCTGGCTCGCCAACTCCTTGGATGGGACCCGTCGCGTGAGGCGCATCCCGCACCTCATTGATTGGTTTTGCCCCCGGCATATGCAGTTCCCGACTTTCGAACTGAGGTCGAGGACGATCGCTAGCGATGATAGCCGACATTATTTGTGCCCATGCCTGGCCCGAGTTTGTGCTTCCGTCTGCGCGGGGTTGAAGCTACAGTCGGGTGCATCGCGCAGTTTTCCTGCACAAACTACAGCTATTCCGGAGGTTGACCATGGAATTGGATCGGATTGATCTGAAAATCCTAAGCGCTGTGCAGCGCAACAATCGCCAAACAACGGAAGAATTGGGTCAACTGGCCGGTATATCGCCCACCGCCTGTCAGCGGCGATTGAAGCAGTTGCGACAAGCTGGCGTGATTGAGGCTGATGTTGCAATCGTGTCGCCTGAGGCGGTGGGCCGGTCCCTGATGATGTTGGTCTTGGTCGATATTGAGCGCTATCGTTCCGACGTCATCGATCGCTTCAAGCAGTCTCTACAGAAGGCGCCTGAGGTAATGAGCGCGTATGCAGTCACCGGTAACGCCGATTTCGTTCTCCTTCTCTCGGTGCGTGACTTGGCAGAGTATGACTCCTTCTCGAGGCGTTTCTTCTTTGATAGCCCGGCTGTTAGAAATTACAGCACGATGATTGTGATGGATCGCACGAAGGTATCCTTGGCGGTTCCAATCGATGTATAGCAAGCGCAATCTTACGCGCATTCAACAACTGGTTGATCCGATTCATCAATGACTGGCGCAAGGGTCAGCCGCCTTGCCCGCCGCCATGATTGAGACGGGAATTTTCGTACCTATAGAACGGCGATTGAGCGCAAGGCGGAGCATCTTCTGCTCCTTGCGGGCTCCTTCTGTGGGGGGCGCTGAAAGGTCCAGCGGCCTCGTCAGCGCGATGCTGCAAAAGCACTTCTGGACCTACCGGACTGCATTCTGATGTATCTCGCGACAGGTTTTGTCCCCTTCAGTCGCGATGCGCTTTGGCCACTTAAGTCACGATGCTCCGGCATGCCTTCAGCCCTGATGGACTGCTGGCAGGGTCATGTTTGAAGACCTTCCGCCCCTGGTGGGGAGCCGCCCTAATGCGAATCTCATAAGAATGCGCTGATTTCCTGCGTTCTTGTAAGATAATAGCGCGTTTTTGCTCGCTCGCCGTTGCTAGATTTTGCCCGACTCAGACATTTGCGAGGCTGCGTGGTTTTCGACTACATTGTCGTGGGTGGCGGTTCCTCCGGATGCGTGATGGCGAACAGGCTCTCCGCCAATGGCGCACGCGTGCTGCTCATCGAGGCCGGCCCGGACACGCCGCCGAATGCCATTCCTGAGGACATCCAGGATGGCGACCCGACGCGTGCCTTTCTTAATCCCGATTATCGCTGGCGATCACTCAACGCCAGAACTGTGCGAGATGGCCG
>NZ_JBVVPU010000041.1:0-3364 GCF_055811295.1 Mesorhizobium sp. WSM4871 | reverse complement strand
CATTATGCCGATGTCCGGATTATGCCGACCGTGGGGGTGGATGTCGGCTTCGGAGGCGGTGATCGCTGCGATGGGGTCGGCATAATCAGAGCGCCTCGAGGAAAGCGAGAAGCTTGTCGGGCGGTCTGTAGCGTCCTGGCGTCGTGTTGGCCGGCGTGGTTTTCGCCAGGATGCGCTCTTTAAGCTCCAGATCGGCGTGCAAGTAGATGTGGGTGGTCTCGATCTGTTCGTGGCCAAGCCACAGCGCGATCACCGAGGTGTCGACGCCGGCACGCAGCAGTCGCATTGCCGCGGTATGACGCAAAGTGTGCAGTGTGACCCTTTTCCGCTGCAGCGACGGACAGTTTCTGGCAGCGATTTCGACATACCTCGCGAGCCGGTGCTCGAGAGCGTCGCGGCTGATTATCCTGCCGGTCTGTGTAGGGAAGAGGGGATCGGCCGGCTGCCCGGCACGTTCGGCCAGCCAGACGCGCAGCACGGCGGCCATGTTGGAGGTAAGGGGTGTGATCCGCTGCTTTCGCCCCTTTCCGATACAGCTGACATGAGCGCCGGAACCGAGATGGATATCGGCGCAGTGAAGGCCGATCAGTTCGGACGCCCGCAGGCCGGTTTGGGCGGCGAGCCGAAGCAAGGCGTGGTCGCGCCGCCCGGTCCAGGTCGACCGCGCGGGGGCGGACAGCAATACATCGAGTTCCTCCTCCGTCAGGAACGTCACAAGCCGTCGCTCAAAACGCTTAGGCGGGATCGCGAGCACCCGTTCGATTGTCGCGGCGTACTCGGGGTAACGAAGGGCGGCGAACCGGAACAACGACCGGATTGCGGCAAGCCGCGCATTCCGGGTCCGCGCGCTGTTGCCCCGATGATGCTCGAGGTGATCGAGGAAGTCGCCGACGCACGCGGCATCAAGGTCGTTGAACTCGAGCCTGGAAGGTTCTGTGCCATGCCGCGCGGCGGCGAAGACCAGCATCAGCCGCAGGGTGTCCCGATAGGCGGCGAGCGTATGCGGGCTGGCTTGCCGCTGCCGGATCAGGCGGTCGGTGAAGAACGCCTGCAAGGTCGCGCTGAGGGCGGTCATGCGCCGCCTCCGATCCGTCGTTCCAGACGATCACCGGCCAGTTGCAGCAATTCCGGAGCCGCCGAGAGATACCAGTACGTCTTGCCCGGATCGACGTGACCGAGATAGATCGACAGCAGGGCAAGCCGGCGCCCCGGGTCGCCGCCGTCGCGATAAGCATCAAGAAGCGTGCGAACGGCAAACGCGTGCCGCAGGTCGTGGAGCCGTGGTCGGCAGGCCGCCGAGCGCGGCGCGATGCCGACGCGACAGACGAGCTTCTGGAACGTGTTTTGAACGTTCACATAGAGCAGCCTGGTGCCGGCCGGCGAGACAAACAGGGCGGGCGTGTTCGGCGGCCGGCGGGGTCGATCGCTTCGACGCAGATAGTCGCCGAGGGCTGCAACAGTGCTCGGATGTAACGCCAACTCGCGGGATTTTCCGGACTTTCCGTGCCGAATGGTGAGGCCGCCGCCGACCGCATCGAAGTCGTCGCGGTCGAGGCCGATCGCTTCTCCAACCCGCATTCCGGTCACGGACAGCAAGCCGATCAGGGTCCGGTAGGTTGCTTCCCGATGCGGCGTGCGCAAGGCCGCGGTTGCCGTCATCAAGGCGATGACGTCCTCCTGCGAATAGAGGTAGGGCGTCGCTCGGCAAGATCGCCCCGGCAGCAGATCACACGGCGGCACCTCGGTTGCCGGCTCGATCCCGCGCAGATGGGTCGCAAAGCGGCGAACCACGGAAAGTCGCGCCGACATCCAGCTTCGATCGGCGCCTGCCGGCAGCATCGCCCAAGCGAGGGCCGTTTTGGTGGTCAGGTGGTCTTCGCCCTGCGCCTCGAGATAGGTGAGGAACTGGGCAAGAAGCTTCTCGGACCGAACAAGCGTGTAGCCGAGGGCGCGACGCATGGCCAGGTAGTCGGCCAGGGTTTGGCGAAGGGCGCTCATCAGGCAACCTCTCCCGGCCAGGGGCGGGCGATCGTTCGCAGGGCTTCGCGATCAACCTTGGCATAGATCGCCGTTGTCAGGGCGCGGCGATGACGCAGGACCTGCCCGACCTCCGGTAGCGACGCGCCGGCGCGCAACATCGCCGACGCCGCCGTATGGCGCAGGCGGTGGGCATAGATCTGGCCGAGCCCGGCGCGGCGACCGGCGGTGGCTACTATTTGCGACACGCCAGCGCTTGTGAGGGCATTATGGGGCGCCCTGACGCGCACAAATACTGTCCGGCCCTGGGCGGTCCGGGGACGGCCGTAGCGCAGATAGGCCGCCATCGCTTCGCCGACGTCGGTCGGCAAGGGAAGGCGTTCGACGCAGCTTCCTTTGCCCCGCACCAGGATCTCACCGGCCCGCCAATCCAAGTCGTCCAGCTTGAGCTTGGCGACTTCCCCCGCCCGCAAGCCGAGACGAACCAAGATGGTCAGGACCGCGAAGTCGCGGCAGCCGTTCGACGTATCGCGGCCGCAGGACGTCAGCAGGCGCTGAACCTGGTCGCAATCCAGTCCCTTTGGCAACCCAGCCAATCGCCGACCGGCGACCGAGGGCACGCAAGCGGCAAGAGATCGCGCGATGAGACCCTCGACATGAAGAAACGTGAGCAGCGACCGCAGCGCCGTTACAGTCAGGCTTGCCGCGCCGAGGCTCAGCTGAGGGCAACGTGCCACGACAAAGGTGACGACGTCGGTCGCGGCCAAACCCGCAAGGTCCAAGGCACGCCCATCGGACGACAATCGATGACGCAGAAAGGGGCGCACCAGATGGGAATAGCCGATCACGGAAGCCTTCCCCAAACCGCGCTCAATCGCCAGATAGCGTTGGTATCGTTCCAGCAGCTGATCTGCCGGATCGTCGGGTGCACGGGGCGACGGCAGCACCACGCCGCGAGACTGCAAATAGGCCAACAGGGGCTGCAATGCTTTGATCGAGCGGAGTTGCGGGCCAGCGGCACGACGGGTACGGACGAACCGATCGACCTCGCTCGCACCCAGTCCCTCCACATCCATGCCTTCCAATGCGAGCCAGCGGCTCAATCGCGCCACCAGCCGCATCTGCTCGCGAGCGGAAAGCGGCGTATAGCCTTGTCGGGCGAGTTCGCCGGCAAACCCAGCCGCAAATGGGGCAAGCGGGCCCTGGACGCGAACGCGAAACGGATCGATTGACATGAAAGCATCCCCTTCTTTGGAAACAAGAAGAGGAGTTTGCACGATCCGTCAGACCGCCGGAGATTATGCCGACCCCATCGCAGCGATCACCGCCTCCGAAGCCGACATCCACCCCCAAGGTCGGCATAATCCGGACATCGGCATAATGGACG
>NZ_JBVVPU010000040.1:0-4839 GCF_055811295.1 Mesorhizobium sp. WSM4871 | reverse complement strand
CGACATCCACCCCCAAGGTCGGCATAATCCGGACATCGGCATAATGGACGTTATGCCGACGTCGGCATAACGTCCACAAGACCGCCAATGTACTGAACAAGGTGCCGAAATCTGTCCAGACCGCCGTGAAGACGGACCTGCGCGAAATCTTTTCCGCTCCCAACCGGCTTCAGCCGAGGTGGCGATTGCCGTCTTTGTCGACAAATATGGCGCGAAATACCCCAAGGCGGTCAACTGCCTGACGAAAGATCAGAATGCCTTGCTGGCGTTCTACGACTTCCCCGCCGAACATTGGGATCATCTGCGAACCTCCAATCCCATCGAGAGCGTTTTTGCCACCGTTCGCCATCGCACGGTGCGCTCTGCGGCTTCGTTTCGATGACCTCGATTCCGTCCAGGAACATGGCAACTGCGATGAGTTTCGGCAACTGATTTTGTCCTTTCAATCGTCGCCACGTCCTGGCCGCGGCCATGATCAGCTTGAAGACCATCAGCCTGGCGGTTTTCGAGGATAGCGAGCCCTTGGTGCGCCGCTTGATCAGCCTCGTCACCCCAATTCCAGCATAGCTCATATTATATTACATATGAAACGCAATATTAATTCAATCAGTGGGAATTGAGTGATAGAAAGAAATAGATAATTCGGATCATTAGCAAGCACTGATAAAAGATATCGCGCCAGAGTATTTGTAACATGCTCGGTGGCGGGAGCGATACTTCCCTATATAAGAGGAACGCGATGGATTACGACTGAGCAATCCATTATGCTCCAAATAAATATCGCGTAAATCGTCTTCCATTAGCGAGATGGATTTGCGGTGATTGTTATTACTAAGTACAGAATCTGGCAAGCTTTCTACTAATACACACAGTTAGTTGCGTCTCCGATGCGCAGCAATTGTTATGATGAGGCCGCGGCGTTCCAATCTAACGAAGGAGGCACTCTGAGGGCAGCCACACTAGATCTCAAGAAATATAGCTATCACCGGAGAGCGGTATGCTGAACAATACCATCGCAAGAAATTCATTGCCGAGTATCGATCTTCTGTATGATTATGGACCGTTCTTGCGGTTGAGCGAGTCTGAAGGTGGTATTGGGAGCTTTGCTCAAAACAGCCGGCGCCCGCGGGTTGGCATTGTGGGCGCCGGCATCAGTGGCTTGGTGGCGGCGACTGAACTTTTGCGCGCCGGAATAACGGACATCGTGCTATTTGAGGCGCGGGATCGTATGGGTGGGCGGGCTTGGTCACAAATCTTCGACCCGCGCGAACCGCATCTCATTGCCGAGATGGGCGCTATGCGCTTTCCTTCCAGCGCAACCTGCCTGTTCCATTATCTGGACAAATTGAGGATAGATACCGCAGCTTCCTTCCCCGATCCGGGCATCGTGGATACCGAGGTGCACTATCGAGGTGCGCGTCATTTATGGCAGGCCGGCGAGTCTCCGCCGCCACTGTTCAGGCGCGTTCATCAAGGATGGCAGGCTTTGATAAGCGACGGTTACGTGCACGAAGGGATTCAACTGCCCGCACCGGCGAAGATCACAACTTTGCTTCGGTCGCATCGCTTTGACCAAGCTCGTGACGCATGGCAGGCCTGGCTAGATTCGTTTCGCGACATCTCCTTCTATTCGGCCCTCGTCACCATCTTTACCGGACCGCAGCCACCAGGGCGCGTACCTTGGAAAAGGCCGGAAGATTTTGAGCTTTTCGGATCGCTGGGAATTGGATCTGGAGGCTTTTTACCTGTGTACCAAGCCGCGTTTACTGAGATACTGCGTCTTGTAATTAACGGGTACGAGGACGATCAGCGCATGATTATGGGAGGGATCTCCCTGTTGGTGAAACGGTTGGCTGAACAGGAGCTTAACGGTGTGAGTTTGCGGCAGCGTGTCCGCTACGGTCATGTAAGCCGTATTTACAAACAGGGCGGTCAGATTCTCGTGACATGCGCAGCAGGGCAGGTCGTGCCTTTTGACCGCGTCATCGTCACTACCAGCAATCGAGCTATGGAGCTGGCCCATCGTCTCACGGCGGATGGAACCTTTCTTACTAACGAAGTTTTGCGAGCGGTCAGAGAAACTCACCTTACCGGCTCTTCCAAGCTGTTTATGCTGACGGAAAACAAGTTCTGGTTAAAAAAGGGCACGCCGACAACCATCTTGTCAGATGGCCTTGCCAGAGGGGTTTACTGCCTAGACTATCAGCCAGATGATCCGGATGGTAAGGGCGTTGTGCTGTTAAGTTATACATGGGAAGATGATGCTAACAAAATGCTTTCCATTCTGGACAAAAAGGAACGGTGCCAGCGTCTGGTCGATGATCTGGCCACCATTTCCCCTGATTTCGCCCGTTATCTAGTCCCGGCTAACGGTGACTATGAACGTCATGTCCTGCAGCACGATTGGCTGATGGATCCATATTCAGTAGGTGCCTTCAAGCTCAATTATCCTGGTGAAGACATCTATTCAGAACGGCTATTTTTCCAATTCGCTACCGCAAAAAGACCGGAAGAAGACACGGGCTTGTATCTCGCAGGATGTGGATGCTCCTTTACCGGCGGGTGGGTCGAGGGCGCGGTACAAACGGGCTTGAATGCCGCATGTGCTGTTATCCGCAGCAGTGGCGGCCAGCTCTTGAGCGGTAACCCCATTGATTCGATGAATTCCGCTTATCGATATTGAGAACCGGTAAATTCTTTAGAAAAGGCTTCTTAAATGTTTGCAACGTCCACACTCGAGGAGATTTGCAATCAAATACTGGCCGGGAAAACTTCGGCGTTGGATATCAGGGAATCGGCACTTTAGGGCGCAAAAATCCATCGTCGACCGGTAGGATGGGATTTCCTGCGCTGACAGGCGCGGGATGCAGTAGCATCGGTTCTGGTGTGGTTCTGTAGCAAATTTTTGTTGAACTGCAAGAAGAGATGGCGGGCGGTGCTTATGCGGCGGCGAGGATATCGAACTGCTCGGCCAATGACGGATTTGGGTTGAAGGCGAACCTCGCCTGTCGTTTGCGCATCATGTGAAGCATTTCGATGCCGTCGAGGATGATGCTTGCGGCTGCGGGAGATTTGAAGCCGAGCATCGGCCGAACACGGCGCTTGATCCGCCGATGTCCCTGCTCGATCCGGTTGTTATCAGGCATGAATAGGCGCGACGCGCCAATCCGTATTTTCTTGCACGGATGGATCGACTACCGTCCACCTACCGGGATTGGGGTGTCGGGAGCACGCATGGCGGGCAGGCCGAAGTACCTGATGAATTGAGAGTTCGAGTTGTTATCGGGCCGCCCCCTTCGGCTTGCCCGGTTGCGCTGCGAGCGCGGATCCGTAGTTGTCGTGAAGCCCGCCGACTCCCATGGTTGCTGACCCTGGAAAGGAGCCGGGAATGAGAAGCATTGCCCTTGATGTCCACCGATCATTCGCTCAAATGGCGATCTTGGAGAAAGGCAAAATCCGGGATGCCGGGAGGATCGATCTCGAACGCAGCCGCCTGTTGCAGTTCGCCACGAAGCTCAAGCCGGATGACGAGATCGTCATCGAAGCGACAGGCAATACGAGCGCGATCGTCCGGTTGCTCTCGCCCTTTGTGGGCAGGGTGGTCATAGCCAATCCGATCCTGGTTCGGGCCATCGCCTGGGCCAAGGTCAAGACCGACAAGATCGACGCGGCTGTGCTGGCCAAGCTCCACGCGAGCGGCTTTCTGCCTGAAGTCTGGATGCCGGATGAGGAAACCGAGACGCGTCGTCGCGTGGTAGCGGAACGAACGCAGCTCGTCTCCCAGATGACCCGTCTCAAGAACCGGATCCATTCGGTTCTGCACGCCAACCTGATCCCGCCCTACAAAGGCACCCTGTTCTCAAAGCGCGGCAGGACTTGGCTGGAGGCTCAGCCGCTCGCCGAAGATCAGCGCCGTGTTGTCCTTCGCCATGCCGGTGAACTCGATCGCCTTGGCGGAGAACTTGCACAGGTTGACAAAAGCCTCGCAAAGACGGCCCTCCAGGAACCACGGGTCAAGCGGCTGATGACGATCACCGGCGTGGATGTCACGGTGGCACTGAGTATCGTGGCAGCCGTCGGCGACATTCCCAACCAGCGGCGGCCTGATCATGCAGCGCAATAAGGTGCATCACGTCTACACCGTCGACCGTGTCGCCAGGGACCTCGGCGTCAGCGAAGAGCTCATCCAGGACCTGACGCTCGGTCTCGAGCCCGAGGACGGCGTCATCTGGGTGTACGGGGCCATCGATGACGACGGGATCTTGGCCTTCACCGATGAAGGTATCGAGGAGGTCAAACTCCTCCTCGAAGAATATCATCGCGTCTCCCTATCGAAAGCTTGACCCCAGCACCGCGGTGCTCAGGTGCTCATGGCCGCCGGATACGCACGTCTACGGTCTTCACCGGCTTTCGATTACCCACATCGTCGGCGGGCCTATTGCCCCGTATGAATCTGCCGTGATTCTGTCCGTGACGCCGAATCACGGAGGCGTCACGGATGCGAGACAAGACCAGCAGCAGCGAAGCCGCTTGGCAGGAGGAAGAGCTTTCTGCTGCGGCCCTTCCCGACAAGCGTTTGGCCCGTCGGCTGCGACGGTTGCTGGATCAGATGTCAGCTGCGCCGGGCAAGCCAATCCCGGCGGCCTACGGCGACTGGGCGGCGGCGAAGGCGGCCTACCGCTTCTTTGACAATCCGCGTGTGACCGAACATAGCGTTCTCGCCGGCCATTTCGCTGCGACCGCGGCGCGCGTTGTGGCGAGCGAAGGCCCGATCCTTATCCTGCAGGACACGACCGAATTTATCTACAGCCGCGCGCAGCCGGGCAAAATCGGCTTCAC
>NZ_JBVVPU010000039.1:0-5015 GCF_055811295.1 Mesorhizobium sp. WSM4871 | reverse complement strand
CCGTCGATCTCCTCGCACAGCCGCGAGACCTGGCTCTTGGAGATGCCGCTCATCCCCATGGCCTTGACCAGGTCGTCGACCGAGCGGGTCGAGATGGCCTGGACGTAGGCCTCCTGGATGACGGCGGTCAGCGCCTTCTCGGCCATGCGGCGCGGTTCGAGGAAACCTGGGGAGTAGGAGCCTTTCCTGAGCTTCGGGATGCGCAGTTCGACGGTGCCGGCGCGCGTCTCCCAGTCCCGGTCGCGGTAGCCATTGCGCTGGGCGAGCCGCAGCGGATTCTTCTCGCCATAGGCGCGCCGGTGGCCGCGCCCACCTCCAGCTCCATCAGCCGCTCGGCGACAAAGCCAATCATCTCGCGCAAGAGATCGGAATCTGGAGTCTTCTCCACGAGCGCGCGCAGGTTCATCATGTCGTCGGTCATCGATGGTTCCTTCGAATCAGGTTGGTGTCAGCAACCCGACCTTACCGGCGAACTGTCGATGACCACCGCAAAGCCGCTCGCTCGCTACAGCGCTATCAAGGGCGCGCTCGCGAACGGCTTCACTACCGCCGAGCTACACCACCTGTGGGGACACGACCCTCTCGCGCGATTGAATGAGCACCGGCGATTGGCCGCAGCTTTCCGCAATTGCGTGAACTTTGATTTCGCCAAATCCAAGACAGCCTTCGGGGGAAGCTCTTCGCCAAGCTCAAGCATTGGTGGCGCAAGGCTGCTATGCGAACAGTCGAAACCGTCTGTGACGCCATCGGCCAAATCCTCGGCACGTCACTTCAACCGAATGCAGGAACTACTACACCGAGGCAGACTAATGCGCCAACCTAATTTCATCTCGCTCTAAATTAGGTGTTCGCCGTCAGGCGGTAGATGTTTTGCTGTCGCAGAGTACAGATTTTCTTCCGGAGCGACTTGAGCTCAGCATTGATGCTACGGTTCGGGGAAGCGCCCATAAGTCTCGCGGCGGGTGGGTCGCCAATTTCTTAAAAGCTGGTCTCTACACAGCCAGGTTTCGGCCCATAGGCGGGCGATCGTTTGTGTGACCTGTTTCCCATTAGCCGCGACCTGAGCATATATCGAGGATCGTATCCTAAGCCCGTATATGAGCCGAAACGTTGGGGCTTCATATGTTCCCACGTACGACCGCTCAATCGAGACTCACTCTTGCTCTAAAGCTGTCTAGGCGGCCCCAATACGGCTCGGCGGTAGACCGAGATATGACGTTTGGAGTGTTCGGTGAACGCACCTCTCGTCCAATCTCCCCAACGCTCCGCGAGCTCCAGCCCGACGCATTCGGCCATGGTGTCGAGCTCCTGATGATAAACGTAACGAACGCGTTCTGGAAAACGTGTGACCGATGTACCAGAAAACCAGAGGAAGGTTTGAACAAAGTTCTGGTTAAGAGGATCGTGTATTTGCGTATTGATGAATGTATTCTCGTGATCAACGAACACGGTAGTAGTTTTCTGGCCGCCAACGAAACCTTCCAACGCTGGCACGCGCACTTCTAGAACCACAACCCCATCCTCATCTAGCGCCTCCGCGGCAGATCTGAGGCAAGCTATTTGCTCTTCGCGTCTGGAGAGCTGCATGAACGTGTCAAAAACGCAATAGACAAGCTTGTAGCGTTGCTCTGAACTGAAACCGGCGATGTTCCCCTTCCAAGCCTTAATCAGATTGGTACTCTCGGCAAGAAACTTCAACATGCCGTCCGATTTGTCGATACCATTGACCTTGACGCCCCGCTCACTCAGCGGTATCGCCACGCGCCCGTTGCCAATACCAAGTTCGAGAGCACTCCTTCTGCTGGAAAATCGTTCAAGAAAGGCGGCGGTTTCCTCTGCCTCAGCGACTTTACCCACCAGTTTGGTGTATTTTTCATAGCTCGACGCATCATCATAGGGGAGGGGCATATGACATTTTCCAGTGCTGTGTTCAGATGTTTGGATGGTGGTCAGCTCAAGCGAGATCATCATTGTGGACGCAAGCGCCATGCCAACTTGAAAAGCGATTTTGGTTTAACACGTTGACTGTTCGCGACGACCGATTCCGTCTGTTCGGGGCGGCACAATTTTGCCCGGAGTCCGACAATCGAGTAGCCAACTGGATACCTTCTGTAATCGGTCAACGGTCTGCCGCTCGGCATTCGATGGCCTCGTCGTCTTCCGGTTTCACGCTTATGTCTTGGTCACCGCTATGGCGCCACATTCTCGGCGGTTCATTGGTGATTGGGGATATTCGGAAAGGCGTCATGGCGGTCGGCTCTTTCATCAAGAAGTCGGTTCGTTCGATCTGCATCCGGTGCAACACGACGGCGAGCCGCCGCGCCAAGGCGATCTTTGCCTTTCGTGCGCCACCGCAGCGAGCGGTGCAAGCGACCAAGTCTTGATGTCTGCGCGGCAGCGCGTCACCATCACGTTGGCTGCCTCATAGAGCAGTGCCCGCACGATGGCATCGCCGCGTTTGCTGCAACTTCTTATGCTGCAAAGAATCGCGTCGACTACTGCCTGAAAACCGCCTCTGACACGTGACGGGTGGATTTCGGCGCGCAAGGGTGTTCAAGCGTCGGCCGGCTTGCGTCGCGGCCTTTGGAGCGGTTGTCCTTGCGAGTTCCGAGAAGTTTCTTGGCGATTACTACGTGGTTCCGGAAAGATTAAACTGGGGAGCGGAAGTGAACATGCCGGCCCGGCAGGTGTCGCAGATTACGGGCGGATCTCTCCTACGTTCCGAAAGCACAGGGGAATTTTGTCTTCTCGGCAGGTTCGATCCTGTTTTGCGGGAGCCTCCCGGTGAACGACTTCAACAACAACAGCTCAAAATTGCTGGAGAACGTTGTCCGGCGCTGCCTTTGAAAAGCGCCTTCCGAAAATATCACTGACAGCCGCTTCTCCGATACGACAACCGCGCAGGTGCCCAGCCTACTTGCGCCGTGCCTCCCGTTGTAACAAACCCTTAAATGAAATTCACAGATTTTTTTTCACCTCCGATCGCTGGTAGTGGTACGTTCACCGCATTAGGTCTTATACCTACCTGCACTACCGCTTGATGACGAGCCGGTCGCAGTGATCCGTACCCTCGACGCTCCGGGCTTCTGCGAAAATGAGTTAGTTCCACGCTCCACTTGGCATCGCCGTCGTTGCGCTCCTTCACATGGAATGAGCAATACACTATGCAGAGCACCGAGATCGAGTTTGCCGAGTTCCGAACCGAACATCTCGACGAGACGCTGGAGCTCACAGCTCAGGCCGGATGGACCTACCGCAAGGATGATTGGTCGATGCTTCTGGGTTTGGGCTGTGGCTATGTAGCTATTGTGAACAATCGTCTCGTCGGATCGATGTGCATGACGTTCTTGGGGGAGGTCGCGACTATCGGCCTTCTGGCTGTCGACGAGGAGATGCGCCGCCAGGGGATCGGCGGTCAACTCATGAAACTCGCCCTAGAAAAAGCGGGCAAACGTGAATGCCGCCTCATAGCATCGTCTGATGGGAAGCCCCTCTACCGCAAGCTCGGATTTGACTGGGTGGAAGCTGTACCTACTCATCGAGGGATAGTTGGAGGCGTGGGCGCCCCGGATGGGGTCGAATGGGCAATCCGAGATGATTTTCATCAGATCTCCGAAATCGACCGAAGTGCAACGGGGATAGATCGCCGGGCACTCATATCCACACTTTGGAAAAAGGGGGTGTTTGCCGTCATCCGGCATGCGGGGAAAGTGGTGGGCTATGCTGCAATGATGCGGTACGGGAGCGATGAAGTCGCCGGGCCGATCGTCGCATGTAGCACCGACGAAGCAAGGCGCCTGTTGTCCTTTTTGGTTTCACAACGTGTCGGCGCGTTAATTCGCGTATCCCTCCGTCAGCAGTCCGGGCTGGCAGACTGGCTGAACTCGATTGGGATTGCAGAGGTGTCAATCAGCACTGCCATGCGCCGTGGCAAGGTCCACGCTGATAGGGAAGCGCCCTTCCGCACCTATACGCTTGCCTCAAAGGAGTTCGGTTTTCCATAATTAAACTTGATCGGTTGGATGTTCCAGTATCTCCGTAACATAGCACCGATTGAAACATCAGCAGAACGGCATGAGCGGGCCCGGTGACCTATGCGGTTAGACAGCCATGTGGCTGTCCTCAGCATTGGTAACCTGAAGAACATGGCGTTAGGTCAGCTGTGACTTGGCACTTAATAATGAGAATGCCTTTCAATGAGGGAGCGGGAAGAGATGGGGATAAGAACCTTCGGATAATGGAGGCCTCGTCGATTGGGCAAATCTGTCTGGCTTGAGATTGTCGGCGTCGATGGCGTTCCGCAGCGTCGGGAGATAGCAACTTTTGCGCGCAATGTCGACGGACCGCGTCTCGACGACTTTCGGCCTCCCCTGGAGAAAGGCAGGGCGATACAGCGCCGTCTGCAGGAGGAGCTAGCGCAGTTTCAGACGGATCAAGCCGGCCAGCAGGATCGGAAATGTCACGACTGCAACCGCCTTCGCGGGTGATAATGCAGCGCAATAAGGTGCATTACGTCTACACCGTTGAACGTGTCGCCAGGGACCTCGGCGTCAGCGAAGCGCTCATCCAGGACCTGACCCTCGGTCTCGTGCCCGATGACGGCGTCATCTGGGTGTACGGGGCCAACGATGACGACGGGATCTTGGCCTTCACCGATGAAGTGATCGAGGAGGTCAAACTCCTCCTCGAAGAATATCATCGCGTCTCCCCATCGAATGCTTGACCCCAGCACCGCGGTGCTCAGGTGCTCATGGCCACCGCCGTACTTCGCCGGCTTTCAATTACCCACATCGTCGGCTTGATCCAATGGAGATGCCGAAGGCGATGTCGTGCAAGCGGGTCATCCCACGCCAGACGACCATATTGCCGAGAGGCGGATCATGGCGATTTGCAGCAGGTAAGCGGCGAGCGTGGGCCGTTGGAGGCGCGGTCGCGTTTGGGACGCGTCGGGTCGAGCGCAGTGATCTCGGCGAAGGTGAGAACGCCGTCGGGCGCGGCGTCTGGCTTGGCGCGCG
>NZ_JBVVPU010000038.1:0-5597 GCF_055811295.1 Mesorhizobium sp. WSM4871 | reverse complement strand
CGCATGCCCGATCGTCGCACATGCGAAGACCGATGGGAATCCAATATTGGACTCTTTTGTCTCGATCAATCCACTAGGTTGCCGGGCGCTGCTCGAATGGCGTTGGCGGAGTTGGTCGAACAGATCGAAGCGGTATCAGAACGTATTGAGAGGTGGATAGGGAGATTCTCGCGACAGTGAGAAAAGATGTAGAAGTTTGCACTTGATCGGACAGTTAGCGTCTGAGAGTGGTCCGTTTTGCCTGTCCGATGGGATCAGACAGCGATCATTTTCTCTTTCGCCAGCGGGGCCGTGTCAAGGGGGCGTGTCAAGGAAGGTCTGCATCGGCGTCTTGCCGAAGCACCAGCGGCCCTGATGTGGGCGCTCCTCATTGTAACTTCTGACCCATTCGTTCAAATCGGCCTGCAGTTCCTCTATCGAGCCATAGATCTTCTTCCTGAAGGCGACCCGGTAGAACTCGTCCAGCACCGTTGTGGAAGCGTTCAACGACTCCATTATCCGGTATGTGACCTGCGGTGCCTATTCGTCCTGCTGTTTCTTTGTTTGGAACGGCCTTATGGTGAGCCCATCCGGGACGTGGGGCACCGGGAGCACGAAAGTGCGGGCAGGCCGTCTTTAGACCGTGGGCTGAGAGCCCGAGCTCGTTACATGGCCGCCCCCCGCGACTTTCCCGGATGCGCTGCGAGCGCGGATCAGTAGATGTCGTGTTGCCCGCCAGTTCCCGTTCTTTGACCGAGCCAGAAAGGAGGCAACAGGCATGTGCATCATCGGACTGGATATCCACCGCGCTTTCGCCGAGGCGTGGCATGGGAGGACGGCAGGCTCAGGCAGCTGGGCCGTGTCGACATGCGGCGCGACCTGCTGGAGGCGTTTGCCGCAAAGCTGGCGCCGAGCGACATTGTGGTGATCGAGGCTACCGGCAACGCGTCCTCTGCCGCCGCGGTTGTCGCGCTGCACGTGAAGAAAGTCGTGATCGCAAACCCGAAGCAGGTGCGCATCATCGCCTATGCCAAGATCAAGACGGACACGATCGATGCCGGCGTTCTGGCGCAGCTCTATGCCAGCGGCTTCCTGCCAGAAGTCTGGATTCCGGACGAGCCAACACAGGCGTTGCGCCGGCAGGTGACGCGGCGCCAAAGGCCGGTCGTGGTTGGGCGAGCAGATCGTGCCAGAAGACGAGCGCCTCGCGATCGATCGGCATCTGCGCGAGTTCGACCGGTTGGGCGACGACCTCCAGGTTATCGAGCGCGATCTTGCCCGCTCGGCGTTCGATGATGAAGGCGTGAAGCGGCTGATGACCATTCCCGGCGTCGACATGACGGTCGCGCTGGCAATGAAGGCCGCGATCGGCGACGTGTCACGCTTCGTGGCGTGCGGTTGGCCAACAGCTTCCTGCGCGTCAGTTCCTGCAGCGCCAGTTCGCCGCCGGTCTCGTAAAGCTCCTTGAAGCGGCAGAAGCTGTCGCGCGAATAGTCCATCATCTTGCAGGCCTGGCTGACATTGCCGAGCTGTTTGGCCAGCTCCAGCAGCCCCACCTTGGCGCGGATGATCTTTTGGTCCTTGGTCATGTTAGTGTCCTTTCAAACGCCGAGGCCGGGCCCGCGCCCGGCCTCGGCTCAAGCTCAACCTAGGACACCGTCTGTCAGATAAAGTTAAAGCTTTTACAGAAAAGACGACAGCGCTCGCCGCCTGACGGCAATCCCCGGTGTAGGTCCGATCATTGCAGCCACCGTTCGTGCGGCAGTACCCGATCCTGCCGGTTTCCGACCCACCGGCAACTTGAAATCACCTTGCCGCCTCGCTCGATGGCTACAACTTCGCCAGGCGGCTCAAGACCCTTCATGGCCTTACACCTTACGAAGCTATTGCACGGCATGGGCCAAACAGCCAGATCGCTTCCGGATCGATCCGGTCCACTTGACCTCGGGACTGAACACCTAGACGAAGAAATAAAGGTTCGCATGCGCGTGAACGTCGTCAGCACTCACGTTGGAGAGCGTGATCGTATTACCCGCTTCGAGTTCAACGACCGTGTCCTGGCCAACCTGATGGGCGCGACCGGCAAGTTCTTCGACGGTGGGATAAGCGCCATTAGTCATAGCTCCATTGATCCGCAGCATGTCGTGCCCCGCCTCGAAGTCCCACACGATATCGTTGCCGCTCTGGGCTTCGAAGACAAACTTGTCGCTGCCCCCACCGCCCAACAGATGATCGTCACCCCTGCCACCGTCGAGCAAGTCATTGCCCCCGTCGCCGTACAGATAGTCATTGTTGAACCCCCCGTACAGCTGATCGTCGCCCCCGTCACCATGGACGCTGTCATTGCCCTCCTCGCCGAACAAAATATCGCGGCCGTCACCGCCCCGCACATAATCGTTGCCTCCACCGGCTTTCACGAAATCGGTGCCGTCGCCACCGAGGAACACGTCGGCCTCGGGGCTGCCCTGCACCCAGTCGCGCGGCCTGTGCAGATCGTCCCTGTTCTGGCTGTCGAGGATCAGGTCCCCATAGGGCGTCCCATCGCAAACGTGATCGTTGAATTCTCTGCTACTGACTAGTGCCATGTGTCTTTCTCCTGTGTTGTGTCTTGGCGGGGTGGAAGGGATCGCACTCTACTGCTCGCGGAATGCGCGACTGATTTGGTCGGCCAGCGGCTTCACAAGATAGGAAAGCGCCGTACGCTCCCCCGTCTGGACCATCGCTTCGGCCGGCATGCCGGGCACGAGCGTCAGGTCCTTGAGTTTCGTCAGTTCCGCATGCGGGATTGAGAGACTCACCAGGTAATAGGAACTGCCGCTTTTTTCGTCCGTCACCAGATCGGCTGCGATCCGGCTTACATATCCATTCAATTCGGGCGTGGTTCTCCGATTGAAGGCTGACATCCGCAGCACAGCCTTGTGAAGGAGCTGGATTTGGTCGATGTCCTTCGGGTTGATCCGCACTTCTAGCGTCAGATCGTCGCCTTCGGGCACAATTAGCATGATCGGATCGGCGGGCGCGATCACTCCGCCGACCGTATGAACTGCGAGTTGTTGAACGATGCCTGACTGAGGCGCGACAATATCGATTCGTCGCAGTTCGTCTTCAGCCGCCACCTTGCGCTCAACATATTCCCCTATCTGCGCCTGAACCTCTCTGAGCTCTTGGCCGACTTCCGTCTTGAGATCCTGATCGACCTGCAGGATCTGCAGGCGCGTTTCAGTTATGCGGCCTGCCGTCTGTGCCTGATAGGCAATCTTCTCACCGCGTTCGCCGCCGAAAGTGGCAACCTGCGTCTTTAGGCTATTCAAGCGTTGGTCCGAGACAATGCCTTGTTCGCGCAGCCCAGTGAGGGCAGCAATTTCCTTTTGGAGAATCTCGATGCCTTTCTCGTAGGCAATTTCCTGCTCCTTGCCCCCCTCGATCTCGTGCTGATATTGAGCAATGCGCTCGGCTAGCTGGGCCTGTTTTCCTTCGCGGGATTGTCTACGAAATTCGAACAGCCGCGTTTCGTTATGTATTGCCGCACCATCTCCGCGAGCGAGCAGCCAGTGGGGGAAGGCGATCTCCGCCAGATCGTCACGCTCAGCTTCCAGTCGTGCCAACCGGGCGGCCAGCTCATCGAGCCGCTTGGTGACGACGGCGAGATTGACGCGCGTCTTGGTGGCATCGAGCCGGATGACGACGTCGCCGGCTTTCACTCTATCACCTTCGCGCACTAGGATTTCTGCCACGACCCCGCCGGTTGGGTGCTGCACCTTCTTCACATGGGAATCGACAACAAAGTGTCCGGATGCGACAACTGCACCGGAAAGATTCGTGACGGCCGCCCAGGCTCCGGCTCCGCCGACAACGATCACGCTGGCCACAAGGCCCACTAACAGGTGATGGCGAATGGAGCTGGAAACGTCATTGCTCTGATAAATGCCGGACATCGGGGCCACCATATCAGCACTCGCCTTTCATCGTGTGAGGACTTGGTGCGCCTTGACGCATGCCTGGTGCCGTCGCTGGCCCTTTCAGGACCTTGGACAGCGCTTCATCACGCGGACCGAAGGCCCTCTGCCGCCCACCGTCCATAGTCAACACGTAATCCACTGCACGCAGGGCGCTCCGCCGATGGGCGACGACAACCGCAATTCCCTTCCGCTCGCGCACGGAGGCGATCGCCTCAATGACAGCGGCCTCGCCTTCCGCATCGAGATTGGCATTAGGTTCATCGAGCACGACAAGGAAAGGGTCGCGGTAGAGAGCACGGGCAAGACCGATGCGCTGACGCTGCCCGGCGGAAAGTGCTGATCCGGCCTCACCGATCGGAGTTTCGTAACCGTACTCAAATCGGAGGATGAGCTCGTGGGTCCCTGCGGCCTTTGCCGCGGCGACAATAGCCTCAGGATCAGGACTGTCTTCAAAACGAGCGATGTTTTCGGCAATGGTGCCGTCGAACAGTTCAACGCCTTGCGGCAGATATCCGATATGACGGCCTAGTGCTTCCCGATCCCATTGATCGAGGCTTGCCCCGTCGATGCGAACCTTTCCGGCGGCCGGCGGCCATGCGCCGACAATAGCACGTGAGAGCGTCGACTTGCCGGAACCCGATGCGCCGATGACGCCCAGTGCGCTTCCAGCCTGAACGGCAAACGCAAGGCCGGTCACACTCGGCGTGCTTTCGCCGGGGGGAACGATTGTCACGCCCTCGACGCGCAGTTCGCGTTCAGGTGCAGGCATAGGCATGACAGGAGCACTTTCAGGGATCTTTGCCAGGAGGTCCTCCAGCCGCGCCCAACTCTGGCGCGCCATGAGGAAGGACTTCCAGCTTGCAGTGGCCAGCTCGACCGGAGCCAGCGCACGCCCCATCATGATCGAGCTGGCAATCATGACCCCGCCCGTAGCCTCCTGCCTGATGACAAGGTACGCTCCCAGGGCAAGGATGGCCGATTGCAGCATGACGCGCAGCGAACTTGAAATGCGGCCGAGCCCACCTGCCACGTCCCCGGCTTTCCGGTTGGCGGCCAGATACTTGCCATTGGCTTGGTGCCATCGGGCAGCGATTCGGTTTCCGAGACCGAGAGCCTGCACGACCTCGGCGTTGCGGCGTGCAGCTTCCAAAAGACCATGACGTACTATGTTGTGGGCTGTTGTATCGCGTATCGGGCGTTGGGAAAGAGCATTGGTAAGAAATGTCATAGATATCAGAACGACCGCTCCGACAGTCACCGTCATGCCGATCCAGAAATGAAACAGGAAGCAAATGCCAAGATAAAGCGGAGTCCATGGCAGATCAAAAAAGGCTGTCGGACCTTTTCCACCTAGGAATCCGCGAACATTGTCGAGATCGCGAAGCGGCTGCAAGCCGTCGCCCGGCATGCGCGTTGAAAGCGGAAGCAGAACGATAGCATCGTGAACGCGTCCGGAAAACTGTCGATCGAAACGCTCACCGATCCGCAGCAGCACGCGGGCGCGCAGAATTTCGAGCAGGCATTGGAACGCATAAAGCCCGGCAGCAAGCACGGCGAGCCCCACCAGCGTCGGTACGCTGCCACTTGCCAGAACGCGGTCATAGACCTGCAGCATGAACAGCGGCGAGGTCAGCGCAAGCACATTGACCACGCCGCTTA
>NZ_JBVVPU010000037.1:0-6381 GCF_055811295.1 Mesorhizobium sp. WSM4871 | reverse complement strand
GGTCGACCGACGCAGGACCAGATATACTCGACCGTGTATTTGTCGACAGCGCCATGGAATGACACGCATTTCCGCAATGAAAAGTTCGACAAGCTTCTGATCGAGGCGCGCGCCGAATTCGACCAGGACAAGCGCAAGGATTTATACCGCGAGATAGCCATCATCCTTCGGGACGAGGGCGGCGTGATCGTGCCGATGTTCAACCAGTCCATCGACGCGACTGGGCCGGGCGTAAAGGGGTTCGTGAAGGATCCTGTGTTTAGTAGTATGGCAAAAGCCCTAGAGCAATGCTGGCTCGAAGCCTGAAAAGGACTCTCACGTTCATGACACCAGTTTTGGAGGAATATAGTGATTGCTGAACGGCATATATCTGTATGCGGTACCGCAACCTCGTATTACGAGAACGGAGCCGGTGAGCCGCTTGTGTTGATACACGGTGCCGGCCCCTTCGTCGAGGCAAAGAGCTCTTTCATTCGGCAGCTGAATGGGCTGTCCGATCGATATAGAGTGATTGCGTTGGATCAGCTTCATTTTGGCGGGACAGATTATCCCTCCGATCACAAGTATATAAATCGGATCGATCGTGTGGATCATGTGATTGGTTTCATCGATGCGCTTGGACTGAAGCAGGTCACGCTGGTTGGCCATTCAGAAGGGTCATTCGTCGCCGCTCGGATTGCGATCGTCCGTCCCGATCTTGTTTCCAGGCTCGTGCTGCTTACCGCCAGCGCCTTATCGCCTGCATATGGAGACGACCGCGATGAAACTTGGATGAAGGCCAGCCGACAGCAGGACGACGTCTCCCGGCCGATGCCAAGCGAGGAGGAATATATCACCGCGTGGCGGAAAGCCTGCCGGGCCTACGGACAGGATTTGGAAGACGTAAAGCGAGCGGCTTATCACCGTGCCGCGGAGCGCGGACAATACGAGATGTTCCAACAAGCCCCGGAGGAGGAACACGAGCCGCGTCTCTATATACAGCTGCAGCAGAAATACATCTTTCCTTTTATTGACCAGCTTCAGGCCCAGACACTCATCATCTGGTCTAAGAACGATCCTACAGTGCCGCCGGAGCGCGGCTTGATGCTGGCAAAGCTGATCAAAAATTCGGATTTCCACCTTTTGAACAATGCAGGGCACTCCGTCCAGAGCGACCGAAGCGAGGCAGTAAATGGTCTCATCCGACAGTGGTTTGGATAGATAAACAGCAAAAAGGCGTTGAGCTCTGAGCTTCCGTGGCCGATGCCTTTGCTTTTGCAGCGGCAAGTTCGGCCCCTATCGAAACCACCAGGGCCTTAAGCGCTTCGATGTAGTCCGGCTGGGGCGAAACAGCGGATGGCCGAAATGAATCAGCCCTCGGCTTTTTGTGCAACGGAAAACATGCCGTGCGGCAGGGAACCGCGTCCTATCCCGCGCTCGGTGAACGCCAGCTATACTGCGGCTTTGCCGTCGATCTCGTCGAGCAAACACGCCACCTGAGCGCTCGTCAGCGACACGGCGCCGTCTTTCGCGGGTCACGATACAATCGACACGGGGAACGCTGCAGGTTGACGAGCGGGCGCTCTTGCGTACTGTGGCGAGTTCTGGTCGGGCGCTTTTCTGGTAAATCGCCTCCACAATTACTCGGCTAGTTGCCGCTATTCGGCTAGCCTGCCCAACCCAACTCCAGACGTACGCGAGCAGTAACGGTCGTGTCCACGGCATGGTGTAAGAGCGCCGACCTTCGCAGAGGTCCCAAGCTGATCAGGCGGCCACGGCGGGAAGCCTGATGGTGGGATTGTCGGTGATGCGGGCCAACGTTTCAAGGCTCATGTAGCGTCGCGTCACGGCCCATTCGTCATTTGTCTCCAACATCAGTGCGCCGACGAGGCGGAGCATTGGCTCGTCGTTGGGGAAGGTACCGATGACGTCGGCTCGTCGCTTGATCTCGCGGTTGACGCGCTCAAGCGGATTCGTGGATGCGATCTGCGCCCAGTGCTGGCGCGGGAAGGACATGTAGGCCAGCACGTTATCGCGGAGGCGTCCATCAGGGCTCCGAGCTTGGGCTGCTTTTCGCGCACCGCGTCTGGAATATGCGTATTCCAATGATTCCGGACAGTGATGGAGTGCACCCCCAGACTGAGACAAGGAAAATCGCGGACACCTCCCGTGTTACGCTTATGCGGCCCTTTCCATCTCTCGTCTGCGCGAATGCTTCTGTTCGTATTCCTCCGGAGTTAGATAGTCGAGTGCCGAATGCAGCCGCTGCTGGTTGTAGATGCTATCGATGAAGGCTCCGATCCGTTTGCGCGCATCGGCCGCATCCTTGTAGGTGAGGCCCTGCACTTCTTCCTGCTTGAGCGTTTTCATGAAGCTTTCCGCATTCACGTTGTCGTAAGGATTCCGACACGGCTCATGCTCGCCTGGATATCGTGAAGATGCAGAACTTCGGAGTAGGCTCCGCAGGCGTATTGGGTGGTCGGAATGATGGACGAGGCTCCCTGGTTCAGGCTGGCGGTTAGCGATGGCCATATCGAGAGCCTCGATCGCAAGGCTTGCTCTGAGATGCGTATCCAACGCCCACCCGACGACCTTGCGGCTAAACGCATCCAGGACAACGGTAAGGAAAGCAAACTCCTCAGCCAGATGCAGGAACGTGATAATCGGCCACCCACAGCTGGTCGAGCCCATTGAGGATCATTCCCCTGGCAAGGTTCGGCACGACGTGCCAACCATGCCTCGAGTTCGTCGTCACAGGAACAAAGGGGCTTGCGCGCAGGCACAACAGATTGTCTTCCCGCATGATCCGTAGAATGCACTTATGGTTGACTTGCCATCCCTCCCGCCGCAGCAGGGCTGCGATCCGGCGGTAGCCGTAGTGCGCGTTGCCGAGAGCCATCTTCTGAATGAGATCGCGCAAACCTGTCTCGGCCCGCCGAGGCGCCGAATCCAGCCAATGACGGTTGTAACTCGCGCGGCTGACGCCAGCGAGCCAGCACATTCTGTCGATGTTGAATTCGCCTTGCGACAGGCCGGTCGTCATCTTTTTGATGACTTTGAAGATCCCGTTTCGCCAGGAGCTCTGCTCCGACGATGATCTTCCTCGAAATGCCGCAAGGCTTCGCGAAAAAAATCGAGATCCAGTTGCTGCTGCCCGACTTTCTGCTCCAATTCCCTGATCCGACGCCTGGCCTTGGTCAGCGCCTTTTCCTGAGATGCCAGCGTGGCGACTGCGCTCTGCAGCTGCGCGGCCCCGTCAACTCCTGTTATCGGTCTGGCCGGCCGGCCGCGCCGACGTGACTTCAGATTACCACGAAGCCTGAGGTGATCACGCCACTCGTAAAGTCGTTGGCGACTGATGCCAATTTCGTCTGCCAACTTGCTGACGGTTTCGCTCGCCTCCATGCGCTGGACAAGCTCCAGCTTTTGGTCCCCATCAATACTTTTTTCCGTCCGGCCATGGCCCAGTTTCCTCTCTTGCTGGGAAACTGTCCGCGATTTTCCTTGTCTCAGTCTGGGGCTGCACTCCAATCGCGTCCGGTTTTTGATCGGAATGCCGTCCGGTCAATCGTCGGAATCCGCATGCCATAGCCTCCACTGGGTTTCGGCATCGGCCTTCGTTTCCTGTGCGAAGATCGTCTTCAGCATCGCGGCAACCGCCATGCGCTGCTTCGTCGGGTTCGTCGGGTCGTGTCCCATCAGGTAGATGCTATGGGGCGAGCGGCGAGGGTGTGGCATCCTTCGCTGTTTCAACCATCATCAGAAGGAGGCGTCCCATGTCGCAATCTTTTGACGCGAGCCGGTCCCTTGCCGCTCTCGAACAGGATAACACGATCATCGCCGTCATCGAAATGAGCAAGGCGAAGTGGCTCGTCGCCGCGCTTGTTCCGGGCCTCAAGCGCCAGCCCCTCAAGAAGATCGATGCCGACGCGCCAGCACTGTTGAAGCTTTTGCAGCGCTGGCGCGACGAAGCCGGCCGGGCCGGGCACACGGTCCAGCGGATCGCCGTCGCCTATGAGGCGGCCGGCGACGGCTTCTGGCTGGCGCGCTGGTTGCGGGCGCACGGCATCGAGGCCTATGCCATCCATCCCTCGAGCGTTCCGGTGTCGCGCGACACCGCCGCGCCAAGACCGATCGTCTCGACGCCGAGCTTTTGATGCGCGCTTTTCTCGGCTGGCTGCGCGGCGAGAAACGCCATTGCTCCATGGCTGCGATCCCGACGCTCGAAGACGAGGACGCGCGGCGGCCGAACCGCGAGCGGGGGACCCTGGTCGGCGAGCAGACGCGGCTCATCAACCGCATCAAGGCGATCCTCGCCCGCTTCGGCGTCCGCAGCTTCCGGCTGAGCCTGCGCCAGGCCGCGGACAGGCTGGAGAGCATCCGAACGGCGGAGGGAACGCCGCTGCCGGACAACACCCGCGCCGAACTCTACCGCTTCCTTGAGCGGCTCAACTTCGTGCGCGCGCAGATCCGCGCCATCGAACAGGAGCGCCTGCGCCGGCTGGCGGCGGCTCCGGCTGCGGCGAACGGCCCGCACGCGATGGTTCGCCTGCTCGCGCGGATCATCGGCATCGGCGTCGAGACGGCCGACATGCTGGTCCACGAGATGCTGTCGCGCAAGCTGCGCGACCGCCGCGCCGTGGCGCGCTATGCCGGCCTCACGGGGTCGCCGGACGAGAGCGGCAAGCGCCGCCGCGAGAAAGGGCTAGCGCGCGCCGGCAATGCCCGCGTGCGGCGTGGCATGATCCAACTGGCCTGGCGGTTCCTGCGCTTCCAGAAGGACAGCGACCTCGCCCGATGGTTCCAGGCACGCACGACCGACGGCCGCAAAACGACGCGCAAGACGATGATCGTGGCGCTGGCGCGCAGGCTGCTGATTGCGCTGTGGCGTTTCGTCACTGCGGGCGAGGTGCCGCAGGGCGTCATCGTGCGTGCGCCGTGATGGAGGCACGTGGGAAGAGGGAGAACAAGGCACACCCCAATTGGCAAGGCCCGCAGCAGGGTCTGCCGATGACGATCCGAGGTGGCGGCAACCCGAAGCTACACATGGTCCTTCGGACCGCCGACGTAGAATGGCCCCCGCCGCCCCGGAGCTTCGCCACCGATGCGCATGCTGCATCATGGTCAGATCCACTGCGATCTACCGCATACAAGTCTGCCGCGCGATCTTCGCGCCCGGCTCATGGCGAGCTCGCCTCGGAAATCTGTCGTCGGCATTTGGCCCACCGGAAACGGCTCACCCGACCCGGCAAAGCCTGCCGCCCTGCTCGTGACCGTCAAGGACAAGTCGCTTCGCGATGGCTGCAGCCACCCTTGACCGTCACTGCGCGCGGCGGCCAGTTCGAAGCCAGGTCGGCACGAGGAGATGGTCGCCAATCGGCCGAACGAGGAGATGAGGAAACGAACCAGGAGCAAGCTTGACAATCATCGCCCCATACAGGTGTAGCTCGGCGGTTACGAAGCCGCTCGCGAGCGCGCCGTTAGTAGCGCTGTAGCGAGTGAGCGGCGTGTCGGTGGTCATCGGCGCTTTCCGGTAGGGTTTGGTTGTTGACGCCAACCCATTTCGGAAGGACCACCGATGACCGACGACATGATGAACCTGCGCACGCTCGTGGAGAAGACCCCGGATGCCGATCTGCTGCGGGAGATGATCGGGTTTGCCGCCGAGCGGCTGATGGAAATGGAGGTGGGCGCGGCCACCGGCGCCACCTATGGCGAGAAGAACCCGCTGCGGCTGGCCCAGCGCAACGGCTACCGGGACCGCGACTGGGAGACGCGCGCCGGCACCGTCGAGCTGCGCATCCCCAAGCTCAGGAAGGGCTCCTACTTCCCCGGTTTCCTGGAACCGCGCCGCATGGCCGAGAAGGCGCTGACCGCCGTCATCCAGGAAGCTTATGTGCAAGGCATCTCGACCCGGTCGGTTGACGACCTGGTCAAGGCCATGGGGATGAGCGGCATCTCCAAGAGCCAGGTCTCGCGGCTGTGCGAGGAGATCGACGGCAAGGTGAAGGCCTTCCTCGAGCGGCCGATTGAGGGCGATTGGCCATACCTGTGGATCGACGCCACTTACCTGAAGGTCCGCCGCGGTGGGCGGATCGTCTCGGTCGCCGTCATCATCGCTGTCGGCGTCAATGCGGACGGCCGGCGCGAGGTGCTGGGCATGGAGATTGGCACCTCGGAGGCCGAGCCGATCTGGACGGAGTTCCTGCGCAAGCTGACCCGTCGCGGCCTGCGCGGCGTCAAGCTCGTCGTCTCCGACGCGCACGAAGGCCTCAAGGCCGCCGTCACCAAGGTGCTGTGCGCGACATGGCAACGCTGCCGCGTCCATTATGCCGATGTCCGGATTATGCCGACCGTGGGGGTGGATGTCGGCTTCGGAGGCGGTGATCGCTGCGATGGGGT
>NZ_JBVVPU010000036.1:0-6669 GCF_055811295.1 Mesorhizobium sp. WSM4871 | reverse complement strand
TTCGTGCTCCCGGTGCCCCACGTCCCGGATGGGCTCACCATAAGGCCGCTCTCAAAGAAGAACAGCAGGACGAATAGGCACCAAAGATCACATACCGGATAACGGCCAAGTCGAGAGGATGAACCGGACGCTGAAGGAGGCAACCGTCCGGCGATATCACTATGAGACCCACCGGCAACTTGAAAATCACCTTGCCGCCTTCCTCGATGGATACAACTTCGCCAGGCGGCTCAAGACCCTTCATGGCCTTACACCTTACGAAGCTATCTGCACGGCATGGGCCAAACAGCCAGATCGCCGCCGCAATGTGGTGTTCACCGAGCCGCTTGCTAAGTTTACCGAAGCCCTGCTGGTGCCGAATGGCAATCCCAAAGACCTGCACTCCTTTGACGATATCCGTGACAAGGGCCTGACGCTGGTCACCACCGCCGGTTCCGACACCGTCAAGAACGCCAAAGACGCGGGCATTCCGGAGGACCGTGTCATGCAGGTCGCCGGCCAGGCCGAATTCTTGCAGGCAGTGAAGGTCGGCCGCGCGGCGGCGGGGTCGCTCAACTACTTCACGGTGAAGGAACTCGCCGACAAGGGCGACAGCGTTGAAATGGCAGATCCGTTCACGCCGCCGGCTGGGAAGGCCGGCTACCCAAGTCTCGCCTCCCTGCCCAATCAGCAGGCGACGGTCGATGCCTTCAACGAGGTGTTGAAGACTTATATCGGCTCCGACGAAATGATGCAGTCGGTCGGGAAATACGGCTACACGAAAATCAATCTGCCGGACGGCACCAAGACCGCCGACCTGTGCAAGGGCTGAAATCTTGCGGGGAATGCCCATGCACGTGAAAGGCTCCCGGCCGCAGTGGCCGGGAGACGACAGAGCAAAGTGACAAGACGCGAGGCTCCGGGGTGCCGATTTCCGGTATTCAGACGAGATAATTCGGCAACCTGGCATGTGAGGCTGCTGCACTCAGGAGTGAGCAATTGCCAGTCCATTTCGCATGGTCAGAGTGCCGACCTGATGCCCCTCCTTTTGCCGAGGAACTGATGATCACCGAGCATCGCGTATCGATTGATGGTGTCGAGACATCGTACTGCGAGAACGGAGCTGGTAGGCCGATTGTTTTCCTGCACGGGGCGGGCTTCGGTGCAGAGGGTAAGAGTCTGACTCATAATGTTTCTGAAGGATATCATGGATTTGCGATCCGCCGTGTCATGAGCTGAACGGATGCGAGCAGCAGCCAAGCGGTGGAGCTTTCGATGGTCTCCTCGAAGTCCTTGGACAGGCGGCGATTGCGGCCGAACCAGGCGAAGGTTCGCTCCACCACCCACCGGCGCGGGAGCAGGACGAAGCCTTTTGCAGCGTCGGATCGCTTGATGATTTCGAGGGTCCAGTCACCTTTTCCCCTGAGCGCGGTCTGGAGTTTTTCACCGGCGTAGCCGCCATCGGCGAAGACGTGGCGCAGCCAGGGGAAGCTTTCCCGAATAGAAGCCAGAACCTCCGGGGCGCCGTCTCGGTCCTGGATGTCAGCGGTATGGACGATCGCCGCGACCAGCAGGCCCAAGGTGTCGGTCAGGATATGGCGCTTTCGGCCTTTGATCTTCTTGCCCGCATCGTAGCCGCAAAGCCCGCCGCTTTCAGTGGTTTTCACGCTTTGGCTGTCGATTACGCCGGCGCTGGGCGACGCCTCCCGACCCGCGGCGACACGCACGGCCATCAGCAGCAGGTGGTTGATCGTGCTCCAAAGGCCGCTGTCGCGCCAAGCGTAGAAATAGCGCTGAACCGTCGATACCGGCGGCAAGTCCCTGGGCAGCATTCGCCAAGGCAGACCGCTACGCAGCACATAAAACACGCCCTCCATGATCGACCGCTGCGACCATTTCGGCGGGCGGCCAAGCGCCGAGCGAGGGGGAAGCAGCGGTTCCAGAACCACCCATTCCGCGTCCGTCAAATCACTTGAATAACGCAGTCCCTTTCGCGCATGCTTGGCGCGGGTGATATCAGTCCACATGTGACGCTCCGTCGAGGCTTCGCAACTCCGACTGAATCACAAGTCATTGATATCACCCAACTTCATTTTGGGTCAGACACTAAGAGTTCCTTTGTTCGGCAGCTGAACGGGCTATCCGATCAATTTACGGTGGTAGCGATTGATCAACTCCATTTTGGGGGAACGGATTATCCCGCTGACTGCAAATACATTAACCGGCTCGGTCGTGTGAATCATGTAATTAGCTTCCTCCAACAACTGGGTTTGAAGCAGATCACGCTTGTCGGCCATTCAGAAGGATCATTCGTCGCCGCGCGGGTCGCGATCGTGCGTCCCGATCTTGTTTTTAAGCTTGTCCTGCTGACCGCCAACTCCGTGTCGCCGGCGTTTGGAGATGACCGTGACGAAGCTTGGATGGAGGCCTGCCGACAGGCTTACGACTGTTCCGGCCCGATGCCGAGCGAAGAGGAATACATCACCGCCCGGCGGAAGGGCTGCCGCGCCCACGGGCAGGATGTGGAAGGCGCCGAGCGAGAAGCCTATCGGCGGGCCGCGGCCCGGGGACAATGGGAGATTTGGCAGAGATTGCCGGAAGACGAGACAGACCTGCATCGTTATGCACTGCTGCAGCAGAAGTATATCTTCCCCTACCTTGATCAGCTTCAGGCCCAGACGTTGATCATCTGGTCCAAGAACGACCCTACCGCGACGCCCGAGCAAGGGCTCAACCTGGCGAAGCTGATCAGGAATTCAGATTTCCATCTGCTCAATAATGCCGGCCATTCCGTCCAGGTTGACCGGAGCGAAGCCGTGAACAGACTCATCCGTCAATGGCACGAGTAATCAACGGTGACGGCAACAACAATGCTCGGGCCAGCGTTTCCGAGGCGATCTCTCAGCGGCGTGTCGCATTCGACGATTTTGTGCCCTGCCATGTAGACCATGGCCATAAGGGCATAGCCCAGACGCTGGCGCCTGCCATCTCATCCAACCGGGCAGGGGAGGAGTCATGCCAGACGTGGTGTGCCTCAGCTGGCCATACCATAGCTCGCGATTGTTCACTTTCATCCAACCTGGGGATGACGGAAATATGCGCGTGAACCCCAAAATCGCCGAATTTCTGCGAATAACTTGCAATTCTCGCACAAAGCACCACAGCTGCGCTGCTACGCTAATGAAGCATGGCACAAGTGGCGTAGCAAAGGATCGACTGGATGAATCTATACCTAGGATATTGAGGTGGGGGCCCTGCAGCTCACACGATGATGGGAACCGCCGGATTACAAGCTCAACAAATGATGCAATGGTCCTTTCCCGAGGCATATTGGGAGACCATCGGCGAAACGAAAACGGAGGACTAACCAATGGTCAAGTGGAAACTCGACAAATGCTCTAAGACTGCCATCTTGAAGAGATTTGCTGCGCTCGGCATAGCGGCGATGACTATCTCATCTTTTGCCGGTTCGGCCTCGGCGGAGTCGCTGCTCGATAAGATCAAAAATGGAGAAACGATCCGTCTTGGCTTCACCAATGAGCCTCCGAGTGCCTATCCCGGCGCGAATAACGAGCCGCTTGGCCTGGTGAATGCTATGACGCTGGACGTTCTGAAAAAAATGGGCACGACCAAAATCGAGCCGGTCGTAACCGATTGGGGGTCGCTCGTCCCGGGTCTCCAGGCTGGTCGCTTCGATATTATCACGGGCGGCATGTGGATTAAGCCGGAACGCTGCCGCAACGTGTTGTTCAGCGAGCCGATCGCCTCGAGCAACGATGTCATAGTCGTGTCGAAGGGCAATCCGGAAGCGCTTCATTCTCTCAAAGATGTGCATGACAAGGGGCTCACCCTCGCAATTATGACGGGCACCACCGCAGTCGAGGAAGCGAAAAAGTTGGGTTTCGCCGACGACAAGATCATGCAGGTCGCGGGGCCGCCGGAAGTTGTACAGGCTGTTAAGGCTGGTCGCGCTGCCGCCGGCAACCTCTACAGTCTGAACGCGACGACTCTTGCCGAGAATGATACGAGCATTGAGGTGGCCGACCCGTACACCCCGCCGGGGCCTAGCGAACATCCTGCCATCGCCTTCTCTCTAAGCGAACAGGCTGCGGTAGACGCGTTCAACACTGTGTTGAAAGACTACATTGGCTCCGACGAAATGATGGCCGCGGTCGGCAAATATGGCTACACAAAGCGAGATTTGCCGGACGACAAGAAGACTGCTGATCTTTGCAAAGGCTGAGCTATACACCTGACCGCTCCCCGGCCCTTGGCCGGGAGGCGGCCAGTGGGGAGGGTATATGAGTAAGGTCGATCTCAGCTTTATCTTTGCCGTGCTCACCAAGGGCGTCATGACTACGGTCATCGTCACTCTTGGCGCCTGCGCCGTAGCGATCGTCCTTGGGCTCGTCGTGGGCCTGACCCGAGTCTCTCCCCATCGGCAGTTGCGCTGGTTCAGTATCGCCTACATCGAATTCTTCCGCGGGACATCGTTGCTGGTTCAGCTCTACTGGTGGTTTTTTGTATTGCCGATTTTCGGTCTTTTCCTGTCCCCGTGGACCGTCGGAATTCTGGGGATCGGGATGAATTCCTCCGGCTACGCAGCCGAATACGTCCGTGCCGCCATTCAGGCCGTTGACCGAGGCCAGTATGAGGCATCGACGGCACTCAATTTTGCGCGGCTCACTATGATGCGGCGTATCATCCTGCCACAGGCGATGCGGGCCATGCTGCCGACCTGGGGTAATATGCTCATCGATGTGCTAAAGGGTAGCTCCCTCGTGTTCTTCATCACCATCACCGAATTTACCAGCGCCGCCAAGCAGGCGGCCGACGCAACAGGCGATTACATGCTGTTCTTCGCGGTCGCACTATTTGGTTATTACATCATCGCGCGCGCCCTCATCACTCCTTTCGTACGCTGGCTGGAACGCCGCGTCTCGCGCGGTTTCGTTCGGGAGCAGATGGCTTGAAGATCTGGGATTGGTCTTACGTATGGGAGGCATTCCCATATCTCTATCAGGGAGCGATCGTCACCATTGAGGCTACGCTGCTCGGGTTTGCGATCGCGCTGATATTGGGTCTTGTCTTCGCGATGATCCGCCAGTCGCCAAACCGCTATATCTCGACCACAATGGCGGAGATCGTGGAGTTTATCCGTTCAACGCCCTTGCTGCTGCAGTTGTTCTTTGTCTATTTCGTTGGTCCGCAGATCGGAATGTTCATTCCTGCCTGGACGGCGGGAATTGGCGTGCTCGGAATCCACTACGCAGCCTATTGTTCTGAAGTCTTCCGCGGCGGCATCGAGAATGTAGACGGCGGCCAGTGGGAGGCCTGTACGGCACTAAACCTTTCGCGAACGCGGACCTGGCGAACAATCATTCTGCCGCAGGCGATCCCGCCCATGGTGCCTGCTCTGGGCAATTACTTCATCGGCATGTTCAAGGACACGCCGGTCTTGGCGGCCATCTCGATCTTCGAGATGCTGCAGCAGGCGAAGAATTTCGGGGGAAACAACTATCGGTACATAGAAGCGATCACCATGTGCGGCTTCTTCTACTACGTGTTCAGCTTGGTTGCTTCCGCTATCGTGCAGTCGGTTCGCGTCTGGCTCAACCGCCGCTACCATCTGCAATAGGGAGGCCTTATACTATGAGCGAATTTGTGCTTCGCTTCGAGGACGATCTCACGAAGCGCCCTAGGGCATTAGCTAGGCTGGACGAGCTTGACCTTGATATCACGCGCAGCGAAAAAGTCATGAACGAACCCATGGTCCGCTTTGAGAACGTCACAAAGCGCTACGGCGCGTTGACGGTGCTGGACGAACTCAATCTCGAGATCGCGCGCAACGAGAAGGTGTCCATCATTGGTCCTTCCGGCTCGGGCAAGACTACCGTTCTGCGCATGCTGATGACGCTTGAGCACATCAACGGGGGGGTGATATGGGTCGATGGTGAACCACTCACGCATATGCAGAAGAACGGCCAAATGGTGCCGGCGAGCGAGCGTCATCTCCGTCGCGTGCGTAGCAAGATCGGTATGGTGTTCCAGCACTTCAACCTGTTCCCGCATATGACCGCTCTGCAGAACTGCATGGAGGCGCCGATCTCCGTCCTTGGGCTCTCGAAGAAGGAGGCGGAGGCCCGAGCGGCAGAGCTGCTCGACTTGGTGGGCCTCGGGGAGAAGAAGAACCATTTCCCGATCCAGCTTTCCGGGGGCCAGAAGCAACGCGTGGCGATCGCTCGGGCGTTGGCCATGCGGCCCAAGGTGATGCTGTTTGACGAGGTGACATCGGCGCTCGACCCGGAACTGGTTGGAGAGGTGCTCAACGTCATCCGCAAGCTCGGCGCCGAACATGACCTAACGATGCTGATGGTCACGCACCAGATGGGCTTTGCCAAGGAGTTCTCCGATCGCGTGTGCTTCTTTTCTGGCGGTAAGATTGTCGAACAGGGCCCGCCAAGCCAGCTCTTGGGCAATCCGCAAAATGAGCGGACCCGACAGTTTCTCAATGCGGTGCTGGAGGCAAGGTAAGTTGCGGATTGTACCGCTGGTGGACTTATCCCCATGGGTGGCTTCCCGGCAGGAACTAAACTAGGCCACTGATGTGATCGACAAGAGCTTTTTGATCGGATTTGCGATATTCTCCTGTTGCGCATGGGTGACCGCGTGGCGAAGAGCAGGGTCCGA
>NZ_JBVVPU010000035.1:0-10405 GCF_055811295.1 Mesorhizobium sp. WSM4871 | reverse complement strand
CCTCCCATATTGTAGCGGCGAGAATGCGGCCTTCACTTGGCAACACTAGCCAAGCAATTGCGCTGCCTTGCGCGAAACCTGCCCTACTGACGCAGGAAAACGGCGTTTTTTTAAAGCCTACGCACAAGGGCGACGACTGGCTGGTGGTTGGTTTCTTGCCGTGACGATCAACCGGGAGAGCAAGCGTTGGATTCCCGCGAGACGATGGGATGGAAGGTCTCTCCGGGACACTTGCTGTTGGGTCCCGGCATTTGCTGGAGCGGATTGAGCTTGAAGAGTTGGGGATGCGTGGCCGAAGCCTTGCGGGATAAGCTCATAGGGGCGGGGGCGTTTGAGGTCTTGAAGGAGAGACCGAGGTTGTAGGCCGAGATGAAGTCGGCAAGGCGCTGGCGGAGCTGGTCGTTGCTCCGATAGTAGCCTTGGATCGCTCTTGCCCCAGCTGATGTGCGACGCGCTTCTCGTGTTCGGGCCCGCGCTAGCGGACACACCAGCCGCACCTCTCGGGCCTGGGCTGGAACGCGGGTCCGGCGCGCCTCGTGGACTCGCCGCCAGTCGAGACCTTCGGTAAGGCCGTATGTCCGCTTCTGCCGGTGAGGTGGCTCGCCCTACACTGCGCGTCCCAGGGTTGCTCGGCCGTCAGCTGCACTACGCCACCACCTTTCGGGAGTGGTCGCGATCTGTGAGGTTGCCGATCCCGTATTGGGATCGGAGATCGGGGAATGGGGTGCCGGAGGAGGAGGCGCGAATCCTGAAAGAGCGCTCCGAAAAATCGGTATATTTGCCGCTGAGCAGATCGCGAGGACAGGCCTCGGCTCGATCTGTGGGCTGACGACAGCGCTACGGAGGAGCTCCCGCGCCGCTTCAAGCTGATCTCTGCACTCAACACTTAGGCTCCGCTGGTCCGCAGAGAAGCGACTGCAGCCCGGCAGTGCTTTAGAAGTCAGTTTGCGCATTGCATTCAGTAACGAGTGCGGACGTGAGGAGGCGCAAATCTGACAACTGGTCTAACTGCTCAATCATCGCGAGCGCTCGGGCCGTGCGGTCGCGACTTAACACTCCTTTCGCGCAGTCCTTGAATTTGGACACAAACTCAGATTCCGCCATCGGATTCTCAGGGTGGCCGCGCATGTGATGCACGGTCTTCTGCACTAGCCGCCCGTCCTGAAGAGCGATTTCAACGCGCGCGGCTGCGCAGGCGCTTCTCGGGTCTTGGCTCGTCAAAGCAGGGTCGTAGTCGAGCTTCGAAATCGCAATCAACTTCCGGATAACCGGGTCATCGACTACTTCTTGAGAGAATTCGGCCAGAGATACGCGCCCGCGCGCCAGCGCCACCGCAGAGCAAAACTCCATGCTGAACTTACCCTCTAACGGTGTTTGGGGGGAATTATAGACTAGATCCCCACCGACCCCGGGAGCAAGAACGCAGCGAATGTGCTGTATGTGATCGGGTCGGAGGTCATCGTTGGCACGCAGATCGAGAATAGCATCGATGGCCGAATGAGTATCCAAGCAGGATGGATACTTCTTGAAGATGATACCTGGCTCTCGGACATCGAAAGGACCACCCAGGAGTGAAACTATGTCAACCGAATGCCCGCGCTCTGCTACGAATGCGTTAAGAAACCCTGTTGAGCCGTCAAGTGCATCCGGACTTGCGGTGGCTCCCGCGGCAGCTAAAAGCGCGGCCTCTAAACCATCCCTCGCCGCGAAACCGCAGTGCATAGGCTTCACCATGGTCCCGATATTCACGCGTAAACCAGCAGCACGGGAGACAGCAATTCCAATGGCGGTTCCTGTACGCTCTCCGTCGAGTCCTAGTATTTTAGAGACGCCAGCAGCAGCACCCACAACGCCGAGCACAGCGGTTGCATGCCAACCAGCCCGGTACAGTTCATAGCCAACAGCCCGCCCGAGTTTTGTCATCACTTCGATGGCAGCGGTGTATGCCAGAAGCACATCTCGGCCCGAACTTTCCGCAAGTTCGCCAGCCGCCAAAATCGCAGGAAGTGCGGGCGCAGCAGGGTGACCGCACATTGGCTCGCTGAAGTCGTCAAAATCGCAGGCGTGTGCCATGACGCCGTTGGCGAGAGAGGCGCCTAGCGCGGAACTTCGGACAGAGTGGCCAAAAACTGTCGCCGTGTTATGCTGGCCGTATTGAGCCACTAGGCTAGCGAGCACAATTTCGGTTACCGGTTCCCGTGCTCCCGCAACCACGCAGGCGAGACAGTCCATTACCGCGAGCTTTACAGTACTGATGTCAGTTGGGGACAAGGCACCGAATTCGAGTTCGCTGACGAATTCCCCGAATGCCCGCGACATCGACGGGACTGCGATCTTAGCATTATATGAGCTCATGCAATTATTCCCCTGGACTCTAAAGAGCCTTACTTTCCGTTTTGTTCCAAACAACGTCCGAGCGCTATTTACCACCAACCAGCAGCTCAAAGAGTGGTGCCAGCGTGGGCTGCTTATCAAGTTCATCGATGAACTCACCGATCAATTCCAGCTTCTTATCAGAAAACGACAATGCCGACATCTGGGCGCAATCTCTAAGCTTTCGCATTCCGTGGACCAGCGACGCTGAATTTTCCGGATGTCCGAAAGGCGTGTCGATACGAATGAAGTGTTCTGCCCCATCCCTCAGCTTCACCTTTACTGTTGTCGGCGAGTTCCCATGACGACCGTTGGTTCTGTCGATGTCTGGATCAACCTCGACTTTTGTTGCAGCCATGATCCTACGCACCGCCGGGTCATCAAACGCTTTAGGAAGCATATCGCCGATGGCTACTCTGCCGTGTTGTGCAGCAACAGCAACGACGTATGGTAAGCTGAAGCGCGCCACCACGGGGTCCTTTGGATCCCACTTTTTGTCGCGCGGCTGAGCCACACATTGCTCAGCAAGATGATTGAGTCCAAGCTCAATTGAAGCAATCTCGTCGCCTGTAAACTTGTACGCCTCGCGCAATTGAAGCAGCCCCTCGATCCCGTGATGTGTAGCCCGGCAAGAAGGCCAAGGCTTAAAGCTTATCGAACCGTTCAGATAGTCGGACCCTAGCTCCTCGGTTAGCATGTCGATGTCATGATCTGGTTCGAAAGCTTTATAAAACCCATACTTCCCGAAGAACGGCTCGCGAGGGCCGGTAAATCCCACCATAGCTGAAAGAGCTGATTCAATTCCTGATCGGGCTCGAAGTCCCTGCTGCAGGGACAGACTGTGAGCGGATTCTGCATACATCTGGCTTTCGCCGGCGGCGTGTGCATAGGCAATCCCAAAGGCATTGCGGGTTTTCTCTTCGTCGAGCCGCAGTAGCTTGGTGCTAACCGCAGTTGTGCCCCAGACAGCGACCATATTGTCGCGACCTGTATCTACAGACTGGGTTCTGAGGCTAAGTGTAAGACGTATATGCAAATCCATAGCGGTCGCGATGGCCGACAGTAATTCGCTTCCGCTGATGGAAGGGTCACGTTCGGCGAGTGCCAGCGCCGGCGGCACGTCGTAGGCACTAGCGTGGCAACCATTGATGCACAGTTCGTAGGTCTCGTCAAAATCGAGGGTCCTGGCTGTTGTGGCGTTGACAAGAGCCGCAAACGTACATGGAAGTTTCTCTCCGGAAACCCACACTGTGCATTCTGGCTTGCCACCGAACAGCGCACCCAGTCGGCGGGCATTCTGCGCGATCACATCGCTCGATCCGCCAATTGCGCACGCGATCGTGTCGAGGACGGAGAGTTTAGCGCGTTCGATTGCTTTGTTAGGTATCCTGTCTAATCGAGAATCGAGAACATGCCTAATGAGTTTCGTTGTCATGTCCATTGCCAAACCTCCAAGTAGGTGGATAGAAAGTCCCTTAGTGCGAGTCGGTGGCTCATCGCTCGCCTCGAGCGAGACGCGGGGGTGCATACTGTACAAGAGGCTGACCCACGACACTCCCCTAAAATATGGTAGGCGAGTGTGCGCTTTTCGTGGATCGACGCTGAATCAATGCAGAAAAGCGGCGTCTTTTTGACATCCGCGCTCGCGAGCCCCCACAATTGCTTGCGGAGGCGGAATCCTGTTGCCACTGAATTGTCATCCAGTGGGATTGGCGCTTGGCCGCTTTTGTAACACCTCTTTGTGCGGGTTGAGCAACCGAGGCGGAGGCGGCCTTGTCACACAGCGTCCGAGCCGGTTGCGGTGATGACGTCGGATACGGCTGCCGGCTGGAATAGGCTCGATATCAGACAATCAGAGCGCGCCGGCATTTCAGTATGACACCGACGCGAGTCCGTGGCACACGTTGAGAGTGACCAGGTTTAATCATCTGTTCTTGCAATGGCAGGGCGACGATCATATCCGCCTGACGGTGAAACGGTGGTGTCAAACACGGTGGACCGTCGATCTGAGACGGTGGAGTTGATCCGCGCCTGCGCACGAATGATGCCTGACAAGGCTCTTGCCGGCATTATCTTCATCGCGGTGTAGAGGGAGGCCGAATGGGCCGAGCGCGGCGAAGTCACGTTGGCCGAAGTCGCCAGGATGCTTAGTCTGAGCCGTGAGACGGTACATTCGTCAGATCGCGCCGGACTCATCCCCCCAGCAATATTGCAAAGACGCACGTTCGGTCATCAAACGCCGGAATACCGAAGGTTCGCATCTGGTCGAACACGCATGGCATCCAGTCAGTTGTTTCGCCCGGTTTTTCACAGTCGGCGCCATGCGCTCAGCCATTCTCGGTGGGTGCGACGGGATGCGCCGGTCGCTTGTCGCGCAATGGCTCTCGAAGCGCTTTTGACAGCGCGACACGCGGTCGCGGACTTGCCGGATTGCCGCATAATTTTGGTTGCATAGCTTCGGTGGGTTCACTGCTGCGCGCACGATGTCTCGGTAGCATCATAGTTCGTTGCCGCTTCCGACGAAGCCGCTCCTTTTCCGATATGATTGCGCCCGATTGGCTAGCGCTCTTGCTAACGTTGATCGTGGTCATTTTTCGGTTCTCTCTTTGAATCCCGACAGCCGGTTAATCCTTGAGCCCATCTGTTCAGTCTTAAAGGCGCACTTCATAAACGCGGATGCGAGGTCTGGTTTGGTGGGTCATTACCGCAACCGGTTTCGACGATGCACTGCGGCTGCTCCTACCCCCGCCGATGAAAGCTCAGCGGTATGTCAAAGGGATGCAAACGGCGCAACAGATCCTACAAGAAAGGTTTACAGTATCTTTGCGAATGCAAATCGCTGTCGATGCTACGATTAACTGAAGTCTGCGGTTAGACACAGTCGAAAGCCGAGTTGATTTATACTCAGGCCGCCGGAAAGCACGCAACCAGGAGTCAACAGCCATGGCTACGAGAGCACTCATTCTCCTCGAAGGCGATTCAACAGGCAATGGTCTGCGATACGTCCAAGCGACTCGGCGTCTTGGCCTTCATCCAATTATCCTGTCCGCCAATCCAGATCGGCACGACTATATTGCCGCGGAAAACATTGAGGTGATCACTGTCGATACCAAGAATCTCGAAGCGCTGATCCGCAAATGTTCCCATATTCAGACCACCAGTAAAATTGCTGGCGTCACCTCCTCGCTTGAGGAGTTCTATGCCACAGTTGGCAAGCTCTGCCGGCACTTCGATCTACCAGGACCAAACGCCGCATCAATTGAACGATGCTGTGATAAATTCACCCAACGTCAGCTCCTCGCGGAGGCTGGCGTTCAAGTACCTGCTTACCGCGTGGCAGCGGATGCCGGGGAGGTACGAAGCTCTGCGGCGGAGATCGGCCTGCCGGTAGTTCTCAAGCCATCCGTGGGCAGCGGCAGCATCGGTGTTCGATTGTGCCGGCATGTCGATGAGTTAGCCGAACATACGACTTATTTGTTGGGCGGGGAGCACATGTGGCGATCTTTGCCGAGAATACTGGTCGAAGAATTCGCACAAGGACCCTATTATTGCGCTCATATAATGGAAGATAAAGTTGTCGGGATTTCCTCAGCGGACTTCGGCCCCTCACCGCATTTCGTCGCTCGTGGCTTGACTTTCCCGGCCCTGCTGACTGATGATGAGCATGACCGTATCGCGGAAGTTTCGTTGAACTGTTTGCAAGCTCTCGGTCTTGGCTGGGGGCCGTCGAATATTGCATTCCGGTGGACAATGCGCGGCCCGGTCGTGATCGAAGTCAATCCGCGTCTCGCGGGCTCGCCCGATCCTCAACTGGTCCAACTGGGGAGCGGTATCGATCTTGTCACCGAGCACATCAAGCTCGCTACCGGGACGGAATGGGAATTGCGCAGGACGCATTCTCAGACCGCAGCCGCGCGGTTCCTAATTCCTGATCGCGATGGTACCCTTGATTGGATCAACGGCGACAGCCGAGCGACTGCTGTGCGAGGTGTAGCCGAAGTTAAATTGTATGTTGAGCCCAAGGCGCCGATTATCAGGAGAGGCGATTTCCGAGACTGGATCGGACATGTCGTCGCGGTTTCACCCAGCCTTGCTCAGACCGAGGCGATACTTCAAAGCGCCGTGGGCCGAATCGCTTGGTCGATCACACAGTTTTCGACCCTTGGCGCGCAGGAATAGCGGCTCCTCTCGCTGGTTAGGCGCAAGTGTACCCTGGAAAAACTGTATTTTTGGGGCCGGCGGTCGAAAGGCACGTAAGACTGACGGAGATTGCAGCTGCTGCGGCGTAAAACCATATGTCCGCTTCTGCCGTGAGATGGCTCGCCCTACACTGCGCATCCGAGGTTGCTCGGGCGGGCCGAGCGATCCTCATCACACGAGGACGAGCCTTGGCCGATTATCCGGGCGGATCGCCACCAGTTCTATCGAGTGTATCTCTGTTAACAGGCCGGCGCGACCGACTAGTCGGCTGATACAATCGCTTGCGCGTGAATGCTTGGTGATCGCCCCGTCGCTAATCCCGAGGAGCGAGCAAAGACGAACCGCCAGGATGCAATTGCGTTGGCTAGACTGCTGGGCGCCGGCGAATGACGACAGTTTCGGTCCGATGAACGTCAGGAAGCGAATGCAGGATCTCGTCCGCGCCCGGGCGGCCGCGGTCGAGACGCTCCGTGTACACCGGCAGGAAGTGAGCGCCTTCGTGCTCAAGCAGGGACGGATCTATCTTCGCAGGAATGGCTGGGCGCAGCGGTGCCACGGGCTGGAGTTGGGAAGACGTGCTGCCCTACTTCCGTCGTCTGGAATGCGATCTGGATTTCAGCGGCGAATTTCACGGCAAGGACGGCCCCTTGCCAATTAAACGTGTGCGCCAATCAGATTGGTCGGGCTTCATCCGGGCAATCTCCCACGCATACGATGCTCTGGGGCTTCATTTTAGGCCAGACTTCAATGGTGGATTCGGTGATGGCTATTCAGTGGTCCCGTTGACCAACCGCAACGGTCGTCGGGTCTCCTCCGCGATGGCCTACTTAACCGAAAGCGTCCGCTCTCGCCGTAATCTGACAATTCTGCCCGAAACGACAGTCATGTGGATCGCCGACGCTTCGGTCATGCCATTTTGCCCCCGGGCGAACACAAACATTCCAACGGTTGTCGTGGCCGAGAAATTGGCCGACACTGTCTGAGGCTTCTTCGCCAAATTGTCGAAGCGTCGACCAACGAGGCGTCTTCCACTCCGTCGTCGACCTTTCGGGCGGCAATCAACCGATTCCTCGCCGAGCACCACCAGAACCCAAACCTTTCACTTGGACCGCGACCCCGACAAAATCATCGCTAACGTGGGCACCAGGTCTTGGATTCCATCCACTGGCAGCAATTTCTGAGCTTCTTGAATTATTACGACGATCGTTGCAAAAATTAAGCGTTTTAGCGATCAAGTTAAATAAATTATCGCACACACTTAATGTTGCCCCGTTGCGATGACCGCGAGCTTGATGCATATTTACAGTTATGGGCAACCGATGTGGCGCCCTGGTCGGCCAGCATCTTACTTCTAATAGCAAGATCTTCTATGTGACAATTTCAACGGCAGGAATCCCATGGAGAAATTGTCCAAAACGTGCGGCTACGCTTTTGCTGCTTAAGTAATGTGATAATACCCAGCACGGAGTACTGACGATGACGCTGCCACAAATCTCACTCGCCAAACTGGCGGCCGATGCAACGCGGCACGACGAGCGCGAGCGCCTACGCATGGCCTGCGAAGAGTACGGGTTCTTCTACCTTGTCGAGCACGGCATTCCGAAGGAACAGATCGCACAAGCCATCGAGGCTTCCCAGCGGTTCTTCGCGTTGCCACAGTCGATTAAGGAACGCTACGGTCACGCCTTTCAAGACGTGTACCCCACTGCCGCCCGTGGATACAGTCCGTTGAACGGCGAAATGCTACATCCGGAGGCTGGCTTCGATCCAAAGGAAGTGTTCGACCTCGGAATCGAGAACGAAGGTGACCGGCGTCCCTTTTCCGGACGCACATGCCTTCCGGATGAAACCGTGGCTCCTGGTTTCGCGCGAAGCCTGCTTGCTTTGCAGGCTACCGTGCTCACCAGGGTTGTCCCGCAGCTCGGGACCGCGCTTGCCGACCTGATCGGTATGGAACAAGGCTGGTTCCGACGCCATTTCAGCCCGCCGACGCTCGGGCAACGCGTAATCCGGTATCCTTCCGGTGGCAAGGCCGCCAAGCATACCGATCATGGCTTCTTCACGCTGCTGCTGCAGGAGGAACTCCCCACACGCTCCTTGCAGGTGTGGTTCCGCGGGCGATGGATGCCGGTGCCCAGCCTGCCCGACAGTCTCGTAGTCAATCTGGGCGACATGCTTCAGACCATGAGTGACGACCGCTTCAAGAGTACTCCGCATCAGGTGGCCCATAGCGGTCCGACTGACCGGATTTCGCTTCCCTTCTTTGTCTATCCCGACATCGACGCTCGCCTGAGTTCGCGGCAAGGGCAGCAACCCATTAGTGTTGTAGAAACGATGCTGCGCAACGTGGAGGCAATCTGGGTTACCGGGAAAGGCGCCGGACGCGCGCGCGAGCTGCCGTGAACCCCCGGTCTCAAGCCACAGCAAAATAGGGCAACGGCGAAGCGCACTACGGCGTGGTGCGCTGGAAGCACTCTCCCAGAAAGCTAACTTCTCCGCATTGGCGCGATAGTTAGTGCTCCCTTGTTCATGGGCGCATGAGGTTCACCCGGTACTTTGAAGCAAGCTGCAGCGCCTGTTCTGACAATCTAAGGAGAATTCTATGTGCATGAGCCGTGATCTCAACCACTCGCTGCACGCAACCCAAGATTGGATTGGCGATCTGGCACGGAGACTTCGCTGGCATGATCGCGAGCAGGTCTACCAAGTCCTGATGGCGGCGCTGCACGCCCTCCGCGACTGCCTGGATCGCGACCAGGCCGTTTACATGGGCGCGCAGCTGCCAGCCGTGCTGCGCGGATTCTACTACGAGGGCTGGCGTCCCGGCCGTCGCGCCCTAATCAGAAACCGAAATTCATTTCTCGACAGGGTACACGACGGCGTCCACCGGAACCCAGCGGTTGATCCGGAAGAGGTTGCCCGCTCGGTGCTCGCTCAGTTTGCGGACCGTTTGCGTGCAGTAGGGGTTGAAGACCCCAAGGCCTCCATTCCAGGAGTGCTGCAGAATATTTGGCCAGCCTGAGACGGACGTTTGCTCTATGACCATATCCACGAAGCCATTGCTGGAGCTTTCGACCAGTACGTCGCTCGAACTCCTCTGGTGCTCGGACGGGCTCGAGTTCGGCTGTTGAAACAGCGAGGTAATTCGGCTCCCCTTCATCATCGAGGCCTTTGACCGCGAGATCTCCTGGGCCACTCTCGCCAGATGCTGGATTTTCCGGCTCCGACGCGCGCGACACTATGCTGAGGCTTGTCGAGAAACGTTTTCCGCGCAACCCGAGCCCCACATGCCTCGGCCTACCGCGCGTTAAACAAGACTGTTCGCCCAAGCGCTCAATCTGATACAGCCCAAGGGCATGTCGGAAGCCTTCATCAAAACACGGTTAAACGAGACTACATCCGCATCTCACCTCTTCCCGGACGCTCAGGCACCACTCCGCAGATCGATAGATGGTTAATACTACAACGACATCCATCCTAATTCGCAAGCAAGATGCCTTCCCCTAGGCGTTCATCGTTCGAAGAAACGGGGTGCCCTCCAGAAACCAATTTTACATGCTTGCCCAATCCTCAACAAAAGGCCCACGCAGGCTCGTCAGCGGAGAACCATATTGAACTTGGATTACATTGTCGTGGGTGGCGGTTCCTCCGGGTGCGTGACGGCGAACAGGCTCTCCGCCAATGGCGCACGCGTGCTGCTCATCGAGGCCGGCCCGGACACGCCGCCGAACGCCATTCCTGAGGACATCCAGGACGGCGACCCGACGCGTGCCTTTCTTAATCCCGATTATCGCTGGCGATCACTCAACGCCAGAACTGTGCGAGATGGCCG
>NZ_JBVVPU010000034.1:0-12612 GCF_055811295.1 Mesorhizobium sp. WSM4871 | reverse complement strand
CATCGCAGCGATCACCGCCTCCGAAGCCGACATCCACCCCCAAGGTCGGCATAATCCGGACATCGGCATAATGGACGTTATGCCGACGTCGGCATAACGTCCACTTCATGAGGAACGTGCTGGCCCATGCCGGCAAGAGCGGCCGCAGGGTCGTCTCAGCCTTCATCGCCACCGCGTTTGCCCAAGAGACCCCGCCAGCACCCAATGGCGCGCCGTCGCCGACCAGATCCGGCCGAAGGTGCCGAAGCTGGCGACAATCATGGACGCACGCCGAGCCCGACGTGCTGGCCTACATGACCTTCCCGAAGGAACATCGCGCCAAGCTGCACTCGACGAATCCGATCGAGCGTCTCAACGGCGAGATCAAGCGGCGCACCGAGGTCGTCGGAATCTTCCCGAACGACGATGCGATCGTGCGCCTCGTCGGCGCAATCCTGCTCGAACAGAACGATGAATGGGCAGTGCAGCGGGCCAGATATATGACCCTGGAAACGATCAGCCAGATGAGCGATGATCCCCTGATCAGCCTGCCAGCCGTGGCGCGCTGATCAGCCCGGCCCATGCCGGAGAGCACGGCGACCAATGCCGCCAGCTACACCACGCCGCGGGACACGATCCTTCGTCTGCGCATGAGCAAGCGCATTGCGCATCCAGGAATGCGCATCGCGGGCGGCGTCGCGCAGGCCCTTGTGCTCGTCGGGGTGTGCATTTCGCTGATTGTGAGCAGCCATTTCACGCGATGGTGAGCGCTCATTTCATTTGATCGTGAGCAGGTATTTCACGCGATCATGAGCGGCCGCTTCGACCGACTTGTTCATTGATTCAGGTGTTTGCGGCTGCGTCAAGAGCGTGGGCGCGAGCGCTGTGTTTTCGCATGCTTTCTCCGGTGAGTTGAAGGCGGTGAGCGTTGTGAACTAGGCGATCCAGAATCGCGTCGCCGAGGGTGGGATCGCCGATGACGTCGTGCCAGTGCTGGACGGGGATTTGGCTGGTGACGATTGTGGAAGCGCGGCCATGGCGATCGTCGAGGATCTCCAGGAGGTCGCGGCGCTCGGCGGCATTGAGAACCGACAGGCCCCAGTCGTCGAGTATGAGGAGCTGAACGCGGCCGAGCGTCTTGAGCAGGCGGGCGTAGCGTCCATCGCCGCGTGCCAGGGCGGCGCCTCGAAGAGACGCGGGACGCGATGATAGAGCACCGATCGATTGTCGCGGCAGGCCTTGTGACCGAGCGCGCAGGCCAACCAACTCTTGCCCAGGTCGGTTGCGCCCGTGACCAGGCAATTCTCATGACGGTCGATCCAGTCGCCGGCGACGAGCTTGGCGAAGACGGCGCGGTCGATGCCGCGTGGGGTGCGCAGGAAGGGGAAATCCGTCCAACCGCAAGAGCCAAGCCGAAGCAAAAGCGGGGTCGTCGGCGACCGGATCCGCTGGTGAAGGTCACGGGCCAGCTGCGCGCGTGGTTCGACGAAGAGCCGTGGCGGACGAGCCGCGAATTACTGGTGCGCCTGCAGGCGGAGCAGCCGGGGCAATTATCCTGATCAACTTCTGCGCACGTTGCAGCGCCGTTTGAAGATCTGGCGGAAGGAAAAAGCACACGCGATGGTGTTTGGGCCAATGCACGTCGAGCCGGCAATCGAGCCGATGGCGCATTGATCCAAACCCGGCCCTGGGGAACATTATGGTGAGGCAACGGAAATCATTCGGGAGCATTCCAGGGTGAGGCAATACGGCGTCTCTCCCAGATTGTCGCGCTATAGGGCATAATGGGTAAAAAGGATTCCCACTATGACCTGACCCAAAGACCCTGCGATACCAAATGATCTTCTCGACCAGCTTCTGGCGGGAGGCGCAGCCAGTGCAGCCTTCGAACAGGGCGGCCTGCTGGATTCGCCCAAGAAAGGTCTGACCGAGCGCGCCTTGAACGCGGAGATGGACCAATCATCTGGCGAGCGGCGAAGACGCTGGCAATACGCGTAGCGGCTTCGGCCGCAAGACCGTGACGACGGAGACCGGCAAGCTGGAGATCGACATACCGCGTGATCGCCAGGCCAGTTTCGACCCGCAGCTGATCGCCAAGTATCAGCGTCGCTTCCCCGACTTCGACGAAAAGATCGTGTCAATGTATGCGCGCGGCATGAGCACCCGGGAGATCACGGGGCACCTGCATGATCTGTATGGCATCGACGTGTCGCCGGATCTGATCAGCACGGTGACGGACGCCGTGCTCGATGAAGTCGCCACTTGGCAGCAGCGCCCGCTCGATCCGGTTTATCCGCTCATTTCGATCCGGGTCAAGATCCGGGACGAAGGGATGGTTCGCAACAAAGCCATCCATATCGCACTGGGCGTCCGCGCCGATGGCGGACTCGCCGTGGACATAGGCTTCTTGTATCACAGCCACCAAGGCTTTCTCGGCCGTCCGGCGCGGCTCCAGGAAGCAGGAAGTACTTCCCTTGCGCAGCTTCGGGATCTCCGCGATCCGGCCCGCACGGGTGTCCCAATCGATATCCGTTCCGCTGCACCTCCGCAGCGGCTAGCGCGCCCCCTTCGCCGCGCCCGCCCGCGCTTCGACCTCCAGTTCCATGATCCGCTCGGCCGCAAAGGCCAGGATGTCGCGCATGAGGTCGCCATCGGCCTGCTTCTCAACCAGCTCGATCAGCGCCATTCGTAAGCGATGCGCCAAGGCACCTTGCAATAGGCCGGTGAACATGGAGTTTTTGGGCCATGACATTGGAACATGCAAGGGGCGATGTGGTCGCCGAGTTTAGCGGCATCGCACCGGCCGAAGATCGTGCAACGATGCCCGGGCGCTCGCGGCAACGGAGGCTGTGGAGTTGCACGGAGAAGCGCGCGTTGGTCGACCTGGCGAGCGCGGCGGTGTCCTCGGTGACGGAGGTCGCGGAAGCGTTCGGCGTAGCCCCATCCCAACTCTATGCCTGGCGCAAGCAGATGGCCGGCGGCGAGCTCGAGGCCGATCGGGCGATGGCAACTTTCGCGCGGATCGACGTGAACGATCTGCCCGAGGTCGAACGCCCCGTCGCCGATTGCCCGGACCCGGCCGGCAGGATCGTCGTGGCCTTTCCGAACGGCGCGCGATTGCGGATCGACGGGACCGTCGATCCAACGGCGCTGCGTATCGTACTGGCGGAGTTGACCAGGTGATCACGGTGGTGCCGACCGACCGGATTTACTTGTGCTGCGGTGAGACCGATATGCGCCGCGGGATAAACAGCCTGGCGCGGATGGTGCAGCAGGTGCTCGCGCTCAACCCGCATTCCGGCGCGATCTTCTGCTTCCGTGGACGCAAGGGTCATATCATCAAGATTTTGGCGCATGACGACCAGGGGTTTTGCCTTTTTACAAAACGCCTTTCCGATGGGTGTTTCGCTTGGCCGACCACCAAGGATCAGGTGACCGTGTCGCTCACCAAGGCACAGCTTTCGCTACTTTTGGACGGGATCGATTGGCGCCGGCCGAACAAGATTTATCGACCGCGTCTGGCGGGCTAAATTCGGTCGTTTCTCATTGATTTTGTGTCGATTTTGCTTCCGTAGACGAGGTCTTTCGGGTATGTAATTTGGGTGTCGGAACAAGCTCCCTCAATCGCTGATTTCCTCGCCCGGATCGCGCTTCTGGAGGCGGCCGTTTCTGCCCGTGACACCACCATCGCCGAACGCGATGAGCAGCTGCGAAGAGAGCGCGCCGAGGCCGCACTTCGCATCCAGCGCCTGCAGCTACGGATCGATCGCTTCAACCGCAAGGCCTTCGGCCGCTCGTCCGAGAAGTTGGGGCAGATGCTGCTCGAACTCGAAGATATCGAGACCAATTTCGCCGCCAGTGCGCCCGATCTCGAACTGCCTATCGTCGCTGACACCGACAAGGTCCGGGTGCTGCCGGTGCGTAAGCTCAACCCGAACCTGCCGCGCAAGCGGGTCGTTCGCAAGCCGTCTTGCGCATGTTGCCCGGGCTGCGGCGGCGACATGCGCGCCATGGGCGAAGATAGCGACGAGATGCTCGATCTGGTCGCCCAGGCCTGGCAGGTGATGGAGACCGTTCGACCCAAGTACAGCTGCCGGACCTGCGATAAAATCATCCAGGCGCCGGCACCAGCCAAGGCCATTGCACGCGGCAAGCTCAGCTATGCCGCGCTCGCCCATATCATGATGGCGAAGTGGGGCTATCATCTGCCGTTCTATCGTCAGGCCCAGATGATGGCAGCCAAGGGCGTCGATATCGAGCGATCCACGCTTGCGCGTAGCGCCGGCTACGCCGCTGCCTTGCTCGATCCGATCTACAATCGCCTCCGTGAGATCGGCCGTACCCGCACCAAGATTCACACCGACGACACGCGGCTTCCGATCCTGGCGCCCGGCAACGGCAAGACGCACAAGGGCGCGCTCTGGGTTTACGTCGCCGACGACCGCAACTCGGGTTCGCAGGAGCCGCCGATCGCCTGGTATCGCGCCACCATGGGCCGCGCCGGCGAGAGCGTGATGACCGAGCTCGCCGGATTTGCTGGCGCGCTTCAGGCCGACGGTTTTAGCGGCTACAATCAGCTCTACAAGGGCGGCGCCATTCGCGAAGCCGCCTGCCTGGCCCATCTGCGTCGCAAGATATTCGACGTTCACGACAGTCAGCCGACCGAGCTCAGCACGACGGCCATGGCCGGTATCCAGGCGATCTACCGGATCGAGGAAGAGATACGTGGGCTGCCTCCCTCCGAGCGATTGGCCGCTCGACGAAGTCGGACCCGACCACTGGTCCGCGCGCTGCGACGACAGCTCATGCGCCAGGGCAAGGGTTTGTCGCGCCATGCCGATATCGCCAAGGCCTTCGCCTACGGCGCCAAGCGATGGCGCGCGTTCAATCGCTTCCTCTACGATGGCCAGCTCGAGCCCGACAACATGATCGCGGAGCGCGCCATTCGTGGATTTACGGTCGGAAGGCGCAACTGGCTTTTCTCGGGTAACTTTGCCGCGGCAGAGCGGTCAGCGGTCGTGCTCAGCATCATCGAGACCTGCAAGCTCTGCGGCGTCGATGCCGAAGCCTACATGGCCGATGTCACCGAGCGCATCCAGAACGACTGGCCAGCCTCGCGCTGGGACGAGCTGATGCCATGGAATTGGGTGCGCCGCGAAGAGATGCCGCTCCCGTTGGCGGCATGAGCGCGATCGATGACATGGCGCTGTCGGACGCGGCGCTCGAGGCCTGGATGGCCGCCAAGACCAACCCCCGCCCGCTGGTGCGGACCGTCTCGGCGCTGGATGGCTTCGTAACTGCATCGGTCACCGGGCCGCGCTACCCGGACCCGCAAGACTGGATGTGCCCGCTCATGGGGTTGCCGCGCGACGTCCTGGCCAAAGGGTCTGCAACCGATCACGCCGTGTTTGCCAGCGTCGCCAGGATCCACAACCGGATCAACGAGACGCTCTTCGACAGACCGCAGGATTATGCGCCCCGATTCGCTACCAAGCCCAGCGGCGGCATCGACCCGCGGCCGTGGTGCCAGGGGTTCTACGCGGCCATCAATCTCAACATTAAAAAATGGAAATCGCTACTCGACCTCAACAACCCCAACCACGGTCTGCTGCTGCCGATCCTGATCTACTGCGTCGACAAAAAGGGCAGGCCCGTCCTCGGCAAGCCAAGGCCGGGGCCCGAGACCGCGCGCTTCATCGAGCACGAGGCGTACAAAGACATCGCCCTCGTCATCCCCGCCCTGCGCGAACTCCACTACGTCACCCGTTATGACGCTCCGAAGTGATCGGCGCCGGCGCGCCGACCAACGATCGATCTAACCATCAAGACGATTTCGGGACAGGTGCCTTGGCGCACCGCTTACCGCCATTCTGTCATCGGTCATCGTCATCTCCGTTTCAGGTCCTAGTTATTGCAACCCGAACCTTCTCGAAGATCGGCAATGACCGCCAGCGCCACAGTCGGCCGCGCGCTGCGCTACGCCGACGGTCCGCGCGCAGCCTCCTACACCATCAGCCGGGACACGGCCCAGTAACGGCGCGGTTTGAGACGAGATGTCAGAGAATTAGAGGCAACTACCTCCGGGCCGTGGAGCGTAAAATCTTAGGGCAACGCTATTCAGCAAAGCGGCAAACCAAAAGACGTCTTAATCCGATTCATTACAACGGTTGTCTTGAACCCCTTTACTTCGAGGTGTTCGTAAAAAAAACGACGGGTAAACGCTTCGTACTCGGCCATGTCCTTAGCAGAAACCGTAATAATAAAATCCGCTTCACCCGTAACGTAGTACGCGTTCATGATCTCAGGCGTCCGCCGAATTGCCTGCTTGAAACGATCGATGATATCTGCGCGATCGCGCTCGAGAGTGATGGATACCAGCAGGAGCAGGGGCCGACCGACGGCTTCCGGTGAAACTATCGCAACGTCCGCTTCAATCACGCCAGCGTCTCGAAGTCGCTTTAACCTCCGCTGACAAGCGGTAGCCGATAGTCCGGCAAGCTCGCCCAATTCCTCTGTCGTAAGGCGATTGTTGCGCTGCACGACGTTGAGAATCTTCCGGTCAATTCGATCCAGGTTCATTAACGATCTCTGTGCACCGGTAACATCGGATCAGCCAAATACTCCCGCGGGGCCGAAATTGTAGCAAGTGCCAGACAGGTCCCTCAGGGAATCGGCGCATAGGCTTCGACAGCGCAAAAAATTCGCTGGGGGCAAGTGATAACTGCAAAATCGCGCTTGAGCCTGATGCAACATATGAGTTGGAGCCGAACGGCCGTTCCCGCCGGGACAGGCCGCGCTCTAATCATGCACGATAGAGCGTATGAGGTGTGCGGCTGAGCACTTCTGCAGCCCGCTCGGTCACTACAACGTGCTCACTGGTTCCAATCAAGTAACCGCTTTCTCCGCATAGAATTATTGGCATGTGCAAGGTCATATTTGGCTCGAGTACGTCTGTGGCACCGGGCTCAAGACTGATGTTACCGCGCTCCACCCAGTTAATGCCGGTTTGGTAGCCGACCCTGTGGTTTAGAAACTCAGGATGCCCATATCGCTTTAGGACCCCTCTTCCGGCGGCATCAACTTCACCAGCGGTCACACCAGGCTTTATTGCGGAAATAGCAGCCTCCAGAGCTTCAATCGAGAGGTCGTGCAGCAGTTCAGTTTCGGCATGTCGACCAAGTACAGCGCTGCGGACCAATCCGCAGGCATACCCATTCTTCAAACCGGCAAGTTCCATAAAAGCAGGGTCGTTCTTTCTGATCGGATGGCGCTTGGGACTGCCATGCGAAAGCTTCGTCCGCTCGCCAAACAATAGCGTTGCCGAGGTTGCCCGTACTGTACCGCCGGCTTTCTCAACTTCGTCATCAATATTCTCAGCCACTTCCGCTTCCGTAATGCCCTCTCGCAGGGACTGCTGGAAAACTCGAACCGCCACGTCAGTCAGTTGCATAGCGAAGCGCATGACTTCGAGTTCCATCTCCGTCTTTACAGCTGCCACCGTCGCTACTAGACGAGTCGCATCAGCAAATTTGCAATCGGGAAGTTGCGCCTGAAGCGCACTAACATCCGCCGGTGCAAGGTTCCAGCAGCCGAGTTCAAAACCAATTCTGCTCCCGTTCAAGCCGAACCGCCGAATGGCAGCGGCGCAAACTGGCACAAAGTCCGACTGCTCCCTGTAAGGTACTATTTCTTCCACGCAGCTATCCGACCGGACGCCGCCCAATTCATACTCTCGGACCACGAATGTGGGCTTTTGTCCCGGTACGAGGATTAGCGGGAACGGCATGAAGTATCCACCACGCCCATCATAGCCGCTGAGATACTGCAGGTGACCGTGAGCGGTTACTACCAGGGCGTCGAGGTTGGCCCGTTCCATTGCCTCGAACACTTTTCGCTGACGGCGCTCATATTCGGTTTTTGGAAATGGAAGATCCGTTAGCGGAACTGTTGAAGTTATACTTGTCACCAGATCACCTCAATGGCGGACTTGTCGTCGAGAGGAAGCTGTCCCGCTATCCGGACGTTCAGCGAAATCGAAACATGCCGCCAATTCACGCCTCCACTAATCGGACAATCACCGCAACAGCAGCTTGCGTCAAATCCAGTTTCCATATTGCATTCATCTGGTTACGCGATGGACGCTACGCGGCGAGTTGCACAACGTTGCTCCATTGTTCCGTGACGGGTAAGCTTGTTCCGATTCGCGCCTCTCGAAGCTCAGTACCCAGCGCTTTCCATGCGGCGGTCGTTAATCGCGTGCTCCAACCAACCGAGCTCCATTTGTGGCACAGAAGATAACAGTAGCTCGGTATACGGGTCGAACGGCGGCGTCAGCACCTGCGTCTTCGAACCGTAACGGACGACCCCGCCGCGATACATCACCGCGATCGAATCCGCGATAGCCTTCACCGTCGCGAGGTCGTGGGTGATGAACAAATAGGCCACGTCCTCAATCTTCTGCAGGCGAAGCAAGAGTTTCAGAATGCCATCAGCCACCAGCGGATCGAGAGCGCTCGTCACCTCGTCGCAGATGATGAGTTTTGGCTTGGACGCCAGCGCGCGGGCGATGCAGACCCTCTGCTTTTGCCCACCCGAAAGCTCCGCCGGATACCGGTCAATGAAGCCCTTGCTCATCTCGATCTCGTCGAGCAGTTCGGCGACCCTCGCGTCGCGCTCCCGTCCGCGCGTTCCGAAATAGAATTCCAGCGGCCGGCCGATGATGGTTCCGACGGTCTGGCGCGGGTTCATCGCCACATCGGCCATCTGGTAGATCATTTGCAGTTCACGAAGATCATCCTTGGATCGGTTGGCAAGGTTGGGCGTGAGCGTGCGGCCGGCGAAGGTGATGCTTCCGGCGACGGGCGGAAGCAGCCCCGTGATGACGCGGGCGAGAGTTGATTTTCCGGAACCTGATTCTCCGACCACAGCGAGAGTCTGACCGGGATGGACCTCGACCGAAACGTCCTGCAGAACCTTCACGGCACCACCCCCATACGCGGCCGTAACTTGCTTGACCGCGAGGATCGACTTGTCGGCGGGCCTTTTTTCCTTGTGATCGATGGACCGCACCGAAACTAGCGCTTTGGTATAGTCCATGCGCGGCATTTCGATGATCTGACGTGTTTCGCCGTGCTCTATCATCTTACCGTCGCGCAGCACCATTATCTCGTCCGAGACTTGTGCCACCACGGCAAGATCATGTGTGATGTAGAGCGCAGCAACACCAGTGTCGCGAATCGCGTCCTTGATGGCTGCAAGAACGTCGATCTGCGTCGTCACATCGAGAGCCGTGGTCGGCTCGTCGAATACGACAAGATCGGGTTCGGAGCAGAGCGCCATTGCTGTCATGACACGCTGCAATTGCCCGCCAGAGACCTGATGTGGATAGCGGCAAGCAATGTTTTTGGGATCAGGCAAGCGGAGTTTCGTGAACAGGGCGAGCGCACGCTTCTCCACCTCAGCCTGGGTCGCAACGCCGTGCAGAAGCGCGGCTTCCACGACCTGGTCCATGAGCCGGCGCGCAGGATTGAAAGCAGCTGCAGCTGACTGCGCGACATAACAGACCGCTTTGCCGCGCACCCTGCGCAAATCCTGGACGCTGCCCTTTAGAATGTCGCGGCCGTTGAGAAAGACTTGGCCGCCGGTGATGCGAACGCCACCTCGGCTATAACCCATGGAGGAAAGGCCGATGGTCGACTTGCCGGCGCCGGATTCGCCAATCAGGCCCAGCACCCTGCCTCGCTGCAGTGCCAGCGACACGCCATCTACAAGCGTGATCTGGCGTGCCGTTTCGCCCGGTGAAAAGACCGTTGCCTCGACCCTTAGGTTGTGGATGTCGAGCAGGACACCGTTTTCGCCCCGCGGCTTTGCCTCAAGCTTAGCCATCAGTCGTGCCCCCCCTTGAGGCTGGTGGTCCGGGTAAGAATCCAGTCGGCAACGAGGTTGACGGAGATCGCCAGGGCGGCGATCATAGCAGCCGGGATGAGGGCGGCAGGAACCCCGAAGATAATGCCGTCTGTATTCTCCTTCACCATGCCGCCCCAGTCGGCCTCTGGGGGTTGCACACCGAGACCGAGATACGAGAGTGCCGACAGAAACAGCACCGAAAAGATGAATCGCAGGCCGAGTTCCGCCACCAACGGCGAAAGCGCATTAGGCAGGATTTCGCGGAAAATGATCCACGCGAGTTTCTCGCCCCGCAACTTAGCTGCTTCGACGAAGTCCATCGCGTTGATGTCGGCCGCAACTGCCCGCGACAGGCGATAGACGCGGGTGGAACCGAGGATGCCCATTACAAGAATCAGCGTCGCAACAGTGGAGGGCAGCACCGACAGCACCACGAGTGCGAAGATCAGCGTAGGGATCGCCATCAAGAGCTCGACAATGCCTGACACTATCATGTCGACTAAACCGCCGACTACCGCAGCCGCAAAGCCGAGGATAGCGCCTAGTGAAAACGACAAAGCGGTGGCCATGCCGGCAATAAAGATAGTGGTACGCGCGCCATATATCATTCGAGAGAGCAGATCTCGTCCGAGATTGTCAGTCCCCAACCAATACGCAGACGACATAGGTTCCCAGACGTCGCCCACGATCTCGCCATTGCCGTTGGGGGCGAGCCATGGCGCGAACAGCGCACATATAACAAACAGGCTTGTTAGAATCAGCCCGATCCAAGCTGAGACCGGGACGCGCTTGAGGTTGAGCATCCGCCCCTCCCTATTTCGGATGCCGCAGACGCGGGTTGGCGATGATCGCGCCGACGTCCGCAATTATGTTAAGCCCGATGTAGACGGCAGCGAAGATCAGGCCGACCGCTTGCACCACGGGCACGTCGCGCTTGGCGACATGGTCGACCAGATATTGCCCCATCCCCGGATAGACGAAGACTACCTCAACCACCACGACGCCGACCACCAGGTAAGCCAGATTGAGCATGACCACGTTGATGATGGGCGCAACAGCGTTCGGGAGAGCATGCTTGCGGATGACATCGAAGGCGGAAAGGCCCTTGAGCTCCGCAGTTTCGATATAGGCCGACTGCATCACGTTCAGTATCGCGGCACGCGTCATGCGCATCATATGCGCCAGTACCACAAGCACTAGAGTGGTGGCTGGCAGCACGATCGCCTTCAGTTTTTCCAGAAAGGGCATACCCTCATAGACGGTCGAGATAGCCGGGAACCACTGCAGCTTCACCGCAAAGAATAAGATAAACAGATAACCGATAAAAAATTCAGGCAGCGAGATCGTGGCCAGCGTGGTCGCCGAAATCAGCTTATCGATCAGACCGTTGCGATAGCGCACCGCAAGCAGCCCGAGGAGGATGGCAAGCGGAACTGATGTCACGGCCGCCCAGAAAGCTAGGAACAGCGTGTTCCACAGCCGCGGCATCAGCGTTACGGTGATCTCCTGTCGGGAGGTGAGCGCCGTGCCGAGATCGCCTGTCAAAATCCCACCCAGCCATTGGAAATAGCGCAGGATGGCTGGATCGTTGAGGCCTAGCTCACGGCGCAGATTGGCGAGCGCCTCAGGCGTTGCCGCCTGACCGAGGATAGACTGCGCCACGTCACCTGGAAGGGCCTGCGTGCCCGCGAAGATCAGGACGGACACGGCGAAGAGGAGGACAATGCCCAGCGCGATGCGCCGGGCAACCAGCCCCAGGACGGGCGAGCCCATAAGCACTCCTTTTCAGGCTTCGAGCCAGCATTGCTCTAGGGCTTTTGCCATACTGCCAAACACAGGGTCCTTCACGAACCCCTTTACGCCCGGCCCTGTCGCGTCGATGTATTGGTTGAACATCGGCACGATCACGCCGCCCTCGTCCCGAAGGATGATGGCTATCTCGCGATACAGATCCTTGCGCTTGTCCTGGTCGAATTCGGCGCGCGCCTCGATCAGAAGCTTGTCGAACTTTTCGTTGCGGAAATGCGTGTCATTCCATGGCGCTGTCGACAAATACACGGTCGAGTATATCTGGTCCTGCGTCGGTCGACCGTTCCAGCTGCCCATCAAGAAGGGCTGCTTGTTCCAGACATTCTCCACATAGCCGTCACTCGGCTCGCGCTTCACCTCGATGGTGATGCCCGCTTTGGCGCAGCTCTGCGCGTAGAGCTGGGCGGCGTCGGGGGCACCTGAGAAAGCCGCCTCGGAAGTCCTGAGCAGGATCGGTCCGCTGTGGCCGGATTTCTGATAGTGGAACTTGGCCTTGTCCGGATCGAAGGCGCGCTGCTCGATGTCCTCGGGAAAGAGCTGGTAGGAGGCATTGATCGGGAAGTCATTACCTATTGTGCCGTAGCCGCGCAGAATCTTGTCCACCATTTCCTCGCGGTCCATCGCGAGCTTCAAGGCCATTCTGAGATCGTTGTTGTCGAACGGTGTGGTGTCGCAGAATATGTTGAAGTTACGGTAGCCACGCCCCGAAACATTCTGAATGGTCACGCCGGGTACCCGCTTCACAAGGTCTACGATCCTCGGCGGAACCCCGTCGATCATGTTGACTTGGTTGCCTTGCAGGGCGGCCATACGCGCCGTCGGGTCGTTGATGACGATGATTTCGACCTGATCGGCATGGCCGTACTTGTCGCCTTGCCAGTAGTTTTTGAACTTTTCGCCGCCGTGACGCACACCCGG
>NZ_JBVVPU010000033.1:0-13682 GCF_055811295.1 Mesorhizobium sp. WSM4871 | reverse complement strand
TCGTCTGGAAAGCAGACCCCAATGAGATCATTGCAGCAGTCAAACGCGGGCACCAAGCGTTGGAATCAATCCACTAGTGTCACTCTCGTCGCGCACGATGGTGGCAAGCTTGATGATTCCGACCAGCCCGGTCGCCCTGACAATCCCTTGATTTCGCTGACCGCTGATAATTTCCATTTTCCCCGCCTTCTGACGGGCGCAAAACGGTGTCCTTCGATTGGGTGCCGGTCCGCTATCGAAGCGTTATTTCGATTCTCAAGAACCCATTCTACGCAGGGGTCTACGTCTATGGTAAAAGTGAGAAGCGAACAGAGATTGTCGATGGCCGGGCTCGTAAAAGCTACGGACACAGCAAGCCTTTCGCAACGTGGGACGTGCTGCTCCGGGATCATCATGAAGGCTATATCGATTGGGATGAGTTTGAAAGAAACCAGCGCCTTATCGCCGTCAATGCCTTTGGTCAAAAAGGCGGGATCAAGTCCGGTCGTGGAGGTCGAGCGTTGCTCGCAGGCCTGCTCACCTGCGGCCGGTGTTGAAGACGGTGGGGCGTTGTCTATTCGGGACGCCCTCCAGGCCACCCTTATTACCGCTGCGAACGTATCAACCAGATGTTCGCCAAACCGCGATGCATGACTTTGGCGCTTCCCGCATCGACCCTGCGATCGGCAAGGAGATACTGAGGGCCGTAACGCCCATGGCGATCGAGGCGGCGATGGAAGCTGACCAAATGCATCGGGATAATCTGGAAGAACGGCATCGCATGATGGAGCTGGACTTGTAGCAAGCGCGCTACGAGGCATCTCTAGCAGAAAGTCGTTATGCCGCTTGCGACCCTGATACCGGCTGATCGCTGCTCAGCTTGAGAAGAGCTGGGAAGCAGCGCTCAGGCGCGTGGAAACGTGTGAAGCGGCTCTAATCCAAGCCCGACAAGTCGAACATGCAATCCCAACTCCCGATTTCGCCGGCATTGCCACCGACCTGGAGGCCGCCTGGCGCGCGCCTAGTGTCGATATGCGTTGCCGTCAGCAACTCCTTCGCACTATTGTGTCCGATATCATTGCTGATGTCGATGAAGAGAAGCGCGAAGTCCTTCAGGATCGCGGCCAATACGGGAACACCACTCCCGGCGATTGAAGCGGTGCATGGCAAGGACGTGGTGGATCAGGTAGCGGTGAATGCGGCCGTTTCCGTCCTCGAACTGATGGATGTAGACAAGGCCGAAGGCGAAGATTGCGGCGGCGACGACTGCATCAAGGTTTTGCGGTGGGCCTTGATAGAACGCACTTCCATAACAACTTCCTGGACTGAAGGCGTCGCAAGGCAAGACATTGTCGGCGCTGATCGTCGTCCCAGCTGATCCAAGCATCGGTTCCTGCTTCTTGGGTCTAGCGCCCTAGGCGACGCCATGGTCGGCGAGCGCTCTGGCTGACCTTAATCCAAATACCTAAGAATCACAGGGTTCCATTGCGCTGATCGAGACGGCCTTCTAGACCTATCCATGCCATGGATGCATTCCATCCAAACAACCAAGTTTACGGATCTGTCATGATGCTGCATAGCGAAATACCGGCAGGCACCGATCGATCACTCCACTGCCTCGATCATTAGATGAGCGCGCAAAAAGATTCCAATAGAAGGAGAACTGTGGATGCCCCCGTGCCAGTGGATGCCCTGCTGTTCGGCGGAACTCTGAGGGGTCCTTGCGCCACACCGTGTTGTAGAGACCGCATATCTGAACAGCAGGTGGCTGAGAGCGATGGCCCTTGCATTAGAAAGTACTAGCCCATTGCAACATGACCCCACCCTGCCTGTCCACTAGCAAAGCGAAATCATGAAATTCGGGTCAAGCGGCGTTCGAGGTTTGGCTTCGGAATTGGTCGGCAAGGCCAGCGGACTTTATGCCGAAGCTTTCGCTTGGCGTTTGATTTCCAGCCGGGTTCAGCCGAGTAGTTCGGTCTTCGTAGGCCGCGACCTACGTGACAGCAGTCAGGCGATAGCCAACAATTGCATGGCGGCGTTGGCCGCAAATGGTTTCCAGCCGATCGATTGCGGCACCATACCTACGCCTGCGCTGGCACTATATGCATGCAAACACGGCGCGGCGGCTCTTATGGTAACCGGGTCGCACATTCCAGCCGATCGCAATGGCATCAAGTTCTATGGCCCGAATGGTGAAATCAGCAAGGCGGATGAGGCCGCGATTACGCGCTTTGTAGCCGAAAGATCAGTTGCGTATTGCTTACCAACGGCTTGTCTGGGAACGACGTGGCCTATGCACCGTGAAGAAGCAATCGCCTCTTATCGAGAGCGCGCCCATAATATGCTGGAGCCGGGCTCACTTTCCGGCATGAGACTTGGTGTCTATCAGCACAGTTCGGTCGCGGCGGAACTGTTGGTACAGGTTCTTCGATCGCTCGGTGCCAGCGTGGTCGCCGTCGGGAAAACCGGGACCTTCGTACCTGTCGATACCGAGGCCGTGGACGCAGCAACAATCGCGAAATTGAAGAAGTGGGTCCGCGAATTCGGTCTCGATGCCATCGTGTCGACCGATGCGGACGCTGATCGGCCACTCATCGCTGATGAAAATGGCGATCTTCTTCGCGGCGACCTGGTTGGGCTTGCAACGGCTCTTTTCCTGAAGGCAGACACGATCGTGACGCCAGTGACCTCCAATTCGGGAATTTCGAAGGCCTTTGGTTTCGCGGTCCAGAGGACGAAAGTCGGGTCTCCATTTGTCATTGAAGCAATGGAAGCATTACACGGCGCCGGCGGCGTCATCGTCGGCTTTGAGGCCAATGGTGGTGTTCTGCTGGGCTCGGATTGTGTGGTGAATGGGAAGACATTGACTGCACTGCCGACGCGGGACTCATTCCTCCCGATTTTGGCCGTCCTCAGTACGGTGGCATCGACAAAAAAGAAGCTGTCGCGACTGCGCGGGCTTTGGAATCTTCCTGTGTGCGCCAGTGACCGGCTTCAGAACTTCCCCTCGGAAAGTTCACGCAGATTGATGGATCATCTCGCAAGCTGGAACGCACTGCAGCACTTTCTTGCCTCGTTCGGGACCGTCGCCGAAGTTGACGAAACCGATGGCCTCAGGGCGCGGATGCATACGGGCGAGATCATACATCTGCGGCCTTCCGGCAATGCCCCGGAACTGCGCTGCTACTCGGAAGCTTCGACCGAGAGCAGGGCCATCGCAATCGTCGCCTCGACGCTGCAAAGGGCACAGGCATTCGCGCTTACAGACGAGATAGAGGACCTTTGATGAAAGTGGTTCCGGTCATCATCAGCGGTGGAGCTGGTTCGCGGCTCTGGCCGGCCTCAAGGCAATCGCACCCCAAACCTTTCCTGAAGGTGGCGGATGGACATTCGCTCATCCAGCACACCGTGTTACGCGCCGCTTCGATACCGGACGTCGTAGAGCTTGTTACCGTGACGTCCACGGGGCACCTCTTCCTTACAAAAGACGTTTTCGACGAACTGGATTCCGTGGTTTTGCCACGCACCTTTCTGCTTGAGCCTGAGGGTCGGGATACCGCCGCCGCCATTGCTGCGGCAACCGTCCATACCAAGGCAACACAGGGTCCCGATGCTGTTCTGTGCATTTTTCCCGCCGACCACATGATTGGTGACCTGCCAGCATTTCAAACCGCCATGAGCCGGGCAATCGAACAGGCGCAGCAGGGGCGTATCGCAACCTTGGGCATAACCCCGGATAGGCCAGACACCGCATTCGGCTACATCGAGGCCGAGGGTGAGAAAGTTGTCCGGTTCGTCGAGAAACCGAACGCCGAGACTGCCAAATCTTATGTCGCGTCCAAACGTTTCTTCTGGAACGCTGGCATCTTCTGCTTCAAGGCGCAGGTCATGCTCGACGAAATGGCTGCGCATTGCCCGGAGGTGATCAATGCCGTTCTCGACAGCTATGATAACGCTCGCGTCAGCCACGGCGAACATGTTGCCAGCGTCGAACTCGCATCTGAGCACTTCGCCATGGCGCCGCGTATTTCACTCGACCGAGCGGTGATGGAAAAAACACACAATCTCTCCGTCGTTCCCTGCGAAATGGGGTGGAACGACATTGGATCTTGGAACGCAATGGCCGAACTGGTCCCCGCTGACGGGAGCGGCAACAGGATTCGCGGCGATGTCCACGTGGTCGACACCGTGGGCAGTTACATAAGCTCGGACAAACGCGTCATCGGCACCGTCGGCATCAGCGACCTGGTGATCGTGGATTCCCCAGATGCATTGCTTGTTGCGTCCCGCGATCGCGTCCAGGACGTCAAGAAACTCTTCGAGGGCCTCAAGGCTGCGGGACATGAAGCGCACTTGCTTCACAGTACCGTGCACCGGCCCTGGGGCACCTACACGGTTCTGGAGGAAAGCGAGCGCTTCAAGATCAAGCGCATCGAGGTGAAGCCGGGCGGACGCTTGAGCCTGCAGATGCACCATCACCGCTCCGAGCACTGGGTCGTGGTCAGCGGCACTGCGAAAATAGTCAACGGCGACCAGGAGCTACTCCTGACAACTAATCAATCTACCTATATCCCTTGCGGCCACAAACACCGGCTCGAAAACCCCGGCAATATTGGACTGGTGATGATCGAGGTCCAAAGCGGCGAGTATCTCGGCGAAGATGACATCGTGCGGCTTGAGGACGTATACGGTCGAACCTGATAGTCCAACGTCACATGCCCTACGGTGGCTGGCAGACCGAACCTGCGTCGGCATGTGGGCTGTCAGGCGACCGCCGGCTAAGCAAGGCGAGGCAAACCAGAACAGGTTTTATGAGTATGGCTAGTGAGCGATGTCGCAACGACAGGCTGGCCGAATTGTTGAGACGGCAGTTTTCCGGCGAGATTGTCAGACGACGCTTGTGCATCCGCTGCACCCGCTGCAACGGCATGCGCTGCTACAGCCGCTCGAGTTGCGGAAGGTGATCGGCAATATCAGTCGATCAGGTGCGCGATGAGGTTCGTTGCCATGTACGGCAGGCGCGACATGAGCGGCCTGGCACTCTGACGGGTAGGCCAGCATGCGCCAGGCCCGATTGGCGGAGGCTCGGAAGAGAAACGCGGCATCGGCTGACGAAGATAATACGCTCCTGCGCGCCGGTGACGGATCGGGGCCATTAGGCGTAGGGGCATCGCTATCGCCATGCCACGTAAACAATCCTATTCGGGCTGGGCAGATGGACGGTAATTCCAGCTTTCGACGGCGTTGACTTCGTCGATGCAGACCGGCCCCGATGCACCGCAGTCCTCGCATTTCATCACAACGCGCGCCTCGTCCGTCTCATATGGCCTAATCTCGCAGCTTGCGCAGAACGGGCAAGGGATCGCTTTCATCGTGACGAACCTTCCTGATGGCCTCGGGCGGTTTCGCCGAAACCTTTCGGCTAAGCCGCTCGACTTCACAAGCGCTGATCGTTGTGCCGTAGTTCGGCGCCACCATCGGGTAGGATATTTTGTCCACATGCCCTCGTACCGGCCGGTGTGCCGGTGCTACTGTTCGCTCCGATTCTCTCGGAACTTTGTGATCCATTCATCGTGCACGGCTTTGGCAAAGTGATGCGCATCTCGGTCGCGACTTATGTTCGTTCATAATGGCCGCGGCGCGCCACGTCTCGGATCGTTTCCATTCTCTAAGCGGCGCGTGAACCGGATAAATTCCCACTCGCGCTCAAATTCGGCAGGCACCCCTGCGTATTTTCGCTTTAGGTCTTTTGTTCCCAAGTTCTTGTTGGCTTCCTTGCGACCCACCAACGCGGCTAGGCGGTTCTCACTATCCACAGATCTGGCCTCTCGTGCGGGTTACATCCGTGTCGCCCAGCATGAGACCGATCTTCCGCAGAGCGAATCGATTCCGTAGAAATAAGAATTCTGCCACCGCCCCGCCGCCGTAAGGGTATTGATATACCCTTGGGATTTTGATCCGACCTGGCAGGCGGCGGGTAATCTTCAGAGGCCGACGTCAGGCAGCGTTCGGGATACCCGAGATTTCATCGAAGATACTCTCAGCCAAGCCAAGCGCCCGAGCGATCCGATCGCGATAGCCCTTGTCGAAACAATTGCCAGATTCGATCAGCCCAACCTCCTCGACTGTCAGACCGCTGGTCACGGCAATGTCCTCGGTCGAATAGCCAAGATGTTCCCGACATGCCTGAATTAGGGGTTTTCCATTTGAGATTGCGGTAAGCACTGCCTCGGGCAGCGCGAAAGGCGTTGCGGTCATTTTGCCTCCAAATGCAGAGAACGGCCATTCGATAACTCGAAACAAGCGGCGGCCGATGTTGAAATAGGATGCCGAAACAGCCCGAGCCGGCGGCATCCAAAAATGCGATCACTCTCGAACGTGTGAGAGGCGCTACGCTAATATGGCGGCCGCCGCCGTTTAGATCAAGAACCTTGGCTCGCTTTACGAGGATTGCTCCAGTGGCCACAATACGACGACACAGTGCGCAGCGCCGTCATCATGCTCACATCGATGATTGCGCGGCCGCTTTAACGCGCCGTCGGCTTGCGGCGCGATTGAGGAGCCGCGATCTGGCGGTCGGGCACTAGGCGCAACAGCTCGCGGACCAGCGTCAAAGTATCTGCCGGGACTGTCTAGCGATGTTTGCCGGCGGCGTTCATCTTGAGCTTTAATACCGTGTGGTCCCCTCCCGCCCATGCAGGAGGCCGGGTGCCCTTCGGACAAGACGCTGAGGGACCAACATCTCTCTGTTTCAGCCCGACTGTTGGCTGTCAGATCCGCGACACCGGAGTGGGGCTGCGCTTTGCTGCGAATTCCTTCAACCTGTTGAATGATGACCAGAAAATCCGCCGGAGGTTCCTTCTGCTCAGTTGGCACGACTTTTGATGCTTCTCGAGAGGCGACAGGAGATACCGACTGGCGTTCATCGTGGGTGACTTCGCGCAATGCAACGAAGGAAGACAATATGTCAGGTCCGCGTCAGAATCGATTTTATGCAAAGAGGATTGCCGCCTTTAGCGCAAGGCGTTCACGAACCGCATATCAACAATGGCTTCCGTGCAAAACGCAGGGAGATCACGCGTGAAAATCCTATTCACTACGGTGGCTGTCGCGTTGCCGGCCATCGCTTTTGCTGCACAAACGATCCCCGTATACCTCAGCGAAACAGCACGGGCCACCTTCAAGGCTCTACCATCCATCACGCCGACAGTCGCCAACAACCCGATCACACCGGAGAAGATAGCCCTGGGCAAGGCAATGTTCTTCGATCCACGCCTCTCGGCGTCAGGCGTCTTGTCGTGCAATTCGTGCCACAACTTGGCCACCGGGGGCGACGACAATCATGAAAGCTCGATCGGCCATGGTTGGCAGAAGGGACCGCGGAACGCGCCGACGGTACTGAACGCTGTCTTCAACATAGCGCAGTTCTGGGATGGTCGTGCTGAAGACCTGAAGGTTCAGGCCAAGGCACCGATCCAAGCCGCTGTCGAAATGGCCAACACACCAGGTCAACTCATCGCCACGCTCAAGTCGATGCCGCAATATGTCGAGTGGTTCAATTCAGCTTTCTCGGGCGAAGCCGATCGCGTCACCTTCGAAAACGTCGCCAAGGCAATCGAAGCATTTGAGGCGACACTGGTCACACCGGCGCCCTTCGATGCCTTCCTCAACGGCGATGACGCCGCTATGACTTCCGAACAGAAACAGGGCCTGACGCTTTTCATGGACAAAGGCTGCTCGTCCTGCCACGGCGGTATCAACGTGGGTGGGGAGGGCTATGCCCCATTCGGCCTCGTTGAAAAGCCCAACACCGATGTCCTGCCGGAAAACGACAAAGGCCGATTTGCCGTGACCCGTGAAGCCGACGATTCCTATGTTTTCCGCGTGGCGCCGTTGCGCAACGTAGCACTCACCGCGCCATACTTTCATTCGGGCAAGGTTTGGGATCTGAAACAGGCCGTCGCCATTATGGGGACCACCCAGCTCGGCCAAGAATTGACGGAAAAAGAAGTCGACCTGCTCGTTGCCTTCCTTAATTCGCTGACCGGAAAAGTACCGGAGGTCGCCTATCCCGTCTTACCGGCCGAAACGCCGACAACGCCTCGACCTGTATTGCATATCCTCCCGCAATGATTGGCCGGAGCTGGCTAGTGAAGGTCGCAATCACGAATGATTGCGACCTTCACTGGGACGAGACGATCATGACTTCCGGCGAGGCCTATCCAACTGGAGCTAGGTGGACTTTCATATCCGAATTCCATTGAAACGCTAAGTGAAAACCTGACCCGTCGACGCCCAATTGCGGCACGACGGTATGACCGCCTTGTCGGCCACCTCGATCAGACGCTCCGACTACCCGACTGTGTCACGATGTGTCGTTGCATGCACCCGCGCTTAGATTCGCTGACAAGCTCGGATCCATCTGATCGAGCCATCGCGGTGAATATTCCGCGCGGCGTTGGCGTGCGCCCAGCAGAAACCGCCATGCCTTCAGATCCACCCCTTCAAACGTGCTCGATGGCGTTGCGACGCGCTAGCAGTTGTTCCAGCTCTGCAAACGCACCGATACGAAAACAAAGCTGCGACAGGCAGCGACGTGGCTCGAACGAGCATTTGTCAATGCACACCGCAAGTGCCGCTTGCTCTCGGGCTATCTCATCCATATAGCTGGGCGCAACAGAGGGAGCGCCAGTTGTTCAGTCGTCGTCAGCCGCGACCTCTGTGCAATTCGTTCTAACAAGGAAGAACCTATGAGGCGGCAGACCCGACCGTTCACTGTGGAGGTCAAACAAAAGCGCAATTATCAAAAACGGGGCCGTTCCATCTGGAGCGATGTCGATCTCTCCGTAGCCATAGCCGACACAACAAGGGAGCTCAAAGAAATGGATCTAAATGGTCGGCTGATTGACTCTAATGTCATAGCCCTTGATGCTGAACACGGTCTCAAACCGCGAGCGGAGAATCTCATGGCAAATCCCCCAGACGCTGAATCAGTAGAAACTGCAACCGAACCTGCTCCCAGCGGAACTGAAACGAAGAAGAAATCCTCACCGTCGCGGGAGGCGAAGGCTGCGCCTGGTCGCAAGAATGGCGCCAATACGGCGTCCCCGGCGAAGGAAGCAACAGCAACAGCAGCGGCCGTGCGGAGCCCCCGGAAGGTCTACTCCGGAAAAGAGCGCGCCCAGAAGCTCGCTCAGATCGAGACGTCGATCAGCGGCAGCGCCACTCTCAAGAGCGCCGTAAAGCAGGCCGGTATATCGGAACAGACCTATTATCACTGGAAGAAGGCCGCGGCGCCTACATCCGATGGCGACGATCTGAAGGATCTGCTCGCCCTCGAGCAAGAAAACAAGCGATTGAAGAGCCTGCTCGCGGAACGCCTGCGCAGAGAGAACGCCGAACTGAAGACGAAGCTGGGGTTGCAATAACGCTTCAGAAGTCTCCTGATTCGATGCCGGCATTCGGCCGGACGGATCGTAGAACTGTGACGGGTCGATCGGCGCCCGAACACGAGCAAGCCAGCTGCGGGCCACAAGATCTACCCTTATCTGTTGCGCGGGATTAAGATCGCACGGCCGAACCATGTCTGGGCGATGGACATCAGCTACATCCCGATGCGGCGCGGCTTCGTCTATCTGGCAGCCGTCGTCGACGTGTTCAGCCGGCGGGTGCTGGCCCATCGGGACTCAATCACGATGGAGGCGGCGTTTTGCGTCGAAGCGCTCGAGGAGGCCCTGGCCAGACATGGCCGACCCGAGATCTTCAACTCGGACCGGGCAGCCAGTTCACCAGCCTCGAGTTCACAGGCGTGCTGACGGCGGCGAGCGTGTCCATCAGCATGGATGGCAAAGGTGCCTGGCGCGACAACGTCTTCGTCGAGCGGCTGTGGCGCACGATCAAATACGAGGCGGTCATGCGCGCCTACGACCGGTATCTCGCCTTCTGTAATGGACGGCGCCCGCATTCGAGCCTTGACGGGCGCACGCCCGACGAGGCTTATTTCGGCGCGCAAGCGATGGCGACGGCCGCATGATCGTCGCCGCGCGATTTTGCTGCAGCTCTGGTCGGGCTACGCCCTCCCGACGCCGCAGCAAAATCGCAAAGCCCCGCGCTCAACGTAACCGGCAGCATGCCACTTAAATTCCGCGGGCGCTGTCCAAACAAGCGGAGCCAGCTCTTGGGGCGACCTACACGCTTACCTGAGTCACGAAGCTATCACCCGCATTGCCTTGGATGCAGTCCACAACCGCCGTTGCTCTAGACTGAAAAATAATGTTCCGGGTGCGTGTGAAAGTCGTCAAAACTCACTTTGGCGAGCGTGATCGAATTACCCGGTTCGAGGTCAACGACCGTGTCTTTGCCAGACTGATAGGCGCGACCGGCAAGTACTTCAACCGTAGCTTCAGTGCCATTGATCATTACCCCGCTGATCGACAGGGTGTCCTGCCCCGCCTCGAAGTCCATCACTTTATCGTTGCCGGTCTGGGCTTCGAAGACGAACTCGTCGGAGCCCTTACCGCCGAACAGACGATCGTCGCCTTTGCCACCGTAGATCATGTCATGCCGTCATCACCCGCCAGAGTATCGTCGACCTTACCGCCGGCCACACGATCGTCGCCTGTGCCGCCGTAGAGATGGTCACGGCCCTCTCCGCCGTACAGATGATCGTCGCCCTCCGCCGAACTGATGATCGTCGCCCTCTTCGCCGTACAGATAATCCTTGCCCGCACCGCCGAACAGAGAATCGTTGCCCCTCTCACCATGTAGGAAGTCATAGCCCTCATTGCCGCACAAAAAATCGTCGCCGCCACCGCCCCATATCGAATCGTCGCCTGGACCGCCGTTCACATAATCGGCGTCGTCGCCACAAACGATCTCCTCGTCCCCGGGGCGCCCCCGCTGCCCGTCGCCCGGGCTGTGCAAATCGTTCCTGTTCTGGTTGTCGAGGATCAAGTCCTCATCGGGCCTCCCATGCAAAACGATCGTTGAAGTCTCTGCCACTGACTAGTGCCATGTGTCTTTCTCCTGTGTTGTGTCTGCTAGAGGGGCCGGCACGGAAGGCATCCCACCCTGGCTGCCGAACATACATGTCGGATCTGACGCAAACCTGACGTGCACCTCACCAGACGTTATGACCGTGGTCTGAGCGGCCGGGCCCGCCCTTAGTCTTTGCAGCTGTTAAGCAACGGGGGGTGCTTCTCTATTCGGCGTGTTGAAGTCAAGCGCTTTTCGAGCTTTCCGCTTCGCCGGCATCTGAGGTCTTTCGCGGGGTCTTGCTTCTTTACGAGATCGGCGCTCGGGGCCGTCGCCTTGATGGGGATGAGAAGCATGAGGCGGAACAATCTCGGAAGCGTCCTGATCGTTGTGATGCGACCGGTACTGCAACCCTCGCGAACTCACCTCATTCGTCGTCCCGCGAAGGACGCTCTTTCCACCGGCTGGTGGAACCTTATGGGGTGATCCTTGTCACGCTCGCTCTGCGATCATGTTTCATCTCCGTGTTCTGCCGTCCCCGACCTGGTTTCGGCTCGGCCACCGCGCGCCGGAGGCTGCGATGGTCAGGCGCACGATCAGGCGGCTTTCGGCATGATGTCTTGTCGCGTCCAACGAAACTCTGTGCCGTCGCGCCACATGCGATGCATGATCACCGCCAGCCGGCGAGCCAATGCGACAATGGCCTTTTGTCGGCCGCGCCGCCTGGCAACATTCATCGCCCACGCCCTCAGCCACGACCATTTGGTCACGCGCGTTAGCAGTGTCTGCGCGGCTTCGTAAAGCAGCGTTCGCATCATTGCCGTCGCCGCAGCGGGATATCCGGCCGATGCGGCGCCTTTCGCCCGACTCATGGAGCACCGGCGTCAGCCCCAGGATCGGTCCGACCGCCTTGGAGTTGTGGAAGCGGGCCGGAATGTCGATGGTCGCGTTATAGGCCAGCGCCACCACCGGACCGACGCCGGTATCGTCGTCAGCCGCCGGCAGACCGCATCACCGCGGACAATGGCCAGAAGTTTGCGGTGAAGCGCGGCAAAATTCTCGCGCAGCTTGCTACGCGCCTCGAGCAGCGGTTCGACGATTTCGGCCAGATCGGGCATCCCTTCGGTGAGCTCGCGGATGCGGGCCTCGAACTTGACGGCGCCGACCATGCCGACCTTGAGGCCGAAGTTGCGCAATAGCCCGCGGATGTCGTTCTGGATGGCGATCGCCTTGTCCTGCAAGAGTTTGCGCGCAATCAGCAGGGCCCGGCGCCTTCTGCTCGTCAGCGTCTTGACATGGACCGGGCGAAACAGGTTGCCCGGCATCATCTGGGCAATGCCGCGGGCGTCAATGCGCTCGGATTGTTCATGGTGGCCACCAGGAGATCGCCTCAGAAGCGGCGCCCATTCGGAAACATTAGCACCTCCGCGTCTTGTCGCGGCTGCTTGAACTCTTCGACGGCAACCGCCTCAATTAGCAAATCCAAGGCTTCGCGCCCCCTCCGACTCATCGGGTCATCGCCACGCAAGTAATGATACGCTCGATCTAAATGCACTCGCGCGGCGGAAAAATCGCTTGTCATGTGACCCTCTCAGTTGCCGCCCGCGTTAGCCATCTACGAGGTGAGGATCGCGCAATCGTCACTATCCACAGACGGATTTGATTTAAATTGCGAATGATGTGGGATAATCACAACGCCTGCTTGTCTTGTGCGAGAGCCCCTTGCTTACGTCGCCGGCCGGGCCCGGTTGGCTCTGCAATTGGGGTTCCGTGGTGTGCGCCGATCGCACGTTTCATGCGATGGTCGTCATTGAACCTCGCATCGGCCGCTACTGCTATGTTCGGTCGGCAGCCGATGCCCGGAAAGTGCTCCTCCGCGAATGACCTGACCACGTGGAAGCATGGGTCCTAACTCGTGCAGGAGGTTGTCGCAGGCCAGTTTTTAGAATGGCCGCAGAAACGCCGCAGCTTGCATGAAACAGCCCCTTCGCGCGTGTTACCAAGCACACGACAGCCGTCAGCCGGTAGTGGCGCGGAATGCCTTGTCAGGTTTGCCAAGCGAGCCCTGCCAATGTGTCCCCAGCATCAACCATAAGCTGTCCCGAGTTTCTGGCCGGATCGCACGCGCAGGCATCCTGTTCTCCTGTCTCGCGCCGCTCGCGCGGGCCGTATATACTACGGTCCCGGCACCAAAGAAAAATCTGCTCGAGCATCGCGCCAACCGATTGCCCGGTCGGACACAGTTCGCCAGCGATCCACAATGTCAGCTCTTCCCGATCGGGCCGTTCTGGCGGAGACACTGCAAAATCTCGGCATAATGGCGGCGCGCAGTCCGTCCGGAGAAATCATACTGGTTCACGGCGTCACATTCGACGCACGCAGAAGGACGAAACATACGCGCCAATCCCAGTCGCGGCGGGGCCGGCTTGCCGTTCACAAAATCCATGTCGAAAAAGCTCAGGCTCCCACGCCCGATAAAATCCTCATTCGAAATACTCAAACTCCTGTCATTCCCCGCAATTAGCGGGACAATTTTCCCACAACGTCCTTCTTGGCCAAAATCCCAGCTTCGAGCCGACAGGGCCAGAATCTGCTGCAGCGGCTGTTCCCAGGGCATGCCGGAGCCTGCTGCGCGAGCTGGGACCGTAATCGTTCACCTCTGCCTCTGACGCCGCGAATGCCATCTCCGGCGAAACCGTCGGCGACATCATCGTCTACCACTCCGACGG
>NZ_JBVVPU010000032.1:0-15466 GCF_055811295.1 Mesorhizobium sp. WSM4871 | reverse complement strand
CCCCCCCCCCCCGCCCCCCCCCTCTCCCCCCCCCCCCCCGCCCGCCCCCCCCCCCCCCCCGCGCCCCCCCCCCCCCCCCCCCCCCCCCCCCCCCCCCCCCCCCCCCCGGCCCCCCCCCCCCCCGCCCCCCCCCCCCCCCCCCCCCCCCCCCCCCCCCCCCCCCCCCCCCCCCCCGCGCGCCGCCCCCCCCCCCCCCCCCCCCCCCCCCCCCCCCCCCCCGGCGCTGCCCCCCACCCCGTCTCACGAACTTTGCTTCGCAAAGATCGTTCGCCGACCCTCCCCACGAGGGGGAGGGTAAGAAGCGCTAATGCCGGAAGTGCCGGACGCCGGTGAACACCATGGCGATGCCGTGCTCGTCGGCGGCGGCGATGACATCGTCGTCGCGCATCGAGCCGCCGGGCTGGATGACGGCGGTTGCGCCGGCTTCGATGGCCGACAAGAGCCCGTCGGCGAAGGGGAAGAAGGCATCGGAGGCGACGACCGAGCCCTTGGTCAGCGGCTCGGAGAGACCAGCGGCCTCGGCGGCATCGAGCGCCTTGCGCGCGGCGATGCGCGAGGAATCGACGCGGCTCATCTGGCCGGCGCCGATGCCGACCGTGGCGCCGTCCCTGGCATAGACGATGGCGTTCGACTTGACGTGCTTGGCGATGCGGAAGGCGAATTTGAGATCGGCCATTTCGGCCGGAGTCGGTGCGCGCTTCGTCACGACCTTGAGTTCCAGGTCGTCGACCACCGCGTTGTCGCGACCCTGGACGAGCAATCCGCCGGAAACGGATTTGACGGTGGCGCCGGCGGCGCGCGGGTCGGGCAGGCCGCCGGTGACCAGCAGCCGCAGGTTCTTCTTGGCGGCGACGATCTGAACCGCCTCCTGCGAGGCGCCCGGCGCGATGATAACTTCGGTGAAGGTCTTGACGATCTCTTGCGCCGCCTCGGCATCGAGCAGGCGGTTCATCGCAACGATGCCGCCGAAGGCCGAGACGGGATCGCAGGCCAGCGCCTTGGCATAGGCCGCCTTCAGTGAAGCGCCTTCGGCGACGCCACAGGGGTTGGCATGCTTGATGATGGCGACAGCGGCCGAGCGGGCCGGGTCGAACTCGCCGACCAGCTCGAAGGCGGCGTCAGTGTCGTTGATATTGTTGTAGGAAAGCTGCTTGCCCTGAAGCTGGCGGGCCGTGGCGACGCCTGGCCGCTTGTCGCCGTCGACATAGAAGCCGGCGCCCTGATGCGGGTTCTCGCCATAGCGCATGATCTGGTCCAGCCTGCCGCCAAAGGCGCGCCAGGTCGGATGCTCGATCTCGAGCGCTTCGGCGAACCAGCCGGAGATCGCCGCATCATAGGTGGCGGTGCGGGCGAATGCCTTGGCCGCCAGCTTCTTGCGGAAATCCAGCGACAGCGCGCCGAAATTCATCTCCAGCGCATTGAGCACCGAGGCATAATCGCCGGGGTCGGTAACGATGGCGACATAGGCGTGGTTCTTGGCCGAGGCGCGGATCATCGCCGGGCCGCCTATGTCGATGTTCTCGACGATCGAGGCGTAGCCGGCGCCGGAGCGGCGGACCTCCTCGAAGGGGTAGAGATTGGAGACGACGAGATCGATCGGCTCGATGTTGTGTTCGTGCATGGCTTTGGCGTGGTCCGGGTCGTCGCGCACACCGAGCAGCGCGCCATGCACCGAGGGGTGCAGCGTCTTGACACGGCCGTCCATGATCTCGGGAAAGCCTGTCAGCTCGGACACGTCGCGCACAGCCATGCCGGCCTCGGCGATCGCCTTTGCCGTGCCGCCGGTGGAGACCAACTCGACGCCAGCCGCGGCCAATGCCCTGGCGAAATCGATGAGGCCGGTCTTGTCGAAAACGGAGAGCAGCGCGCGACGCACGGGAACGAGGTCGGGCGCGGGGATGTTCTTGGCGGCGACGGCCATGGGGTGGCGGCCTTTCGGTTTGGAAAGTGTCCGCGCGCCGTAGCACATGACATCAGGAAATCAAGGTGGAAGCTCAAAAGCCGGACGCTTCGTCACGGCAGACACAGTCAGCTCTTCTGGGGATAGCCGGCGATCACGGTCCGCGTCAGTTGCCAGTGGACTTCCGCTATCTCCGAGGCCTTGAAGGCCAGCACGATCTGCCGGCTGCGGCGCGGTCCGCCAAGGCCGGCGAAATAGATCGATTCCTCGACGTCGGGCGCAACTTCAGTCGAGGTAAACACCCAGGTGTCGGCCTGGTCGGCGGCCAGCACCAGGCGGTCATGCTCGTCCTGGAGCAGGTTTATGTCGGGATGGATGTGGAAGCGCACGGTGACGAAATCGCGGCCATTGTTGCGGATGGCAGCATTGCCCGGCCGCTGGAACCGGTCCCTGCCGGCGAGCACATTGCCATCGGTGGTCAACTTCAGTTCGCGCTCATGCAACAAGCCGAAGCGCGCGACATAACCGTCATGGCGGGCCAGAAAACCCTGGCTGCCCGGGTGGTCGGTGCGTTTGCAGGGCACATTCTGCGGGCCGCCGATCAACGGCGTGCCAAGCAGGTCGTTGACACGCAGCGAATGACTGAACCGCGCCGACGAAGTGTCGTTGATCGTGGCGGTCGAGTGGGCGGCCGTGGCGCGGGCAAGCGGCCGGAATTCGGCGGCGCCATAGGTGTCGACGCCGGCATTGACGATATAGTGCTGGCGACCGGAGGACAGTTCGAAAGCCAGGCAGCCGGCGTGCGCGGCGTTGGAAACATCCACGGGCGGCGGCGGGCCGGTATCGGCGATGACCGTCACGCCACCCATGGAGAGGCGCTCATAGCCCGAATGCGGCGCGTGCAGCAGCGGCGCGCCGGCGGTGTCATCGTGGCGCAGGATGGTGGCGATGCGGTCGTGGATCGTCGCGCCCATGCCGTTGAAGCGGGCGAGACTGCCATCCTGGTGGCGAAAGAAACGCAGCGCCGGCAGCATGCGGTCGATCGCCCCCATCAGGGCCGCCGGCGGCGTCTCCGCCTGGTTGGCATAGGTCTGGCGCAGCGGCAGAAGGTCGGCAAGCAACTCGAGAACGGTCATCGGATTGCGCGAGATATGACCACCATCGGGCAGGATCTGGCGATCGAGCTCCTCGGCGAGGTTGCGTGTCGCGTTGCGCAGCGCCGATGCGGGCGCCGGCAACGACAAAGCGGCAAAGGCGAGCGCTATACGGGCGCGCAGCCTGTCCTTGCCGTCCGGCATCTCGCGCGCCATCGCCCTGAGATAGCGGATCTGGACGGCAAGCGATTTCAGGAAGGCCCGGTAGAAGGGAAATTCAGCGCCTTGCAGCACCACCGAGGAATGCTGCAGCCAGGCGATGACGCGCTTGGCCGTCGTGCCGGGCTCCCAGCCGACGCCGGAAATCTGGCCGCCATGCATGGCGATCCAGTCGGAAACCAGCGCGCGGGCATTGGCCGCGGCGAGTTCGGAGCCGGCAGCGCGCATGTGGCGCAGCCAGCGAAAGCCGTGCAGCGTCTTTTGCCAGCCGGGATTAGGCACCGCGATCTGGAACGGCGACTTGCCGCCGGTCTCCACCATATGCCCTGACAGCGGATAGCGGCCATAGTAGATCTCAAGCGCGATCTGTGGGTCGGCGAGGCGCAGGTCGGGTGGAGCAATCAGGACGCGTTCCGGCGTGCGGCCGGAATAGCGCCAGCGATAGACAGGCCCGGCACGCAGGCGCCGGCGCGCCTTGCGCCAGAACTCCCTCGCGACAAGCGTCCATAGACGCGTCGTGCTGCCGGCAGCGAGTGCCAAAACCCCTCCTCATCGCCCTCAACCCGAAGACAAGCTTATGTGATTCAAGAACTTATGCGAAGGCGAATTCCACGGAAGTCCTGGAGTTCAACCTGCTTTCCGCATGGTTCTCCCCAAAAAAGTCGACAAATTTTCCGCGCCCAAGTCTTTAAAGAGCCCTGCGCATGCGGGCGGCGAAGAAGCCGTCCAGACCGGAAACCTCTGGGGTTTCGAGCTCCATGTCGGCGGGCGTCGTGCGCAGCGTGCCTTGCGGCGTCAGGAACGCATCGATGCCGGCGACTTCGCCTGGCCGCAGCGGATCGTCGACGATATCAGCCGTCCCGGCGAGGAAGGCGCGGTGAAGCGCCTCGCCTTCGAGGTGGTCGAGCGAACAGTTGGAAAAGACGATGCGTCCGCCCGGCCTGACCAGGGTCACAGTGCGGGCCAGCAGCCTTGCCTGCAGAGCGGCAAGCTTTTCGACGTCGGCCGGCGTCTTGGTCCAGGGCACATCGGGATGCCGCCGCACCGTGCCGGTGGAAGAGCAGGGCGCGTCAAGCAGAACGGCGTCGAACAATTCGTTCGGCTCATAAGCGAGCAGATCGGTCTGGACGATCTCTGCGGCGAGGCCGAGGCGCTCAAGATTCTGCGCCAGCCGCGCCAATCGGTTCTTCGATGTGTCGACGGCGGTGACATGCGCGCCGGCAAGAATGAGCTGAGCCGTCTTGCCGCCGGGCGCGGCGCAGAGATCGGCGACGCGAAGCCCCCTGACATCGCCGAACAGCCTTGCCGGAAGGCTGGCCGCGGCATCCTGCACCCACCAGGCGCCCTCGGTGAAGCCGGGCAGTTCGGTGACGGAAGCGCTGAGCTTTTGGACGCGCACCGTGCCGGTCGGCAGCACGATGCCGCCGAGTTTTTCAGCCCACAGCGCGGGGTCGGACCTGACCGAGAAATCGACCGGCGCCTCGACGCGGTGGGCGGCGAGGATCTGCCTGGCCTTGTCGATGCCATAGGTCGCCTTCAGCCGGTCGGAGAACCATTTTGGCGCTTCGTCGGTCGCGGCAAGGGCGGCAGGCAATTCCGCTTCCTTGGCACGCGCCAGCGTGCGCAGCACGCCGTTGACGAGCCCGGCAAAGCGCAGCGTGCGCGGATCGGACTTGGCGTGGGTGACGGCAAGGTCGACGGCGGCGCTGTCGGGAATTTCGAGGAACAGGATCTGCGCCGCCGCCACGTGCAATATATGCGACAGGGCAGTGGCGTTGGGCGGCAGCGGCTTTTCCAGGCGGCGCGCCAGCAACCCCGCAATCGTCATGCGGTAGCGAAGTGCGGTGACCAGTATGGCGCGCACCAGCGCCCGATCGCGCAGGTCGAGCGCCTTGTATTGCGGGTGGCCGTTCTCGTGGTCGGTCAGCCCGTCAAGCGGCGTCCTGGCATCGATGACGGCGGCAAGCAGACGCGCTGCCGCTTTGCGGGCGGCAAGGCCGGCGACAAATTCGCCGCCGGCATTTTGCTGATGATCACTTGCAATCGCGCGTCTAGGTCCTTTGTCCGCCACGCCTACGACCACCGGCCTCTGGGCCCGGTCGGATTGCGGCCCCACGGATTGGTTTTCGGCTTGGCCGGCTCTGCAGGCTGCTCGGGTCTCGCGGCCTGGTCCCAGGGGCCTGACGGCTGCTGCTCGTCCATCTGCCGTGGCGAGGGCGCTTGGCGCGGGGAGGTCCGGGTTTCGCCGCCACCCATCTCGCGCGCCATCGCCTGCAAGGCGGCGATGCGGTTTTCGGTGCTCGGATGGGTGGAAAACAGACTGTCCATGCGCTCGCCGGAAAGTGGGTTGATGATGAAGAGATGGGCCATGGCCGGGTTGCGCTCGGCATCCGGATTGGGAATGCGTTGGGCGCCGCGGGCGACCTTGTCAAGGGCTGAAGCCAGCCAGAGCGGGTTCCCGACAATTTCGGCGCCGCGCCGGTCGGCCTCGTATTCACGGGTGCGGCTCACCGCCATCTGCACGATCATGGCGGCGAAGGGGGCGACCAGCATGGCCACCAGCACGCCGACAAAGCCGAACGGGTTGTTGTTGTCGCGGTTGCCGCCGAAGAAGAAGGCGAAATTGCCGAGCATCGAGATCGCGCCGGCAAGCGTGGCGACGATGGTCATGGTCAGCGTGTCGCGGTGCTGCACATGGGCCAGCTCGTGCGCCATCACCGCTGCCACTTCCTCGTGCGAAAGCCGCTGGAGCAGGCCGGTTGAGGCGGCCACCGCGGCATTTTCAGGATTGCGGCCGGTGGCGAAGGCGTTGGGCTGCGGATTATCGATCAGATAGGTCTTCGGCATCGGCAGGCCGGCCTCCTTGGCGAGCGCCTGCACGATGGCATAGTATTCGGGTGCATTCTTCTCGTCGACCTCGACGGCGTGGTTCATCGACAGCACCATCTTGTCGGCGTTCCAATAGCTGAACAGGTTCATGCCGGCGGCGATCAGCAGCGCGATCATCATGCCGCCCGAGCCGCCGATCAGAAAGCCGACGCCCATGAAGAGTGCGGTCATGGCGGCCAGAAGCATGGCGGTGCGAAGGGTGTTCATCGTCTGCTCCGTTTCTGCCCGCGCTGCGGAAAGGGGGTCGATCATTGTATGTTCATGGCTATATGATGGGAAACGCTTGTTCCTGTTTCAATTGGCCGCTGTTTCAATCCGCCGGAATTATCGCATGATCGACGAAACCAGTAAAACGAATGCCAGCTCCGCTGGCGAGGCGCCGCAAAAGACGTTGACACCGGCGGCCAAGCGCGCGCTCGCCGAAGCGCAAGCGCGGCGCGAAAATTATCGTGCTAAGGAAGCCGCGCTGCCGAAGGAGATCGGTGGCCGCGGCGGCAAGGAACCCGGCCGCTATGGCGATTGGGAAGTCAAAGGCCTGACCAGCGATTTTTAGCCTTAAGCGCGTCGCGTTTGAACGGGTTCATGCGACGCGCTTAAGTTCTCTTTTCATGCATGTCGTCATCGCAAAACCGCTGCACACTTTTGCGCGACACGCATCAGGAATCGCCAGTCAGCGAAGCTCAACAGGCCTCGACGGCACGCTCCGGCCTGAGAGCGATCCAGCCACTCTCGTCGACCGCGATGCTGACCGTGTCGTAACTGATAATCGCCGTATGGGGCGTTTCCAGCGCATGCTGATGCGTGGCGTTGATCACCATGACCGCAGCTCCGGCGGCCTCGGCTGCCATAATGCCTGCCGGCGCATCCTCGAAAACAAGGCAATCGCGTGCATCGACACCGAGCCGTTCCGCGCCGAGCCGGAAGCAGTCGGGCGCTGGCTTGCCGAAGGTAACATCCTCCGCCGCGACGAGGACAGAAGGGACTGGGATGCCAGCAGCCTTCATGCGCAGCAGCGCTAGTTCGCGCGGCGCCGAGGTGACGATCGCCCAGCGCTCGGGCGGCAATGACCCCAGAAACGCCACGGCGCCGGCGATCGGATGAATACCATCCAGATCGGCCGCCTCGGCTTTCAAAAGTGCATCGGCTTCGCGGACCGGATCGACACCTGGAAGCGCCAGCCGGCCGATGGTTTCGATCGCCCGCACGCCGTGGATCGTCGGCAGGAATTTCGCAACGTCGAGACCTTGCCGGTGCGCCCACTGCGCCCAGACCCTTTCCGCCGCGGCAATCGAATTGATCACCGTGCCATCCATATCGAACAGGAAGGCTGCGAACTTTCTGCCTGCGAACATCTGAGATCCTGGGTGTTTCGGGAGGGGTAAAAGGCGTTGTTTGACCGTAGCGTGAACGTCTTGCCATGGGAAGGTTAGGGGTGGCTTTTCGATCAATGGCTGGGAACCACGGCCTTCCTTCCGCGTTGAAAAGTTGACTTCCAGAACGACCGCAGGGGGCAATCGCCATGCTGATCCGGCTCGGCTATGAAATCGCTATCGACTGTGTTGCCGCCACGCCGGTCATTTCACTGCTCGATATCCACCGGGATCGCCAGCCCGACATCAAGCGGCAGACGCGCGTGCTGACGTCGCCTTCCGTGCCCACCACGGTCTATCATGATCTCCATGGCAATGCCTGCCGCCGCTTCACCGCGCCGGCCGGTGGCTTCCGCATCCTCTACGATGCGGTAGTCGAAGACAGCGGCGAGCCGGACGAGGTCAACACGCTGGCCAGGGAATTGCCGGTGGCGGAGTTGCCCGACGATGTCCTCGGCTATCTGCTCGGCAGCCGCTATTGCGAGACCGACCATCTCAGCAATCTCGCCTGGCAGCATTTCGGTCATCTTCCCTCCGGCTGGGCGCGAGTGCAGGCGATCGTCGACTACGTCCACAACCGTCTGTCCTTCGGCTATGGCTATGCGCGTTCGACCCGCACGGCGGCGCAGGCGCATGAGGAGCGGGTCGGCGTCTGCCGCGACTTCGCCCATCTGGCGATCACGCTCTGCCGCTGCATGAACATTCCCGCCCGCTATGTGAACGGCTATCTCGGCGACATCGGCGTGCCGGTCGACCCGGCGCCGATGGATTTTTCGGCCTGGATGGAAGTGTTCCTGGACGGCAAATGGTACACGTTCGACCCTCGCCACAATGTGCCGAGGATTGGTCGCGTGGTCATCGCCCGCGGCCGCGACGCGACAGACGTGCCGCTGCTGCACAGTTTCGGCTCGCATCGGCTCAGCCTGTTCAAGGTCTGGACCTATGAGCAGGAAAGCAACCTGTTCAATCCTCCCCATCATGGCATCGACAGGACCGTCAGCGCGCAGATGCTGGCATAGGTTCGCAGGCGCGAACGGCGCCCCAATTGCCTCTCTCGGTCGGTGGCGCTGATCCGCATCGGCACAGCGTCTCTGTGCCGGATTGGGACCGGGTTTCCGGACGGTTCGGCAGCGAGCGGATCATGGTAAGCGCTTCGTAAACGAAACGGCCACTGGGCCTTCCTGTTTACCTATTGTTTACCATGCCGCGTTTTGAAACCTAGCAGAAACAATGGCTTGGCCGCGAGCAACCGGCATTCCGCTCCATGGCAAGGTCATCCGGCCGCGATCCTGCAATTGCGCCTTCACATGGCTACGAAGCCGTGATGATGGAGGCGAAAAGCATGCGGCATTTTGAGGGTCTTGCTCAGTCGATCGGCAGCTTCGGCAGGGATCGCAGCGGAAACATCGCGGTTCTTTTTGGCGTTGTCGGGTCGGTTCTGGTGCTGGGCGCCGGCTTTGCCGTTAACGTCTCGCAGCTCTACAACGCCAGATCGAGCCTGCAAGGCGTGGTCGATGCCGCTGTGACCTCGACGGCGCGCGACCTGACGACCGGCGTCATCAAGGAGGCTGACGCCAGCAAATCGGTGCAGGTCTTCCTCGACGCCAACCGCACGTCCGGCATCCTGCAGGCCGACCAGATCGTCCTTGACAAGCTGACGGTCGACAGAACCGCCAATACGGTCCGGGCGGACGCGCATGTCGATGTCGGCCTCTACTTCCCGATCTTCGGCCTTGAAAGCGCGCGGCGCGTCAGCGCTTCCACCACTGCGCTTTACTCGGACAAGACGGTCGAGGTGGCGATGATGCTCGACATTACGGGATCGATGAAAAAGAGCGGCAAGAAAGACAAGATCGGTGATTTGAAAGCAGCGGCGAAAAACGCCGTCCAGACGATGCTTCAGAACCAGGATCCGAAGAACCCCCGCATTCGCGTCGCGCTTGTGCCGTATGCCTCCGCCGTGAATGTCGGCAAGCTGGCGGAAAACCTCTATGCCGAGAAGCAGGGGGGCTCCGACCTGCCGCCCGTCGCCGGCAGTTCGCTTCTCGTCGCCAAGACGGGCAGCAAGCTACTGCCGTCCTTCAGCGACTACATCTCCATCGTTGGCGCGGCGGCGCCCCGTTCCGACGATTGCGCCACGGAGCGCAAGAACAAAAACGGCGATCCGGATTTCAGCGCCGACGGCCCCGACGCGGTTCGCACGGACGGGAACGGCAAGAAATATTATGCCCTGGTCAACCGGGATGATCATCTGGGTGGTGGAGGGTTGAACAAGTGCCCGGATGCGGCGGTGATCCCGCTGACCGCCGATTCCGACGCATTGCTCGATTCGATCGACGACTTCCGAGCCGATGGCTATACGGCCGGCGCGATCGCCATTCAGTGGACCTACTATATGCTGTCGCCGCAATGGCGCGCGGCGATCAAGAATGCCGGTTTCGGCAGCGGCCCCGCGGATACCAATGCGAAGAAGATTGCCAAGGTCGCGATCCTGATGACCGATGGCCAGTTCAATACAGCCTTCGCCGGCGCCGGGGGCAGCTACAACAGTCAGGGCAACCTGGCGCGCGGCAATGCTGAAACGCTATGCGGCAACATGAAAAGCGAAGGTATCGAGATTTTCACCATCGGCTTCGATCTCAACGACAAGGATATGTCGGCAACCGAGCGGGACCAGGCAAAGGCGGTGCTGAAGAACTGTTCGTCGAAAGACGTCTCCGCCGCCAACAAACATTATTTCGAGGTTTCTACCGGAGTGGAGCTGGACGCTGCCTTTCAGGAAATCATCCGAAATACCGAAAAGGTCGCACTCACCCACTGATCATCAAATGGAAAAGGCCGCCGCTTCTTTCGAAGCCGGCGGCCTTCCGTGTTTCCGTCCATGGCGCGGCTCATTGGCGGCGACGCTTCACGCATCGGCCCGAAAATCGTATCGATTTTCGGAAAGCACGATGCGTGGACTCAAAAGAGCTAGAGCGTCCTTTGCGCGTCCAAAGGACGCGCGGCGCTCTAGTGTCGCCCGCCGCGCATCTCGCGCCTTAACGGGAAGACTGCTTCCCGAAAGTGCAATCCGCTGAGGCCACGTTCTGGAAAACGAAATCACTCGACATCGGATCACCTCCTTTCGATTTGTTGAACACCCCCTAATGATGGTGTGCGTCGCAACAAATGGCAAGGCGTCCTGTTGAAAAAGCCGCATGTGATGTTTTTCAGCATCGGGGCGGCTTGCGGTCCACCGGCCAACCGGACAACATTGCCGGATTGGACTGCCGGCACCCGGCGCATCGGGGAAAGGAAATGGAAGCCAGCAACAAGGCGGCGCGGATCGTTCGAACCGTCATCGAAACGCTGAAGCCGGGTTTCGCGGTCAGGCTGTGGACCGGCGAGCGGATCGGGCCGGCCACCGGCCCCGTGCTCACCATCAACGACCAGGATATCGTCTGGCAGGTGGTCCGCCGCCCCAGTCTGTCGACGCTGATCGAGATGTGGATTTCCAAGGCGATCGACGTCGAGGACGGATCGCTGTTCGACTTCTATGCCTTGCCTTCGCAAGGCAAGCTGCGCACCAAGCTCAAGACATTGCCGAAGCTCGCGGTCCTGCGCGACCTGCCTGCGGTGCTGTTTTCGAGAAAGCAGATGACGACGCGCACGGATCTTTCCGGCAGCAACCCTTTCGTCAGCGGTTCGAACCGGCAGGCGATCCAGCACCATTATGACATTTCGAACGCCTTCTACCGGCTCTTCCTCGACGAACGCATGGTTTATAGCTGCGGCTACTTCACCGATTTCGCCAATGGCATCGATCAGGCGCAAAGGGACAAGCTCGACCATATCTGCCGCAAGCTCAGGCTGAAGCCTGGCGAGAGGCTGCTCGACATCGGCTGCGGCTGGGGAGCGATGCTGATCCATGCGGTGAAAAATTATGGCGTTACCGGCCATGGCGTTTCGCTGTCGGAAGCCCAGACCGCGCTTGCGCGCGAGCGCATCCGCGCCGAGGGGCTGGAGGACCGCATCACGATCGAGATAAAATCCTATGCCGAACTCACCGGTTCCTTCGACAAGATCTCCTCGATCGGCATGTTCGAGCATCTGGGGCTCGCCAACCATGCCACCTATTTCTCGACCATCCACCGGCTGCTCAAGCCCGGCGGCATCTATCTGCACCATGCCATCACCCGGCGCGACAAGGGCGACAAGAAGAAGACCTTGCGGAAGGGACCGGAATTCAAGGCTCTGATCAAATACATCTTTCCCGGTGGCGAGCTCGACACGATCGGCATGACGCTCGGCAATCTCGAAGCGCACGGTTTCCTGGTCTACGATGTCGAAAACCTGCGCGAGCATTACGCCCGCACCTGCCGTCTGTGGGCGGAGCGCCTCCATGCGCGCTTCGACGAGGCGATCGCCGAGGTCGGCGAGGCCAAGGCGCGGCTCTGGCTGCTTTATCTCACGGGCTGCTCGATCACCTTCGAGCGTGCCTCGGCGCAGATTTTCCAGACCGTCGTCACCAAGCGGGCGCGAGGCCCGAGCGGCCTGCCGCCGACGCGGGCGGACTTGTATCGGTGATTTATACGAAGCGCATCGGCGCGCCGATTTCGATGCGTGCCGGCCGGTCGACGGTGCAGTAGACACCCATATTGTGGGCGTTGTGACGAACCAGGTTGCGCAGGATTGCCGGGTCGTGGTCGAAGCCGTCCTGGGCGATGATGGTGAAGCCGCAGCGGCGGCACGGTTCCGATATGGTCAACAGCAGATCGCCGATCGCCAGCTTGCGGCCGATCCATTCCGTTTCCGGGAACGATCCCTCCATGGCCGCCATGTCGACGACGATGTTGGGGCGGAAGCGGCGCGGGTCGGGCGTCCCCAGGGGATGCAATGCTTTCAGGCGCGCCATCGAGGCGGTGGTCAGCAGGTGGATAGGCGCCTTGCGATAGCGCTCCGCGGTCAGCGGGCCGGAATAATCCGGCGCAACGTTTTCCCTGCGAAATGGCCGGATCGAGGCCTCGAAACCGAGATAGGCGGAAATTGCATAGTCGCTTTCGATACCAGGTGCGGCCAGCCAGTCGCCGTCCGGGACAGCGATCTCCAGTTCGCGGCTGTCCGTCAACCGGGTGCGGATCAGCGGCACTTTGTGCCATTTCGCTTCGCGGTCGGGCCGCGCGATCTCGTTGTTCGAAGCATCGACAAGGCCGAACAAGCGATCGCCATCGATGGTCTCTTTTCCGACCGCGATCACCTCCTGGCGCTCGCCGGCGAGCGAGCTCGCCGGATAGCGCCAGAGCTCGCTGACAGTGCCGATCTCGGTCGCGGCCGGCATCAGGCCTTCTTGTTCTGCCGGTTGGCGACGAGATCGTCGACCACCGCCGGGTCGGCCAGCGTCGAGGTATCGCCAAGGGCGGCAAAATCATCCTCGGCGATCTTGCGCAATATGCGCCGCATGATCTTGCCCGAGCGGGTCTTGGGAAGGCCCGGTGCGAACTGGATCTTGTCGGGCGTGGCGATGGCGCCGATCTCCTTGCGGACATGGGCGACGAGTTCCTTGCGCAACTCCTCGCTCGGCGGCTCGCCGGCCATCAGCGTCACGTAGCAATAGATGCCCTGGCCCTTGATGTCGTGGGGATAGCCGACAACGGCCGCTTCCGAGACCTTGTCGTGGCTGACGAGTGCCGACTCAACCTCGGCCGTGCCCATGCGATGGCCGGAAACGTTGAGGACATCGTCGACGCGGCCGGTGATCCAGTAGTAGCCGTCGGCATCGCGGCGGCAGCCGTCGCCGGTGAAATATTTGCCCTTGTAGATCGAGAAATAGGTCTGCACGAAACGCTCGTGATCGCCATAGACGGTGCGCATCTGGCCGGGCCATGAGTCGGTGATGCAGAGATTGCCGTCGGCCGCACCCTCCAGCACCTTCCCGTCGCCGTCGACCAGCTGCGGCTGGACGCCAAAGAAAGGCCGCGTCGCCGAGCCTGCCTTGAGGTCGGTGGCCCCGGGCAGCGGCGTGATCAGGATGCCGCCGGTCTCGGTCTGCCACCAGGTGTCGACGATCGGCACCTTGCCGTTGCCGACGACGTTGAAGTACCACTCCCAGGCCTCCGGATTGATCGGCTCGCCGACCGAACCCAGCACGCGCAGCGACTTGCGCGAGGTCTTCTTCACATGCGCGTCGCCGGCACCCATCAGCGCACGTAGCGCCGTCGGCGCGGTGTAGAAGATGTTGACCTTGTGCTTGTCGATGACCTCCCAGAAACGGGATTGCGAGGGGTAGTTCGGCACCCCTTCGAACATCAGCGTGGTGGCGCCGTTGGCGAGCGGCCCATAGAGGATGTAGCTGTGGCCGGTGACCCATCCGACATCGGCGGTGCACCAGTAGATGTCTCCGTCATGGTAGTCGAAGACATATTGGTGGGTCATCGAGACGTAGACCAGATAGCCGGCGGTGGTGTGCAGCACGCCCTTCGGCTTGCCGGTCGAACCCGACGTATAGAGGATGAACAGCGGGTCCTCGGCCTTCATCTTCTCGGGCTTGCATTCCGCCTTAACCGTGGTGACTTCGTCGTGGTACCAGACGTCGCGGCCCGGAGCCCAGCCGATCTTGCCGCCGGTGCGGCGCACGACGACGACGTTCTTCACCATCACATGCTGCCTGGCGGCAATGTCGATCGCCTTGTCGGTGTTCTCCTTCAGCGGAATCGCCTTGCCGCCGCGCAGGCCTTCATCGGCGGTGATGACGAAGGTCGATTCGCAGTCGACGATGCGGCCGGCCAGCGCGTCCGGCGAAAAGCCGCCAAAGACGACCGAATGGATGGCGCCGATCCGCGTGCAGGCGAGCATCGCATAGGCGGCTTCCGGGATCATCGGCATGTAGATGGTGACGCGGTCGCCTTTCTTGACGCCGTGCTTCTTCATCACATTGGCGAGCCGGCAGACGTGCTCGTAAAGCTCGTTATAGGTGATCTTCTTGTCGTCGTAGGGATTGTCGCCTTCCCAGATGATCGCAGTCTGGTCGCCACGCTTCTTCAGGTGCCTGTCGATGCAATTGTACGATACGTTGGTCTGGCCGTCCTCGAACCATTTGATCGAGACCTTGCCTTCGAAAGAGGTGTTCTTGACCTTGCTGTAGGGCTTGAACCAGTCGATGCGCTTGCCGTGCTTGCCCCAGAACTTGTCCGGGTTCTTCACGCTGTCGGCGTACCATTTCAAATAGGTGTCATTGTCGATCAGAGCAGTCTTCTTCCACGCCGGCTGGACGCGGTGGACATGAACATCGGACATTCTTGGCTTTCCTCCCAAACCATGCCGCCGGCTTGACGCACCAGCGGGCTCGCGGCGTTGCAGCCGCGAATTCGCGCGCATTATTAACAGTTCCGCCGTGACGGCAACATTAGACGTTGGATTCGCGCGGCGGGATGCCGCAGCAGCCTTTTTCAATGCTGTCAGCACTCGGGTACGATCGCTGCTAACTGTATGTTTTTGCGTAGTAAACTCGGCCTAGACTGCGAAAATCAATAGACGGTTAAGCAAATAGCGCGCACAATTTCACATTGGGAGGAAAGGAGAATCAACCTGGGGGCTGCAATGCGCGACCATTCAGAAATGGACCTGATGCTTAGGGGATATGGCCTGACCACGGCCAAGATTCTTTACCATTTTCCCGATCATCCGCATCTCTTACAGAGCTTCATCTGGCAGGACTACGACATCTCGCCGAAATTCCCGGCGCTGATAAGGTTCATCGAATTCTGGAGGACCAAGCTCGACGGGCCGCTGCACTCGGTGAGTTATACGCACCAGAAACTGATCGCGCCGAACGAATGGCGCAAGGTCGATGGCGAGTTCGTGCTGCATTGACGCTTTACCTGCAGCCCTGCGGCCGTTTCGGCAGCGTCACTGTCCAGATCGGCACTCTACGACGCCCCCCTCTGTGGTGGGGGGCCTGACACCCCAACAACGGGGGGGGAGTGGGTTATGGACGTGTGTGACACCAAGAAAATTTT
>NZ_JBVVPU010000031.1:0-17079 GCF_055811295.1 Mesorhizobium sp. WSM4871 | reverse complement strand
CGGCTACCAGTACAACGAGCGGACCAGCTTCTTCGTCTCCGGTTCCTACGAAAAGATGTTCACCGCTCGCGCCGACTCCAAACTCTATGACATGCCGACCGGCGCAGAGATTGGCGGCAACGACTCGATGAGCGGCGATTTTGCCGCGGCGACGGTGATGGTCGGCATCAAGACCGCGTTCTGATTGAACGAACCCGACCGGAACGCCAAACCGATGTCCGCACGGCGCAGAAATCGGTGGGCGCGATAGGGACGACGTTCTTTCGCCGAGCTATCGTTCCGCGGTAGACCGTCTCTGATCTCGCAGCATCGTCCTTCGTCGAGGCGCAACCAGCGCAGCGAGTTCCATGCTGAAATGCTTCAGTTGGGAGCCGGTCTATCAACGCGACAGATGGCGCCCCCAGATTGGCACCTTGAGAACTGTCGAACGCTGCTTGCGGGCGGTGAGCCCGAGCACCGGCGGCCAAGTGCCTGACAAAACCTGTCGCAGCCTGATTCGCTTTCATTGTTCACGGACGACATGCCGCGGCGGGCGGTTTCAGTGAGATAGCCGGAGCGCAGGCCGTGGGCGGAGAATACTGCCGAATCGACGCCGGCCTCGGCGATGCGGCGCTTCAGGATCAGATTAACGGTGTCGGTTTTACTTCCCGATTTCAATTGAAGCGCTAAAGTGAAAATCCTGCCCTTCCGGACCGCTATGTGGCGGCCGCAACTGGGGAAGGGGAGGGGCTTTCTCAGAGCCCCGACGCTCTGGTGAGATTGACGCGAAAGCGGTCGCGCCGAGGTTGTGTTGCAAATATTCGAATTGCCGCATGACAAGCTACCGTTGGACGCAATTCAGGCGGCGATTGCCTCGAACTGCTCTTTGCTCGACGGGGCGGAATTGTAGGCAAATCGGGCTTGCCGTTTCCGCATCATGTGAACCATCTCGATGCCGGCCAAGGTGGCCGTTGCAGCGGAGAACGCCTTGAAGCCCAGCATCGGTCGGACCCGCCGCTTGATGCGACGATGATCCTGTTCGATCCGATTGTTCAGATATTGGCTCTGACGGATGCGGATCGACTCCAACGATCGCCGGGAGCAATCCCGGAGCCGGCTCTCGGCATCGCAGGAGATTGCTTGCCGGTTGGTCTGGGTGCCGTCGATGACAATGCGATCCGGTCGACCATGGCGTTCAAAAGCCTTGCGCAGGAAGCGTTTGGCCGCCGGTAGATCACGATGCTTGCTGAACCAGAACTCGACCGTGTCGCCGGCGCTGTCGATGCACGGTAGAAATACATCCATTGACCGCAAACCTTGATGTAGGTCTCTCTTCCATATGCCACTTGCTGCTGCGCGCTTGCGCCGATTGAAGCGCGTCAGCAACAGCGGTGAGAAGTGAACGACCCAGCGCTGGATTGTCGAATGGTCGATGCTGATGCCCCGTTCCTCCATCATTTCCTTCAGGTCTCGCAGGCTCAAGCCATAGGCCAGGTACCAGCGCACACACAGCAGGATCACCGAACGATCGAAATGACGGCCTTTGAACATGATGCGATCTCCGGAAAGACGGAGCCGCTCTCATGCCCGCAACCCGTTACCGGAAAGTTTGCAACGGAGCCTGACGCGCTCAGTCAGACCCTGGGAAAATCTCAATCGTAATACGTCTCTGATCCGGCGCATGGACAACTCTTGGTTGGCATCAGGCTTCCTCGTTTTGAGCGAGGCATCCTGTAGACCGCTGAGTTGTCGGCCGAAGCGTCCAGCACCTCCGAAAAGGTTGCTCCCGATCGCCTGAAATCGCTGCTCACGACCGCGAAATCCTTGCTCACGATGCGGTGAAATCCGTGCTCACGATCGCCTGAAATACGCACCAGCAGCGTGAGCAAATCCCGTCTGGAACCCCGCACGCCCGGCCGCGACGCGCTGGAATGCGTCAGGTCAGGCTGCTCCATGTCCGTCATTGCGGCGGCAATGCTGGGCAAGGTCCCGTCCGCCGCCGGGGGAACCATCACCATGTCCGGCCAGAATGGCTGAATATGAATTGTGCATGACGGCGGTTCCACCGATGGGGCTAGTATATGTGCTTGTTGAGTTACCGGAGACCGCAATGGACAATACAGCCCGGGAATGGCCCTACGATGCTCCCGACGATGCAGCCCGTTGGGTTGCGAGTCTGACAGGAGGAACGGAGGATTTTATCCAAGGCTATCAGGCTCTAAGGGCGCAGCAAGCGGGCATGGAGCGGCAAATGAGTGAGTTGAACCTGGGCGGCTCCACTGCTGATCCAGACGGTGGTGCGATTCGGCGCACGTCCGTGGGTGGGTCGATGCGCATGCCGCCGCAGCCCGACCTGCGGGACAACCAGTTCAGCAGCGCGCGCCACAGCATAGACACGTCTTACGCAGCCTCGAGCCGCTCGCGGTCCAGGCATTCGGCCGCCTCGTCGGAGGCCTATTCCTCCTTCTCGGAGGAGCCGGCAACCGCCCCCCAGCCGAAAAAAAGCGGTGGATTGAAATCGTTCCTGAAGACAGTGAAGAAGGCCTTCGTCCCGAGCAGCGGCAGGAAGTCGTCCGAGGGTTCGAGACAGCAACCCGAGCTTGTCCTTGAGTCGACGCTTCGCATTGATTCTGCCAAGCGCACCCGCGCGGGCGGTGATCGGGACGAGCCCCTCTTTTCCGAGTTCAGGGCCACAATGGACGAGGCCAGGAACAGGGACCCCGACAACAGCCATGCCGTCGGTACCGTCAAGAATAGGGTGTCCCGCCTGCGCAGGTTCAGTGGCTGGCTTCAGCTTCCCCCCAGATACTTGACAATTGCCAGCCTGCTTGACGACCACGACAGCACTCTGGCTGACCATGCGGCGGCGTTTGTCGACGAGGGTGGCGACAAAGGTGTCTGTAGAGACTTGGAGGTTCTGCGGGATTCCCGCGCCGGGAACGTTAGGAAGTCCCGGCCCGCCCCTGAGGACGAGCGCCTCGTTTCCGAGTTCAGGGCCGCAATGGACGAGGCCAGGAACAGGGACCCCGACAACAGCCATGCCGCCACTACCGTCACCAATTGGGTGTCCCGCCTGCGCGGGTTCAGCGGCTGGCTTCAGCTTCCCCCCAGATACTTGACAATTGCCAGCCTGCTTGACGACAACGACAGCACTCTGGCTGACCATGCGGCGGCGTTTGTCGACGAGGGTGGCGACAAAGGTGTCTATAGAGACTTGGAGGCCCTGCGAGATTCCCTCGCTGGGAACGTTAGGTCCCGCGCCGGGAACGTTAGGACCGGGGCCGCCCCTGAGGACGAGCCCCTCTTTTCCGAGTTCAGGGCCGCAATGGACGAAGCCAGGAACAGGGACCCCGACAACAGCCATGCCGTCGGTACCGTCAAGAATTGGCTGTCCTTCCTGCGCCGGTTCAGCGCCTGGCTTCAGCTTCACCCCAGATACTTGACAATTGCCGACCTGCTTGACGACAACGACAGAACTCAGTTGACTGCCCGCGCGGCGGCGTTTGTGGGCCAGGGTGGCGACAAACATGTCCAAAGAGCCTTGGAGGCCCTGCGGGATTGGCGCGCTGGGACCTTTATCGGATCTTTTCATCGCGGTCCTCTTACCGATACTTATCCCGAAGACGAGGATCTCCTCAAGCGGTTCGCGAAAGCAGCCAGTCGGCTCAAAGTTCCCCCAAAAACGATCGATTCAAATGTATACTATCTTAGAGGGTTTTCTTGGTGGCTTAAAGAAAACAACAAGCCGCCCATGGCTTTCGATTCTCGGTTTCGAACCGAATCGATAAACGACCACCTTATTGAGTACGGGACAGAAGACAGTGCTGACCTCTCCAGGGTCGACTCGGCGCTGTCTCATCTCCGGAGGCTCGCCCTTGGCGGTGAAGAATTCAGTGGAGCTGGAGCGGGGCCCCGCGTCATGGGACGCCGTACCTTGGGCGCTTATGCCGAAGACGCCCGCCTAATCGATGATTTCTGCAAGCACAGCCTTGGGCCGGAGACGACTGCGGTACAGAGGAAATTGGTCAACAATTTGGCCAGCAGGCAACGCAAGTTTAGTGAGTGGCTCCAAAGGGAGGGAAAGTCGAGCATAATGAGCCGACTCAATCAGGAGCAGACAGGCGGGTTAAAGGATGATTTTCGGGCATTCAAGAAAGCCATTGCCCCGACCTGGGGCGGCGTGGCTTTAGACAAGCTTCAGAAGTACCAACGGGTCGTTGCCGCTAACAAAGCGTGGGGAATGCCCCCTGAGCAGGCGGGTTGGCGGCAGCAATCTGGCCAGTCTCCAGCGTCTAGTTACGATCCGGATCCGTTGTGGGATGAGCTGTCCGAACGCGGACGGCAGGGACCTGCCGGGTCACTGGACAGTTATGATCAGGACGAAATTCATGACGCTGCGGATCAAGCCGGAGGGCGGCAACCTGCCGGGTGGGAGGACGGCTCGTGGGCGTTGTCGTCGCAGTCGGATCAACCTGCTCCATCGCCGCAAAGCCTCAATCCGACGGAGTTTTGGGCGGGAGTGGATCAAGCCGGCCAATTGCCCACCGATAGTTTCAATACAGCGAACTTTTGGCAGGGGGTTCCTCCACCCGCCCATTCGCCGGCTCAAAGTGTCAATCAGCCAAGCCCGGCAATGTGGGAGCAGGACATCGGGGCATCCATCTTCGGCCCGACATATCACCGGCCAGCTTCCTTCGATTTCGAACAGCACGTCCCCCCGGATTGGGGCGTCCCGTCGTCCTTTCCCGGCCCATCAACTCGCACCCGGGATTTACCTGATGATTGGCAGGAGTACACGGCATCGCCACCCGCGGGCGCATCGCTGCCTGACTTGCCTCTCGGCCCGTTTAGGCAAAGGCTCCCAACTTTTTTGAGGCGATTCAATGCCTACGTGGGACAAGCCAGTGGCCAAGGACTGAATTGCCTGCTGGACACGGTTCTTCAATTGACCCGCAATACGAGGCGCCAGGACCAGGAAACGCGGCAGACTAGGCAACTTCAGGAAGACGCTCGGTCGTTGCGGAACAGCTTGGTGGAACTCCACATGGTCAATCCGGATGGCGAGATCGATCTTTACGGCCCTGGGGGTGTCGGGGTCTTGCTGGCGGACAACCTTGGCGTGCGCATTCAAGCCATCGAGGCAGATGCAAACGGCAGGCTGACGGTACATCCTATCCTGGGTCAAGAAGGTCGACTGGTGCACATTCTGCACACGCCGGGGCATTTCCAGCCGCTGTGGCCTCGGCACGAAAAATGAAAAGCTCAAGCACCGCCCTCGCTTCATGACAAGGCGCCAGCGACGGGTGGACTTGTTCGGCGGAAGCAAGCTAAAGCCGCCCAAAAAATGTTTCACAGATCGCCGCCCGCCTTCCAGGGGCGGAAGCAGACCCCTTCGGGGGGAAGCTGCTGGCGATACCATGTGCCGAAACCGCACCAGGCACTGCCTTCGAGCAGCTCTCGCGCGCCTGGGCTCCTTTCAAGGAGGCGTATTATTACACTCAGCGCAGGGGTTTTGCCGCGCCGCCGGCAATCAAGGACTTAGGAGTTCACGACTACGCGCTGGAGGGCGCCTTCAAACTGTCGCTGCTGCCGGATCGCCCTGCGAACCAAGTGCATCCGTTCAAGCTGATTGGGCCGGAAGGCCCGGTCGCCTTGCGGCCGCATGACGGCTGCGGCTTCATCAAGGCCTCGCTGCCCGACCGTATGCCGGCTGTTCGCCGGTCCAGCCGGCAGGAAGGTCCTGATCGGGTGCCTGCCTTTGCTGAGGGACGGAGAACGTCCCTTCCTGCATCGGCTCTGCAACATTATCCGCGCAGCGAGTCGGTGGCGGAGGAGGCGCGAGAGAAGGCCACGGCCTGGCTCGAGAGTCGACAAGGCCAAGAGCTGTCAGTTGAAGATCTGTTTCGTGCGGTGACCGCCGGGCACATCGACGGTCCCGGTGCGGTTGCCATACCCTCCAGTGATGAGTGTCTGCACGTGCCTACGCTTAAGAGCGAGACGCTGGCGGGAACAAGCGGCGTGCTGGTCGGACGCTCGCCCTATGACAAGCCGAACCTGCGCCCATTTGCCGCCGAGCGAGTCAAGTCAGCCGTCGAGGGGGACCCGACCGCTGTGTTTCTCGATAACTGCACGGCCATCCAATACAGCTTCAGTGTCGCCCAGAAATCGGGGAAGGAACTGGCGGCCGACGATCCGGCATTTTTTGCCAAAAGCATTCTGATCGTTGTGCCGGATAAGATGTGGCCGGCCGCCTACGCCGACCGTGGGCTGGTGATGTCTGCCGAGGACGTGAAGTGCCATGCAAGCTGGACCAAGAGCAAGGACCGCGTCAAGGTGGACACGCCGCTCTACTGCCTCGGCATCCTGCAGGCGACCGAGGTGTTTGCCCCGGGCTCGTTGGTTGCCGTCCCGATCAGTGAGCAGAGAAAACTTGACGGCGACTTCGACGGCGACATCGTCGTCATCCTCGGCGATCGGCCGCAGCTTTATAAGCATGTGCGCGCGTTCGATCACAACGAGCAAGCTCTGGGAGTTCCGTCGCTGAAGCCGCCAAAGTCGCACACCCCGGCCCTTGAGGGCGACGATTACCAGTTCGGTCGCGCCCGCCAGATCCTCGCCGCCACGCCGAATGTCTTGGAAATTTATAGTGGCCTGCAGCGAGTCTTTCTGGCTCAATCCGATGAAGCACGACGCTGGTTTGCCGAGCGTGCCGTTTTTGGCACGTACGAGGGCGTTCACCACGAGCTCCGGCGAGAGATCGGTCAGCTGTTGGGCCAGGAACAGGTGAGTGGCCAGCAGATCCAGAACACGTCTACGAGAGCCAGGCGCGAGATCGATCTCGCCAACCATCCGGTTGCTCGCGAAATGGCCGAGTTGCTCTTCGCCGACCTTGTGGCGTGGGCAGTCAAGCCCGATGAGCGTCTCCTGCCCAAAACAATTGAAAGCGCGGACGACGCAAGCCCGACGATCAGCACAAGGCTTTGCGAGCTTTTCCCGGATCTAGCCGAGAGCTATCCGGCAACGCCTCAGCCACGAGAGCGCATCCAGCTTTTGCTCGACCACTATGCTCCTCGCATCGATCCTCGCCCGCATGGTTACAATCCCAATGACCTCGTACAAAGCGCAACCAGCTTGCTGAGCCTCGGCATCAAGGTTGGCACCGACGCCTGTAAATCCGACACTGGCAGCGACCTCTATTTCAGGAAGAGCAATCACCTTCAGCGGCTTCTCCAACAGACGCCGGGCTTGAAGTCCGTGCCCTACCTGCGAGGCGATGACCCGATGAGCCGGAGGGGGCGCGAAGCCTTGGATTTGCTAATTGAGGCAGTTGCCGTCGAGGAGTTCAAGCAGCCGCGCCAAAACGCGGAGGTGCTAACATTTCCGATTGGGCGCCGCTTCTGAGGCGATCTCCTGGTGGGCACATGAACATGGTGTGCAAACACCCTCAGAATATTGTCCGTCCAGGCATGAGCCGAGTCGGGCAATCGAATGGGGTCCGAAGCGGGTCACTCGCAACCATTCGAATTTAGCTATCTTGGCTGAAGGTTCCATCATCGTCATCGGCGGCAGCTATACGGGAATAGCCACCGCCTGGAGTTGCTCCGCGCCCGACGCAGGGCTTTCCTGTCCCAGGACGGCGTTGATCCGGCCGAGATCGCGAACGGTCGCCTGAGCAGCTTTCGCGCTAGAAACGCCCTGGTGCGACGGAACGGCCGAACGAGGGGAGCCCCGACGCTTTCGGCGTCCTACTCGCCGACGGGCGCTTGGCGGAGGGGCCGTCGACTCTGTTTCGGAAGGAGTTCAACATGAACTAAGACCGAAGCGTAAAGCTGCGTGAATGATGGGGGACGGCCTAATGAAGGGTATAGCGCTGAAAGTACGCTAAACGATGGGATGGAAGGCTCCCGCTCCGCCGGTGCTAGGTTGGCATCGTGTGTGGAAGTCTCCCGCGTTGAGGGAATTTGGTTCGGTCATGCAGCGCATCTCGAGTGCCGTCGTGTGTCCGAAGCGAGCGCCGAGGCCGTGACAAATCCGACCTCAGGGATGGTTTCCAGCCGGTTCGACAGATCGTTTCGGTAGTGCCAGGAGATCAGCTTCTTCTCGATCGCCTGAAGTCGCTGAGCCAGGTCGCAGACCAGCCTGGCCAGTGCTTCGAGGACAAATCGGGCAAGCTCGGGAAGGTCGGTGCGTTCGAGGCGGCTGTCGCGTTGCGCCCGATGGTGGCCGGCCGCGAGGTTGTCGGGGATTATGGGCATGTCGGGCTGATCCTGCGCGAGCACCCGATCGCATTCCTGCGCGCCGGCCTAACCCGGCGCCGCATCGTCACCTACGCCGAAGCCATGGCGGCGCGTGACGGCCGCTGGCTCGAGGCTGCGGGCCTCGTGCTCGTTCGGCAGCGGCCGGCTCTGCCAAGGGCGTTATGTTCGTCACCATGGAAGACGAGACCGGCACCGCCAACATCGTCGTGTGGGTCAAGGTGTTCAAGAAATTTCGGCGCACTATGCTCTCGGCATGGATGCTGGCGGTGGAGGCCGCATCCAGCGGGAAGGCGACGTCGTCCACCTCGTCGCCAACACCGTCACCGACCTCTCGGCCGAGCTCGCCAGCGACGGCAATCGCGATACGTCTTTTGCGCTCCCGCACGGCCGGGGCGATGAGGCCCGTCCCCGCGGCCCTGGCATCGATCCGCGCAGCCTTCCGAAATGTTTTCGACCCCGCGATATGGTCGATCCAACGCTCACAGTTGAGCCGATTAAGGTGAAAACGCGGGAATTTCGCTAAGGGAGTGTATAGCCGAAGATCGCATAATCGACGAAAAACGGTTGAAAAGCTGCGCAGAGAGGTGCCATATTGCGCCCTATGCTATACCGATTGGAAATCGAGAACTTCTATTCCATTCGCGATCCGCAGGTGCTGGATCTGCGGATCGGCAAGAACGTGCCGGATCTGCCGGAGCGGTTCGGTTCGACCTTTCCGCGTTCGGACGAGCGGGTTGCCAAGGCAATCGCCCTGTTCGGGCCAAACGGGTCTGGCAAGTCGACTGTCCTTAGAGCCCTTGCCTTCGTGAGCTGGTTCATTGGTGAGAGCTTCCAGCACAAGGGGCCAGGCCTGCCCTGCGAGCGCTTCAACGACGAGGAATCCGCCAACCGGCCGATCCGGCTCGCCATCGAACTCGGCGGCTTGCTCGACCTCAGTGGCGCCGAGCACACCGCCGAGGAGATCGCGGGCTCGGGCGATGTCGGAACCTTCCGCTACGAGTTGCACCTGCAGCCCGCCGGCGGCCTGATCAGGACCGTCAGCCACGAGGCCTTGCGCATGAAGCGCAAGGGCCAGGGCAAATGGCAGCGCGTCTTTGAACGCGACGCCGAGCGCAAGGTGCAGGGATCGCGGACCTTCCCGCTTAGCGGTTTCGCCCAGGTGGTCGATAAGATCCGGGAGGATGCCAGCGTCGTCGCGACGTTGGCGCTCTTCGAGCACCAGGCCTCGAAGGTAATCCAGGAGGCGGCCGCCGCCGTCTATCGCAACATCCTGATCGACCGCACCGATCTCGGCGACCAGGCCGTGATCCAGTACCTGGCGCAAAACCCTTCGGTCGTTGCGGCGCTCAACCGCGAACTTCAGCGCATCGACCTTGGTGTCGAGGAGATGCAGATCGTCCAGGCCGCGACCGGGCCTGTCGCGCTGTTCCGTCATCAAGGGCTGCATGTCGACATGCCCTGGGGGCTCGAGAGCCATGGCACCCGCTCGTTCATCCGCATCTTCCCGCTGATCCTCTTGGCATTGCAGCGCGGCGGGGTGGCGCTTGTCGATGAACTCGACCAGTCGATCCATCCGCTGATCCTGCCGGAGATCGTCCGCTGGTTCTATGATCCCGAACGCAATCCCTACGATGCCCAGCTCTGGATGACGTGCCACTCTGCGTCCCTGCTCGATGATCTCGCCAAGGAAGAGGTCGTGTTCTGCGAGAAGGACAGCCGTGGCCGCAGCCAGGTCTACAGCTTGATGGACGTTGGCGCCGTTCGCCGCACCGACAATCTCTACAAGAAGTATCTCGGCGGCGTTTACGGCGCGGTCCCTCAGGTTGGATGAGGATGCGCCGTCGGATCATCAAACCCAAAACGCCGATCTTTCTGGGTTGCGAAGGGGAATCCGAGCAGGCCTATGGCCAGTTGCTCAACGATCTGTTGCAGGCCGCCGGCCGACCGGTTCACCTCGAAGTCGTCAACCTCAGTCCAGGCGCCGGCGACCCCATCTCCCGCTTGCGCCGCGCCGCCCAGGAGATCGATCGGCGCCGCCGGCGCCGCTCGGAATTCGCACGCCGGGCGGTGCTGCTCGACCTCGATCAGATGCAAAACGATAATCAACGCCGGCAGCAGGCCGAGCAACTCGCCAATCAGCTCGATGTCCGCATCATCTGGCAGGACCCATGCCACGAGGCACTGCTGCTGCGTCACCTCGACGGTTTCGCCCAGCATCGGCCGCCGACCACGCAGGCCGCAGGTGTGGCGCTGCAGGCCGCCTGGCCGCAATACGCAAAGCCGATGACCAAGATCCTGCTCGCACGCCGGATCGGCCTTGCCGGCGTACGCCGGGCTGCCGCCGTCGAGCCGGCCCTTGCCGCCTTCCTCCATGATGTCGGGCTTCTGCCCTGACGCCCTCCGTGAAAGCACGCCATGTACAATCTTTTCGTATCGGGATGGGAAGACCAATGGAAAGGCGAACCGTGCGTGCTGGACGCCAGCCGCTGTGTTCGGCACCACTAATACACCGACGAAAAGATCGCCGACCAATATGGCGCCCTTGGCGAAGCCGCGTTGAAGGAGCTGACGCGGCTGCCCTCGATCTTCGCCTATGAGGCAGCCTGCAAGCAGGACCCGAAATTCGGCATCATCCGCGAGGTCACGGTCCGCCGCGGCCAGGTCCGCATCGAGTACGAGATTATCCCGGTCGATCCATTCCTCGTTGCCGCCGATTTCGACGCCCTCAGCTTCGAGCTCGATATCGGCAACTGGGAGATGAACCGCACCCATTGGGCGATCAAGGACGTCAACCTGCCCAAGGAGCTGCACGCTGCCCGCGGCATCGCGCTCCCGTCATGGACACGGCAGGCGGGTCGGGCCGTCGACATCATCCAGCATGTTTTTTGATGTGGGCCTTTCCTTCCCGGGCGAGGCGCGCGGTCTGGTCGAAGAGGTCGCCCGCGAGCTCGAAGCCCGCATCGGCCCGAACGCCTATTTCTCCGACAACAACTATGTCTCGCAGCTTGCACGGCCCTCGCTCGATACCCTCCTGCAGGACATCTACCGCAATCGGTCCAGGCTGATCGTGGTCTTCCTCGGTGAGGATTATCAGCGCAAGGATTGGTGCGGCGTCGAGTTCCGGGCCATCCGCGAGATCATCATGGCACGCGACGATCGGCGCGTCATGTTCGTGCGTGTGGACGACGGCGCCGTCGACGGCGTGTTCCGGACCGATGGCTATGTCGATGCGCGCCGCTTCACGGCAGCGCAGATCGCGCAGTTCATCGCCGAGCGCCTTGCCCTCATCCCCTAGGCGTCTGCGAGCACGTTCGGCGGCAGCGCGACGCAGCGCTGGTCGACCATGAGGTGGCGCCGCTTGGGTGCCCCAGGGTCCGTGAGCCGCGGCGTCACCGAGACGATGGCCACCTTCCAGTCTGGGAGTCCCGGCTGCGGCGCCTCCATCACGCCAGCCAACACTGTGAGCCCACGACACTCGAGCTCGGCGACGCACGCCAGAATATCGTTGTAGAGATCGCGCCGTCCCCGCTCGGACGGCGACGGATCTTCCACCATGTCGGAGAGAATGAACGAGGCGAGGTCGAGCCATTCCCCGAAATTCGCGATGTCGTTGTCACAGGTTTCCGGCACATCGGGAGGATGGAGGAGATAGGCATCGCATTTTGCGGCCTCGCGAATGGCCTTGTGCGTCTTCATCGGCGCCACGGCCACCGATTCGAGATAGCCGTAGGTTTCCGCCAACTGCTCGGCGGCTTTTTCCGGTCCGATCGGCAGGCGCGGCGCGGTGAATTCGCTGGAGTCGTAGCCCAGCGCCCGGGCGATGCGGTCGAGCGCCTCCTCGCTGACCTTCTCGCCGCGTTCGACGCGGTCGACGGTGGAGAGCGAAACGCGTGCGAAGTCGGCGAGCGTCGTCGCCTTCCACTGCTTGGCCTAATCGGCCCCAAGCTGCGATTTTGGCCAAGTTGTGGAACCTTGCCGGAACGGATTGACCGGTATGGCGTCGTCGCCTGAGAATTCACTCCTGGAATAGGGAGTGGATCTAGGGTTTTGCGTGTTTCGCCCGAGGCATTGACCGGGGAGTGGAGCCTCTTTTGCCGACGTCGACTTTGCGAACGCCAAGCCGGCCGGGTCGAGGCTCGGACTGGCGGTTCAACTGAAGTTCTTCGCTGCGTACGGATATTTCGCCACCGCGGCGGCTGAGGCTCCCGACGACGCGGTTTCGTATCTGGCCGAGCAGCTTGGCATCAGCAAGGCAGATCTCTGCCAGTATGATTTTTCGGGGCGTTCAGGGCGGCGCCATTGCGCCGAGATTTTGCGCCATCTTGGTTTTCGCCGAATGAAGCGGGCGATCGAGCCGCACTTGCGAACTGGATAGCCACGGAGCTTTGCTCTGGGGGAGCATCGGTCGCTGCGATGATGGAGGCTGTTTTTCTGTGGTGCCGGGATCGCAGGATTTTCGGTGCGTCGCGCAAGGAGATGGAGCGGATAGTGCGCTCCGAGCGGCAACGCTTTCTGGAATCCTTTCTTGGCGGTGTTGCGGATCGGCTTCGCTCGGAAACGGTCGCGCCGATGGAAGCGTCGCTGGTCGATCCAGATAGCCCAACCGGGTTCCATACGATGAAAGGAGACGCGGGTGCAGCAACGCTGGACAACATGCTTGCCCTGGCTGATCGGCTTGCCTTCATCAAGAAGCTGGATTTGCCGCGGGATCTTCTATCCGCTGCCGGCAAGACCTGGATCGATCAGATCGTTCGGCGGGTCGGCGCCGAAAAAGCGTCGGAGATGCGCCGCCACGCCCCGAGGCGGCAACTGGGCCTCCATACCGTTTTCCTGATGATGCGGGAAGCACAGATCATCGACGGCATGATCGACCTGTTGGTGGAGACCATCCACAAGATCGGGGTGCGTTCGAAGCGCAAGGTGGTGGCCGGCATCGCGCGTGACATCGAGAAGGTTTACGGCAAGGAGCGGCTGCTGGTCGATATCGCGGGTGCCGCGATCGAGGCGCCGGGTGGCCGGGTCTGCGATGTGATCTTTCCGGTAGCGGGCAAGGAAAAGCTAGCGGCGATTGTCAAGGAGTATCGGGCGAAGGGCACGCTCGAACGGCGCATCTACCAGGTTATGCGTGGATCCTATGCCGGTCACTATCGAAGAATCCTGCCGAAGCTGCTTTCAGTTCTGGAGTTTCGTTCGAACAATGCCGTGCATCGGCCGGTGCTTGGGGCGTTGGACTGGATCAGGCGGGCCTTCGAAACCGGTTGCCGCGTGGTGCCGCGGAATGGGGTGCCGATGGAAGGCGTCATTCCGCCGAAATGGCGCGGCGCGATCATCGGCAAGGACGGACGCATCAACCGGATCAGCTATGAACTGTGCGTGCTCAGTCACTTGCGCGACCGCATCCGGGCCAAGGAAATCTGGGTGGTCGGGGCGGACCGCTATCGCAATCCGGACGACGATCTGCCCAAGGATTTCGAGAGCCGACGGGCGGCCTACTACAACGCGCTCAACCTGACGTCGGATGCGCGAGCTTTCACGCGCAAAATCCAGGCCGAGCTTGAGCGGGAATTGCGGCTGCTGAATGCCGAACTCCCCCGCAACGACAAGGCACGCATTCTCTGGCGCGGCGAGAACCGCATCTCGATCACGCCGTTCCAGCCGCTGCCGGAACCGCAAGGCCTACGATCGGTCAAGGCCGAGATCGGCCGGCGTTGGCCGATGACGGAACTGCTGGATGTGTTGAAGGAGACGGCGCTCGATACCGGCTTTCTGGACGCCTTTGAAACATCGGCTTCCCGTGTGGCGCTTTCGCGCGGTGCGCTCGACCGGCGTCTGATCCTGTGTCTTTACGGGCTGGGCACGAATGCCGGCCTGAAGCGCGTGGCGGCCGGATGCCCGGATGTCAGCTACGAGGAACTGCTTCATGTTGGCCGGCGCTTCATCCATCGGGATGCGCTGGAGGCGACCTGCGGACGTGTTGCCAATGCGACGCTGGCAATCCGCAACACCGCCATCTGGGGGCGAAGCCGGCACGGCTTGTGCCTCGGATTCCAAGAAATTCGGCGCCTGGGACGGCAACCTTCTGACCGAATGGCATCTCCGCTATGGCGGTCGCGGCGTGATGATCTACTGGCACGTCGAAAAGGGTTCAACCTGCGTCTTCTCGCAGCTCAAGCGCTGCTCGTCCTCGGAAGTTGCTTCGATGATCAAGGGCGTGCTTCGGCATTGCACCGACATGGAGATCCAGCGGCAGTATGTCGACAGCCACGGCCAGAGCTCGATCGACTTTGCCTTCTGCCATCTGCTCGGGTTTGAACTGGCGCCACGCCTTAAGGCGATCGCCCGGCAGACGCTGGCGCTGCCGCATCCAGGCCTGCGCGCTGAATTGCCCAATCTGCTTCCCATTCTTTCCAGCGTCATCAGCTGGGGGAGATCGAGCAGCAGTATGACGAGATGGTCAAATATGCGGCTGCCATGCACAGCGGGTTAGCCGATCCCGAAGCGATCCTGCGCCGCTTCGCCCGCGCCGAGGTGATGCACCCGACCTATAAGGCACTCGCCGAACTCGGCCGGGCGATCAAGACGATCTTCCTGTGCCGGTATTTGCGCCACGAGAAATTCCGCCGCGAAATCCACGAAGGCCTGAATGTGGTCGAGAACTGGAACAGCGCCAACAGCTTCGTCTTCTTCGGCAAGGGCGGCGAGATCGCCTCGAACCGGCTCGATGAGCAGGAGATATCGGTGCTGGCCCTGCATCTGCTGCAGGCGTCGCTTGTCTATGTGAACACGCGCATGATGCAGTCGGTGTTGAGCGAGCCGAAATGGTCGGCGCGACTGACGCCGGAGGATTATCGCGGCCTGACGCCGCTGATCTACGCGCACGTCAATCCTTATGGCCGCTTCAACCTCGACCTGAACAGCCGGATCGATTTTGAGCAGAAACAAGCGGCGTGAAGCGTCGAAGGGAATGGTAGAAATGCCTGTATCGAAGAAGCCCCGAAAGAAGGCAGTGGCGAAATCCAAGAAGCCGGAAAATGACAATGCTCTGCCTCCGATGCCGGACCGGCGCGGCATGGAGGGGTTCATGGCAGGTCTTTTCGGCGGAGGGCGTGGGAGCGACCCGACGGACGCTGCGCAAGATATCATGTATGAGGCTTGGGAAGCAACCAGTCGCAGCAAGCGTATTACGCTGGCCAGGAAAGCGCTTAAAGTCTCGCCGTTGTGCGCCGACGCCTTTGTGCTGTTGGCCGAAGAAGAGGCGGGGTCTGTCGAGGAAGTGCTGGACTACTACCAGAAGGGCGTCGCGGCGGGTGAAGAGGCGCTGGGCCCTGACGGGTTTGAGGAATATGCCGGTCGCTTCTGGGGTTTTCTCGAGACGCGCCCCTACATGCGGGCGCGGGCAGGTCTTGCCGCGGTACTCTGGCGGCTTGGTCAGCATCAGGAGGCCATCGACCATTATCAGTCAATGCTCAAGCTCAATCCGAATGACAATCAGGGCATCCGCTACGTGCTGGCCGGGCATTTGCTGGCGCGCGACGATATCAAGGCCCTGAGGAAGCTTCTCAAACAGCACGAAGACGATGGCGCTGCTGCATGGCTCTACACGCGGGCACTTCTTGCCTTTCGTGAAAACGATCCGGGCGCCGGCAAGCTTGCCGAGGAGGCCTGGCTCGCGAACAGCCATGTGCCTGGCGTCCTTTCCGGCAAGCAGCCTTTGGTTGCTTCCATCGACGGCTATATCACTTTGGGGGCGAGGATGAGGCAGCTGACTACGTCGAGGAAAACGGCCAGGCCTGGCAGGCCACGCCCGGTGCAGTCGCGTGGCTGGCGGAGGTTACCAGAAAGCTGAAACCACGACGACGGCGTAACTGACCGCCGGAACCGATGGGCGTGTTCTAATTTGGGTATACCCGGCCTGAACACCTGCCATGAACATGTCGCAACCGGAAAAGCTTGTATATTTTGGGATCAATCTTCGTTAATGAACAGAGCATCGCGCCGGCACACCCAAAATGAACAGTTTGCATAACCCGCATCGGATACGCCCGCACCTCCACCACCGAACAGAACCTCGCCGCGCAGATCGCCGCGCTCAAGGCCGCCGGCTGCGAGGTCATCCGCGAAGAGCAGAAAAGCGGTTCTACCCTGGAAGGCCGTCCACAGCTCAATACAATTCTCGACTTCATTCATGCCGGTGAGACGCTCGTCGTCACCCGGATCGACCGGCTGGCCAGGTCGCTGCGCGACCTGCAGGTAAAGACGAAAGGCGCGCATCTCTTCGCGACCGAACAGCCCGTCGATACGTCGACCGCCGCCGGCAAGGCTTTCTTTGACATGCTCGGCGTCTTTGCCGAGTTCGAGACCAATCTGCGGCGCGAGCGCCAGGCGGAGGGAATCGCTGCTGCCAACAAGCACGGCACATACAAGGGCCGGCCACCGAAAATCGACCGCAACGAGATCCGACAAAGGCTGAAACAGGGTCATGGCCCAACACAAATCGCCCGCGATCTCGGGGTCACGCGGTACTATCTATCAGGTGAGGAAGGGCAAATGATGAAGGGCAGGCTCATAACCCATCTGACGCCAGCGACATGCGAAGAAATCCAGACCCGCATGCTCGAGGTCTGCCAGAAGTCGGGAGCCGGTCTATCACCGCGACAAATTGCGCCCCGCTGCTGCTCAACCGGTTCAGGCAGCTTTTGTGGCTGCTCATCGCGGCGCTCAACTGCCTGACAAAACCTGTTGCAGCCTGATCCGCTTTCATTGTTCACGGACGACCAGTTCATCGTTGAAATAATCGCGCAGCCGGGCGACGGCCGCGCTCATGGCCGGCTGACTTAGGTTG
>NZ_JBVVPU010000030.1:0-26968 GCF_055811295.1 Mesorhizobium sp. WSM4871 | reverse complement strand
TTCGTGCTCCCGGTGCCCCACGTCCCGGATGGGCTCACCATAAGGCCGCTCTCAAAGAAGAACAGCAGGACGAATAGTTCTCGGCGCGGTTTTTTCGGGGCCAGGTTGAAGTCAAAATCGAGGTTGCCGCCCGAATTCATTCATGGCTCCAAACTAGAGCACGTCCTGTGATCGATGAATCGATTGTGATGTGAGGGCTGCGTTTTGTGCTGATTCAACATCCACCTCGATGGAGGTGGACGATGGGAAGAGCATTGAGCGGGGATCTTCGGTCGCGGGTCTTGAAGGCTTCGGACGAGGGCATGTCGGCGCGGCAAGCGGCGGCGCGGTTCGGCGTGGGAGTGTCCAGCGCGATCCGCTGGATTGCGCGGGCGAAGATCGGCGAACTGGCACCACGCCCGCATCGCCGCCGCCGCGCCTCCAGCCTCGATGCGCATGAAGCCTTCATCGTCGGGCTGATCGAGGAGCGCAAGGACATCACGCTGAACGAGATGGTGGAGCGGCTCGTCGCAAGCAGTCGGTGCGGATCAGCCGCAGCGCCTTGAGCGCCTGGCTTCGCGGCCACGGCTGGACATTCAAAAAAAGTCCGCGCACGCACTGGAGCAGGATCGCCCCGACATCCTGAAGCGGCGCCGGGACTGGTTCGACGGCCAGCTCGATCTCGATCCGGCGAAGCTCGTGTTCATCGATGAGACCGGCCTCTCCACAAAGATGGCCCGCCTGCGTGGAAGAGCGCCGCGCGGCGAGCGCTGCCGGGCCGGCGTGCCGCATGGCCACTGGAAGACCACGACCTTCACCAGAGCGCTGCGGCTGACGGGCATGACTGCGCCCTTCGTCTACGACGGCGCCATGAGCGGCAACATGCTCCTGGCCTATGTTGAGCAGGTGCTGGTTCCGACATTGTCGGAGGGCGACGTAGTCGTCATGGACAACCTTCCCGCCCACAAGGCCGCCGGCGTGCGCGACGCGATTGACGCCGCGGGCGCGAGCCTGCTCTACCTGCCGCCTTACAGTCCCGACTTCAATCCGATTGAGAACGCCTTCGCCAAACTCAAGGCGCTGCTGCGAGCAAAGGCCGAGAGAACCATCAAGGCTCTGTGGGACGCGGTCGGCGCGGTCGTCGACCTCTTCACCCCAGCCGAATGTGCCAACTACTTCAAAGCCGCAGGATATGAACCGGATTAAACAGGACGTGCTCTAGCATTTGTCCGGCCCAAGCCGATGATGGCCGGGTTCCGCAAACAGCGGTGCCTGTCCGCCAGCTGCAGTCTTGAAGATCTGATAGTGCGTTCCGTCTGCCGTTCACGGTCTATCGGAATGACATAAGGCGATTGCCTGATGCCGATGCAAACCCGATGCCCCACAGGTGGTAGGAAAGGGGTGCAGAACTTCGACTGCATTGGCAGAAGTGCTTCCGCGGTTACGAAGCCGTTTTACGGCTTTCATGCGGACGTGCCAAATTAACGCCGATTTACTGCGCTTGGAAAGCATATTTCTCTAAAAATGCCGATTTGACGCTGCTAAATTTGCGTGACCAGACATCGTCTCTATCGCCCAAGTAATGGCAGAATTGCAAAAATCACCACGTTAGCTGCTTCCAGAACAAGGATGGTTCCGTGACAACGCAACAAAGAGCCCTCGGAATTGTTGGGCTGGAGATCGGGCTTGCGCCTGGTGAATTTCCGCCACCGCGACCGGAGTCGGTCTTCAACCCGGCAACTTTCGACTTCCCAATTATAATAGAGACCGCGGCCGGGGCTTTGGCGGATAGGGTCATTCCCGGCGATGCTTCTCTCGAGCAAGCCTACATTGCAGCTGCCAGGCGGTTGGTCGAGCGCGGAGCTGTCGCGATAACCGGGGACTGCGGGTTCAGTATCCGGTACCAGGCTGCAGTGGCGGCGTCTGTCAAAGTCCCTGTGGCCATGTCGAGCCTGCTACTGGCGCCCACGCTACTCCGGCAGCTTCCGGCTGACGCAATGCTCGCCGTTGTGGCCGCAGACTCAAGACATTGCGGCGAAGAGCTGCTGGGCATTGATGATTCATCCGCACGGGCAAGAGTAGTGATCGGCGGCATTGAAGGTGACACCTGGCCGGCTGGTGTTGTTGAAATGGGGTCGGAGGTTGCAGCCTGTGTCGCGCGACTTCGCGCCGCACATCCGGGAATTGCCGCCCTCCTATTTGAATGTACATTGTTCCCGATGGTGACGTCAGCAATCCGTCGTAGGACAGGACTACCCGTCTATGACGCCGCGACCCTTTATCGGATGACGTTCGCCTCCGTGGCTTGACCGCTTGGAGGGCCGTCGAGACTATCCCAAAACATAGCTCATGTCTGGACAACAGCCGTTCGGCAATGCGCTTCATGATGTAGGTGCTTGGCTCGCGGCGTGGTTCTGTCCTTTTCTGCCAGAACTACAATGTGACGGACAGACTGCTGAGCTCGGCGACTGATACTCGGCGCTGGTTCCCGAGATCTGGGACAGAAGCATTGCCGTCAATTTGACGAGCGCCTTCGATATGAGCCGTGCGTTCCTTCCAGCACTGAAGTCGACAAAGGAAACTGTCATCAATATCTCGTCAGTGGTCGCGTTCACGAGCGGATTCGCTCATGTCGGCTACACCGCATCGAAGGGCGGCGTTCGGTCGCTAACGCAGATCATGTGCCGAGAGCTTACACCCTACTCCATACGTGTCAACGCAGTGGCGCCGGGCTATATCGACACCGCAATGGGTGGAAAGGGAGACGGTAAGACGGATGAGTGGCTGCAATGGCATTGCCCAATGGGACGGTTCGGACAGCCTCGTGAAATTGCTGAGCCGGTGGTGTTCCTGGCGTCGAAAGCGGCGAGCTTCATCAACGAGGTAACTCTGCCGATTGATGGCGGCTACCTCACGGTTTAGATGCAGCGCAAATGAGGGCGGTGAACGTCATTCTACACGTCTGCCGACGCGCCAGTCCTAGCGCCGAGCGGATGTGAGGCGCTCCATGTGCGGAGCACAGATTGCTGGGGCGCACGAATCCACGTCTGGATGCTCGACCGCGATGTTGTCGTTCATTGAATACTACGTCATCAGTACCACATGCGCCGGCTTACGCCGCGCGACATAGTCTGACATCGCCGCCGTCGAGCCGGCGAAGTCGGCTTCCGCGACCACCCCAGGCGGACATTCGTGATGGGCGAGCTCGATGACGCCGGGATGCGCCTCACGCAGCTCGCGGAAGTCGGCCGCTGTTTGTTGCTGTTCAGCGCTCATCTTGGCTGCTGTCTTTCCGCGTTCAAGGAGCGAAAAGGAGCGAGCTGTAAATTTGGCGGTCCCGCAGAATGCGTTCCTTTCGGCCGGGGGAGAGAGGCGATCAGATCGTGAACAAGGTGTGAGTTGAAGGCCATGCCCGCCTTGCACCAGACATACCCACGGCTGTCCAATTTGGAATCGCGCATATTCGAGCACCAAGCGGTTCAGGGTTGCTTGGCTCGGTCCCGCAGGCCGACATCTCTTACAGATTCCGATGTCGGGCCCCATCCCGGCTCGACCGCTGCCCGACCGGTATCTAACTGTGCCAACTGAACGCACCGAATCCCAATGCGCACTTTAAGCGTTTTGCGGCCCATAATTGCAGGTTTTACGCGAACGAAGGGCCGAAAGGTCGCCAACATCATCCTGTATCAATCTAGATTGCAGCAGATCGCTTTACTCGCAAGCGTTCAATGAGGCCTACAAAGCTGGAGGACACGGATGGCGTCGAAAAACTGTGATGTCGTCGTCGTAGGCGCCGGATTTGCCGGCGCCGTGGCAGCGCGCGAGCTCAGCAACAGCGAACATAATGTCGTGGTTTTGGAAGGCCGTGATCGGATTGGCGGCAGGGTTTGGTCGCGCCAGGCCTGGGGGCGCTCCTTCGAAGTCGGCGGCCAACTGGTTCACTGGTCGCAGCCGCACATCTGGGCAGAGTTGACGCGGTATGGATTCGAGATCTTCGACCTGCATGATGAGGGGCAGGGCTTTGCGAAGTCTCTGTTTCTCAACGGGAACCGCTTGGAGCGGATGTCTCCCGAGGAGATGGATGACCGGATCGGTCGCGGCCTCGAGCGTATTTCGCCGGTGGCCAGGGCTGTGTTTGAACGCCCTTACGACCCGTTCTTTCGCGAATCGGAAGTGGAGCAGGCCGACAGTCTATCGATGCCGGAGGGTCTTGCCCATTTGGGGATGCCTGAGGACGAGCGCGCGATCCTCGAAGCCGCCTTCACTGCCGCGTTCAGTGCCCCCGTGGAACGGGGCGCCTACACCCAAGCCCTACGCCGGTTAGCAAGCGCGGGTGGGTTCAGCGTGGGAGACATCATCCGCTTCCGTGTCAGAGGAGGGCTTCAGGCCGTAGTCGAAGCAATCCTCGCGGACTCGCGTGCCGAAGTGCTATTGAATACCGCGGTGGAACGGATCGAACGGACCGACGGAGGTGTTCGGATTCATACCGCGAGCGGCGCCGAGTGGGCCGCCAAGGCTGTCGTTGTGACGGCTCCGGTCAACGCATTATCGGGAATCAACTTCGTCCCCCCCCTCAGCGAAGCCAAGCGGGCAATGATAGCCGAGCGTCAGGCAACGCAGGGATCCATGTTTTTCCTTCAACTGGTCGGCGAATATGAGCCGTTTGTGGCGTTGGCCTCATCTGAGCACCCGCTAACGTGGATGGAAACTCGCACTCGCATCGATGGCGGCGTTATCGCCCAAGTGCTCGGGCCGGACGCTGCGCGGTTCGATATGAACGATCTGACGCAGGTCCAAGCTGCGGTGCGCCAATGGCTCCCGGATGCCATCGTCGCTGGAACCCTGGGACACAACTGGACGGGCGACCCATTCTCCGGTCAGACCTGGACGATCGCTCGTCCCGGTCAGCTGACTAAATACCACCGGGAGCTCGTTAACCCGGAAGGGGGCGTGTACCTTGCAGGAACCGACTATGCAAGTGGATGGTACGGGTACGTCGATGGCGCCATCGAGAGCGGCTTGACTGTAGCACAGAAGCTGCGGCGTGCGCTCGGCGGGGCGCAAAGCCCAGAGCAGGCGACCAATATGGCTGAAAGGAGTTGACCAATTACCATGTTGCCGCGCAACCGCCCGAAAAGATGTGATGGCGATGCCACCAGAAGCTGGCTGACCATGTCACGGGATCAAGTGCGTGTTAGGTAGCCACTCTACCACTTGCCACGGTTGACGAGCACAACGGAAGGAGGCGGTTCCTTCCGGACGTGACCCGTTAGATCTGGCCAAGGTTGCGCTTACGTGACGGACAACGAGCAAAGCGAGATCACTCGAAGGAGAATGGGGCATGCTGATCGGCTACACAAACCGCCTTTCTGCCCGTGCAGGCGAAGATATCGAAGTGAAAGTGTCCAGCAGTTTTTCCAGCGACTACGCCGCTGATCTCGTTCGCATATTCTCAGCGGATCCCAATCCGGAGGGGCCAGGCATTGATGTTCGGCCGGTCTCATCGGCTTTCGAAGGCTCCTACCGATCAGTAGCGAAGGTATCGCGTCCCGGTTCCTACGGCATCGTTCCCCTTGGCAGTATCGATATCGACGCGGGTGCTACGTTTTCGATCAGGTTCCAACCGCGTCTACTGCGCACGACGCCCCAAGTGTTGTTTTCGTTCATTGATCCATCAGAGGGAATGGCCTCAATACTTCTTCGGAAGAACGGCCTGGAGCTGGAGGCGTTTGGCGAGAAAAGCGCTGTTTCCTTCTCGTTCGAAAACGGCCGATGGTATGAGTTGCGGCTGGCCATCCTAAGAGACGGTATGCATCTTGCAGGATACTCTGTCGAGACTGGTTCCCGATCTTTTGAGGTCCGGAGCCGAGGACGAAAGGGGGCGGGGGGATTCTCGAAACTAGTGCTGGCGGCCAAACCGCAGGCTGGAGATCCACTAGCGTTCACATCGTTTTTCAACGGGCGGCTTGAAGCCCCGATGTTGTTGCGCGGGGCGCAGCTTGTCGAACGTCTCGTGGACAGTGATGTGCCGGAAGGAGACATCCTTGCCTTCTGGGATTTCGGGATCGACATTCCGACATCACACATACGCGATAAAGGTCCGTTGCGACTAGACGGCCTCCTCCACAATCTGCCGGCAAGAGCCGTACGTGGCTCGCGATGGTCCGGCCAAGAGATGTGCTGGAGGCACGCGCTTGATGAGTATGCAGCAATTCATTTCCACGAGGACGACCTTTACGACTGTGGGTGGGAGACGGATTTCTGCTTCGATATACCCCGAGACCTTCCAAGCGGAGTGTACGGTATCCGCTTGAGATGCGAGAACGCTGAGGACATCATCCCTTTCTTTGTTCGCCCAGCTCAAGACGCACCAAAAGCACAGGTTGCAGTGCTTTTCTCCACATTCACCTATCTCGCCTACGCGAACCATCCCCGCGGCAACTTCGACGCCACGTATATCGAAAGGCGCCATGCCTGGGGTGCTTATCCGCACCACCCGGAGGAACATCCGGAGTTCGGTCGCTCGCTGTATGATTTGCATCCGGATGGCGGCGGGATCCAGTTCAGTTCTATGTTGCGGCCACAGCTAACCATGCGGCCCGGCTACTTCGCATACCCCGACGCGCGGGGGTCTGGATTGCGTATCTTCCCCGCCGACATGCATCTGATGGCGTGGTGCGCAGCAAAGGATGTTTCTGTTGATGTTGTCACAGATCATGACCTTGACGCAGAGGGTAGCAAGGCCCTTGAAGGGTATCAGTTGCTGCTGACAGTAACGCACCCGGAATATCATACGGCTCGCACCTTGGATGCGATTGGAGATTTCGTTGCCGGTGGCGGCAACTTGGGCTACCTTGGGGGCAACGGGTTCTATTGGCGAATAGCTACCAGCGAGGTATTTCGTGCAGCCATAGAAATTCGGCGTGGCGAGACAGGCGCTAGGGCCTGGGAGGCAGAATCGGGCGAGAATTTTCATGCTTTCGATGGCCAATACGGCGGCCTCTGGCTCAAGAACGATAGACCCCCGCAGCGGCTTGTCGGCGTAGGAATGTCGGCTCACGGGCCGTTCACTGGCTCTTACTACCGTCGCACCGAAGCCTCTTATGATCCTAGCTTTGCATGGTTGTTTGACGGGATCGATGATGAAATTCTCGGTAATTTTGGACTGTCCGGCGGTGGGGCCGCTGGGTTCGAAGTCGATATTGTCGACCCAGCCCTAGGCACGCCCGCCGGAGCCGTGGTTTTGGCGGCATCCGAGAAGTTTGTTGGCGATTACAACATCGTTCCGGAAAAGGTGAACTGGGGAGCGGAAGTGAATATGCCGGCCTGGCAGGCTTCGGAGATTCGGGCGGATCTTTGCTTCGTGCCAAAGCCACAAGGAAATTTTGTCTTCTCCGCAGGTTCGATCCTGTTTTGCGGGAGCCTGCCGATAAACAACTTTAATAACAATATATCGAAGCTGTTGGAAAACGTTGTGCAGCGCTGCCTTTGATGACTAGGCAACTCGTCAGGGTTGAAGTTCGCCGCAGTATCCAGTGGTCTGAACGCCGCAAGACACGTTAGTAGTTGCTAAGCGGTGGCGGCCAACGCGGCGATCTCCACGATCGCGGCGTCGTCGGCCGGCTTCTCCGGGAGTTGTAAACTATGGGCTGGTAGGCTTCGCAATTTTGAGAAGCCTGCGGCAGGGCTTTTCAAGCCCCCACGCGTCTGGGTGCTCTCGCCACCCCGCTCACGACTAAGAGTGTTAAGGGACGGCGGGAGTAAAGTTGTTCCTCGCCAAAGAAGGAAGCCCCAGGCGTCTTTCGATCGCATATGCCGCGGCTAGGACGGTGGTGTCGGAATAGCGCGCACCGACCAGTTGTAGCCCGACGGGCAGCCCTTGATCATCCAGGCCCGATGGAATCGACGCTGCTGGTTGCTGAGTTAGGTTGAATGGGTACGTGAAGGGTGTCCAGTCCACCCATCCTGTGTAACTGTCATCTGGCACATTTCGTCCGACTGGGAACGGCGCGATAGGCATGGTCGGTGTGACCAAGACATCGTAATTTTCGTGAAACTTCGCCATGAGAGCGGAAAGCTCGAACCGCAGCGCCTCAGCGTCCTGAAATTCGGCAAGCGTGGTCTTCAGCCCGCGTTCGGCACCTTCCAGAAAGCCAGGATCTAGTAATTGTCTTTGCTGTTTGTTCATTCGTGACACAATACGGGCGGCGCCAGCGAACCAAAATGTAGAAAACACCTCCACCGGGTCCGCAAATCCCGGATTGACTTCGGCCACCTCGGCCCCAAGAGCCCGAAGCTGATCGATCGCATTGTCGGTAACATTCTGGATGTCTCGCGCCACTTTCACATAGCCGAGATTTCGACTGTAGCCGACCCGCAGGCCCCTGAGAGTGGTCTTTGCTGGATCGGGGTCGAAACCTGGGTACGCCGGACCCGCATAGCCATCGCGAGCGTCCTTTCGTGCAATCACATTCATCATCAGGGTCGCATCCGCAACGGTGCGGGTCATCGGCCCCAAATGAGACAGCGTTGTCATGGCGCTAGCTGGCCATTGCGGAACAATGCCGAAGGTTGGCTTGAAGCCGAAGGTTCCCGTGAAGCTCGCCGGTATCCGGATTGATCCCCCGCCGTCGCTACCCTGATGAAGAAAGCCAAGGTTGAGCGCAGCCGCAACTGCCGCCCCTCCCGACGACCCGCCTGGTGTCAGATCAGGATTCCAGGGATTCCGGGTGATCCCGTAGACCGGGCTGTCTGTTACCCCTTTCCAGCCAAATTCTGGAGTGGTTGTCTTGCCCAGGATAACGCCACCGGCCTCACGGATACGGGCTGGAACAGGCGCGTCGTCTGTCCAGGGCCCCTCGGTGCTGCCGGACAATGAGCCACGTCTTGTCGGCCAGCCTCGTGTCAAGGTGAGGTCTTTGATGGTAGCCGGAATGCCATCAAGTACTCCGGCTGGCTCCCCTTTCATCCATCGACCCTCCGAAGCCCGGGCAACAGACCTGGCCCCTTCGTGGTCGATGAGGCAAAATGCGTTCAGCGTCGGGTTGTTGGCGTCGATACGGCTGAGACAGTCATCGACGACTTCAACAGGCGAGAGCTGCCGCGTTCGGTACAGCTCCAGGCATTCGCACGCCGACAGACCCTCAAGAGATGTTGGCACGGATAAACGACTTTTCATTTCACGATGTCCGCTAAAGTCAATCCTGGCACAGGGCGGCAGTTGTTCGTCGTTCTGCGACCTTCCCCGATTTGTTATGCTGGATTGAAGGATGAAATTGTCAGTCCGATCATCAAGACGTCGGACGGGGTCGGTCATATCTCAAGCTGCCAACGTGTTCTCTACGAGCTTGATCCAGTACGATGTTCCATAAGGAATCGCCTCGTCGTTGAAATTGTAGGCAGGGTGATGCAAGCCGGCGCTGTCGCCGTTCCCGCACCAAACGAAAGCACCCTGCCGCGCCTGCGCCAGGAAGGAGAAATCTTCCCCCCCATTACCGGTGGCGTCTCGAGTACGTTGTTTTCACCGGCCACGCCTTTGGCCGCGCTTCTAGCAAGGTCGGTCTGCAGGGGCTGGTTGAAGAGAATTGCATCGAAGCTCTGGAAGGTAAGATCTATCTTGGCACCGGTGATCTGGGCGATGCCGGCGACCACTTCACCCACCCGATCCTTCACGAACTTACGCACCTCCGGCTTTAGCGTCCGCATGGTTCCCACCAACTCCGCTGTTTGCGGAATGACGGGGACCAGTCTCTGCCCGGACTGAAACTGGTGGAACGAAATTCCTGCCGAGTCGACAGGGTCAATGTTCTGAGCCAGGATTTGCTGCAGGGCCGCCACAAGCTGAGCGCCCACCAGGATGGGGTCGATGCATTCATGGGGCCTTCCAGGATGCCCACCGCGCCCTTCAATTCTAACCTCAATACTATCGGTTGCCGCCATAACCGGACCTTGTCGGATGCCGAACACACCAACCGGCAAGCCGGGACGATTGTGCATTCCATAGATGTGCTCGATACCGAAGCGCTCCATCAAACCGTCCTCTAGCATGGCGATGGCGCCGGTACCGATCTCCTCGGCAGGTTGGAAGATCATGACTGCCGTTCCAGCAAAATTCCGAGTATCGGCAAGATAGCGCGCCGCGCCCAACAGCATTGCGGTGTGGCCGTCATGACCACACGCATGCATCAAGCCCTTGTTCTTGGACGCATAGGGCAGATCGGTCGCTTCGTTGATCGGCAGCGCGTCCATGTCAGCGCGCAATCCGATGACCTTTAGGTTACCGTCGTTCACGACCCTGTTGCCCTTGATGACGCCAACGACGCCGGTTTTGCCGATGCCGGTCGCGACCTCGTCGCAGCCGAATTCGCGCAGGCGCTCGGCGACAAAGGCCGAAGTGCGTGGGATGTCGAAACCCAGTTCGGGATGTGCGTGGATGTCCCGGCGCCAAGCCACTATCTCGGGGAGAAACTCTGCGACGCTATTGAGAATTGCCACGGGACTTTCCTTTCTTTGCCGTTTGCAGGCGAATTTCACGCTTTGTCCTTGCAAGAGCCGGGAGACCCTTTTCCGCGCTGCCGGAGCACAACATCCTCTACGTTGCCACCCAGCTATTCCGCCGACTGAACGCGCGCTCCAATTAGCCGGGGACCGACAATCCTGAATTCCGCTCCGTTCAGAATGTAGCAAGTGCCAAAGAGCTTGGTTGCGCGAAGGGCGCCTTGGCCCCGCAGGATATCATCGTTTTTTGGTGTTTGGCGCATAACACCTGCTGGCTGAGAGGAGGTTCCCTGGTATATATGCGGGACCATTCGAAATAGGACAGCCGACAGTCAGAAGTGTGGGACAACTGCGACCCACGGAATGCGCGTGGTGGTTGCCTGGGCGGGCTCTTGGGAAGGCTACACTTCAGCAATTGGCAGAGCAAACGACGCCTTGATCCGATCCATTACGACGATTGTCTTGAACCCCTTTACTTCAAGATGTTCGTAAAAAAAACGACGGGTAAACGCTTCGTACTCGGCCATGTCCTGAGCAGAGACCGTAATAATAAAATCCGCTTCACCCGTAACGTAGTACGCGTTCATGATCTCAGGCGTCCGCCGAATTGCCTGCTTGAAACGATCGATGATATCTGCGCGATCGCGCTCGAGAGTGATGGATACCAGCAGGAGCAGGGGCCGACCGACGGCTTCCGGTGAAACTATCGCAACGTCCGCTTCAATCACGCCAGCGTCTCGAAGTCGCTTTAACCTCCGCTGACAAGCGGTAGCCGATAGTCCGGCAAGCTCGCCCAATTCCTCTGTCGTAAGGCGATTGTTGCGCTGCACGACGTTGAGAATCTTCCGGTCAATTCGATCCAGATCCATTCACAATCTCTGCTCATTGATGATATCGGCCAATGCCAAGGCCGCCAGTCCGTACGTCCAAAATGTAGCAAGTGCCAAACGCCCTCTCGGCGCTTAACATCGGTCCCAGTCGCAGAAAATCGGCGTTTCTATCGCCATCTGCGCACAATATCGGCATAGTATAACTATCTGAGGGGTGCCGCTGAATCGATGGGCGTCGCTGGTGAGCAGTTGCTGGCCGGCGCAAGAACGGCAGATTCGTCGGGTGGGGGGCGATCCCCGGTCGAAAAGATACTAGCGATTTCGTTGCTCAGGTGCAGAAAACATGGTTGCAGCACGTTCGCATCAGTTCGAGGCAAGCGCGTCGGGAGGGACATCGCTTAGGTATTGCGTTGCAGCATAATCGGAAACCATGAGAGTCAGGCTATGGACCGGCTCCGGCTTTCGGATGCCTTCCGGCCCTCGAGCGCCGGCCGCGAATGAACTATGATCCGCATGGGTGGCGGGCGTTGGAGGAGAAGGTCGGCTCAATCAGGCTATCGCCGCTCCAAGCACTGGTGAGAAGCCGTAACCGCGGGTCTAAGAATTACCTCACATTCCGATGTCGTGAGGCAATTGTTGCAGCTGCATTTCGTTGAGGCGCTTCAGTGATCCGAGTGGGATTTGGCTCGCGATCTCTGCGTGAATCGCGGATTCGCGCAGGAATGCGGCGTGGGGAACCGAATGTTAGACCGAAGTCGGCACGAGCACCGTGTAAACTGGGCAGGTCAGCGCAGACCTTTCCGGCGGCATTCTTGCCCTTGCCTGAACGATCGCCTGAACAAGGTAGCTCAACCGACGTCCGCACTCCCAGGAGAGAAAGCCATATGCTTCCCTTGGACATCCTCCGAAAGGAGTTTCCAGCCACAGCAAACGCCATCTACATGGATGTCGCGAACCAGGGCCTCATATCAAGTACAACATTGGCTTCAATCGAGCCTCATTTGAACAATCGGCTGCATGGCCTAAACGACGAAGAAAGAATGCTCGAACACGTCGAGCGTACTCGCGCTAGGTTCGCACAATTTATCAATTCAGATCACGATGAAATTGCAATTACCAAGAATGCATCGGAAGGCATCAACATCATCGCTAATGCGATCGATTGGAGAGATGGAGACAACGTCGTTCTATGCCCTAAATTGGAACACGCAAATAATATCTTGCCATGGATTCAGATCAGGGACCGCTACAATGTCGAGTTGCGAGTCGTAGAGCCGGATAACGGTTCAATTCCTCCTGAAGCATTCGTAAAGTCGATTGATTCTCATACCCGCGTTGTTGCTTTGGCGACGGTGACGATGGTTCCGGGATTTCGGACCGTCATGGAGCAAATATCCGAAGCCTGTAGGCGCTACGGTGCATTTCTTTTGGCGGACGCGACGCAATCTGTTGGGATACTCCACACCGACGTCAATCGACTTGGCGTGGATGGTTTGGCAGTGTCCACTGTGAAGGGTTTGATGGGTCTTTATGGATCGGGTTTTTTATATTGCCGCAAAGAATGGGCCGATCGGCTGAGCCCGGCCTATCTTGCGCGCTTCAGCGTAGATTTCGGAAACGCGCCAGAATCAGCTCCGGTACCTAGTTCTGTAAAGTTGCGCTCTGGCGCGCCCCGCTTCGATATCGGGCATTACAACTTCCCCGGCATGTTGGCTGCATATGCATCAATGGGCCAGCTACTTGATATTGGAACCGAGTCGATCGACCGGAGCGTTACCTCACTCGCAAAACGTATGGCCACGGGTCTCTTGGATATCGGGCTTCCGGTCTGCGGGGGGGCACCAGGCGCTCACACTGGAAGCATCGTAGCCGTTGGCAATTCCAGCGATCTTGTTGAAGGACGCCCAGTCGACGCCCGCATTCGGTCGCTTCACGAGCATTTCACGAAGAACCGGGTAGTCGTCTCAATACGCAGAGGCATGCTTCGGTTCTCCCTGCATCTTTACAACACCACCGATGAAGTCGATCGCGTGATCAATCTAGCCAAGAGTTGGTCGAAGTAAGAGCGACACGGCTAGTTTATCGCACACAGGAGAGTACATGCCGACCCAGAGCGCCGAGACTATCGGACTTCTCCAAGACCTCATAAAGATCGAGAGCATCAACCCCTCGTTGTCACCACAAGGTAGTGGAGAGCAAGGTGTAGCCAAGTTCCTCGAGGGCTTTTGCAAGGAACGAAACCTAGCTTATGGGATTCAGGAGGTGGCCGATGGTCGCTCGAATTTCTTGACTTGGGTACCTGGGAAAGAACCCGACAGGCGTATTCTATTCATTGCTCATATGGATACCGTTCCTATCGATAGGTGGGAATCAGATCCATTCTCGGGTGAGCAACGGGACGGACGAATCTATGGGCGAGGTAGCTGCGACACAAAAGGATCGCTGGCAGCTATGTTGATCGCCCTTAGCTCACTTGGTGAACGACAACCCAGGGCCACGGTGGTCGTGGCAGCCAGCATTGACGAAGAGTACCGCAAACTGGGCGCCCGCGCTATTGCTGATTCCGGTGTCACTTATGAGGGTGCGGTGGTCGGTGAACCCACCGAATTAGAGCTTGTCGTAGCTCATATGGGGTCCGTCCGCTGGCAAATCGAGGTTCAGGGTGTGCCTGCTCACACGTCGAAGCCTCATCTTGGAGTAAACGCGATCACGGGCATGGCCAAGGTGGTATTGGCACTTGATGAGCACCATCGATCCCTTGTGTCTCGAGCGCAGCACCCATTGGTAGGGTCCTCACAGCTGACCGTGAGTCTTATCGAGGGAGGTCTGGAACTTACCACTGTACCGCCGGTGTGCCGTATCTGGGTCGATCGGCGTCTTATACCCGGGGAGCAGCCGCAGGACGCCTTGGCGGAGGTAGAAAGCATATTGGAAGGCCTGCGCCAGGGTGAAGACAAGATCAACGTTCGGTCATTGCTTCCCGCATTGGAAGACCCGCCTCCAATTAGCTCCGAATCGAGCAAAATTGCAGCAGTCGCAGGAGCGGCTTGTGCCCACGTCGCGGGGACCGGAGAGCAGAAGGGGGCCACCGGCGGCTCGGATGCAAATCAGCTGTCATTGGCTGGGATCCCGTGTGTGATTATCGGACCTGGGCGTACTGCCCAAGCGCATACGAACAACGAGTTCGTTGAAATCGATCAACTGACCAAGGCTGCTGAATTGTACCAGAGGATCATGCTCACATATTAGGAGTAGCCGGCCTGATGGGGGGTGCTCATACCCTGTCCATCGGGCCGCGGACGCCCCGGATGCTGCATGAGCCTGGCGGCCGCAACGTCCCGATCTTCGCTGGTCTCGTCGGCGCTTCCCACGTAGATCTCGCCGCCCCTGCATGAAATTCTGTTGTGACAGGCAGTGTGCGTCTTCACTGTAAGGAGGGCATGATCTTCCACCGGAGACGCAGAGCCACCGTAAGCGCTTAGCTGATCCCCTCCGTTTCAACCCTGCCGAGCTTGGCCTGGTCATGCGAAGAAACCCTCCGATTTGGACGGAGGTGTGTGCATGGAAAGAGACGACAAAGTGGGCGTCCAATTGGACGTCTCAAGCGCTGGCTATGCAGGTCGGCTGGATATGATCGAAGGTCCGACGGGTCGGCGGCGGCGCACAGACGCGGAGAAGGCGCGGATTGTAGCGGAGAGCCTGATGCCCGGTGTCCAGTTAGCGGAGGTGGCGCGCACCGCAGCACCCGGCTTTGCGGCGCTGTTGGTCGAAGAGCCGCCTCCCCAGCCGCGGCACGCGCATATGCGCCTGGGCGCAGCGGCGCATTTGCCGAACAGTTCCTGCAAGGCTTCAAAGGGCAGTTCCTGCAATGCGACGGCTATGATGGTTATGAGCGGCTGACCGGCATCCAGCGCGCCGAAGGGCCGTGGACGCTCGTCCACTGCTGGAGTCATCTGCGCCGGCGCTTCGTCAAGCAGTTCAGAAACACGAAATCCCCGATCGCCGAGGCGGCCGTCCGTCAGATCGCCGCGCTCTACGCCATCGAGGCGACGGTGCGTGGCGCACCGCCGCAGGTCCGGCTCGACTCGCGCACAGAACACTCGGGGCCGATCATCGCGGCCCTGAAGCCCTGGTTCGAGAAGCAGCTGTCGATGATCTCCTCCGGCTCCACCCTCGCAACCGATATCCGCTATGCGCTGAGCCATTGGGACGGCCTGACCAGATTCCTTGAGGACGGCCGCCTCGAACTGGACACCAACCCGTTCGAAAACGCCATCAGGCCGGTGGCTCTAACGAGAAAAAACGCACTCTTTGCGGGGCATGAGGTCGGGGCCGAAAATTGGGCGCTGCTGGCATCCGTCGTGGCGACCTGCAAACTCAGCGACGTCAACCCCGTCGCCTATATCGCCGAAACCCTGCAGGCCATTCTCAACGGCCACCCTCAGAGCCGCGTCGAAGAGCTCATGCCCTGGAACTTCCGGAAAGCGTCAAGTCCCAACGCATTGGGGATCGGTAAGGCGCTTACGAGCCACCGAAAATTTGGCGCTCATGTGCGGATAACGTGCGGCAAGTGCCTACTAAATGCAGATTTTCCGCGACAAGACGAAATCCTCGGGGAAAACAGCGTCTTATGACGTGATACGAAGAGAAACTAGGCGGACAGGACGAATGCCTGATCCGTACGAGGAATGCCTGTTTTGAAGGACTCGACGAGATGAAATATGAGAAGCCATTTCCGCCCGAGGAGTTTCGGCGTCGTGTTCATGACGTGAAGCAGCGGATGGAGCGAGCCGGGCTGGACTTGCTGATCTGCCAGGATCCCGCGAATATGTATTGGCTCACCGGCTTTGACGGCTACTCGTTCTACGTGCCTCAGGTGGTCTTAGTGCATCTCCAGTCGGACATGCCGCTCTGGTTCGGGCGTTTCGTCGATGTAAATTCCGCTTATTTAACGACGGATTTGCCTAGAGAAAATATAAGCTCATTTTCCGATCATCGACTTCAACATCCAGAATTGCATCCATTTGATGATCTTTGCGAGCTTATCAGTTCGCGCGGCTGGGGATCTGATCGAATCGGTGTCGAGCTTAACGCCCACTTCTATACTGCCCGGGCACATCAACATCTCGTCAAAGGCCTTCCGAATGCCAAGTTTTCTGACAGCCGAGAACTGGTCAATTGGGCACGGCTGATAAAATCTGACCTTGAACTGGTGTACATGAGAGAAGCGGGCCACCTTGCAACTCATACGATGCAGACGGCAATCGCTAACCTAAGGCCGGGCGTGCCGCAACATGAGGTCGTCGCGGAGGTGTACCGTGCCCAGACACGAGGGGTGGACGGTAAATATGGCGACTCCAGCGGTCCTCCTCTTATCCAAACTAGCGAACAGACGAACGCGCCGCACCTCAGTTGGACCGACGAGCCCTTGCCGAGCTCTGGCCTGGTTCTCATGGAGTTCGGCGCCACCCGACGCCGCTACTGTGCGCCGCTGTGCCGCACCGTTCACATCGGAAAGCCACCCCCAGAGGTCTCGCGTCTTGCTGAGGTTATAGTGGAAGGCGGGGATGCTGTGCTCGAGATGGCAAAGCCTGGTACGGTCGTTGAGGAGCTTAATGCCGTGTGGCAAGATATCCTCAAGCGGAACGGGTATATCAAGATAGGGCGCTCCGGCTATTCAATCGGGCTCAACTTCCCGCCGGAATGGGGCGAACGCACGGTTAGTATTCGCGCGAGCGACAAGACCATCCTACAACCAGGAATGTGCTTCCATTTTCAGTCGGGGGTTAGGCTCGAAGGGTTCGGCGCCGCCATCTCTGAATCATTTATTGTAGCCGACAAGGGCGGTGAGCGATTGGCAGATGTTGATCGCCGCTTGATCGTCGTGGACTAGGTGATTTGGATGTGACCCAAATCGTTTTGCGATCTCACTGGGTCCGTTCGGAGCTGTTGAAATTTGTTCCTGCGGCGAGCGGATCAACGGATCTAGCCTGAGGACGGCGCTGTCTGAGGGTGAGGCATGCCCAACCTCTCGGACAGCAGAATCTCGCTTAGCACATGAGCTCTCTGCAACAGCGGAGGGTAAGATCTGAAGCCCGAAATTTGAGGCACCTTTGACGCGAGCGCGGCGTGAAAGTTGCCCCATTCTACCAATGCGGGACTAAGCTTTTGAGGGACATTGAGGACGAGTTTGCGCGCGCCTGAAGCGGGCTCTTGCCAACCCTGCGCGCTGTTGGGAAGGCGAGTGTGCTCCGCCGGTTCCCGATAGGTGGCTCGGCACGAAGCTCGCCTTTTCCCCCGGGCCCACTTCATCCTCTTCTGCTGTTTCGTGCGATTTAACCAAGTGAATGTCTGGGTTGTCGCGGGGACCTCAATTTCGGGGTACCCCAAGACCTTCCTTCCGAATGAAGTCGTCCGCGATGCCATCGTGTCTGAAGCGGTCACCCTGCACAGTGCCGGACGAAAGTAGCCTTGCGGCGGGTTCCGTCTAAGATTCGAGGCGGTTGCGCCTGCGTCAGTGCGCCTGATCGGTGTCAGTCGAGAACCTAATGCCGCGAGGCCAGATCGGGAGCTCGCGAACGGCGCTGCAACCAACTACTTTTCGCGCTGCCAACGCCGAGCGCGACGTTCGGCGAACTTCGCTCGCGGTCGTTAAGCCTCCTGGCAAGTGAAGTTGTGAGCCGTGTCCAATTCTACGCGAATTGGCTGCTGTTTGCAGGAATGCAGCTAAAGGGGCATCAACTGCGCTGCCGATCGGCGCTGTGGCAGCAATAACCTAAGGCATCAGCATACCATTGGAGTCTTTAGATGAGGGGCACGTCAATCACGGCATTACGCAGGCTCAAACGGCCAGAACTTTTGCGTGGTGATGCGTATCTGAACGGCGCCTGGCTCTCCAAGTCAGATACTCATGCCGTGTTTGATCCTGCCAGCGGTGACGAGATCGCTCAAGTTGCGGCGTGCGCAGACGCCGACGTTGACGACGCGGTCCATTGCGCAAGAGCAGCGTTCCTCAACTGGCGCGAGATGCTTCCGTTACAGCGTGGTGCATATCTGCGGAAATGGGCGGCAGGCATGCGGGAGAGCGCCGAAGACCTGGCTGTCATCATAACGGCCGAGCAGGGAAAACCAATTGCTGAAGCCCGCGGCGAAGTTTCATACGCTGCCGGCTTTTTAGATTGGTTTGCAGGGGAAGGGGAGCGGGCTTACGGCGAAACGATTCCCAGCCATCTCGCCGCAAGCAGGCTGGCCGTACATTTGCAGCCGATCGGGGTGACGGTCGCCATTACGCCCTGGAACTTCCCAGCGGCAATGATCACCAGAAAGGCTGGAGCCGCGTTGGCCGCTGGCTGCACGATGATTGTAAAGCCGGCACCCGAAACGCCACTGTCGGCCCTCGCGCTCGCCCGCCTTGCAGAGGATGCTGGCATTCCGCCCGGCGTGTTTCAGGTGATCACGGGCGAAGCTCCGCCACTTGCCAAACGGCTGTTGTTGCACACCCACGTGCGTGCGTTCTCTTTTACGGGCTCGACCGAGGTCGGCCGGATCCTTCTCGAGCAATCCGCGAAGACTGTGAAGAAAGTCTCGCTCGAACTTGGCGGCAATGCTCCTTTCATCCTTTTCGGCGATGCGCCGATCGACGCTGCGGTCGCCGGTTGCATGGCAGCCAAGTTCGCGACATCCGGTCAAGACTGTCTCGCGGCAAACCGAATTTATGTGCAGCGAGAGATTTACGAGCATTTTACGGAAAAATTTGCCGAGGCCACCAGCAAACTTAAGGTCGGACACGGATTGGAGTCAGGTGTCGACATCGGTCCGATGACAAAGGCGTCTGGTGCTGACAAATGCAGGCACCAGGTTTCTGAGGCTCTAGCAGCAGGGGCTCGAATGGCAGCAGGCGCACAGCACAATTCGCTTGGCGGGAACTTCGTCACGCCGGCCGTGCTTGCTGACGTGACCGATGACATGGCGATTGCGAAGGACGAAACGTTTGGACCTGTCGCGGCCATCCTGCCCTTCGACGACGAACGGGAGGTGGTCGCGCGAGCCAACAATTCCGAGATGGGACTTGCGGCCTACGTCTATACCCAAGATCTCAACCGAGCCATGCGGCTCTCCGACCGGCTCGAATATGGCATGGTTGCAGTGAATACTCCAAAATTTACGGGGCCGGGCATTCCGTTCGGCGGCTGGAAACAATCCGGCCTTGGTCGCGAGGGCTCAAGGCACGGTCTTATCGAATATCTCGAACCCAAATACCTCTGCATAGGCAACATCGCCGCCTGAAAGGAAGCATCCAATGACCATCAACATTAAAGAGATCACCGAAAAGGACCGCAATTCGGTCTTGCATCCTTTCACGCAGCTTAAGGATTTCGCCACTGGCAAGCTCGGCGACCCAACGATCGTGGAGACAGGGAAGGGGATCCGCATCCAGGACGCGCGTGGCAACCAATTTATCGATGGCTTTGCCGGCCTCTACTGCGTCAATGTCGGGTATGGCCGCACGGAAGTGGCCGATGCGATCTCGCGTCAGGCATATCGCTTGGCGTATTACCATTCCTATGCGGCGCACACGACCGACGAGCTTGCGATTCTCTCTGATCGCCTTGTCAAGATGGCGCCTGGGAAGATGAGCAAGGTCTTCTATGGCATGTCCGGCTCGGACGCCAACGAGACCCAGGCCAAGCTCGTCTGGTATTATAACAATCTCCGCGGCAAGCCGACCAAAAAGAAGATCATCTCCCGTGAACGCGGCTATCACGGCTGCAGCGTCGTGTCGGGCTCGATGACGGGCATGAGCTTTTATCACGACCACATGGACCTGCCACTTCCGCAGATTGTTCACACGGGTGTTCCACATCATTACTGGGGCGCAACCCCGGGCGAGACCGAGCGGGAATTCTCCGCTCGCCGCGCCGCCGAGCTTGATCAGCTGATCGAGCGGCTCGGCCCGGACAACGTCGGCGCATTCATTGGCGAGCCCGTCCTCGGCACAGGTGGTATCACGCCTCCGCCGGAAGGTTATTGGGAAGCGATACAGACGGTACTCAAAAAACATGATGTGCTGCTCATTGCCGATGAAGTAATCACTGGGTTCGGCCGCACCGGCTCCATGTTCGGCTCACAGCACTATGGCATCGAGCCAGACCTCATCACGATCGCTAAAGGTTTGACGTCGGCCTACTTCCCGCTTTCAGCGGCAATCGTCGGTGAGAAGGTGTATAAAGTCCTGGAGGATGGGGCCGACAAGGTCGGCGCATTCTCGCACGGCTACACCTACTCTGGTCATCCGATCGGCGCCGCCGCGGCCAACGCGGTCCTCGACATTGTCGAGAAAGAAGACCTCCCCGGAAACGCGCGTGACGTCGGAGCCTTTTTCCAGGCGCAACTGCAGGAGAAGTTCGCGCAGTTGCCGATCGTCGGCGAAGTGCGCGGTGTCGGACTCATGGGCGCAATCGAGTTCGTTGCCGATCGCGACAATCGTAAGCGTTTCGATCCGGCGCTCAAGGTCGGTGCGCGAATCTCGAAGGCCGCCCGTGACCGTGGTCTTATCGCTCGGGCTATGCCGCACGGGGACATTTTGGGCTTTGCTCCGCCGCTGGTTACAACCAAAGCTGAGGCGGAGGAGATTGTTGCAATCGCAGAAAGCGCCGTGCGCTCGGTTATGGATGAGCTTGTTCGCGAGAGTGAGAAAATCTGAATGCGTCGGACCCTCTTGGCGTAAATCAAGGCGCAACCTAGCGACGGCCTGATCAGCTTGCGCGGCTGCCAACTGCGCTGGTGCGGCGTTCGGCTCATTGAGTTTTCCGCAGAATTCAATGCAGATACTGCTCAGGAGGAACTGGTGCCCAATGCGACCGCACTCAATCCCTGGGAATGGCCTGAAAGCCAGTGGCGGCGGCGCGTCAACAAAGTCAGAGCGGGCAAGGCACTAAGACCAATGTGGCCCGGCGGCAAACGCTGTGCCTTCGCTATCTCGTTCGACGTCGATCATGAGTCGAACGAATTGCGCAGGGGAGGGCGATCGCTAAGCAGATTATCCTGGGGACAGTACGGGAGCCGACGAGGGATGCCTCGGGCTTTGGAACTCTTGAGAAAGTACGACGTTCCGGCGAGCTTTTTCGTTCCCGCTGTGATCGCTCAGTTGTATCCAGACGAACAACGCGCAGTTGTCGATGAAGGCCATGAAATTGGCATGCACGGCTGGATACACGAGCTGAACTCGGAACTGAGCGCAGAGAGCGAGCGCTCTTTAATGATGAGGAGTGCCGACGCACTTGAAAAAATCACTTCCAAACGCCCGACGGGAATTCGAACTCCTTCCTGGGATTTTTCTGACGCAACTCTACAGATCATACGTGAAATGGGCTTGACATACGACTCATCCCTTATGGCCGATGATAGTTGCTATGAGCTGCTGGAAGACGAGGAACCCACAGGAGTGATTGAAATACCGGTCGAATGGATTCGAGACGATGCGACTTATCTTTGGATGAGTCCCGATGGGTCTTCACGGCCAGATTTATCAGTCAATGACGTGCTGTCTGTATTTATTCAGGAGTTCGAAGGGGCCTATCAAGATGCCGAGTTATTCCAGTTGACTCTGCATCCACACGTCATTGGATATCGCTCAAGGATCTGGATCATAGAAGAATTAATTCGAAGAGCTAAAGCAAAGGGTGACGTTTGGTTCGCCACACATCATCAGATCGCGGAGCGCACGGCCTCATGCCTCTAACCCTGCGACAAGGGGCGGGCAGGACGAAGCCGGACCAGTGCGACATACAGCAATTCGGCGTGCGGCTGGCGCGGTGATGCAGACCGGCTATGCCGGGCATCCGGTTCGAATGGTCGATCCTCTGTGCGGCGCCATTTTCCCGGTGCAGATTGGTCGCGGTGCTGGGCGCGCTTCAAATCTGAACTTCGTTCTTGCCGGCTCTCCGGCCAAAGTTTACCGATTGGATTGCTGGCCACGAAGTGCGGCGCTCAGATCCTTCGCCCGGCCACCGGCTGTGCGACAACCTGAAGGGTGGCGTGGCCGAAGTTTGAGCCGACACTGAACGCGACCTTTGCGGCGATGGCGAGCATTACCACACCACATCCTTGCCGACCCGCAGCCGAAAGCCGCAAAAAAAGCGTCGAGCCGCCGCGTACCCGCTCTACTGCTCATGTTTCACTGCGGAGCGCTTCGACGTTGATCGCTGGGGAGCACCCCATATCCTCAAATCTGAATGGCTGATGGGAAAGGCCTCGTAAGCGCGGCAGGATCAGCCGGGTGAGATATCCATAGGGGTGGCCCGAGCACGCCGTGCGGACTCTCAAAAGAGCTGTGCGGATCTGCCTTGCTGCCGACCTGCCGATTTTATGCACAACAGTGGGCGCAACGCCGATCTCCTGCGTCTATATCGGGTTATTAGCCAGAATCGGCTCGTTCAATGCGCTAGCATCATTTGGCGGCTGATGGGCACGTCCCTTGGCTCAATGCGGTAATTCACGACGTTGCATAAATTCGGAACTGCGCCATCTCCCAAGGCGTACCGGCCCGGCAGTGAGCCAAATCTCCTGCCGGGCGTCTATGCATTTAGCAGTCCGCGGGCCTTCAACTGGTTTGAAAAGGGCTGCAGTTCTGGTTCCAGAGCGACGCAGCAAACTGGAACATATGCAAGAGTCAGGATTTAATGAGCAAGGCGGCGGGCGCAGATTCAGATCCATTTCCGCCAGCGACATTTGCGCCGCTCACGAATTCAACATTTCGGTCGATCTGGCTTGCCACGCAAGTTTCGAGCCTCGGTTGGTTGATGCAAACTGTTGCCATCAGCTGGCTAATGGCAACGATTTCGACCTCCGATTTGATGGTTGCGCTAGTCCAGGCCTCATCGAACCTACCTGCCTTCATCTTGTCCGTCTTCGCCGGGGCTCTCGCCGACAATTTCAGCCGTCGCAGAGTCATGTTCGCCGGCCGGTGCCTAATGGTAATAGCATCTGCAATGCTGACGGCTTGTGTGGTGCTGGGCTTGGTCGACCCGTGGATGATCCTCGGCTTCAGCTTCTTGATCGCATGCGGAGGCGCCCTTCACGATCCCGCATGGCAGGCTTCGGTCGGCGACATGGTGGATCGTCGCGAAGTTCCCGCCGCTGTCACCCTCCTCTCTGTGGGCTTCAACACTGTGCGGACCGTGGGCCCAGCGCTCGGCGGCATCGTTGTTGCCTCGTTCGGGCTCATAGCGGCATTCGCCGTAACCACGCTCAGCTATGCGGTACCTTTGGGCACCATTTGGCGGTGCAAATGGAAGGTTCGCTCTTCGCCTCTTCCGCGTGAGTCGATGAGGACGGCGATCTATGACGGGCTGCGCTTCACGGCGATGTCATCGGAGATCAAGACGGCGATCGCTCGCGGAACTCTCTTTGGTCTCGCGAGCATTGCCATTCTCGCGCTGCTGCCGCTTGTTGTACGCGATCGGTTGGGCGGAGGACCACTCGCCTATGGCACGCTCATGGCAGGCTTCGGAATAGGCGCCGTCATCGCGGGCATCTCCAATGGATTGTTTAGACGGAGTTTGTCGCAGGAACGTCTAATGAGGCTCGCCTGCGTCGCATGCGCGGCGTGCTCTCTTACCCTAGCGCTGACCTCGTCGATTACGGTCGCCGCGATTGCACTGGCTTTGGGGGGCGCGGGCTGGGTCACTGCCTGGTCCGGGGTTGGTGTGAGCGTGCAGCTGGCGAGCCCGCGATGGGTCGTCGGGCGTACCATCTCGATTTATTACGCACTCGTAGATGGCGGCATAGCCGCGGGAAGCTGGGTGTGGGGCACGGTGACCCAGAACTATTCTCTGGTTTGGGCACTGGAGGGCTCCGCCGGAGCCCTGCTGGTCGTTGCCGCGACCGGCGTGCTTTTTCCGCTTCGCGAGCGCCGCGAATCCGAGCCCGACCCCTTGGAGGAATTCGACGCACCGGCGGTCGCCCTCAATCTCAAGCCAAGAAGCGGTCCCATCGTGATCAAAGTCGAGTACCAAATACCGGAGGAAAATCTCGAAGCATTCCTAGACCTCATGCGCGCGCGCCGGCATGTGCACACCCGCGTCGGCGCTCGGCATTGGATGCTCCAGCGCAATCTTCAGGAGCCTATGCAATGGATAGAGACATTCCGCACGCCGACGTGGACCGATTACCTTCGCCTCAACCATCGTCTCACGGAAGTCGACAAGGAGCTGGGTGAACGTGTGCTAAAATTGCATGCAGGACAGCTTCCGCCCAAAAACATGCTTTTTATCGAGCGACCCACAAGCTCGGCCCGTAAGCCCGAGCTCTCGGCACCTTATTTTCTCCGGCACTGACTGTTCACGATCGGGATGAGAGATTGACGAAGCGAGCGCAAGACACCTCCGGCAAACATCGCCAGGAAAAAAATTAGCCGGTGGGCGACAGGAGGCAAACTCTTATCGAGTTAGGCGGTGAGGACGGCCTTCGGCTCGACCAGCTCATAGCCGAGTTCTTTGGCCACAGCGCGATACGCGATCTTACGCTTGTGGACTTTCAGTCCGTCGCGCCGATGTGGTTGACCGACGCCTTCAGGCCCATGTCGTGCAAGCTGCAGGCCATAATGCGGCGTCGCGTTGCTGCGCGCGTGGGCTGATGTGACCGGCACTGCATCCGGCTTGTTGGCGACACAAAAGCGGGTCACGCCATCCTCATAGGTCGGATCGGCGTGCGTCGTAGCAATGCGGCATCTCGGACGACGTCATGCATTCGTTCCGCTCGCAAGAGGCGCCGGATTCGTTCCTGGACCACCGCACCCGTACCTCCAGCTCAGCACGACCTGTTGTTTAGTCTCAACTGTGATGGAGCGGCATCAGGTTCAAGCTCCGATCATAGCGCTCGGGCTCGTCACCGTGACTCTACAGGTCAAGGTGGTAGGTGAGATACGGACTCAAGTGAGCAATCTTATCATAGAGCGCCCGCGCGCGCGTATTGGACCTGTCCGTATTCCAATAAATCCTCAGCCAGCCTTGCTGGCAACCATAGGAGGCCAGATGCGCTAGCATGGCTTGGCCGACCCCCTGTCGCAGCGAAGAATCATCGACATAGAGATCGGCGAGAAAACAAAGTAGCCGGTCGCTGAAGGTGTAGGGGTGCACGATAAAGTTGGCGAAACCTGACGCGACGCCACTTGTCCGGACAGCAATTATCGCGTTCGTTGGGTCGTCTGGACGCTCAATCCGCCGCCAGATCGTCTCTGTCGCTTGTTCTGACATATCGACACGCTGGTCGGCGCAGTATGCCTTCCAAAGGGACCGCCATCGATCGCGGTCGGCACTTCCTGCGAGACGAATCTCCATAAGCGGCTCCGTTCTGAGAGTAGGCTCCAGGGCACTGGAGGTTAGGCTGAGGCAATGGTTCAACTTCTGCCGCATCTATGGAGTAGGGATAGCTGTTTCGCTCCATCTGGGTCATTTGGACAAGCGCTGCACTAGCTCAAGAGACGCCTTGCTCCAGGCCTCACCGTGACAAAGATGCGGGCAGTGTAGAGCCAGTGAATGCCGCACTTGACCTCTGGGAGATTGAATCCGTTGGCCACAAAGCTCACAGCCGCAGACCCAAGTCGCGATGCAAGACGCGTAGCTGCCGCGCGACAGCGGTGCCCAGTCCACTACTTCCTCCAGCCAAAGATAGCAGTAAATCGGCGAGAATTTTTAGAGTCGGGCCGGGATCCCTGGTGGTCGTGTCCGAGCAACCTGAAGAATGCCACAGACAGACACAAAGTCGTGGGTCGAAGTCGGAAAGTTCATTTTGGCGCTGGCGACCGCATATTCGGCGAGCGTGATCATTGGATGGTTTCTCCTCAGTGCATCCCTGAGAATATTTCAGCATTTGTTGTGCCAAGTAAGAAATATCATTCAAAACAAACGATAGCCCTATAGCGAGGCTTCTCATGTCCGATGTGTGTGTCGACAATCCGACATCTCGAGCGCAGGCGCAGGCGGGTACCAGGAGCCGTGGTCGGTCATGATGCGCTCGACCCGAATGCCTAGCTTGGGACGGTAAGCTATGGCGGCCTCAGGCAACGGCGCTCGCCTTGCGTTCATCCGGCATGACTTGGACGAAGGCGACGCAGACCCTACAACGGTTAATCGGTGGCTCGGACCCATGGCTTCGGCAAAGCACGGTCCGGTGAGTCTGGATGCGGCTTTACGGTTCGGCATTTAGGGGCCGGTTTGTGACGGTCAGGAGAACAAAACAAGTATTACTGGCGTCGTCAACCGCCAGGTCCAGCATCGGCTAGGAATTTGTCCACATTTTCCCCGCGTCGTGCGGGAATCACGGTTGTTGCAGAGATTTCTTAGAACTTTAACCCAAGTAGCGGGAATTCTAGGCGATTATGTTCCGACAGTGGTTGGCCCAGTGATGACTGTCTTCTGGATGGTAGCCGTCAAAGATGAAGGCCAGCCGGCAAGTTCGCCCAAACCAATGTGGGCGACTCGATTTATGCTGAAGGCTGGGAGCGTTTGCAGACTGAGGAGTTCACCCCCTATGAACAAGCAATTCGCACCTGAAAAGGATGCAGGCCTCGCGGTTTTCAATCGTCTTGAGTCTGAGGTGCGCAGCTACGTCCGAGCCTTCCCCGCCCTATTCGATCGCGGAGTCGGGACCACTCTCATCGC
>NZ_JBVVPU010000029.1:27500-30720 GCF_055811295.1 Mesorhizobium sp. WSM4871 | reverse complement strand
CAGCCACCGCATCAAGAAATGTGCCTGGAATGACGACTACCTCATTCATGCTATCGCTCATATGCGATAGCCCTGCCGTAAACGGGGAGAATGAAGCTGGCCGCGACGCCGGCAACCTCCTTGCAACGCTGGTGATTGGCGAAACCCGCGACGCCAGCGCCCCTCTCCCCGCCACTATAAGGGAGAGGGTGCCGGCAGGCAGGTGAGGGGCAGCGCGACGCCGAAGTCTTCTTCTCTCCGCAACGGAGTAGGGGCGAGTGAAGCAGAGACGCCGCGATGATCTTCCGCATCCGCAGCGCGCATGGCACGGCAGATTTGGCAATGCGATCTGGTTTCAACGACTGTAAGCTGCTGGCCGGTTGTTGACGATGCATCGGAGGTCTAAGCAGGCCCCATGAAATCTCCAAGCGAAGCCGCCGCCACGTCCCTGACCGGCTCTCTTCCGGCCGATGCGTTCTGCCCGCAATCGCGACGCAGGTTCGTGTTGATCGCGGCGATCCTGGCTTCCGCGCTCGGTTTCATCGACGGTTCGATCCTGGCCATCGCCACGCCGGCGATCCGCGTCGATCTCGGCGCCAGTTTCGCCGAGGCGCAGTGGATTTCCAACGCCTATGCCTTGACGCTCTCGGCGCTGATCCTTGTCGGAGGTGCGGCCGGCGACCGTTTCGGCCTGCGGCGGGCCTTCGTCGCCGGCATTGCGCTGTTCATCGCGGCTTCGCTTGCCTGCGCGCTGGCGCCGAATCCCGGAGTGCTCATCGCGTTTCGGGCCATCCAGGGCATCGGCGCCGCCATTATGGTGCCGGGCAGCCTGGCCATTATCGCCAAGGCCTATCCGAAGAAGGAACGCGGCAGGGCGATCGGCATCTGGGCGGCGGCCTCGGCGCTGACGACGGCGCTAGGCCCGGTGCTGGGCGGTTTTGTCCTGTCAGCCTTCGGCGACGGCATCTGGCGGGCGATCTTGGCGATCAACCTGCCACTCGGCCTTCTCTCGATCTACCTTTTGCTGGCCAAGGTTCCGGCCGACGCGCCGGCTGACAAGCGAAGCCTCGATCTCGGCGGCGCCGCGCTCGCCACTTTGGCGTTCGGAGCGCTTGCCTACGGCCTGACCGCGATGAGCGCCGAGGGCGGCGGGCAGATGTCGGGACCGGCTATTGTCATCGGCACGGTGCTGCTTGTCGTTTTTGTCTTCTTTGAGCTGCGGCAACGCGAGCCGATGATCGACCTCTCGCTGTTTGGCGTCCGGGCGTTCGCCGGCGCCAATGTCGCGACCTTCTTCCTCTATTTCGCGCTGTCGGCCAACCTGTTCTACCTGCCGATGCTGTTGATTGCCGGATGGGGGCTGAGCACGGCGGAAGTCGGCTTCATCTTCCTGCCGCTGTCGGCCTCGATCGCGCTGCTGTCGGGGCCGGTCGGTGAGTGGTCCGACCGGATCGGACCGCGTTTTCCGATCGCCAGCGGCAGTCTGGTCGTGGCTTTCGCCTTTGCCGGCCTCGCCCTGCTCGCCCATGCCGGCATCCACAATTTCTGGACCGGGACGTTTCCGCTGATGGCGGTGATGGGGCTCGGCATGGCGCTGGTCGTGTCGCCGCTGTCGACCGCGATCATGACCGCCGTCGAGGACAAGGACACGGGCGCCGCCTCGGGCATCAACAATGCGGTTTCCCGCATTGGCGGCCTGATCGCGGTGGCGGCGATGGGTTCGCTCGCGGCCTGGGTCTATTCGACGATGCTGGACACCAACGTCGGATCCGGCATTCCGGGTTTTGGCGAACCGGCATCGGCCGGGCTGGCGCCTGAACTTGATGCAGCCAGGCTTGCCGCCAGCGACGCGGCCTTCGCGGCCGTCTCCATCGCAACCGCCCTGCTTTGCCTGCTTGCCGCGATCATCGCCTGGACGACGATTTCGGGGCAGGCACTGCCTTGGTCGCGCCGCGCGGAAAACCCGCCGGCCTGATTCGGGGAATTGATTCGCACCAAGATCTTAGGGTCTAACCTTCGATCTTGGCGCTCGCGACCTTCAGCGAATTGCTGTCTTCCTGCTTGAGCAGGTCGTCGATGCGTTCGCGCTCGCGCTTGAAGGCGACGAGATCGTCACCCTTCAGCACTTTGCCGACCGGCAGGCGAACGCGCATAGGGTCGACCTTGGTGCCGTTGACGATCAGTTCGTAGTGGAGATGCGGACCGGTGGAGAGGCCGGTCTGGCCGAGATAGCCGATGGTCTGGCCCTGGCGGACACGCACGCCCGGTTCGATGCCCTTGGCGAAAGCGCTCTGGTGATTGTAGGAGGTCTCGTAGCCATTGGCGTGGCGGATGATGATCTGCTTGCCGTAGCCGCCGGCCCAGCCGGCCTTCTCGATCACGCCGTTGCCGGCAGCAATGATCGGTGTGCCGATGGGGGCCGCCCAATCGACGCCGGTGTGCATGCGCACATAGCCGAGGATCGGGTGCCTGCGGGCGCCGAAGCCGGAGCGGAATTTTCCCGCGGGCAGGGGATTGCGCAACAGGAACTGCTGGGCGCTCGAGCCGTCCTCGTCGAAATAGTCGGTGCTGCCGTCCTGCATCTGGAAGCGGTAGAAATTGCGTGTCGTGCCGCCGAAGGTCGCCGAGACGTAGAGCAGTTCGGACTCGTCCGACGCCTGGTCGTCGCCGTCCGGCTGCGAGAACAGCACCTCGATGCGATCCGACGGGCTGAGCCGCGACTGGAAATCGACACCGGACGCCAGCAGCTTGATCAGCCGCTTGGTCATCGCCTTGGACATGCCGTAGGAATAGGCGGCACGGTAGATGCCGTCATAGATGTTCGGCAGACTGCCGCGCACCACCACCGGCGGCGAATCATCGAAGGCGGTCAAAAGTTCGGGATTAGGCTCCGGCTCCTGCGCCGGCACATACTGGCCGCGGTCGTCGAGCGCGATGGTGACGATATGCTGGGTCCTGTCGTAGACGCTGGTGCGGACGACCCTGGCGGTGTCGCCACGGACTTCAAGCCCCACGCGCAATACGGTTCCGGCCTTCAGCGCCGGGGCGTTCAGCAATTTGGCGATCGCTTCGGCCATGCCGGTGGCGTCTTCGCCCGTATAACCCGAATCAGCCAAGGCTTCCGCTATGTCGCGGTCCTTGGTGAAGGGAATGATTTCCTCGGCAAAAGCCGGCGTCTGATCATCGGCAATGGCGCGCGGCGCCACCGAGACGTTTTCCGGCACGATCTTGACGTCGTAGG
>NZ_JBVVPU010000029.1:0-22500 GCF_055811295.1 Mesorhizobium sp. WSM4871 | reverse complement strand
GAGGTATCAGAAGTGCGAATGCTGACATGAGTAACGTAAGGGGAGTGAGAGACTCCCCCGCCGAAAGACCAAGGGTTCCTGCTTAAAGTTAATCTGAGCAGGGTTAGCCGGCCCCTAAGACGAGGCGGAAACGCGTAGTCGATGGGAACCACGTTAATATTCGTGGGCCTGGAGGTAGTGACGGATCATTGAGGTAGTCCAATCTTATCGGATTGAAAGGGCTGCTGCGTGGTTCCAGGAAATAGCTCCTCCTTATAGACCGTACCCGAAACCGACACTGGTGGTCTGGTAGAGTATACCAAGGCGCTTGAGAGAACTATGCTGAAGGAACTCGGCAAATTGCACGCGTAACTTCGGAAGAAGCGTGACCCTTTTCTGCGCAAGCAGAGGAGGGTGGCACAGACCAGGGGGTAGCGACTGTTTATCAAAAACACAGGGCTCTGCGAAGTCGCAAGACGACGTATAGGGTCTGACGCCTGCCCGGTGCTGGAAGGTTAAGAGGAGGGGTGCAAGCTCTGAATCGAAGCCCCAGTAAACGGCGGCCGTAACTATAACGGTCCTAAGGTAGCGAAATTCCTTGTCGGGTAAGTTCCGACCTGCACGAATGGCGTAACGACTTCCCCGCTGTCTCCAGCATAGACTCAGTGAAATTGAATTCCCCGTGAAGATGCGGGGTTCCTGCGGTTAGACGGAAAGACCCCGTGCACCTTTACTATAGCTTTACATTGGCATTCGTAGTGGCATGTGTAGGATAGGTGGTAGGCTTTGAAACCTGGGCGCCAGCTCAGGTGGAGCCACCCTTGAAATACCACCCTTATTACTATGGATGTCTAACCGCGGCCCGTTATCCGGGTCCGGGACAATGTATGGTGGGTAGTTTGACTGGGGCGGTCGCCTCCTAAAGAGTAACGGAGGCGCGCGATGGTGGGCTCAGAACGGTCGGAAATCGTTCGCTGAGTGCAATGGCATAAGCCTGCCTGACTGCGAGACTGACAAGTCGAGCAGAGACGAAAGTCGGTCATAGTGATCCGGTGGTCCCGCGTGGAAGGGCCATCGCTCAACGGATAAAAGGTACGCCGGGGATAACAGGCTGATGACCCCCAAGAGTCCATATCGACGGGGTTGTTTGGCACCTCGATGTCGACTCATCGCATCCTGGGGCTGGAGCAGGTCCCAAGGGTATGGCTGTTCGCCATTTAAAGCGGTACGTGAGTTGGGTTCAGAACGTCGTGAGACAGTTCGGTCCCTATCTGCCGTGGGTGTAGGAATATTGAAAGGATCTGTCCCTAGTACGAGAGGACCGGGATGGACGGATCTCTGGTGGACCTGTTGTGGCGCCAGCCGCATAGCAGGGTAGCTATATCCGGACGGGATAACCGCTGAAGGCATCTAAGCGGGAAACCCACCTTAAAACGAGTATTCCCTGAGAACCGTGGAAGACGACCACGTTGATAGGCCGGGTGTGGAAGAGCGGCAACGCTTGAAGCTTACCGGTACTAATAGTTCGATCGGCTTGATCGTTCTCATTCCTTATGCCCATTGAGGCGACAATCCGCTGGATTGCGCTGGAATGGATGGCACAGAAAACAGCTTCTCGAACAACGTGCGTTTTGCCGACCTGGTGGTTATGGCGGAGCGGCTGCACCCGATCCCATTCCGAACTCGGCCGTGAAACGCTCCAGCGCTGATGGTACTTCGTCTCAAGACGCGGGAGAGTAGGTCGCTGCCAGGTCTGCCAAACGCACGTTCGATCGTCACATCGTACTTTCCAAAATCGAAAACGATTTTGGGCCGATGTGAAGAAAATCTTCTCCTTACGCTTAGGCCCGCCAAACGGGATTTTGGGCCGCGAAAGCGGCCTTTTCATTTGGCGGCGGCTTGAATCCGGTAAGTTTAGGCTTACTTCTAAGGTTGACGCGGGGTGGAGCAGCCCGGTAGCTCGTCAGGCTCATAACCTGAAGGTCACAGGTTCAAATCCTGTCCCCGCAACCAATTCTATCATAAATCAATAACCGTCCCGGTCTAACCGGGGCGGTTTTCGCGTTTTTGAGCTGCGTATGCCTTGACCGCTCCAATCGGTAGGCTCGTCGGTCTTGTGGCGGAAGAAGTGAGCGTAGCGGGGACTCTCAGATGGTGAACGCACCTCTCGCAGAGCGCGTCAACGAAGCCATGAATTCACAATGCTAGCTCTTTTTGACTCCTTGAGGAAGGCAACGAAGAGATCGACGGCGGCAGGCCGGGGCCTGACAGCGGCGCTGTGTGCGCTCGTAATCTATCGGCCAATCCATGAGCAGGTTCATCGTCTCGCCATGTGCTTCTTCAGGCCAGTGATCGCGTCGTAGTGCGGCTTGAAAGGGGTCAGCGACAGTTGCGCGCTGTCCAGAGCGCTGCGAAGCCGGTGCGTCTGCTGATCGATCGATGAGAGATGTCGTCTTGGCGGAGCCGGCGAGCAGGTTTCGTTCGTCTACACCCGAGATCTGGCGCGCGGCATGCGCGTGTCGGAACAAATGGACAGCGGCATGGTCGGGCTGAATCGCGGTCTCGTGTCTGACCCCGCAGCGCCATTCACTCATACGAAAACGGAATTTAATTCCGGCATTTGGACTTTTGGCTTGCTGATCACAATGGTGTCGATTATGAAGCTCCATAGGCTTCAAAAAGCGCAGCCAGCGCGCTGAAGGAGGTCTGAAATCCGCTGCGGGCTCATGTTCTCGTCCCGTCATCTTTCTGCGGGAACGCGAGGGACCGCCATGTTCGAATTGCGTCCTGAATTGCAGCCGTTGATGGATAAGCTCCAGCAGTTCATGCTGGATCACGTCTATCCCAATGAGGCGTTGTACGACGAACAGCTAGGTGTCCAAGGCGACCGCTGGTCGGAGCCGGCGGTCATGGCGTCGCTGAAGGAAAAGGCGAGGTCGCAGGGCCTCTGGAATCTGTTCCTTCCCCGGCACGGCCATGGAGGCAGCCTGAGCAACCTGGACTATGCGCATTTCTGCGAGGTGATGGGTCGGTCGCCATTTGCGTCAGAAGTCTTCAATTGCTCCGCTCCCGACACGGGCAACATGGAGACGTTGATCCTTTATGGCAGGGACGATCAGAAGAAGCAGTGGCTGGAACCGCTCCTGGATGGCAAAATCAGGTCGTGCTTCTCGATGACTGAGCCGGCCGTCGCATCGTCGGATGCGACAAACATACAGACCGAAATCCTTCGCGATGGCGACCATTATGTCGTCAACGGTCGCAAATGGTGGAGCAGCGGCGGGATTGACGCGCGCTGCAAGGTGGCGATCGTCATGGGTCGCACGGATGCCGCCGCTCCGAAGCATCAGCAGCAATCGATGATCCTAGTTCCGCTCGATGCGCCGGGCGTGACCGTCGAGCGGGCGCTGTCCGTGTTTGGCTACGATGATGCGCCGCATGGCCATGCTGAGATATCATTCGTGGATGTTAGGGTTCCGGCTTCGAACATTCTTCTTGGCGAGGGCCGGGGCTTCGAGATAGCCCAAGGACGGCTCGGGCCTGGGCGCATCCATCACTGCATGCGTGCTATCGGTCTGGCGGAGCGGGCCCTGGAGACAATGTGTCGGCGCATTTCCTCGCGCCACGCCTTTGGCAAGACGCTTTCGGAACAGGGTCACATTCGCCAGCTCATCGCGCGTTCGCGCTGCGAGATCGAGACCACCCGCCTGCTGACGCTCAAGGCCGCGCATATGATGGACACGGTCGGCAACAAGGCAGCGCGGCGCGAGATCGCAATGATCAAGGTGGTGGCGCCCGAAATGGCCTGCAACGTTATTGACCGTGCGATTCAGGCGCATGGCGCGGCCGGCGTCTCGCAGGACACATTCCTCGCCTACGCTTATGCACGAGCGCGCGTCCTGCGGATCGTCGACGGGCCTGACGAGGTTCATCGCGAGGCAATCGCGAAGATCGAATTGCGGGCTTACCGGTGAGCGGGCTAGATATGTTTGACGTCGCTGGCAAGGTTGCACTCATCACCGGCGCTTCGCGCGGAATCGGCAAGGCTGCCGCTTTGCAGCTTGCGCGATCGGGCGCAAGGGTGGTGGTCTCGAGCCGCAAGCAGGAGGCCTGCGACGAGGTGTCCCGGCAGATCGCCGACGCTGGCGGCGAGGCGATGGCTTGGGCTTGCCATGTCGGCAGCAAGGACCATGTCGAACGGCTGGTGAGCGCTATCGAGGACCGGTGGGGCGGGGTCGATATTCTCGTCTGCAATGCTGCAACCAACCCTGTGTACGGGCCGCTTTCCACAGTGACCGACGATGTCTTTGCGAAAGTTATGTCGGTCAACGTGCAGAGTTCGCTTTGGCTGTGCAGCCTGCTTCTGCCCGGAATGGCCGAGCGCGGCGGCGGCTCGGTAGTTCTGCTTTCGTCCATTGCCGGGCTGCGCGGCACGGGAACGATCGGCATCTACGGTATGTCGAAGGCGGCCGAAACCGCCTTGGCGCGAAACCTTGCGGTGGAATGGGGGCCGCGCGGGATCCGTGTAAACGCCATCGCGCCCGGAATCGTCAAGACCGACTTCGCACGCCAGCTGGTCGAGGACCCTGTCCGGCGTGCCCAGATGGAGGTCCGGACCCCGCTGCGGCGTTTCGGGCAGCCGGAAGACATTGCTGGTATCATCCATTTTCTCGCCAGCCCGGCATCCGCCTACATCACCGGCCAGACGTTGGTGGCCGATGGCGGCGAAACCATAAGCTAGACAGTCATGTCGCAAGAGCCCGCGCTTCTTCCTGTCCTGTCGGCGCATCGCTTCGACGAAGAGGCTCTTGCCGGCTGGCTTGGCAAGGCGCTTCCTGAATTCAATTGCCCGTTCACGATACGGCAGTTTCAGGGCGGGCAATCCAATCCGACCTTTCTGCTGCAGTCGGGCGACAGAAAGCTCGTCCTGCGCAAGAAACCCCCCGGGCAGCTGCTTCCAAAAGCCCACAAAGTGGAGCGTGAGTACCGCGTCCTTTATTCGTTGCGGGGCAGTGCCGTGCCTGTGCCGTGTGTCCACGTTTTGTGCGAGGACGACGCCGTGATCGGCACGCCCTTCTACGTCATGGACTATGTGCAAGGGCACTTCTTCGATCATCCGCTGATGCCCGACTCCGCGCCGATCGAGCGGAACGCGTTGCATTATGCCGCGGTCGAGACCTTAGCGTGCCTCCACCGCGTCGACATCGAAGCGGTCGGTCTCGGCGATTACGGACCACGCGAAGGGTACGTCGCGCGCCAGGTGACGCGTTGGACGAAGCAGTATCAATCGTCGAAGGCGGCCGGTGAGCTTCCGGCTCTGGCCTGGCTCGCGGATTGGCTTCGCGAACGCCAGGACGTGCCGGAAGACCTGGCGATCGCACATGGTGACTATCGAATGGGCAATCTCTGCTTTGAGCCAGACCGGCCAGCTGTGGCGGCGGTTTTCGACTGGGAGCTCTCGACGCTAGGCCACCCGTTGAGCGACCTCGCCTATTTCTGCATGTCTTATCACGTTGACGTCGCCTTGGAGGGGGGACGGGGCATGAACGGCGTCGACCTAGGTTCGCTTGGGATTCCGACCGAGGCCGAGATCATTCAGCGCTACTGCGCGCTGACGGGGCGGTCGGTCGGGCCAGAATGGCCGGTCTTCCTTGCTCTTTCCTTCTTCCGCCTGTCGGCCATTCTGCATGGGGTGATGGCTCGTGCCTTGATTGGCAATGCGAGCAACGCCAATGCTCTTAGCGTTTCAAAGCGGGCGGGCGCGCTCGCGGAGATCGGCCAAGCAATCGCGCGGCACGACCGTTAATGAGCCCCGGTAGGTACGTCGGGATCAAGACAACGGAGCCTGCGTTTGGGATCGCTCGCTGAGCAGCGAGACGAGTTTACGGCGCGGCTTCGGTTGAGTTCTACGATTTACAGCAAGCGTCCTCGGAGATAGCTGGAATGGGCGTGGCGGAAAAGCTCGCGGCCGACGGCAACCATGTCACACTGGTCGTCTCGGCGTCGCAGCCTGGCGATTTCGTCCCGCGCTAAGTCCGCGATTCAACGCTTGGAAGTCTGTTCAACGCCGCGGTTGAGGTCATTCCGAATGCGCGCCTGTTTGCAGCGGATTCGGGTACTGTCAACTTCAATCAGTTCTCGCCGACGCGCCGATCGTGAACGAGAACGCCGACACGTTGATTGTCTCCCTGGGATAAGATGCCAACCTTGAACCAGAAAGAGAAGTCGAGGGCATCGGCATCGAAGTCCACATCATTGGCAATTGCCTAGTCCCACGCAGCCGCACCTTAACATTTCGCTTCGGGGGAATGTCTCCTGCAAGAACCACGCCTCATAAATGGAATTTATTTCCGAAATGGTTGACGAAACGCCACTCGCATGGCAAATCCGAAGGCCAAGCATCTGGCGAAGATACGGTGTTGGCGAGCCATGGATTTGACCAAACTTCCCCACGAGGCCTTGGAGATATTGCGGTCCGAACCAGTCATGATGGTGAACACAGCCGCAGTGCAGCGCAATTTCCTCAAGCTAAAGGCCAAGACCGCGGGCAAGTGCGCTGCTGTTGTCAAAGGCGACGGCTATGGTCATGGAATGCTGGCGTCGGCATCGGCGCTTGTCGATGTGGGAGCCGACCTGTTTTTCTGCGCCCGTTTCGAAGACGGCCTTTCGCTTCGCCGGGAGCTTGGGGACGAACCTCACATAGCGGTCCTAGATGGAATAGGTGCGGGGTTGCTCGACGAAGCCGCCCGCCACCGTATCATGCCGGTCGTCAATTCGCTGCCACAGCTTGAGGCTGCCGCGGATTTTACTCTGAGGTCGGGAACGGCGCTTCCCATATTTGTTCACATCGACACCGCAATGAATCGCCTTGGTCTCTCGGATCGCGATATTGATGCGGCGCGCTATCTTCTGCCCGCGTTCTCCGTTCAGGCGTACATGACGCACTTCGCCGCCGCGGACGATGTCGACCTCGAACTTTGCCGGCTGCAGGTCGCGCGCCTCCGCGATGCCGTGCGCGGGTTGCCGCCAGCGCCTCTGTCCGTCGCCAACTCTTGTGGCCTTTTTCTCGGCGATGAGTTCCATGGGGATCTCGTCAGGCCCGGCAAGTCGACCTTCGGGATCAATCCTCTTCCAGAGGAAGACAGTCCCGTCGAACAACCCGCCACGGTTCTGGCCAGCGTCGTCCAGGTCCGAAAGCTAGGCAAAGGCGATCCTGTCGGCTATTCGTCGACCTGGCGCGCTCCCGCTGCGCGTCGTGTCGCGCTCTTGGCGATCGGCTACGCGAACGGCTACGGCCGGGCCAACAGCAACAGGGGCGCAGTCGCGATCGGTGGTCATGTCGTTCCCGTGATCGGTCGCGTCTCCATGGACCTGACTTCCATCGACGTGACCGCTATTGATCCGGGGCTCGTGCATGAGGGCGCGGTCGTCGAGATCGTCGGATCCACAATCTCCTATCGTCAACTGGCGGAACATGCCGGCACGAACGAGCACGAAGCAATCATCGCCCTTGGTCGCGGGTGCCGGCGGTTGTTCGTTTCCTGAACAAAAGGGGACGCCGAAGAGATCGCAACTAGAGTAGCGGACTCTCCCGGTCGAGCCGATGTGGCCGATTCAGGCAGGGTGTCCAGGAGCGTAGGAGGGGTTGCGGATGCCGGGAGGTGGTTTCGTCTGACGCCATGGGTGACTGGGCCATAGCAAGCTAGGCTCGGCATGCTCGCCGGTAAAACTGCAACGCCACATGGCACTGCGAGTTACCTTGATCGACCGGCATTGTTCCAACCTTGAAAACCGGCTATTGCAAAAAATACGTGCAATGGAATTAAATTCCATGATATCATTTTTGTGTTCTGGAGAGCGACAATGGACAGTACGGCGCAGTCGGGCGAAGTTGTGAACTACGCGCTAGAAGGTAATGTCGCAGTCATTACGATTCGCAATGGGCCGGTCAACGCTCTAGGCTATGAGGTCCGGTCCAGGCTCTGGGCATCGATCGATCGGTTTTCCGACGACAACGGGGCTGCCATAGCCGTGATTGTCGGCGCCGGACGCATGTTTGTCGGCGGGGCCGATATCAATGAGTTCGGAAAGCCTCCTATGATGCCGAGGCTGCCGGATCTGATCAACCACGTCGAGGCCTGCCGAAAGCCGGTCGTCGCCGCTATGCATTCTGTAAGTCTCGGCGGCGGCGTCGAGCTTTCGCTCGGCTGCCACTATCGGCTGGCCATGCCGGGGACGCGGCTAGGCCTTCCCGAAGTGACGCTCGGGCTTTTGCCCGGAGCGGGCGGCACGCAGCGCGTTTCGCGCCTGATCGGTCTGGCCAAGGCGATGGATTTCATCATTCCCGGGGCGCCCGTTTCGGAATCCCAGGCGCTGGAACTTGGCCTAATCGACCGGATCGGGGAGGGCGACGTGCGCTCGGCCGGAATCGGCTACGCCAGAGAGCTTCTCAAGGATGGCGCCGGACCTCGCCGGGTCAGCGAAATGCCTGCCCCAGCAGGCGATCCTGAAGCGATTTCGGCGGCTCGGTCCAAGCTTTCCAAGACCGCCCGCGGGCTCGTTGCGCCGCTCGCAATCGTCGATGCGATCGAGGCTGCTTCGCGGTTGCCGTTCACGGAAGGGCTGGCAGAGGAACGCCGCCTTTTCACCATGCTGATGGAAACCCCTCAGCGCGCGGGGTTGATTCACGCGTTTTTCCTTGAACGGAAGGTTGCCAATCTTCCCGAAATTGCCGGGATCCAGCCGCGCGACGTGTCTCGGATCGGGGTTATCGGCGGCGGCACGATGGGTGCCGGCATTGCGACGGCAGCGCTGCTTGCCGGGTATTCGGTTGTTCTTGTCGAGCGGGACGAAGCCGCGAGCGAAAAGGCGCGCCAGACGATCGACGGCTATTTGGTCTCGGCGGCTAAGCGCGGTAAGCTCGCGGAGGGAGATCTGGCCGCAATCCGCGAAGGACACATCGATTGTGTGGCGGACTATGGTCGCCTGGCCGACGTGGATCTGGTTGTCGAGGCGGTTTTCGAATCGATGCCCGTGAAAAAGGAGGTGTTCGCGCAGCTTGATGCTGTAATGAAGCCTGGCGCGATCCTTGCAACCAACACGTCTTACCTCGATGTCAATGAGATTGCATCCGTCACCAAGCGCCCAGGTGACGTGATCGGCATGCATTTCTTCTCACCGGCGCACCTGATGAAGTTGCTTGAGGTCGTGGTCGCCGACGCCACCCTGCCGAACGTTACCGCCACTGCCTTTTCGGTGGGGAAGAAGCTCGGCAAGATCTGTGTCCGTTCCGGCGTTTGCGATGGGTTTATCGGCAATCGGATCCTGGCGCATTTTCGGGGTGCCATGGACCGTGTGGTCCTGGCTGGTGCCAGTCCCTATCAGGTGGACAAGGCGCTGGTCGACTTCGGCTTTGCCATGGGCCCTTACGCCGTAGCCGATCTTGCCGGTCTCGACATCGGGTATCTCACCCGACAGCGAAAGGCGCCGACGCGGGATGCGCGCGACATCGTACCGGGATGGGCGGATGACCTCTACACGATGGGACGTCTCGGCCAGAAGACCGGACGTGGTTATTACATCTATGCCGAGCGCGGCCGCCCCGGCGTGCCCGATGAGGAAGTCGAGAACATCATCGAGCGATATCGGGATGCCCACGGAATTCAGCCCAGAACCTTCACGGACCGGGAGATCGCGCGCCGCTACATGGCGGCAATGGTCAATGAAGCCGCCCGAGTGGTCGACGAGAAGATTGCCGCGCGCCCGCTCGATGTCGATGCGGTCATGCTGTTCGGCTATGGCTTCCCGCGTTACCGCGGCGGTCCGATGCACTGGGCGGATGCGGAAGGGCTCGAACGCTTGCTCTCCGACATCAGGGACTGGGAAAAGGATGATCCGTATTTCTGGAAACCCGCGCCGCTCCTGGAGCGGCTCGTTGCCGAGCGCTCCACGTTTTCCAGCTTGAACGGTTGAGGATCCCATGACGAAAGCCGTCATCGTTTCGACAGCGCGCACCGCGATAGGCAAAGCCGGCAGGGGCAGCTTCAACATCACCCATGGCGTTACGCTGTCGGGACATGCCGCCCGTGCCGCAGTGGACCGAGCCGGCGTCGATCCGAGCGTGCTTGAAGATTCGGTTTGGGGTTGTGGATTCCCCGAATACGTCACCGGCAAGAACGTTGCCCGCCAGGCGGTCCTGCGCGCCGGATTGCCCGTTACGGTCGCCGGCACAACAGTCAACCGTTTTTGCGCGTCCGGCCTGCAAGCCATCGCGACCGGCGCCCATTTGATCGACCGCGAGGGCGCGCGCGGGGTGCTTGTCGGCGGTGTCGAGAGCATATCTCTCGTCCAGCCGCCGCCGCGGCCGGAAGCCGACGAATGGCTGAAGGCAAACAAGCCGGAAATCTACATGCCGATGATCGAAACAGCCGACATCGTCGCACGCCGCTACAATATTTCCCGCGCCGCTCAAGACGCGCTGGCCGTCCAGTCGCAGGCGCGCTGCGCGTCGGCCCAATCTGAAGGCCGACTGAGCGAAGAGATTGCGCCCATCGTCGTTCGCAAGCTGGTCGCAGACAAAGCTTCCGGCGCCGTTTCCGAAGTCGAGGTGACCGGTTCTCAGGATGAGTGCAATCGTCCAGGCACCACGCTGCAGGCTGTCGAAGCGTTGGAGCCTGTTCGCGGCCCCGGACATTTCGTGACCGCGGGAAACGCGAGCCAGTTATCGGATGGCGCAGCGGCCATGGTTTTGCTGGAGGAGGACGAAGCAGCCCGGCAAGGGCTTGCGCCGCTTGGCCGCTTCCTCGGCTTCGCGGTCGCTGGCTGCGAACCGGATGAAATGGGCATTGGCCCGGTTTTCGCGGTGCCCCGTCTGCTGGAGCGGCATGGTCTCAAGGTCGACGACATCGACCTTTGGGAACTCAACGAAGCCTTCGCCTCACAGGTTTTGTACTGCCGAGACCGGCTTGGAATTGACAATGAGAAGCTGAATGTCGATGGCGGCGCAATCGCCTTGGGTCATCCCTTTGGCATGACGGGTGCCCGGCTTGCAGGGCACCTGCTGATAGAAGGCCGCCGCCGTGGCGCCAAGCTCGGAGTCGTTACCATGTGCATTGGTGGCGGCGCGGGTGCGGCCGGACTTTTCGAGATTTTCTGAGCCGGAGCGGATGATGGATCTCGCCTATTCTCCAGAGGAACTCGCCTTCCGCGACGAGGTGCGGCAGTTTCTGGACCAAAACCTTCCGAAGCGGATTTCATCCAAGGTCGCCTGCGGCCAGAGACTGACTAAGCAGGACCAGGAAGAGTGGCAGGCCATCCTCAGCCGTCGCGGATGGCTCGCGGTCAACTGGCCCAAGGAATATGGCGGCCCAGGCTGGGATGCCGTGAGGCGGCACATCTTCGAGGACGAGGCTTCTCGCGCCTATGCCCCTCGCATCATTCCCTTCGGCCTCGCCATGCTCGGTCCACTGCTGCAGAAATTCGGTACGCAGGGCCAGAAAGACCTCTGGCTGCCGCGCATGCTGGACGGAAGCGACTGGTGGTGCCAGGGCTACTCCGAGCCCGGCGCTGGCTCGGATCTCGCCAGTCTCAAGACCACCGCCGTAAGGGACGGTGACCACTACGTCATCGATGGGCAGAAGACCTGGACCACCTTCGCGCAGCACGCGAACATGATTTTCTGCCTGGTTCGAACCTCAAGCACAGGGAAACCGCAGCAGGGCATCTCCTTCATCCTCGTCGATATGAAGACAGCGGGCGTCACCGTCCGTCCGATCGTCCTTCTCGATGGCGAGGCGGAGGTCAACGAAGTTTGGTTCGACAATGTTCGGGTGCCGGCGGAAAACCTCATTGGCGAAGAAAACCAGGGCTGGACGTATGCAAAGTACCTGCTCACGCACGAGCGCACGAACCTCGCCGGCGTCGGGATGGCACGTGCTTCGCTGGCCAATCTCAAGCGAATAGTGGCAATCGAAGACGATGGTGGCCGCAAGCTTATCGATAATCCGTTCTTCGCGGCTCGGATGGCACAGCTCGAAATCGACTTGATGGCGATGGCGACCACAGACCTGCGGGTCATCGCCAAGGTCGCCGCGGGTCACGCGCCGGGGGCGGAAAGTTCGATCCTGAAGGTGAAGGGTACCGTCATACGGCAGGAACTCAGCCGCCTGACCCGGCAAGCTTTAGGTCCATATGCGCAACCGTTCATTTTCGAACTGACTGAGGAAGGCACGAACGCCTCCCCGGTTGGCCCTGCCTACGCGATGCCGGCCACGCAGGCCTACTTCAACCTTCGCAAGCTTTCCATCTACGGCGGCTCGAACGAAGTCCAGAAGCAGATCATAGCGAAATCTGCGTTGGAGCTCTGACATGAATTTCGAACTCTCCGAAGAACGCGGAATGCTTCGCGACAGTTTGCGCCGATTCCTGACGGACAACGTCTCGCCGGACGTCCTGTCGCAGGCGACGGAGAGCCTCGAGGGCCACTCCAGATCGCTCTGGGCCGGGCTGATCGAGATCGGTGTGCCGGGCGCCTTCTTCCCCGAACAACTCGGCGGCTTCGGCGGCAACGCTTTCGACATGTTTCCGGTTTTCGAGGAATTCGGGCGCGCGGGTGTTTTCGAGCCGCTACTTGAAAGCTGCGTGCTGGCCGGTGGCCTGATCGCGGCTCTTGGAAATACCGAGCAGCAGGAAATCATCGCGGACATTCTGGCAGGCTCGATCGTTGTGCTGGCGCATGCGGAACAAGGCGCGCGTTACGACCTCGACCATGTGACGACAACAGCCGCCAGACAACACGACAAATGGGTTCTCGACGGAGCCAAGACACTGGTAGTGGCGGCTCCGGCGGCGGCGCACGCAATCGTCAGCGCGCGCGTCGCCGGCGAGGACGACATTGCGCTCTTTCTCGTCCCGCTGGCGGCTGCCGGCCTATCGCTGAGATCATACCCACTTCAAGCGGGCGGCCGCGCTGGCGAACTGGTCCTGGAGAACGTAGCCGTTCCCGAGGGCGCTCGGCTCGGCGCACCGGGTGCCGCGTTCTTGGAACTTGAGCGGATGCACGCGCGCGCTACCGGCGCGCAGTGCGCGGAGGCGGTAGGACTTATGGAAAGCATCAAAGGGTTGACGCTCGACTATCTGCGCACGCGCAAACAGTTCGGGAAGCCCATTGGCACCTTCCAGGCGCTGCAGCACCGTATCGCCGATATGCTGGTCGAGATCGAGCAGGCACGTTCCGCCGCCATCAATCTGTGTGCGCATCTCGATGCGCCGCGGGACGAGCGGGAGCGCCATGTCAGCGCGGCGAAGAACCTTATCTGTCGGGTGGCGCGTGTCGTCGTCGAAGAGTCGATCCAGATGCATGGCGGCATCGGCATGACCATGGAGTACGCCCTGGGCCATCTTGCCAAACGGCTGACAATGGTTGAGCACAGATTTGGCGATGCCGACTGGCATCTCGAACGTTTCATGCGGCTCTCGGCTGCCACGCGATGAGAATCGAGGGCGAGACCGGCGCGCAGCGGACCATCGGATACGTCGTCGAGTTCGACGACGGCCGGGCCCGTGTCACGCTGGACGTGAATGAATCCCACGGCAACCGCCACGGCGTGCTGCACGGCGGCGTCATTTCGCTGTTGTTGGACAATGCAATGGGGTGGCTTGTTCGCTCACCGTGTCACCGAACGGTCGCGCGCCGTTCATGACCATCGCCCTGAATACTCAATTTCATGCCCCTGCGCATGTTGGGGAGCGGGTAGTCGCCACGGCGGATGTGATTGGCGGGGGGCTTAGCCTGATGTTTTGTCGTGGAGAGATGCGGGTTGACGGTGGAGCGATCGTGGCGAGCACGACCGGCATCTTCAAACGGGTTTCAGACGTAGCTTTGCAAGGGCACAAGCCGTTAGTCTAATCGCCTGCAAGGGCGCGACGGACAGAGCATTGCATAAAGCGGGGATATCTATGGCACGGTACCGGCGGTTTCACGAGTTGCAGGATTGGAGCGCCGAACAGCATCCGCAACGAATAGCTGTCTCTGAGGTTGGCCGCCGGTTGAGCTGGCCCGACTATCGGGACGGCTCGCTGGACATCGCCCGCCGACTTCTAGAGTCCGGTGTCCGGCCAAATGACCGTGTCATGCTCGTAGGTGAGAACAGCATCGTGGTCGCGGCCGCAATCTTCGCAATCAGCCGGGTCGGCGCCATCGCGGTTCCCGTCAATGCCCGCATGTCGACAAGTGAACTGCAGCGCATTGTCGGGCATGCGAACCCCTCGATGATGCTGTTCAGCCCGGACATATCGCCGGCTGCCGCCTCGCATGCGCAGGCCGAGCGCGCCGAACCGTTCCTTACGGCGGCAGGCCGCCTCGACATATGCTTCCGGGCAACCGAGCCGGGCGGCGGCGAACTGGATGACGTTGCGGCCCTCCTTTACACCACGGGCACGACCGGCGACCCAAAAGGGGTGATGCTGACCCACGACAACTTTGTGCAATGCGCAATCTCTTCAAAGGCGGTGCGGGGCATGACCCATACCGACAGGATGTACGGCGTTCTGCCTGTCAGCCATGTTTTCGGTCTAGCCTCCATCCTGACCTGCACCCACGCGGGCGCCGAGACCGTTCTGGCGCCGCGCTTCTCGCCCGCCGCGCTTCATCAGGCCATCGCCGAAGGGGTGACGATGGTGCCTGGGGCGCCGCTGATGCACGCCTCGCTGATGAATCATGTCCAGGAACGGGGACAGGAAAGCCTGGGCGCGACGACGCTGCGCTATGTGCTCTCGGGATCCGCTCCCCTCGACCCCGGTTGGAAAACCAAAGCGGAGAACTTCTACGGCTTGCCGCTTCAGAACGGCTATGGCCTCACCGAGACGACGGCGGGATGTACGGTTACACGCAGCCTGATCGGCGAAAGCGACATTTCGGTCGGCACGCCCTTTCCGGGTGTCGGGGTATGCATTCGAGCCCAGGTCGGATCGGAGCCGGGCGTCGGGGAGGTGCTGGTGCGCGGCCCCAACGTCATGAAGGGATATTACCGCAATCCTGAAGCGACGCAGGCCGCATTTACGCCGGACGGATGGTTCAAGACGGGCGATCTCGGCCGCATCGACGACAACGGCTCCTTGCACATCGTTGGACGATCGAAGGAATTGATCATCCGTGGCGGCTTCAACGTCTATCCGCCCGAGGTGGAGGCTGCGCTGAACCAGCACCCGAAAGTCATCCAGACCGCCGTTGTCGGCCGGGCCGTCGACCTCACTGAGGAGGTGATCGCTTTTGTGCAATGTGCCGAGGAAAGCGATACGACGCCGGAGGAGTTAATGGCCTTCGCCGGAGAGCGGCTAACGGCTTACAAGCGGCCGACGCGCATCCTTATAGCCACGTCGCTGCCGTCCGCCCCGTCTGGCAAAGTCCTCAAACACAAGCTCTTGGACGAATTTGCCGGACGCCTGTCCGGCAATGCGCCATAAATCGCTTCGAGACTTCGGCTCAGTTTTGCAAGGCGCGGTTCGCCGCGCGCTGGCCGCTGCGGATACCGCTTTCCATATGAATGCTGTCGTAGTCCGTCCCGGCAAACGACAGCCCTCGGAAATTTTCGGCCATCTTTTTGAAATCGAGGACCCTGCGGTGCAGCCCCGGCTCGTAGCGTGCGAGGCCCCATGGGTGGCGTACGACCCGGGCCTCCTCGATCCATGACGCGAACCCGGGAAAGAACATATCCAAGTCCCGCCGCGCCTGATCGATGACGTCGCCATCCGGCCACTTGGCCATGTCCACGGCGTGTGGGTATCCCGGCCAAGCCGAGATGATCGCCTTGCCGCTTGGAACGAGATGCGGTGCGCGTGTGGAATGGTCTAGCGCCATGTTGAAGACTGTCGGACTGTAGGTCAGCCGAAGATAGGCGGAGAGCTTGGCCGGCAATGGACGGTCGAGGAAGAAGAAGACAAGCTGGAATGGGGTATGGGTGAAGGAACCCAGGAAATCCTTGGCAGGCTTGTGATCGTCGGTCAGGATGCGACCTGCCGCACCGGCCGTACAAGCCAGTACGACCTGATCAGCCTTGATCGAGCTTCCATCCTCGAGCTCGACCCCCTCGGCAGCGCCCCGACTGGTCAACAGTCGCTTGACCGGCGCGTCGTAACGTACGGGCAGCGCCGCGGCCATTGCCTCGAGCAGCGTGACGTTGCCGCCGCGCAAGCCGAAGACTGTCGTGGTCATCTTCAGGCGCAAAGCGTTGACGATATAGTAAAGGCTGATCGCCTCGGGCACGGAGTTTGCCATGCCATAGGTCATCGGCCGCATCACGAAATCGTAGAAGTCGCGGCCCGCCCAGCGAAACTCCTCGGCCGCGCTGACATTGTCGTAGCGCGGGATGTCTCGGACCAATTCGAACTGGGGAAATTTCTTGGCGAGCGTGAAATAGCGTGTGCGGAACCATGCAAGGTCGAGCGTTCCCCGTTTGCCGACCAGGCTCGCCAGATGAGCGTTGTTCGCCACCAGCCGCGGCGCGCCGCTGCGGTCGAAATGCTGCGCGCTGCCCACGGTTTGCACCATCTTGTCGCGCATCCCGAAGCGATCGATCAGACCGAACATCATATCGTAGTTGGAATGAATGCCCTGCGCTCCAGCCTCCGCCATATCGCCGTTGCGCTCGACACGCATGACGCGCCCGCCAGGCCGGTCGCTCGCTTCCAGCACGAGAACCTTTTGGCCGGCGTCCTGAAGCCTCAGCGCGGCGGTCAAACCGCCGATACCGGCGCCGACGACAATCGTATCAAACTTGGTCATGGAATCTCCGTGGATGCCTGGCTCTCGGTGAGCCGGAACCCGTCTTCAAGCGGGCCCCGGCAAAGCTCGCGCGCCGGCGGTCAGGCGCCGCTTCTCAGATGGTCGCGGAAGGTGACGCCGGTGTAGTCCTTGCGAAAGATCCCGCGCCGCTGCAGTTCCGGCACAACGCCTTCGACGAACTGTACGTATGATGCCGGGGTCAGCGACGGGCAGATGATGAACCCGTCGCAAGCCTCGGCCTCGAACAGTTCCTGCATGTGGTCCGCGATGGTCGCTGGCGTTCCTACGAGTTGCGGATTCATCTGGCTGATGCCCCACAGGCGCCCGGCGTCCGACAGGGTCTTGCCCTGCGATCCCTGCAGGATAGCGTCCAGCATGCCGCGCGGGCCTTGCGAGATCTCCATGTCTCCAAGCGGCCTGTCGCGGGGATAATCCGCGAGATCAACGCCAACGGAATTGGAAATGCCGACGATGCCGAGTTCAGGGCTCACCAGGGAGTTGAGATAGTCCGCCTTTTCCTTCGCGATTGACTCGGTTTCCCCGATGACGACGTCGATGGATGGAAGGATGGCGCAATGCTGGGGATCACGCCCATAATGCGCCATCCGGCCTTTCACGTCGCGATAGAAGTCCTGCATATGCCCCTTGCTAGCATGCAGGGTGAAAATGACTTCGGCCCAGCGCGCCGCAAACTCGCGGCCCCTTGCCGACGAACCGGCCTGCATGATGACAGGCGAACCCTGCGGGGAGTGCGGCACCGTCAGCGGACCGCGCACCTTGACATATTTGCCCTCGTAATTCACGCGATGGACCTTCGAGGGATCGGCGTAAATCGCGTTCTTTTGGTCGAGGATGAAGGCGTCGGGCTCCCAGCTGTTCCAAAGAGCATGCGCGGCTTCCAGAACTTCATCTCCCTGGTCGTAGCGGGCCGACTTCTCAAGCAGCCGATCGAAACCGAAATTCTTTGCCTCGTTGTCATTTGCGGACGTCACCACATTCCAACCGGCGCGCCCGCCGCTGATGTGATCGAGACTGGCAAACGCCTTGGCGATGTGGAACGGCGGATAAAGCGAAGTCGACATGGTGGCGGCAAGTCCGAGCCGCGAGGTGATGCGCGCAATTCCGGCCAGGACCTGCATCGGATCGAGGAGCCACGTTTGGCCGGGCTGGCGTAAATTGGCCTCGAAGCTCCCGCCATAGGTTTCTTCGATCATCTGCACGTCGACGAAGAACATGCCGTCGAATTTCCCGCGCTCCAGAATACGGGCCATATTCTCGTATCGCTCGGGATTGAGAGCATCGATCGCATCGCTTTCGAAATGCCGCCACGCTCCGTTGTGATGCCATGTCGGGGTGACGCAACAGTACCCGACCAAATGCATTTCCTTCGCCATCCTCACCCCTCTACGCTTTCGGGATGGTAGGAGATGCTAATCTTAAGCGGTAAAAACGCAAGCCAGAAAGCAAAATATTGAAACTTAGTTCCATAAATTCGGATTTGCTGCGACTGATCGCAATCTCACGACGTCGGCGGTCTGAACGAGTTGAAGCGACGCTTGGTCGTCCGGCGGAGCTCAAATCTGCCCGGGCCGCAGTTCGGAGAATGCGCTTGGATTCGAGGTGGTGAACCGGGCATCGGTTTGGGGCTTGGCTTGCAGCTTGCAGGCGACGTTGAGTGGATTTCGATCGCGACCGCTCGTAGAGGCACCTGCATCTGCGCCAAGGGTGCCAAGTGGGTTGCACCAATTGCTCGTCGAACCCGAGTTTCGATCGAAGCGTCGTTTGTTGTGGAACGCGCTGGTTAACTCACCCGTTTTCAAGCACATGCTGGAGATCTGCGCGAGCTTCGAGCAGGGCTTTGCCAACCGTGCCCAGACAAGCTTCGCTCGGCAGGATATCCGAAATGCCCCCACAGGTCAGCACGACAAGCTGAGAGCCGTCGGTGGGTACGAACGGAGTGCCGATCGCGTTGATATAGCTGTACCAAGAGCCAAGGGAGCAAACGTAGCCACGCATAGCATAGCTTTCGAGTGCTTCGTCCAATCGTTCTACGATTGCGCTGGCAAATTCTGGCTCGTTTTCGATTAGCCGCTCAACCAGATCATCACGCGCAACGGAGTCGATGGCGGCCATATAAGTAAGCCCCATGGCCGTGCGCCAAATCGGCAGTTGGGATCCGACCGTCAAGTTTAGAGAAACGGGACCCGAAGCTCGACAGTGGGCAAAATAAATCATTTCCAAGCCGCTGCGCCCACCAATCGCGGTCGATACCCCCGTCTTGTCCGAAAGCCGTTGCAGAATGGGCTGCGCTACCCGCACAAGCGGCATTGAACTTAACGCCGAATACCCAAGCGACACGGTAGAAGGGCCGATGCTGTAGCGCCCCAATTTCTCGTTATAGACGAGATATCTCATTTTCACGAGCGCCAGCGTCAGGCGCGAAATCGTAGCCTTGGGAATGCCAGTCCGGTCTATTAGGTCCTGGTTGCCAAGCGTCGAATCATGCGGTGTGAACGCGCGCAGGATATCGAGACCTCTAAAGAGCGCACTTGCTCCGCCGCCATCCTCGCTTGTGTCCAGGTCGCTCGAAGGCTTTGTCCGTTTTCTCATCTTTGGTCCAGGCGGAATTTCTGCATTGAACTAAGCGAGTTCACAAACACCATTATTGGAATATAATTTCAACAGATTGACTACGCTGACGCTAGATGTCAACTATGGAGTCCGTACGCAATGCTCTCCGGATGAGGCGAATATGGGCCGAAAGATCATTCGCCATCCGGATCGCCGATCCAACGAACAACCGCTCAAAAGCGAACGTGGCGACACACGGGAACCAGCAACGCTGACAAGGACGAGGTTAATAATGAAGCGTATGGGACTTCCGCTCAAAGGCATCAAGGTCCTCGACCTCAGCCGGGTACTCGCGGGCCCGTGGGTCACGATGTCGTTGGGCGACCTTGGCGCGACGGTTTGGAAAGTCGAGAACGTATTGGATGGGGACGACACCCGCGCATGGTCGGTGCCAAGCTACAAGGGCGTAAGTACATACTATCTATGCGCCAATCGCGGCAAGGACAGCATAGCCGTCGACCTGAAGTCGGGCGAAGGCCGCGCCATCATGCTTGAGCTGGCGGCCAAAGCGGATGTCGTGGTCGAAAACTTTCGCCCCGGCACCGTCAAGCGTCTCGGACTCGATTACGCTACGCTGAGCAGAACCAACCCGGCTCTCGTCTATTGCTCAATATCTGGTTACGGCCAGGAGGGTCCCGAAAGCGATCGGCCTGGCTATGATTTCATCATGCAAGCCGAAAGCGGCCTGATGTCGATCACGGGCGCCGCGGATGGCCCCCCCAACAGGCTGGGTGTGGCGTTTACGGATGTCGTAGCCGGCATGTTCGCCACACAATCGGTGTTGGCGGCTCTCTATCAACGCCAGGAGACCGGCAAGGGGCAGTTCATCGATGTCACACTGATCGAATCGACGTTAAACATGCTCATCAACGTCGGGACCGGCTATCTGAATGCCGGCGTTGACGGGTTTCGGTATGGCAATGCCCATCCTAGCGTCGTGCCCTACCAGCTTTTCGAATGCACGGATGGTTCGTTTGCGCTTGCCGTCGGCAATGACCGCATGTTCCGGGATTTCTGCATCAGCGTCATCGATCGACGCGATCTGGCAGATGATCCACGCTTCGTCACGGCCCACCAAAGGGCGCTCAACAGAGATGCGCTTTTGGATATCCTGGCCCAAGAGCTTCGTTACAAGCCCGTCCAGCACTGGTTGGATGCCTGCCGCGATGCCTCCGTTCCGGCTGGTCCGGTTCATTCAGTTTCACAGGCACTTGAGACGCCGACCGTCGCTGCGCGAGGAATCGTCCAGTCGCTCCATCATCCCGTGCTCGGTGAAGTCCGTTTGGTAGGGCCGGCTCATGGCTTGGCGGGCCAAAGAGGGCGCGATCAGAAAGCGCCACCTCTGCAGGGGGAAGATACGCGAACCTTGCTGGAGACGGTATTAGGCTATGACGAGGCCCGTATCGACCGGCTGCGCGATGCCGGCGTCATCCTATGCCACGGCGAAGCCGCCAGAAAGGTCAGCATGCAAGAAAGGGTTTCATAAATGAGCACAGCTTGGCTTGTCGACGGCATTCGCACGCCGTTCGGGCGCTATGGCGGATCACTCGCGACGGTGCGGGCAGACGATCTCGCAGCTATTCCGATCGCGGCTCTGATGGCGCGCCACGCCGATTTGGATCCGGCTTTAATCGAGGATGTCATCTTTGGCTGCGTCAACCAAGCCGGCGAAGACAACCGCAATGTCGCCCGTATGGCGTCGTTGCTCGCCGGTTTACCAGTGTCGGTGCCAGGAGTGACTGTCAACCGGCTCTGTGGGTCGGGGCTCGAGGCGCTGGGTTCCGCCGCGCGCGCCGTGCGCAGCGGCGAAGCGGAACTTCTGATGGCGGGCGGCGTCGAACATATGACACGAGCCCCTTTTGTCATCCCGAAGTCGGACTCCGCCTTTGGTCGCGCGGCCGAGATCCACGATACGACGATTGGGTGGCGCTTCGTCAATCCGCGCATGAAGAGCCTCTATGGCGATGATTCAATGCCTCAGACCGCCGACAATGTGGCGGCCGACCATGGCGTTTCACGGCAGGATCAGGATGCCTTCGCTTTGCGCAGCCAGCAGCGTTGGGAAGCGGCGGTCGAGGCCGGCCGCTTCGGCGCTGAAATCGCGCCGGTGCGGGTGAAGCAGGGCAAAGGCGAGGTCACGTTCGATAAGGACGAACATCCGCGCTTCGGCACGACCGACGAGCAACTCGCCAAGCTTCGTCCCATAAACGGTTCCGACCATTCCGTTACTGCCGGCAACGCGTCCGGCGTCAACGATGGAGCAGCGGCTTTATTGGTCGCCTCGGATGCGGCTGTGGCGGAGCAGGGGTTGAAGCCGCTCGCGCGCATTGTCGGGATGGCGGCGGCCGGCGTCGAACCGAGGGTCATGGGCATCGGTCCGATACCGGCGGTCAAGAAGCTTATTGCTCGTACCGGTCTGACGATCGCGCAGATGGATGTCATCGAACTCAATGAAGCTTTCGCCGCTCAGGGACTTGCGGTTCTCCGAGGCCTCGGGCTTCCGGACGACGCAGCGCACGTCAATCCGAACGGCGGCGCCATCGCTGTTGGCCATCCGCTCGGAGCATCGGGGGCGCGCCTGGCGCTGACAGCTGCCCACGAACTCCACCGCCGTAACGCGCGCTATGCGCTCTGCACGATGTGCGTTGGCGTTGGCCAGGGCATCGCACTCATCCTCGAACGACCGTAAGCACGCCGCCTCGTCTTAACGAGCGCCGCGGTCCATGCGGCGCCCTGGATGCCAATTAGGATTTTCCGCATGAGCAACTACCCCGACTCCCAACTTTTCATCAATGGCGTGTGGCGCATCGCAGAAAGAAGTCGCTGGATTCCGGTGACGGATCCATCAAGCGACCAAGAGATCGGCCGGGTGGCTCAGGCTTCGCAAGGCGATCTTGACGAAGCGCTAGCTGCCGCCGATGCCGGCTTCAAAGTCTGGAGCAAAACATCCGCCTTCGAGCGTGCCGCGTTATGCGGACTGCAGCGGCGCTTTTGAGGGAGCGAGTGGATGAAACTGCGAGGCTGATGCGCCGTTGGTCATGTCCGGCACGCCGCTCGTCTATGAGCGGCCCTCGCCGCGTCTGGGCGAACACACCGAAGAAATCCTTGCC
>NZ_JBVVPU010000028.1:0-32521 GCF_055811295.1 Mesorhizobium sp. WSM4871 | reverse complement strand
TCGTCTGGAAAGCAGACCCCAATGAGATCATTGCAGCAGTCAAACGCGGGCACCAAGCGTTGGAATCAATCCACTAGCGGTCACCTTGTTGCCGTTGGCGGTCGGCAGGAAGATCGTCACCGGGCCCTTCGCCTTCAGCGCCACGCCGGATTTGGCGCCGCCGAAAACCTGGGCCTCGCCGACCACCTCACCTCCCGCAAAAATCTCGGTCTTCTGGAAGGAGCGCATGCCCCAGTCGAGCAGCTTTCGCGCCTCCTCGGCACGCTCGCGGTCGCTGGCCAGACCGCTCATCGCCGCGATCAACCGCCTGCCGTTCTGGTTGATCGAGCCGACAATGCCGAAACCGCCGGTCTGGCTGGCGCCGACCGCCAGGCCGTCGGCGCCGATATCCATCGCCAGCAGCGGGTTGCGGTTCCTCTGCAGGATCTTGTTCCAGGTGAAATCCTTCTGCCCGTAGTAGCGATAGAGATCCGGGTAATCGCGCCAGATATGCAAGGCCAGCAGCGCAAGTTCGCGAACCGTCGTTTGCTGACCGTCGGCCGGCAGACCGGTCGAATTGACGAATGTCGATTTGGTGAGACCGATCTGCCTGGCCCGTTCGGTCATCTGCGCCGCGAAATTCGCCTCCGATCCGGCGAGGCCTTCGGCGATGATAATGCAGCCGTCATTGGCTGCCTGGACCGTCACGCCCTGGATCAAATCCTCCAGCCGGATCGCCGATTTGAGCTTGGCGAACATGGTCGAGGTTCCAGACGGCGCACCGCCCGTGCGCCAGGCGTGCTCGCTGACTACAAATGTATCGTCGAGCGTCGCGCGCCTCGATTTGATGGCGTTGAACACCACTTCCATCGTCATCAGCTTGGCCAGCGAAGCCGGTGGGAATGGCCTGTCGGCATCCTTGGCAAACAGCACCGTGCCGGTTTCGGCATCGATCATGAACGCCTGTGCGGCCTCGGTTTCGAAAAGCTGCGCCGCCGCCGGCGCCAGCGAAACCAGCAGCAGGCCAAGACCCAAAAGCCCAGCAAAAGGGAGCCCGGCAAAAGGCCAAGCGTGGCGAGATTTCATCAGAGGTTCGACCCGTCAGCCGGCATTTCAGGGCAGGCCCTACAAGCTATCAGGCTTTTCCCCGGCGGCACAATCAACCACGGAAACCCGGGCAACCACGGAAAACCAGGCCTTGCCGGTCAGTTCCGCACGGCGAGCGCATCAGGCGCACCATGCGACCACGCCGCCTGCAGCATCTCATCCAGGCTGCCATGGCCGTCAGGGTAGAGATTGACCGAATACCAGTCCTCGCCGTCGAGTTCGGAGCGCTGGATTTCGGTCTTGCCGAAGCCGGAAAGCTGTGCCGCCACGCGTTTCGCCTCGGCAGCATCCTCGAACGAGCCCGCCGCGACATACTCCGTCGGCGAACCGGCCGACGGCGCTTCCGGGTTACCCCGCTTCCACGACTGGAGGATTTCGGCAGGCGACATGCCGTCGCCATCCAGTGCGGCAAAGGCGTTGGACGCGCGCTCCACGCGCTCATCCGCGTAAGACAGCGACGCCACGGTGAATGGCGATTGCGGATTGATCTCCGGGCGCTCCGGCACGATCGGCCCGAAGTCGGGCAAGGTCAGGTCGCCGAAGGCCGGCGCCTGCGCCGACACAACAGGCTGCGCTCCCGAATTCGTCAGTTGACCAGGAAACGGCACGGCGGCCGTGCCTGCCGGCAGGCTCGGCGACGGTCCATTCATGGCGATCATCACGCCGGTCGGCAGGCCGTCGGATGGATCCGGCGCTCTGTTGCCGGGATGGTAGGACGCCATTAGATACTGATCGTCATTGCCGTCGAGCGGCGCCCGCCCGACATATTCCACCTTCACCTTGGCCGTGCCGCCATTGGCATAGTCGAGCATTTCGGCGGCGCGCTTCGACACGTCAATGATGCGCCCGTCATGGTAGGGACCGCGATCGTTGACCCGCACGATAACCGAGCTGCCGGTCTTCATGTTGGTGACCCGCGCATAGCTTGGCAGCGGCATCGTCGGATGCGCGCCAGTCAGATGCGTCATGTCATAGACTTCGCCATTGGCAGTCAGCCGGCCGTGGAAGGCTTCGCCATACCAGGAGGCTAGACCCACCTTGGCATAGCCCCTGTCCTCCTTCGGATAGTACCACTTGCCGCGAACCTGATAGGGCTTGCCAAGCTGGTCGCGGCCGCCGCCACGCTGCAGGCCCGACATCTTGAAGGTGACGCGCGGGCTGGCCTTCACGCCATATTCGGCCTCGGAGAAATATTCCTTCGAGCGGGGCTTCTTGGTGTTGACCATCGCCTTTGGTTCCGGCGACGCGCAGGCTGCCAGCAAGGCACCGGACAAAGCCAGCAACACGAAAGCGGAAGCGCGACGGAAATGTGGGCGCGCCACAGGCTGCATTTCTTTGATGTCCCCCTACAGTCTCGACAGGCGCACTATGACCCTAACCCAGGAGCCAAAGCACCCGCTCGACAAATGCCAGCGATGCCCTGATTCCATTCCCCTTGTGCGCAGGAATTCTTTATCAGCGTATTAACCGATTGTGGTCGGAACCGGGCAAGATTGTGGCACCAACCGGCAAGGCGATCGGTATGAAAAGCCACCGCTTTTCGACCGGCGCGGCCATGGCCACATCACAGCGCGCTCTTCGCTATCAATACGAAGGGCTGAAATCCGCTGTATAATCTCGGATACTCGGCGTCGGTCAGCCCGGCAGCGGCTCTGATGGAACTTCCTGTGCCGTTATGTGCGACAGCCTTCCGCGCTTTATCAGGATTGGCTTCTCGTATGTCTTCTTCATGGATTCCCCGAAAGTTGAAAACGCTCCGCGAGTTGGCCAGTCTTGCGCCATATTGTCAATCGGCCGGCATACTTTGCCGCCGGCGGAGAGCCGCGGCCGGTTGACAGGGCTTTGCTGGGCGCACTAGAGCAATGACGCGCGAATTGTCTCAGGGTGCGGCAGCGCCGAGCAAACACCAGAACAGATCATGCGCATCCAAGTGATTGAAAATCACGATGGAGGGATGGCCGAGCGGTTTAAGGCACCGGTCTTGAAAACCGGCGTGGGTGCAAGCCCACCGTGGGTTCGAATCCCACTCCCTCCGCCAAAGGCCGCCGATTGCCTCACAAATCACCTGCTATACCAGCTCAATCGAGGAACCAATCTCCGCCGATTGCCGCATGTAAATGGCGTCAGGAAATCGCTGCGCTATCCGACCGCGGCGAGGTATGCGCTGGTCGTTACACGCCCCAAACGTCTGGATTTCGTGCGAAGCATTCGATCAGCATTTCGATGAGGACCCGCACTTTCCGCGTGGGGTGCTGACCCGGCGGGCGTACGACATATACGGCCCCCGGAGGTACCGGATAGCGTGTCATCACCGGAACGAGCGCGCCGGAGGCCACATATTCGTATGTGATGCAATCGGGGAGCCAGGCGATGCCGAGTCCTGCCGCCGCGGCAGCGGCAAGCGCCGTAGCGTTGTCGGCCTTGAACCTGCCCTGCGGCTGAGCCGTGACGATCTTGTCGCCATCCATGAACTGCCAGGCTTCCGTTCCTTGCATGAGGGCCTGATGGTTGACGAGCTGCTCTACCGTCTCCGGTGAACCGTGCGCTTTGATATAATCCGGGCTTGCGACAAGCTTTCCGTGGATCGGCCCGACGCGCTTCGCGATCAGGTTGGAGTCCTGAAGATAACCAACCCGGATCGCGCAATCGAAACCTTCGGCGATTAGATCGACGAAGCGATCGCTGTAGGAGGTATGGATGTGGAGCTGCGGGTGGTGTTGTGCCATTTCCGCAAGCACGGGGGCAAAGTGGGTTGGGCCAAAAGAAAGCGGCATGGCAACTCTCAGGCGGCCGCGCAGTTCCCCGGCGGGGAGGATCGTTTCCCTGGCCGCATCGATCTCGGCGCTGGCTCGGGCCGCATGGTCTCTGAACGTGATTCCCGCTTCTGTGAGCGCAGCGCCGCGGGTCGTTCGTGCAAGAAGCTGGACGCCAAGCTCCGCTTCAACCCGAAAGAGCCGCCGACTGACGATCGATTTGGAGATGCCGAGCCGGCGCGCGGCGGCCGATACGCCCCCTGCATCGGCCACCGCGACGAATGTCTGTAGATCTTCGATGTCCAATTCGGCGTTCCTCGTTTCGCGACACAGCTTGCCTGACTATGGCACTACCGCATCACCAGAAGGAACAGCAAATTGTCCCCAGGCAACGTCGCCCGTTGGCGCATGTCTCCAATGAACCCATCGCCGTCCATGGCGGCAGAGAAAGGAAGTCTTGATGACCCCTCGTAACGGCCTCGATTCGCTTCTTCGTCCTGAAGACTCGGTCCTCGTTCTGATCGATCACCAACCTTATCAGCTCGCAAACCTGAACAGCCACGACCCGCACATGGTGGTCAACAACACGACCGCGCTGGCGAAGCTGGCAAAAGCCTTCAATGTTCCGACCATTCTCACCAGCGTGATCGCGGCGCGCGGCGGACTTCTCTTTAAGCAGGTCACCGACGTATTTCCGGACCAGGAAGTCATCGACCGCACCTGGGTGAACACCTGGCAGGACGAGAATGTGGTGAATGTCGTCAAGGCAACCGGCCGCAAGCAGCTGATCATCGCCGGCCTGTGGACCGAGGTCTGCGTCGCAATGCCTGTGATCCAGGCCGCCGGCGAAGGCTGGGACGTGACCGTGATCACCGACGCGTCGGGCGGGATTTCGACGGAGTCTCACGAAGTTGCCATCCAGCGAATGATCGCGGCCGGCGCGAACGTGATGACCGTGATGGCGCTCGCTGGCGAATGGCAACGCGATTGGGCGCGCACCGAGCATGTCGAGGACCTGACCGAGATTCTCATCCAGCACTTCGGCGGCAGCGGCATCGCGTATCTTTGGGAGCAGCAGCTTCTCAACACGCCAGTAGCGGGCTGATCCCGGCTGGCATGGCGAGCATTTTGGTGAGGGGCGTTTGCCGGCCCTCACCGCCCTCACCTCGCAGGGAAGCCTTCTATCGATTTCGCTTCATGCGGCAAGTTTGCCGGGTTGGTCAGCGACGACCCTTCGGCGGATCCAGGAACGTTTCAAAGCTCTTCGTCACCTTCTCGAATCCCACTCCCTCCGCCAGATAGTTCAGTAGACAATTGTTTTAATCACATTTTCTTACTTGGAGCGCTGGCGTTCCCACCTTGGTTCCTAACGTCTGGAATGATGATGCCGCCTGGGCTGCGGCGCTCTTCGACCCCATAGTCTTAGCCTCTTCTTCGGGCTCGTAAGCCGCCGGCGCCTCCAGCCGCGGCCAAGGCAGCGGCTGCCAATCTTCGATTCGGACGGAACTTCATCTCGGCAACGAAGTTCTGACGCATGGGAAATGAGGAGATGCGAAATGAGCAACCATCCAAAGGACGGCGCGCCCGGCACTACAGATCAATGGCCACGCTGGGAAGGCGCTCCTGAGTCGAGGCCACCAGGCTATCTGCCCGCTAAGGATAATCCCGATGTTGATCGAGATGCCGCGGGTGAAAATCTCAGTGACCCCGACAAACGCAATCTCTCAGATGCTACCGCGACGGGAGGAAATTCCCGAGACGAGCGCATCAGGGAACGCGCATATGACATTTGGGAGAAAAGCGGACGGGAGCATGGCAGCCATGAGGATCACTGGCATCAAGCCAGGCACGAAATCGAAGTCGAAGAGGCAGCCGATACGCGTCGGAATGCTGGAGACGGTCCAGCACCAGCCAAGCATTCGAAGAACGTTGAAGTCCTCGAGACCCGACGGCCTAAGCCAATCAACAAGAAATGATTTTTCCTCGAATAATCCTGGAGATTGCCATGTTCAAAATCCCTGTGCGCCGCCGCTTGTCCAGAGTATCCGCGCCATGGCTATCTATCCTGAAATCCGTGCGGAGGTGACCAATGGATGACGAGCTGCGCGAACGATTGAAGCTGTTGAGCGTAAGGCTGCACAAGAGGGCCACGGAACTGTCGTCTACCGAAAGAGAGAGCGATATCGCGATCTTGATGTCGTCGATGGCGGTGGTGATCGAAACCTTGGGTGTGCTCGGGAGCGAGGTTCATACCCCGCGATCGGGTCCATCAACACCTTTCTGACACGGCGGCAAACACGGCGGACGCGGGCTTGGAAGACACGCCCTCCGCCAGATTCGTATAACTACCTGTTTAATTGCTATTCCAATCTGTGCGATCGCTTCCTGCGGCAAATTTGCCGGGTTGGTCAGTGGCGACCTTTCGGCGCATCCAGGAATGTCTCAAAGCTCTCCGTCACCTTCTCGAGTGGCGTTCCTTCCGCGTTGCAGCCTCGCACGATAGCGGCAGCGATCTGCAGCATGTCGGCTCGGCTCCCGACAAGCTTCGCCACCACGGCGTTCTCCGGGCCATCACTGTCGCCGTCGTAGCTAAAGCGCTGCGCCACAAACAAGGTCAGCCTGAGATTGTCGCCCATGAACTGGAGTGGGCCGGCGCCGGTGACGAAGGTGTCGGAGACGCAAAACGGTTCGACTATAGGGATGTTGCTCATGAAGCTCTTCCTCCGAGTGCCTTGTAACAGGCATTCCTCACCTTATCGGGCATACCTTCCGCTACGTTACAGCGAAGTCGCTTCCGGTCATCACTTGATTGGAGGAGACGGCAAAACTTGCGCGCGTGCTGGCGTTGCGCCAGTTCCATAGCCGATAGGGCAATCGGGAGTTCAAGAATACGACAGGCGAGTGATGCTGGCGGCCAAGAAGAATTTCGCCAAAGTGGTGCCGAACCCGAAACCCAACCGAATTTACTGGCAGCCCGCAGTCTACCACAATGAAAAGCGCTGAAATGCCAAGCGCTTCGGGCCATGTCTTCCCCGTATAGCTCATGGCTACCGAACATTCCGGACTAATGGCGCCAAAGGTTCCCAGCCTGCTCCGTCGTGAGCGGTACGAAAAAGTTGATTTTTCGAACCGGGGATATGGCGTTACTCTGTGGTGCACTCTCACAAAGCCAGGAGCCACAGATGAAGACCACTATATTAGTCGCCGCCGCCCTAGGCCTTTCCGTGTCCGGCGCCGCGGCGGAATGTGTTGGCCACACCAAAACAACGGCTTCGGTCGACCAGCAAACCAAAGTGGCAAGCATCGCGAACAGCAATACGCCGGCAACTGCCGATACCGCCACAACTGCCGACACGCCGGTCCTCAAAAACGAGGACGCGAAAGCGGCAGAATAGGCGCTTCAACACGAAGCAAGCCCTGACTGACCGCCCCATCCCGCGGGCGTTGACGTGGGCCGGGACTCTTTGGTTGCGACCCAAGAGCGTCACAAGCTCGATGGCTCGTCCAGACTGTTCGAAAGAGGTGCCGGCCGGCGCCTCTTTCATCTTTTCAATCTTCCAAAAAACCGCCAACTCATAGCCGTCCGGATTTGAGAAATGGAAGCGGCGCGGTAAGCCGGCTTGGCAATCCTGCAGCCGACCTCCCCTGCAGCCGACCTCCCCTGCGCTGGTCTCCTCGTTCTCGCCGTGGCCTCGTCCCGTTTTGGCACAATCTGATTGGCATCTGAATTGCACAGTGAGACTCACCAGAGTTGGGCTCGCTGATTGCGGGAAAGCGAGCTTCTTCGGCCATTGTGTGAGCGCCTTCATATCAGTTTCACACGGGGCGGCTTTGAATGATGTCGTCAGGCGCTGCGAAGGAGATGGAAATGGGTTTAGCCGAAAACTTGTCCGATATCGCGCTCACATTCGGTTGTCCGGATTGTTCGCATCCGACGGTAAGGAAGGGCTCCGCGCTGAGAACGATCGCGCACATCAGATGTGACGGCTGCAACGCCAAGGTGCGGATCACCTATCCGCACAAGATGGCGATCTTCGAAAAGCACAAGCAACTGGCCCCCCAAGGCGCGTTTTGATTGGCTGTTTGCCAAGCACGGGCACCTCGACAACGGTTGCCTTCTCGGCGCATTCCTCGTCGAGGTTTCCACCCGGAGCGCCGCCGATCCCAACCGCGCCAATGGTCTCATCGCCGATTTTGATGGGCACGCCCCCGGCAAGCACAAGAAACCCCGGTATGCCGACCAATGGGACAGCGCCGGGGTTTTCCTGAACATTCTTCGCCGCGGCGCTGGTCCCCCTCACCTCTCCGACCACACCGCCAGCTCGTAGCCGTCGGGATCGGAGAAATGGAAGCGGCGGCCGCCCGGGAAGGAGTAGGCCGGCTTGACGATCTTGCCGCCGGCCTCCTCGACGCGGCGCTGGATGTCGTCAAGCCTGTCGGCATAGAGGATCACCAGCGGACCGCCGACCGCCTTGCCCTGGCCACCGAGAGCGAAGCCGCCGGTCAGGCGGCCGTCGTTGAACTCGCAATAGCCCGGTCCATAGTCCTTGAATGACCAGTCGAAGGCCTTGCCGTAGAAGTCGCGCGAGCGTGCGATGTCGGCGACGGAAAACTCGACATAATCGATGCGTTTGTCGTTGCTGGATTTGGCCATGATCGTCTCCTTTCGTGAGTTTGATGCTCAGCGTTCGAGCAATGCTTTCAAGGCTTGGAGGTCGCGCTCCACCGCGACGGCGTCGGCGGCGAATACCTCCTCCGTCACGTCAGGCGTCTTCAGAAGCGTGAACATCACCTCCGCGCCGGTCCCGTTTTGAACCACGCGCACCGCATTGCGGGTTTCCTTGTCCTCGGCAAAGACGATGTGATCGAGGACACCGAATTCGTTGGGCCGGGAGAAACGGATGCGGATGAGCCGGCCGTCCGGATCCTCCGCCGTCCATTCTTCGCCCGATTGCTCGAAGCGCCTGCCGAGACCTGCCGCCCATCGCTGGAAGTTCTCCGGGATGGAGGCGAAGTCGTAGACTTCGCGCCAGTCCCGGTCGATGGACACGGTGATGATGCGGGATTTGTAGATGGTCATATCTGCCTCCTTCCGACGAAGGCAGATTAGGCTGACGTCACGGTGGCGTATTGAACAAAACGGCCAGTCAGGCGCCGTACTGCCGCAGAACCGCCGCGGGCGAAAAACCTGACAGGCGCCGCACCTCGCGGGTGAGATGGGCCTGGTCGCTATAGCCTGCTTCGAAGGCCAGACCGGCAAGGCGCTCACCGCCGGACTGTCGCGCCAGGCTCAGGAACCGCTGAAAGCGGAGAATGCGATCGAGCGTCTTCGGCCCATAGCCGAAAGCCTCCTGGCAGCGGCGGCGCAGCGTTCGCGGGCTGACATCCAGCCGGTCGAGGATCACCGCCATGCCTGGACCGGCTGATTCGGTCTTCAGTGCGTTGAAGGCAAATCCCATGTCCGGAGGCGGCGGCTCGATATCGGGCGCGCGTCTGGAGAGTGCCCCCTCCATCGCCCGCATCCGTTCTATCGTGGAAGACGCATCGCCAATTCTGCGGGCGATCTCGCGTGCCTGCGTTCCCCAGAAATGGCCGAGCGCCACCCGGCCGCCGACGATCTCCGACATTGGCAGGCCGAGCCAGCGGCTTGCCGCACCTGGCCGGAAGCGCGCGCCGATCACGGTGCGACCAGGTGTCAGCGCTGAGAGAGCAACGGCAACGTCGGGGCCGGCGACGATCAGCTCGCCGTCGATCCAGGTGATGTCGACGCAGCCGTCCGGGACGACGGCCGACAAGCTCCCTGCATCCGGTCGCACCGCATTGGACCAGACACACTGGAAATGTCTTTCGAGAGCGGCCGCGGGATCGAACTCGCGGTAGTCCCCAATCGCCCCAGAAAGGACGGCTGTGTCGGCATCAGACGTCACGAGCCTCTCCCGTGAGGAATACTTTCGGCAGTCGTTCTTCGGCTCTGGCATCTAATCTATTGCCGCGGCGGCTTGCATCAACCCTAACCCCAGCCTGATCGGCCATTTGTGGTCGGTTCTCTCCTCCCGCGGCACAACTGCCAATTGCCGCACGGCATGGCTTTTACTATTCCTGTGCCTGGCGCGAGTTCAGGCCATGTATCGCGATTTGACCTTGGCTGCATCCCGAAACACGCCGCGACCTTGTGATAGAGGGAACTTGAGTGACATAGAGGTTCCAACGACCGAAGGGTTCGACTTCGGCCTCGCTTCGCGTTGATCGGAATATCGGGGCTCAAGTTGTGAAAGAGCGGCACAACGGAACGGTCTCAGCCCCAATTGCTGTCGTGCTCCGCGTGTGTCCTAAGGTACGCGCCCGGTGCGAAATGCGTGTCGTAGAACTCTGTGTCGAGCCGATGCGCCTGGAGATACATCAGGTTGAAGATCGCCGGCACGGTGGCCGGGAATCTGCCGAAAGTATCGTATATATACTGGGCCATCACGGCCACGCAGTTGACGAACTCCGTTCCCATCGGCGCGGCGCTGGTGCGGACTGTCTCCGAGTGCTTGTAGGGGCCCTTTGTCTCGCCATGGAACGGCCCGCCCTTGCCGAACTTGCGCTCGACCACCGCTTCAACGGCAGCGCGCATGTCCGGAAAATGCGGCGGGCAGTGCGCTTCGAACACGCCCGGCAGTCCGGTCACATGGGGCAATGGTTTTCCGGGGATCATGTCGAACCGGAACCCGAGACCGGGAACGGCAGGATCGCCGCTGGCGCCTTGAACCGTGAATGGATTGAGGCCATCGTACATCCAGCCACCGAGACCAAGTGCTTGTAGCATTAGGGCACCTGCGTAGCAGGCCGTCGAGGTTTCAACGGTGACTTCGGTGAGAGCCAGCTGTTCTACGAAGGTCAGCGGATACGGATTCTGCAGATCCACCAGCCCGGCGAAGTTCTCCAGCCCCGGGATTGGCCGGCCATTGACGTCGTCGTAGACGCAGGCTCCGTTCTGAACGAGGTAGCAAAGCGTGAGCACCATGTGCTGGGCGAGATCCGCGACAGGAATAATCAGCGTGCTGCCGGGAACATTGCCGCACCACTCGTTGTGCATCTCCATGTGCTCGGGAAAGCGCGGGACGTTTAGCCGTTGATCCGCCAGTTTGACGATGCGCGACCGGTGCGCCCCGAGATACGCGTCCAAGTCAATCTCGCCCCCGACCGGCACGATAGACGCCATGTCCCGCGTCGGCAGGAAATAGACTCCGGTGTCGTCGGTGAAGAAGATCTCCGATGTGTGAAACCCTGCCGAAGACGGAAATGTGCGGCCAGCGGCGGCGCCCGCATAGTTCGGCATTTTTGGGGCGTAGCTTTTGTTGTGCGGAATGAGATTTGCCCATCCTGTATTGCCCGCTACCGTGCTCAAGAGCAGCATCTTTTCGATCTCGGTGATCGGCGTCGCAGGATGTTTTGACGTATAGGCAAGAGGACCGTCCGGAATGGATGCGCCTTTCGCAAAACGCCGCGAGCGGCGGCCGTGAATCGCTTGGAGCAGCGGAAAGGTAGCGACTTGCGCAAGGCCGCGCTCCGGGGCTGTTCTGACGCCGTTCTGCTGGTTCACCGGAGTGGCGCCGGACGCGATACCGCCCAGCAGGCCACTTGCACCAATCACGGATGCACCCAGTACGTTTCTACGGGTTTGGTCGAACATTGATCTGTCTCCTGATGCGCATCGGACTTCAGCTCGCGGATGCGCCGCCGCAGCCGGCATGCCTGCCCGCCGCCGTCGCAAGATTTTGTACTGACGGTCCAGAAAGCGGGTTATGCCTTGAGCACAAATATACGCGGGAGTTCGACGCGCCAGCGCATTATGGACGTCGCCCAGGACGCTGTCCTGCTGAAAGGTTTCGAAGCGACGTCGATCGAGGAAATCGTCGCGGCCGTAGATATATCCAAGGGCGGATTTTTCTACCATTTTGCCGACAAGAACGCTTTGGCGCAGGCGTTGATTAGTCGCTACATCAAGGAAGAGGATCGCATTTTCGACGACTTGTTCGGCAGGGCGCGCGAACTCAATGACGATCCACTGCATGCCATGCTGATCGGCCTGAAAATGCTCGCTGAACTGTTCGAGAATTTGCCGCAGGCGCACCCCGGCTGCCTGGTCGCCACGACCGCCTATCAGGACAGGATGTTCAATACCGAGGTTCGCGAGTTGAATCGTTCTGCAATCCTGGGCTGGCGTGCCAGGTTTCTCGCAATGATCGAGGATATCCGCGCGTTATACCCTCCTAACGAGCCGGTCGACATGGGCGCCCTCGCCGACATGGTCATGGGCGTGGCCGAAGGAGGTATCATTCTGTCCAAGGCGTTGAATGAGCCGAGTGCACTGCCGGCGCAAATCATGCTGTTCCGGACCTATCTGAAACTGCTCTTCACCCCTCGTTTAAGGCAAGCACTGTGAGCGGGCGGTCTGGCTAGCGGTAACATGCGTCGTGATGACCGAGGCGTTGATTTTTCCGCCGAAATATGGTGCTTCTCCCGGCCATGAAGAAGCTGTGTCTAACGGTCCTGGCATCAGCAACGCTGGCTTTGCCGGCCAATGCCATGGACAGCGCCCTGCGCGCAGGCCTGTTGAAGCTCGACCCGCAAACCCGGCTCGAACAGCGATGCGACGCTGAGGTGCTCGACCGGATCAGCCACGACGATCGCAAATACAAAGCCGACCGCGTCGTCGCTTACGCGTTTGCGACACCCGAAATGGGCACCGATGCAATCAGGAGTCCTGGGGCTGCCTTTCGCAGCAAGGGGCAGTGGTACCGGCTGAAATTCAAGTGCCAGACGGCGCCCGACCACATGCGGGTTCTGGATTTTCGCTATCGGATCGGCGACGAGATTCCCGAAGCCGATTGGGCGAAATACAATCTCTACGACTAGACTTGAGAATCAGAGAAATAATAGGGAATTCAAGGCGCTAATGGTGATATTTTGAGTTCTTGGTTGGCGCCCTGCGTTCGCTTCGGAATGATCCCAATTCCGGATTCGCCCAACCAGTCTCTTGACGCGTTCGAACCATGCACGTAGGCGGACACTCGACGCAAACGATCGGCGAAGAGCGAGGAACGTCCAGTTGATGGAAATTTTTACCGCCGCGGGCTTCTCGGCCCTGCTCCAGGTTATCGCCATCGACCTCGTGCTGGCGGGAGACAACGCCATCGTTATCGGCCTTGCCGCGGCCGGCCTCCCGACCGAACAGCGCAAGAAGGCTATCCTCATCGGCGTGCTGGCGGCAACGGTGCTGCGCATCGGTTTTGCCGCCGTCACCGTCCAATTGCTCGCCATTGTCGGGCTGTTGCTGGCCGGCGGCATTCTGCTTCTGTGGGTTTGCTGGAAAATGTGGCGCGAGCTGCGCACCTCGCATGCCGATGAGCACGAAGCGACCGAAGCGCTCTCGAATTCCGATCTCGACCAGGATAGTCTCGTGGCCGGCAAGGCGCAGCGCAAGACGCTCGGCCAAGCGGCGCTGCAGATCGTCGTCGCCGACGTCTCGATGTCGCTCGACAATGTGCTGGCGGTCGCCGGTGCGGCGCGCGACCATTTCTCCGTGCTGATCATCGGCCTTGTGCTGTCGATCGCGCTGATGGGCCTGGCCGCGACCTTCATTGCCAGGCTGCTGCACCGCCATCGCTGGATCGCCTATGTCGGTCTGCTGATCATCCTTTATGTCGCTGTCGACATGATCTATCGCGGCGCGCTGGAAGTCTGGCCGCATGTGAACAACGCCGTCGGCTGACGCCCACCGTCCCGCCGCTTTCGCGGTTGCCGCGCGACCATACCAATGCCGCAATAAGTGTGGTAATGCGCCGGCAATCCAGAAACCCGGAAAGTCCTTCATGTCCGCAGCGCCTCGCGTCAGTTTCGTCAGTCTTGGATGCCCGAAGGCCCTTGTGGATTCGGAGCGCATCATCACCCGCCTGCGCGCCGAGGGCTACGAGATCGCGCGCAAGCATGACGGTGCCGATCTGGTCGTCGTCAACACCTGCGGCTTCCTCGATTCCGCCCGCGACGAGTCGCTCGACGCCATCGGTTCCGCTCTTTCGGAGAATGGCAGGGTCATCGTCACCGGCTGTCTCGGCGCCGAACCGGACGTCATTCGCGAAAAACACCCCAACGTTCTCGCCATCACCGGCCCGCAGGCCTATGAGAGCGTGATGGCCGCCGTGCATGAGGCGGCGCCGCCGAGCCACGACCCCTATATCGATCTCCTGCCGCCGCAGGGTGTCAAGCTGACGCCGCGCCACTACGCCTATCTCAAGATTTCGGAAGGCTGCAACAATCGCTGTACCTTCTGCATCATCCCCGCACTGCGGGGCGATCTCGTCTCACGGCCGGCGGCGGATGTGTTGCGCGAGGCCGAGAAACTGGCCAAGGCCGGCGTCAAGGAGCTCCTCGTCATCTCGCAGGACACCAGCGCCTACGGCATCGACATCAAGTTCCAGACGTCGATGTTCGGCGATCGCGAGGTGCGGGCGAAATTCCTCGACCTGTCGGAAGAACTGGGCAAGCTCGGCATCTGGGTGCGCATGCATTATGTCTACCCCTATCCGCATGTCGCTGACGTCATCCCGCTGATGGCCGAGGGCAAGATCCTTCCCTATCTGGACATTCCCTTCCAGCACGCCTCGCCGCAGGTGCTGAAGAACATGCGCCGGCCGGCGCATGGCGAAAAGACGCTGGAGCGCATTCGCGGCTGGCGCGAGACCTGCCCGGACCTTGCCATCCGTTCCACCTTCATCGTCGGCTTTCCCGGCGAGACCGAAGATGATTTCCAGATGCTGCTCGACTGGCTGGATGAGGCAAAAATCGACCGCGCCGGCTGTTTCAAATACGAGCCGGTCAGGGGCGCCCGCTCCAACGAGCTCGGCCTTGAACAGGTGCCGCAGGAGATCAAGGAAGCGCGCTGGCACCGCTTCATGCAGCGCCAGCAGAAGATTTCGGCAGCGCAGCTCGCCAGGAGGGTCGGCAAGCGCCTGCCAGTCCTGATCGACGAGGCGCATGGCAATTCGGCCAAGGGCCGCACCAAATACGACGCGCCGGAGATCGACGGCTCGGTGCATATCCAGTCGCGGCGGCCGATGCGCGCCGGTGACATCGTCACCGTCAAGATCGACCGCGCCGACGCCTATGATCTCTACGGCACGGCCGTCTGAACGACCGCCATCGACCGGCCGCACCGAAACATCAAACAAGAAAGGGCGCCGCGCGGCGCCCTTTCCGTTTGATGTCTTGTGCTGCTTACTGCGGCAGCTTGTCGTCGACGCCCTTGATATAGAAATTCATGCCGAGCAGCGTGGCGTCGTCGGCGACTTCGCCGTCCTTCAGCCACGGTGTGCCGTCCTGTTTGGCAATCGGCCCGGTGAAGGGGTTCCATCCGTCGACGATCTTCTTCTCCGTGGCTTGTGCCATCGCCTTAACGTCGTCAGGCATGTTGGTGTAAGCGGCCATTTTTACGGCGCCGTCCTTGATGCCCAGCCAGACATTGCCGGGCTTCCATGTGCCGTCGAGCGCGGCCTTCACCCGGCTGATATAATACGGTCCCCAATCGTCAACGATCGAGGTCAACTGCGCCTTGGGAGCGAACTTGATCATATCCGAAGACTGACCGAACCCTTTCAGACCGCGCTCTTCGGCGACTTGCAGGGCAGCGGTCGAGTCGGTGTGCTGGACGATGATGTCGGCGCCCTGGTCGAACAGGGCCTTGGCGGCGTCGGCCTCCTTGCCCGGATCGAACCAGGAGTTGACCCAGACGATCTTGGCCTTGAAGTTCGGGTTGATCGACTGGGCGCCGAGCATGAAGGAATTGATGCCCATCACCACTTCGGGAATCGGGAAGGAAACGATGTAGCCGGCCACGCCGGCCTTCGATTCCTTGGCCGCGATCTGGCCGAGCACGTAGCGGCCTTCATAGAAACGCGCATTGTAGATGCCGAGATTGTCCGCCGTCTTGTAGCCGGTGGCATGCTCGAACATGACTTTGGGGAATTTCTTGGCGACCTTCACCTCCGGGTCCATGAAGCCGAAGGATGTGCCGAAGATGATCTTGCAGCCTTCACGCGCCAGGCGCTCGAAGGCGCGATCGGCATCGGGGCCTTCGGAGACGTTTTCGAGATAGGCGGTCTCGACCTTGTCGCCGAGTGCCTTCTCCACTTCCAGACGGCCCTGGTCATGCTGATAGGAATAGCCGAAATCGCCGATCGGGCCGGTATAGACCCAGCACGCCTTCAGCTTTTCCTGGGCTTCGGCGGTCGCCGCCAATGACAACGCGGCGGTCGTCGTCATCAGGGCAATAAGCAGTTTTTTCATTGTGTTACCTCTCTGAGTTAAGCCTTGGAGCTTCCCGTCTTTTATTGTTGTCAACGATCCGGAACGAATGGCTGCCCCAGGGAAGCCGGCGTGTTCATCATCGTCAGACGCTTGTTGCGCGAGATTAGAACGAGAACCACCACGGTTGCCAGATAGGGCAGCGAAGAAAGCAGTTGCGAGGGAACCGGAATGCCAAAAGCCTGTGCGTGGAGCTGGCCAATCCAGACCGCGCCGAAGATGTAGGCGCCGGCCAGCACCCGCCATGGCCGCCAGGAAGCGAACACGACCAGCGCCAGCGCGATCCAGCCGCGCCCGGCGGTCATGTTCTCCACCCATTGCGGCGTGTAGACCAGCGACAGATGGCCGCCAGCAAGGCCGGCGCAGGCGCCGCCGAAGATCACCGCGAGATAGCGGTAGCGGATGACATGGATGCCAAGTGCGTGCGCCGATGTGTGGCTGTCGCCGATCGAGCGCAAGGTGAGCCCGGTACGGGTCCTGAACAGGAACCACATGACGGCGGCGGTGAGCGCGATCGAGATGTAGAAGATCGGATCCTGACCGAACAGCAGCCTGCCGACGACGGGAAGCGAGGTCAGGCCGGGAATGTCGAGATTGGGCAGCCGCTGACCGGGTTGGCCGACAAAGCTGGTGCCCATCATGCCGGACAGGCCGAGGCCGAGCAGCGTCAGCGACAGGCCGGTCGCCACCTGATTGGTGGCCAGAGACAGCGTCATGACGGCGAAGAGCAGCGAAAACAGCGCACCGAGCGCGATCGCCGCCAGGAGGCCGATCCACGGCGACCCGGTGAGATAGCCGGCGCCGAAGCCGCCGACGGCACCCATGATCATCATGCCTTCGACGCCGAGATTGAGCACGCCGGAGCGTTCGACCACCAGCTCACCGATCGCTGCGATCAAGAGCGGCGTCGCCGCGGTGGCGATGGTCAGAAGGATGTTGACGGTGATGTCCATCAGCGGGCCTCTTCCAGTTTCGGTGCGGCTTCGAGTTTGGGAGCGGCAAAGCCGATCAGGCGAATGCGGTAATGGATGAGCGTGTCGCAGCCGAGGACGAAGAACAAAAGCATGCCCTGGAACACCCGCGCCACCTTGTCGGAGATGCCGAGCGCACTTTGCACCGCCTCGCCGCCGAGATAGGTCAGCGCCAGCACCAGCCCGGCGGCGACGATGCCGAGCGGATTGAGCCGGCCGAGAAACGCCACGATGATGGCGGTGAAGCCATAGCCGGGCGAGATCACCGGCTGCAGCTGGCCGATGGCGCCCGAGACTTCCGAGATGCCGGCAAGCCCGGCCAGCGCCCCCGACAGCAGGAAGGCGAAGAACACCATGCGGTTCAAGCCGAAGCCGGCAAAGCGCCCTGCCCTCGGGCTCGAGCCGAGCACACGGACCTCGAAGCCCTTCAGCATCCGGCTCATCAAGATCCAGATCAGCACAGCCGCGACCAGCGCGAAGACGAAACCCCAGTTTGCCCGCCCGGAATCCGGCATCAATTCCGGCAGGATCGCCGAGTCGTTGAACTGCACCGTCTGCGGGAAACCATGGCCCTGCGGGTCTCGCCAGGGACCACGCACCAGCCAGTCGAGGAAGAGCTGGGCGACATAGACCAGCATCAGGCTGGTCAGGATCTCGTTGGTGCCGAAGCGTGTCTTCAAAAAGGCCGGGACCGCCCCATAGGCGGCGCCGCCGACCATGCCGAGCAAAAGCATCAGCGGCAGTACCAGCGGCCCTTCGAACTGCGGAAACAGCACCGGGATCATCGAGCCGACAATGCCGCCAAGGATGAACTGGCCCTCGGCGCCGATATTCCAGATATTGGTCCTGTAGCAGACCGACAGGCCGACCGCGATCAGGATCAAGGGTGCTGCCTTGATCGCCAGCTCATGCAATTGCCAGACCTGGCTGATCGGTTCGATGAAGTAAATCTCAAATGCATTCAAGGGGTTGACGCCGAGCAGAGCGAACATGATGGCGCCTGCGATGATCGTCAACACGAATGCTATGAAGGGCGACAGCGCCGAGAACAGCGCCGAGCGCTGCGGGCGTTTGACGAGTTCGAGGCGCATCATGCCGTCTCCAGAGTGTGTTCGGCGTGACCGGGCTCGGCGCCGCCCATCAGCAGTCCGATCTTTTCGAAGGTGGCCTCGGCAATCGGCAGCGGCCTGGACAGTTCGCCATTGTGCATGACCGCGATCGAGTCCGATATCTCGAACAGTTCGTCCAGATCCTGGCTGATGACCAGCACCGCCGAGCCGCTGCGCGCCAGCTCGATCAGCGCCTGGCGAATATGGGCGGCCGCACCGGCGTCGACCCCCCAGGTCGGCTGGTTGACGACCATGACCCCGGGTCTGCGGTCGAGCTCGCGGCCGACGATGAATTTCTGCAGATTGCCGCCCGAAAGCGCTGCCGCCTCCGGATCGGGCGCGCTCTTGCGCACATCCATTGCCTTGATGATGCGCTGGGCGGCGCTGTAGATCGCCTCGCTTTTAACCATGCCGCCTTTGCCGACGAAGACTTTGCCATCGGTGGCATGGCGCGACAGCAGCAGGTTCTCCGAAAGCTTCATGCGGGGTGCCGCGCCATGGCCGAGCCGTTCTTCGGGCACGAAGGCGGCACCCATCAGCCGCCGGCCGGTGATGCCGAGGCCGCCGGCGTCCTTGCCGCGGATGCGCACCGAGGCCGTATCCTGCTGCAGCACTTCGCCGGAGACGGATTCGAAGAACTCGCCCTGGCCGTTGCCGGCGACGCCCGCGATGCCGATCACTTCGCCGGCGCGCACATTGAGGTTGATGTTTTTCAACGGGATTGAAAACGGCGTTGCCGGCTTGCGGCTGAGCGCGCGTATCTCCAGCAGCGGTTGCGCGGTCTCGATACCCTCGGCCGGGGCACGCACCACGGCCTTGACTTCATTGCCGACCATCATGCGCGCCAGCGACGCGGCGGTTTCCTCGCGCGGGTTGCAATGGCCGACCACCTTGCCGTGGCGCAGCACAGTGGCGCGGTCGCAGATGCGCTTGACCTCTTCCAGCCGGTGCGAAATGTAGAGGATCGACTTGCCCTCCGAGCGCAGTCGTTCGAGCGTCTCGAACAGCTTGTCGGCTTCCTGCGGCGTCAGCACGGATGTCGGCTCGTCGAGGATGATGAGCTGTGGCATTTGCAACAGGCAGCGGATGATCTCGATGCGCTGGCGCTCGCCAACAGAGAGATCGCCGACCAGCGATTCCGGATCGAGCGGCAGGCCATAGCTGTAGGAAAGCGCCCTCGCCTTGGCAGCGATCGTGCTGATGGGCGAACCGTCATCCAGCGACAGCGCAATGTTCTCGGCAGCCGTCAGCGCCTCGAACAGCGAGAAATGCTGGAACACCATGCCGATGCCGAGCTTCTTAGCAAAGCCGGGATTGGCGATCCGGACCACCTGGCCGTTCCAGAAGATCTCGCCCGAATTGGGCTCCAGCGATCCGAAAAGCATCTTGACCAGCGTCGACTTGCCGGCGCCGTTCTCGCCGAGCAGCGCGTGGATTTCGCCCTTGGTGATGTTGAGATCGACATGGTCGCACGCTGTCAGCGTGCCGAATATTTTGGTAAGGCCACGAACCTCCAGCAGGTTTGCGCCGTCCTGATTTGCACTCACAGTGCCTCCCATCTGGTTTGCCAGATATGTTCTGTGTTCCCGCGAGTATGGTATGCGTGGCCGGCTCCCGTCGGAAAGCGGCACGCGTCTTGAAAGAGCTTCAAGAATTTCAGCGGAAACTCAAGGGGTAAAGCGCAACCCCTTAAAAAGCCGAGGTCAGGGGACGAGAACGGTTGTCCCGGTCGTCCTGCGCCCTTCAAGGTCGGCGTGTGCCTTGCCGGCATCCTTCAGCGCGTAGCGCTGGTTGATCCTGATCTTGACCGCGCCGCTCAGCACGACGTCGAACAGCGCGGCGGCTGACGCCTCAAGGTCTTCGCGCCTGGCGTTGTAGACGAACAAAGTCGGCCGCGTCACGAACAGCGAGCCCTTCTGCGCCAGCAGCGACATGCTGAATGGCGGGATCGGCCCCGACGACTGGCCGAAACTGGCGAACATGCCGAGCGGCTTCAGGCAGTCGAGCGAGGCCGGAAACGTATCATTGCCAACCGAATCGTAGACGACGTCGCATTTCTTGCCGCCAGTGATGGCAAGCACGCCGGCGACGAAATCCTGCTCGCGGTAATTGATGACATGGTCGAAGCCGTGTGCCTTGGCGAGTTCGATCTTGTCGGTTGAGCTGGCGGTGCCGATCACCGTCGCGCCAAGGTGTTTCGCCCATTGGCCAAGGATCAGTCCGACGCCGCCGGCCGCGGCGTGAAACAGGATCGTGTCGCCCGCCTTGACCTTGAAAGTGCGGCGCAAGAGATACTCCGCGGTCATGCCTTTCAGCATCATGGCGGCCGCCTGTTCGTCGCTGATGCCGTCCGGCACCTTCACCACACGGTCGGCGGCGATCACGCGCTGTTCGGCATAGGCGCCGACATTCACGGCATAGGCGACGCGATCGCCTGGCTTCAGCCAGTCGATATCAGCGCCGACCTCCATGACCACCCCGGCTGCCTCGCCACCGGGTATCAGCGGGAAACCGCCGGGCGGCGGATAAAGGCCCGAGCGATGATAGACGTCGATGAAATTGAGTCCGATCGCCGTGTGTCTGATCAGGATCTGCCCCGCCCCAGGCCGACCTGGATCGGCGTCCTCATAGGTCAGGACCTCCGGACCGCCATGGGCATGGATACGGATGGCTTTGGACATTGTCTCTTGGGCTCAGGCTCTCTTGGAGGTCAGTTCTTCCCGGAATCTGGCGCGGAATCAGGTTTGGCGCCGAGATTTGGAAAGAGCTGCATGATACCGCCGATGCAGGCGAGGTAAAGTCCCGAGATCGTGATGCCGATCTTGGTGAAGATGCTCACCTGCTCGCCGAGCACGCCGATCTGGTCATAGAAAGCGGCGAGAGCCGCCTGCGCCAACGCCAGCGCCCCGAAAGCACACCATAGCAGCGTCATGCCGAGATTGATCGGCCGCAGCCGCACCACCCGCACCGGATGGATGAAATTGATCGGCACGAAGGTCAGGATGCCGGCCGCCACGACCACGCCGAAGGAAACCCATTGTCCCGGCTCGATGACGAACAGGGTGAACACCACCATGTTCCAGACCACCGGGAATCCCTTGAAGAAGTTCTCCTTCGTCTTCATGCCGGTATCGGCATAATAGATGGCGCTGGAGACGACGATGATCGCCGCCGAGAGGAACGACAAGCCCTCGCCCATGAAGCCGCGCTGGTAGAGCGCGAAGGCGGGGATCAGCACGTAGGTGACGTAGTCGATGATGTTGTCGAGCAGCTCGCCCGACCAGGTCGGCAGGATCTCCTTGACGTCGAGCTTGCGCGCGATCGGCCCGTCGATGCCATCGACGAACAGCGCCAGCCCCAGCCACCAGAACATCGCCGTCCAGCGCTCCTCGCTTGCCGCCACCAGCGACAGGAAAGCCAGGAACGAGCCTGACGCGGTCAGGAGATGGACCGAAAAAGCGCGCGCCTGCGGCCAGGTGACCTTCTTCTTCGGCATCGGAATCCGCTCGGCGATTTTCCTGGCCGTTGTCTTCTTGCTCACGAGGTCCGCCAGTCCGGCTTGCAGATGCCGGCCGCGAGGCCGGCAAGGTTCCAGTTGCGGCCGGAGAGAACGGATTCTCTCTTCCTCGCCCTGCTCCGGTCCGCCATTGAATTCTCCCCCGCTCATGCCGAGACTACTAGCAGGGCGGCTGCCCAGACAAGCAGTATCGCACCCCTCCGAAGCCGGCGCCCAATGAACTCTGCCGCCAAGGCAATCGAATGGGCCGAATCGCCACGTTGATCAAGCCGCATAATCTGACCTATATCCGTTGGCAGGCCGATGAGCCTGCATCGTGACCCGGAAGCCGAATTTGGACCATCAGAAGACAGCGCCGATACTGGTTGCCGGCAGTGGCCCGGCCGGGCTGATCGCAGCGCTCGGTTTTGCCGACGCCGGCTTCGCCGTGACGTTGGTCGGACCCGAGGCCGGCGGCCTTGATGGCCGCACGACGGCCTTGATGAACCCCGCCCTGAAAATCCTCGAGCGGTTGCGCGTTCTCGACGAGGTGAGGTCAAAGGCTGCACCGCTCAAGGTGATGCGCATCGTCGATGCAACCAAAAGGTTGGTGCGCAGTCCGGTGGTCACTTTTCGCGCCAGCGAGATCGGCGAGGATGAGTTCGGGCTGAACCTGCCCAACAGCGCGCTCAATCCGGCGCTCGCCAAGGCTGTTGCGGCGCATTCCGGTATAGAATGGCGAAAATCCATGGTCGAGACATGGCGGCTCGATGCCGGTCATGCCCATGCCATTCTCGCCGATGGCAGCGAGGTCACGGCATCGCTGGCGGTCGCGGCCGACGGACGCCTGTCGCCGGCCCGCGAGGCCGCCGGCATCTCGACATCCGTCCGGTCCCTGCCGCAGGCGGCGCTCGTTCTCAATTTCGGCCACCGCGGCGAGCACGCTTTCACCTCGACCGAATTCCACACCGAGACCGGTCCGTTCACCCAGGTCCCCCTGCCCGGTCACCGGTCCAGCCTCGTCTGGGTGGTCGAACCGGAGACGGCAAAGGAACTCGCCGCGCTGGACGACGCCACGCTTTCGATGCGGGTCGAACAACAAATGCAATCGATGCTGGGCCGGGTGTCAGTTGAGCCCGGCCGGCAGGTTTACCCGCTTTCGGGCGTGACGCCCCGTTGTTTTGCGCGCAACCGGGTGGCGCTTGTCGGCGAGGCCGCGCATGTGTTTCCGCCGATCGGCGCGCAAGGTCTCAATCTCGGTATCCGGGATATCGACGATCTTATTGAAGTTGCTTGCAAAAATAGAGATGACCCTGGTGCGGCCAAGGCACTTGCAACTTACGATTTCAGGCGCCGGCCCGACATTCTGGCGCGCAGCAGCGCGGTCAATCTCCTCAACAGGTCGCTGCTCTCGGACATGCTGCCGGCCCAGCTGGCGCGCAGCGCCGGCCTTGGCGTGCTTGGCGGCTTTGCGCCGCTGCGCGCATTCTTCATGCGCGAGGGGCTGCGGCCCGGCAGCGGTTTTGCCGCACTTGCCGGCGGCTTAAGGAAACAGGTCCGCCGGTAGCACACCGTGGCGGATCATGTAGAGCAGCCCGGTCACCGTCACGACCGAGAGGCAAGTCGTGATCAGCACGCTGGCCGAGGCACGCTGCACCCAGACGCCGTATTGCTGGGCGATGACGAAGACATTGGTTGCGGTCGGCAATGCCGCCAGCAGCACAGCCGAGAAAATCCAGGTTTGCGAGAAATTGCCGATCCAGCTCAGCACGACATAGCAGAGCAACGGGTGCAGGATCAGCTTCAGCGCCGCTATCAAGGCCAGCTCGTGCGGGATGCGATTGAGTGGCCTTAGCGCCAGGGTGACGCCCATGGCGAACAGGGCACAGGGCGCCGCGGCGCCGGAAAGATAATCGAGGAAACGCTCGACCGGTTCCGGCGGGCGAAAACCGATATAGGCGGCAGCCACGCCCAGGGCGGTCGCAATGATGAACGGATGCAGCACGATCTTCCTGAGAACGCCCAGAACGAGCTGCGACGGGGATGTCTTGTCGTCGCCGGAAAGTGCCATCATCATCGGCGCGACGGCGAAATGGATGATGTTTTCGAAACAGAAGATCAGAGCCACTGGCACCGCGGCATCCTTGCCGAACGCCAGCAGCGCAAGCCCCGGTCCCATATAGCCGATATTGCCATAAGAAGCGGCAAGCGCCTTGATCGTTGATTGCGCGATCTCGCCTCGCGAGGTCAGCACCGACCATGCGAACATCAGTGAAAAGATCACGTAGGTCGACAACACCGAGCCGAGGATGAAGCTCCATTCCGTCAGCCGTTCGAACGGCGTCTTGGCTAGCAGCTGGAAGAACAGCGCCGGGAGTGCGACATAGACGATGAAAGTGTTCATCCAGCCGAGCGCTTCCAGCGGCTGCCTAGTGATGCGTGCCACCAGGAAGCCCATGAAAATCAAACCGAAGAACGGAAGAACGAGACCGATGACGTCTGACATTTTTATGCTGGCTGAAACCCTTGGGCCGGGCTAGCCCGTAGCTTGACCGCGCGTCAAGCGCTCCGGGATTGAATTGAGGCGGCTCATGCGCCAAATAGAGCGGAGATCAGCCCTAAAAGTCGGGGCTCGATTTTTGGTGGCATAATGCGTAGATTCAAGGTCTTAGAGCGTCTTTTTGCGCGCAGAGCGCGGGGCACGCCTGAGACTTAAGTGGTGAGTACGATGAAAACAGCCAAATTCTCGATCGGACAGGTGGTTCGCCATCGGCTGTTTCCGTTCCGCGGCATCATCTTTGATGTCGACCCGCAATTTGCCAACACCGAAGAATGGTACGAGGCGATCCCCGCGGAGGCACGGCCGCGCAAGGACCAGCCGTTCTACCATCTGCTCGCCGAGAATTCGGAAACGGAATACATTGCCTATGTGTCCGAGCAGAACCTGCTCGAGGACCAGTCTGGCGAACCGGTGCGGCATCCGCAGATCGGCGAGATGTTCGACAAACGCCCGGACGGCCGCTACGAGCCGAAACGCCAGTTAAGGCACTGACGACACTCGGGAATCGGTCAAAAACGAAAAAAGCGGGGACATGCCCCGCTTTTTCCTTGTCCGAGAAAGCGCCGATCAGTTGGCGGTCTTTGCCTTGTCCTGCTCTTCCTTGAGCTTCTTGGCGAAGTCCTGGTTGTTCTTGGCGACGAAATCCTGAAGCTTCTTCTGCCGATCCTCGATGTCCGACTGCTGCAGCGGCGGGCCATCGAAGGCGCCGCTGAAGCCGGTCAGCGCGATCTTGATCGGGTTCGGCTGATTCTGGAAATTGACCGAGGTGAGCGTCAGGTTCGACCCCTTCTTAAAGGAGGCGACGAGCTGGTCGGTCAACGGCACTTCCGCCACGCAGCGGTCGGGGAAGCAGATCACATAGTCGAGCTTCTGCGCCTTGCCGGTGTCGATCTGGAGGCCGATGCCGGGAGGAACCAGGCGGCCGGTCGGAACCGTGACCTGGAACACCTTGCGGTTCACCTTGCCCTTCAACTCGATCAGGCTGACGCCGGTGATGAGCTGGCCGTTGCCGGCGGTGGTGATGTTCTGGACATTGCAGATGTCGACGTCTTCCTGCTTGGTGCAGGCCTTGAACCAACCTTGCGGGATCTGCTGTTGCTGCTGCGCGGAAGCAGCAGGAAGCCCGGCGACCAGAAAGCCGACCACGCCAGCGGCCATGGCCGAAAGGCGGTATGCGTTGCTGTTCAGGCTCGTCATGTCGTGCACTTCCTCTCAAATGATCCCGGGGACCGGCTTCTTCGCGCCGTGTAGTCCAGCTACCTGTTGCCGAAATGAGGCAACAGAATGACTTCGGACGGCGTGTTACACTGCAAGCGATGCCGAATCCAGCCCGGTAGCCGCAATTCTTGAAGACGCGATTGGCTGTCGCGCGGCCGCCTCATGCTAGTGTGCGCTCCGAATCATCAAGCCGACCCGGTAAGGAGACGGTCATGGGCCGCATTCTTGTTTGGCTGCTCGCTGCGATCTCGTTTGTCACCCTTTCGCTCCAGCCGGCGCTGTCCGAGCCTAAACATGCGATCGCCATGCAGGGCGAGCCGGCGCTGCCGGCCGACTATACGCATTTCAACTATGTCAATCCCGATGCGCCGAAAGGCGGCAGCATCACCTATTGCGTCGTCGGCACCTTCGACAATCTCAACCCGTTCATCCTGAAGAGCCTGCGCACGACCGCGCGAGGCATGATCGACACGATCTACGGCAATCTGGTCTTCGAACCGCTGATGCAGCGCAACTATGACGAGCCTTTCAGCCTCTACGGCTTGCTGGCCAGCAGCGCCGACATGGATCCGGAGCGCAAGAGCATCGAATTCCACCTCAATCCCAAGGCAAAATGGTCGGACGGCCAGCCGGTGACGCCGGAAGACGTGCTGTTCACCTATGATGTTTTCACCGACAAGGGCCGCCCACCCTACAGCGACCGCATGAGCATGATCGCCAAGCTGGAGAAGACCGGCGAGCACAGCGTGCGCTTCACCTTCAACGACAAGGCCAATCGCGAATTTCCGCTGATCATCGCCTTGACGCCGATCGTGCCGAAGCACGCTTTCGACAAGGACACCTTCGACAGGACGACGCTGAAGCCACTGATCGGCAGCGGCCCCTACACGGTCGACAAGGTGCAGCCCGGCCAGCGCATCGTCTTCAAGCGAAATCCGGACTATTGGGGCAAGGACATCCCTTCGAAGCGCGGCTTCGACAATTTCGACCGGATCACCATCGAATACTTCCTCAACGCCAACGCCAAGCAGGAGGCGTTCAAGAAAGGCATCTGCGCCATCGACGACGACAGCGATCCGGTCAAGCGCGAGCGCGATCTCGACTTCCCGGCCTTCCACAAGGGCGAGGTGATCGCCGAAACCTTCGACATGGGCATTCCGCCTGTCGTCAACGGCTTCCTGTTCAACACGCGGCTGCCGAAGTTTTCCAACCCTGTCGTTCGGCGCGCGCTGGGCATGCTCTACGACTTCGAATGGGCCAACAAGAATCTGTTCGGCGGCAAATACACGCGCACCATGAGCTACTGGCAGAATTCGGAGCTTTCCGCGCTCGGCCACCCGGCCGAGGGTCGGGAAAAGGCGCTTCTGGCGCCCTTCCCCGGCCGCGTGCCGGCCGATGTCATGGACGGCACCTACCGGCCGCCTGTCGCTGACGGTTCGGGCCAGGACCGCAAGGTGCTGAAGGCTGCCTTCGACATGTTGAAGGGCGCGGGCTACACCGTGCAGGGCGGCGCAATGCTCGATCCCGAGGGCAAACCTTTCGGCTTCGAGATCCTGACGGCGTCACAGGACGAAGAACGCCTCGCCGCCATCTACCAGCGCACGCTGGAGAAGATCGGCATCGACGTCACCATCCGCGGCCTCGACGGCGATCAGATCCAATCGCGCAAGCAACGCTTCGATTTCGAGATGCTGATCGGAACAAGCGGCTTCAACAACTCGCTGTCGCCCGGTATCGAGCAACTCGGGCGCTGGGGATCCGCCGCCGCCAAGACCGAAGGATCGTTCAACCTCGCCGGTGTCGCCGATCCTGCTGTCGACGCTGCGATCAACGCGATGTTGAATGCTCGGACCAAGGAAGATTATGTCGCTGCCGTCCGCGTTCTCGACCGGCTGCTGATCTCAGGCAACTACATGGTGCCCATGCAATACAACGCGCAGCAATGGCTCGCTTACTGGGCCTATCTGGAACATCCTGAAAAGACCCCCATATTCGGCTATCAGCTGCCGACCTGGTGGCGGAAGCCCAACTGAAGCAGAACCAAGGAGACGACCATGAGCGCCGACAACTCCATCACCGTCGACGTGGTCTCCGACGTCGTCTGCCCATGGTGTTTCATCGGCCAGAAGCGGCTGGACAAGGCAGTCGCCGCTGCGAGCGATGTCGAGGTGCATATACGCTGGCGGCCATTCCAGCTCGATCCGACCATTCCGTCCGAAGGCAAGGATCGCCGCGAGTACATGATGGCCAAGTTCGGCAGCGAACAGCGCATCCGTGAGATCCATGCCCGCATCGAGCCGCTGGGAGAAGCAGAAGGGATTTCCTTCGCCTTCGACGCCATCAAGGTCGCGCCCAACACGCTCGACGCGCATCGCCTCATTCGCTGGGCCGGCGCCGCCGGCGAAGCCGTGCAGAACCGGCTGGTGCGTCGCCTGTTCCAGTTGAATTTCGAGGAAGGCGCCAATCTCGGCGATCACGCCGTGCTGATTGAAGCGGCCCGCGAGGCCGGCATGGATGCGTCCGTGGTCGAAACGCTGTTGCCGACGGATGCCGATGTCGACGCGGTGCGGACAGAAATCGCTACCGCTTCGCGCATGGGCGTCACGGGCGTGCCGTGCTTCCTGCTTGAGGACAAATATGCGGTGATGGGCGCGCAGGACGCCGACACGCTCACCGACGCGATTCGCCAAGTGGCGGCTGCCAAGGCGCGGGGCGAGTTGGAAAAGGTCGACTGAGCCCCTCCCCCTCCTTGGCCCTGCTGACGAAGAAACCATAGCCGTTGCTGCCTGCGCACAACTGGCCGACGCGGCATGTCGCTCCGGCGGGTCGCTTTGACAGAGTGCGGCAATATTTTTCCGGTCACGTATCGCCCCTCGGTATGAGCGATGAGGCGAGGGAAAGCCGAATCACCCGAGGCCATTTTCGGCTGTTTCCGTCATCTCAAAGCGGGAGTCCTGGTTCTTCGAGTGGATGATGACGTTCACGAAACCGTGTGAGAAGCTTCCCCAAGGTAAGACGTCTGCTGTTCTGCGTGCCACCTGACAACTCTTTGAAATTATAAGGATAATCAGCCTTTCGACCGTTGATCACACGACGTTGCAGCCTCGTAATCTGTTGCTTCACGGCAACGGCCGTCAGGTCAATCCGCTGCAGCCGGAGAAAAATTAATAGAAAATGATCAATTGGTGTTACTGTTCGTAACAAAACTAAAAAAGGTTTGGGCGGGATTGTGATTCGGGTCGGTAGACCAGAGCGACATTCAATATCGGAAAAATGGCTTCGCGATGTCGAAAGACAGTCGCCCCTGACGCCGGTGTCCTCGATGCGCAGCTTCTGGGGACTGATGCGGGCCTACTGGTTCTCGGAACGCTGGAAGGAAGCCTGGACGCTGACGCTGATCATAGCGCTGCTCACCGCGCTCTCCAGCAAATCCGGCGTCTGGTTCGCCGAAGCATCCGGCGAGTTGGTCAACTCGATCGCCTTTTTTCACGATGCGGCAAACACCACGCCACTTCGGTCGCTGCTGACCAATGCCGGCATACTTGTCCTTCTGGTTGTGCTCAAGGACGCCGGCTTTACCGGAGTTCGCACCCTGGTTTCCACGACGCTGCATCGCAAATGGCGCGGCTGGCTGGACAGCCGCTTCAACGAAGCGTTGCTTGATCCCAATCACACACATTTCCATGCCCAGCATGGCTCGTCCGGCTCCGCCGCTCCCGACAACATCGACCAGCGCATCCAGGAATCGATCAAGGACATGACCGGCGGCGCCATCGGCCTCGCCATGGGTGTTCTTGCCGTGGCCACCTCTCTCTATTTCGTTGGCCAGAAACTGATTGAAAACTCAGCTGAGGTCAAAGGGCTGGAATTCCTGGGCAGCTACGGCAGTGCCGTCCTCGCCTTTCTGGCGGTCGCCACCTATGTGCCGCTGAATACCTGGATCGCGGTCAAACTGGGCAAGCTGCTGGAACGGCTCAACGTCAGGATGCAGCAGGCCGAAGGCAGCTATCGCGGCGAGCTGACCACTTTTCTGCGCCGCAGCTTCCATGTCGCCGCATCGCGCGGCGAGGATGTGCAAAGGACGATGCACAGCCAGCGTTATGTCGATATCGACCGCACCTGGGCACGACTGAACATCGTCAACACCAGCTACAATTCGTTCGAACTGATTTATAATTTCATCGGCGCCCGCATTGTCGCCTACGGACCGGGCCTCGTGCCCTTCATCCATAATGGCTTCGATCTCAAGGGCTACATAACCGGCTCCGAGATGGTCAATTCGCTGATCAGCCAATGTTCGTGGTTCATCCATGTCATGCCTGCCATCGCGGCGCTTAGGGCCAACAGTAAGCGTGTGACCGAGCTCGCAAACGCCATTGAAGACGTCCAGCATCCGCAGGAATTCTACCGGCAGACCGGCCTTTCCGATTTCCGCTATGCCAGTCAGAACCCGGTCTTCGGCCTGACCATCCAGAAGCTCGAACTGGCGCATCAGGGCGAAGACGCATCGCCGTTCCTCAGCGCCGCCAATCTGCGCTTCCGGCGCGGCGAATGGACATTCCTCAAGGGCGAATCCGGTTGCGGCAAGACCTCGCTGATCAAGGCGATCAACGGGCTTTGGCCTTATGGCCGGGGCACCATCGTCTTTCCGGAGAGTGTCCGCAGTTTCTACGCCGCCCAGGAGGTCAAGCTGCAGCAGGTCTCGCTGAAGCAACTGGCCTGCCTGCCCGGCTCCGAACACGATCACTCCGACACGCAGGTCGCATCGGCACTGCACAGAGCGGGCCTTGGCGACTTCATCGAGCACATGGCCAAGGAAAGCCGCGAGGGAAAGATCTGGGATCAGGTTCTCTCCGGCGGCCAGAAGCAGAAGCTGGTTGTCGCCCGTATACTGCTGCAGCAGCCGGGACTGCTGTTCCTCGACGAAGCGACCGGCGCGCTCGATCCCGACGGAAAGATCGCCTTCCACCAGGCGATCAAGGACAACTGCCCCGATGTGACAGTCATCTCCGTCATGCACGAGGCCGTGCCGCCAAGGTCGCTTTCAGGCGCCGAATTCTACCACAGCGTGGTCTCGATCGCGGATGGCGTTGCGACCAAGAAGCCATTGGCTCCAAGCCTGCCTCGGGAACTCACCACCATCCTCGCACAGCCAACGCCGGTCGAGGACAAATGGCTGCGTTTCTCCCGCCGGTTGAAGCAGAGATAGCTTCGACACGATGGCGTAGTGCCAGCAATCCAACGCCGATCACAGTCTCGCGATCAGCCCCGTTCGCTGCCGTTTTCGGCCCTGGCGGCAATTGACTCGGAAGGAAGCGCTCCTATGTTGCGCCGGCTTGCAGAAATCCAATTCCAAACCCGCGAGCAGAAAGGTCACCGCGCCATGCCTGGCGACAGTCGCAGTCGAACGCAACCGCCGTCCGCCTAGACGTGACCTGACAGGTTCACGTCCTGCCGGACGGCAAGGAGTGAGCCATGAACGAATTTTCCCCCGTAGCGGGCGACGATGCAGTCGCGATCGCTCGTATCCTTGCAAACGATCACGTTGCCGACGTCGTCGAGGCCCTGAACCACGAGCCTCGCGAAATTGCGACGGAGCTGCTTTGTGAAGTGCCGTTCGAGCGGCTGGTCGAGATTTTCGACCAGCCGGAACTCGACCGCGCATCCGAGCTCGTCGAGGCGCTGCCTCGCATAAAGGCCGGCAGGCTGCTGGCCGCCATGTCGGTCGACCGCGCCGCCGATCTCGTGCGCGATCTGGAGGAGCCGGCGCGTTCCGAACTGCTCGGCGGCCTTGCACCGCCGCTGCGCGCGACGCTGCTGGCCATTCTTGGCTATCCCGAAGGCAGCGCTGCCTCGATCATGACGACGGAGTTCGTCAGCGTGCCCTCGGACTGGACCGTGGGCCGCACGCTGGACTACATCCGCAAGGTCGAGCGGACACGAGAGACCGTCTACGCGATCTACATTGTCGATCCCAATACGCATGTCCTGGTGCGCTCGACCGGCCTGCGCCGGTTGATCACCGGCGAGCCGGACGATCTGATCATGGCAATCGCCCCCGATCGCATTCCGGTGACAGTGTCCCCGCTTACCGACCGCGAGAAAGTGGCGCAGACGATCTCCAAATATGACCTGCTCGCGGTTCCGGTCGTCGACCACGGCAAGATCCTCGGCATCGTCACCATCGACGATATCATCGACACCATGATCGAGGAGACGACCGAGGACGTGCATCGTTTCGGCGGCATGGAGGCTCTCGACGAACCCTACATGAAGATGAGCTTTCTCGCCATGATCCAGAAACGCGCCGGCTGGCTGTGTGTGCTGTTCATCAGCGAGATGCTGACCGCCAACGCCATGCAGAGCTATGAGGGCGAACTGGAGAAAGCGATCGTGCTCACCCTGTTCATCCCGTTGATCATGAGTTCCGGCGGCAATTCCGGCTCGCAGGCGACATCGCTCGTCATCCGGGCGCTGGCGCTGCGCGAGATCGGCCTTGGCGACTGGTGGCGGGTCGCCTTGCGCGAACTGCCGACCGGCCTGGTGCTCGGATCGATCCTCGGCGTCGTCGGCATCTGCCGCATCGTGCTCTGGCAGTATCTGGGCTTCTACGACTACGGTCCGCACTGGCCGCTGATCGCCACGACGGTCGGCGCGGCCTTGGTCGGCATCGTCACCTTCGGCTCGCTGTCGGGATCGATGCTGCCGTTTGCGCTGAAACGGGTCGGCTTCGACCCGGCCAGCGCCTCGGCCCCGTTCGTCGCCACGCTGGTCGATGTCACCGGACTGGTGATCTATTTTTCGGTGGCGATGGTTATCCTGCGCGGAACGCTGCTGTAGCCGGCGTCAACCAACCCGTGGGGGGGGGGGGGGGGGGGGGGGGGGGGGGGGGGGGGGGGGGGGGGTGGAGGGGGGGGGGGGGGGGGGGGGGGGGGGGGGGGGGGGGGGGGGGGGGGGGGGGGGGGGGGGGGGGGGGGGGGGGG
>NZ_JBVVPU010000027.1:0-33127 GCF_055811295.1 Mesorhizobium sp. WSM4871 | reverse complement strand
TCTCCCCCCTCAAGGGGGGAGATTGGATTTCACAACGGTTTTCACCACACTAAAGTTGAAAGAATGGCACGGTCGCCGAAGCGACTGATCTCCCCCCTTGAGGGGGAGATGTCCGGCAGGACAGAGGGGGGCGCTGTCCCTCGGCCTGTCAGCTCTTGCGCGCTCAAACCGCCGGCGGGTTGAGCCGGGCGAAACCTTCCTGGCGCCGATAAGGAAAATACGGGTAGGAGGCGGTGACTTCGCTTGCGGCGTCGAGCGTGTTCATCTGCTCCGGCGTCAACGTCCAGCCGACCGCGCCGAGGTTCTGGCGAAGCTGCTCCTCATTGCGGGCGCCGATGATGACGGAGGCTACGGTCGGGCGCTGCAGGAGCCAGTTGATGGCGATCTGCGGCACGGTCTTGCCGGTTTCCCCGGCTATCGCGTCGAGCGCGTCGACGACCCGGTAGAGATGTTCGTCCTCGACCGGCGGTCCGAAGCTTGCGGTGTCGTGCAGCCGGCTCTTTTCCGGCAGCTTCTCGCCACGGCGGATCTTGCCGGTCAGGCGTCCCCAGCCAAGCGGGCTCCAGACCAGCGCGCCGACACCCTGGTCGAGGCCGAGCGGCATCAACTCCCATTCGTAGTCGCGCCCGACCAGCGAATAATAGACCTGGTGGGCGACGTAGCGCGGATATCCGTGCCTGTCCGCCAGGCCGAGCGATTTCATCACCTGCCAGCCGGAGAAATTGGAGACGCCGACATAACGCAGCTTGCCGGCGCGCACGAGGTCATCCAGCGTCGACAGCACTTCCTCGATCGGCGTGCCGGCATCGAAGGCGTGCAGTTGCAACAGGTCGACATAGTCGGTGCCGAGACGTTTTAGCGCGTCGTCCACGGATCTGATCAGCCGCGAACGCGACGAGCCGTAGTCAGCCGGCCCGTCGCCCATCGGCAGCGCGGTCTTGGTCGAGATCAGCACGGCGTCGCGACGGCCTTTGATCGCTTGGCCGAGCACCTCTTCGGAAGCGCCGTTCGAATAGACGTCGGCGGTGTCGAACAGGTTGACGCCGGCCTCAAGGCAGATGTCGATCAATCGCCGCGCTTCCGCCGCGTCGCTGTTGCCCCAGGCGCCGAACAGCGGCCCGGAACCGCCAAAAGTTCCAGCGCCGAACGAGAGCGCCGGGACCTTCAGGCCCGAGGTGCCAAGACGTCGATATTCCATCTTTTTCTCCTATGATGACAAAGAGGATTCGGATTTCATCGGACTCGCTTACGAGCAGGCGGTTGCCGGTTCGCCGAGCGTCGGGCGATCGAGACGCAGCGCCAGCGCAGCCACGCCGAGCGCCGCGAGTGGCAGCAGGGCGGCGACCCAGGTGACGGCGCCGAGGCCGGGACCATGGGCGATGACCATGCCGCCAAGCCATGCGCCGGCGGCGTTGCCAAGATTGAAGGCAGCGATGTTGAACGACGAAGCCAGGCTCTGGCCGGCGCCTTCGGCCTTTTCCAGCACCCACATCTGCAACGGCGCCACGGTGGCGAAGGCGGCAGCACCCAGCAGGCCGACATAGATGACGGTCATCGTCTGGCTGTGCAGGGCAAAGGTCATTGTGCCGAGCACCAGCGCCAGCACGACGAGGCTGCCGAGGACGGACGGCACCAGCCAGCGGTCGGCGAACTTGCCGCCCAGCAGATTGCCGGCGATGAGGCCGCCGCCGAAGACGAGCAGGATCGGCGACACGGCGGCTTCCGCAAAGCCGCTGATCTCGGTCAGCAGAGGTGCGATATAGGTGAAGACGGCGAACACGCCGGCATAGCCGAGCACCGTGGTGGCGAAGCCAAGCAGGACGGGCTTGCGGCCGAGCACGGCCAGATCGGCGCGGAGGTTGCTTTTCTCGGGAGCGACCTGGCTGCGTGGTACCAGCAGCAGGATGATTGCGAAGGCCGCCAGTCCAACAGCGGTCACGGCCCAGAAGGTCGCGCGCCAGCCGAAGGCCTGGCCGAGCCAGGTGCCGAAGGGAACGCCGAGGATGTTGGCGATGGTCAGGCCGGTGAACATCAGCGCGATCGCCGAAGCCTTCTTGTTGGGTACGACCAGCCCGGTCGCGACGACGGAACCGACGCCGAAGAAGGTGCCGTGGGCAAAGGCGGTGATCACGCGGGCGCCCATCAGCGTCCAGTAATCTGGGGCGAGCGCGCAGGCGAGATTGCCAAGCGTGAAGATCGCCATCAGCGCCAAGAGCACGGTCTTGCGCGGCCAGCTTCCCGTGGCGATGGTCAAGAGCGGCGCGCCCACGACAACGCCCAGCGCATAGCCCGAAATCAACTGCCCGGCGGCCGAGATCGACACACCGAGATCCTTGCTGACATCGAGCAGCAGGCCCATGATGACGAATTCGGTGACGCCAATGCCGAAGGCGCCGGCGGCGAGGGCGTAGAGAGCAAGAGGCATGGTCATCGTCCTGTTGGTGGCAAAGGACGCTGTTTTCCCCGCGTCCCGACCGGAAGATCGTGTCGCGGCGAACTGTGAACCAGACTTGCCCCGGGCACATTTTCTGTGAAATAGATTCACGAATGGCGAGACCCGACATCAATCGCTCCGGCGAGATCGAAGTGTTCGTTCGCGTCGTCGAGGCCGGCAGCTTTTCGGCGGCGGCGCGGGCGCTGCGCATGACGCCATCGGCGGTGAGCAAGCTGATCGCGCGGCTGGAAGCACGGCTTGGCGCACGGCTCGTCAGCCGCTCGACACGCCGGTTGCAGCTCACCCCGGAGGGCATCGCTTTCCACGACAGCGGCAGGCGCATCCTCGCCGACTTGGATGCGGCCGAACGCGAAGCGGCGGTCGGGGCAGCACCGCGCGGCCTGCTGCGCGTCAACAGCTACGTGCCGTTCGGGCAGCACCGGCTGATCCCGCTGCTGCCGCGCTTCCTCGAACGTTACCCCGAGATCTCCGTCGACGCGGTGCTGACAGACAGCGTCATCGACCTGATGGAAGAGCGCGCCGATGTCGCCATCCGGGCCGGACCGCTCCGCGAGTCACGGCTGGTGGCGCGCAAGCTCGGCCAGAGCCGAATGGTGGTGGTTGCCGCCCCATCCTACCTTGAGGCGTGCGGCGCGCCGCGTCTGCCTGCCGACCTCGACCGTCACAACCGTCTTGCCTTCGGCTTCGCGCGATACATTGATGGCTGGCCGTTCACCGACACGGCCGGGGCGCCTCTTACGGTTCCGGTCACCGGCAATGCGATGGTCAGCGACGGCGAGGCGATGCGGTTGACGGCGCTGGCCGGGGCGGGCATTGCCCGGCTGGCCCGCTGGCACGTCGCGCCCGACATTGCCGCAGGTCGTCTCGTGCCGCTGCTGGAAAAATTCAATCCCGGCGACGAGGAGCCGACGCATGCCGTCTATGTCGGCCAGGGCAAGCACCTGCCGGCCAGGGTGCGGGCTTTTCTCGATTTTCTGGTAGAGAGCGTGCGGCTCTGAAGGAAGAAAAGCCGCGCGCCTGAGGACGCGCGACCTTTCATAAAGGGGGCCTGACGCTGCCTGCTAGGCCTTCGGAACGAAAGGCGCAGGGCGCCGGCCGGCAGCCTGTCGCTCCAGCATCCAGCCGGGATATTCGGCCGGCAGCGCGCTGACCTCGTCGAGCTTGGCAAGATCGTCGGCGTCGAGCTTCAGCTCGGTGGCAGCAAGGTTTTGTTCGAGCTGCTCCATGCGGCTGGCGCCGATGATGACGCTCATCACGAAGGGTTTGGCCAGGACATAGCCGAGCGCCACGGTGGCGACGCTGACGCCGTGCTTTTTGGCGATGTCGCGCATGACGGCAACCGCCGCCCAGGCGCGGTCCTCGTTGACAGGCGGGAAGTTGAAGGAGGCGCGGCGGCCTTCGCCATTGCCGGGCGCGCCGGGGCCGTATTTGCCGGAGAGCAGGCCGCCGGCCATCGGCGACCAGACCATCAGGCCGAGCTTTTCCTCGTGGAGCAGCGGCACGATCTCGCGCTCGAGGTCGCGACCGGCGATCGAGTAGTAGGATTGCACCGTCTCGAAGCGGGCAAAGCCCTTGCGCTCGGCGATGCCCAGCGCCTTGGCGATGCGCCAGGCCTGCCAGTTGGAAACGCCGACATAGCGCACCTTGCCGCTGGAAACGAGATCGTCGAGCGCTCGAAGCGTCTCATCGATCGGCGTCACCGCGTCGGTGCCGTGCAACTGGTAGAGATCGATATGGTCGAGCCGCAGCCGCTCGAGGCTGGCATCGACCGAATCCATGATATGGCCCCGCGAGGAGCCGCGCTGGTTCGGCCCCTCGCCCATGGCGCCGTGCACCTTGGTGGCGATGACCACGTTCGACCTGACAATGCCGAGATCCCTGAGCGACTGGCCGAGCAAACGCTCTGATTGACCAAACGAATAGACGTCGGCCGTATCGAAGAAGTTGACGCCGGCAGCGATTGATCGGGAGACGATCTCGTTGACGCCCTTCTGGTCGAGGCTGGCGATCAGGCCCCATTGGGCATTTTCACCGGCGGCGCCGAAGGTCATGGTGCCGAGGCACAGTTCGGAGACGAACATCCCCGTATTTCCAAGTTGATTGTAGCGCATGATGCGGCTCCGGAGGATTGGTGATGACATCGATCAAATAGGAACGGTACGTTTCGTTTCCAGAGGTGGCGCAATGAACCTGTCACGTTGGCATAACGATTTATCGGCTGCCGAAGATCGCCGAGCCGACCCTGACGCTTGTGGCGCCGAAGGCGATCGCTGTCTCGTAGTCGCCGGACATGCCCATCGACAGTTTTTCGACGCCGGCCTCGCGGGCGAGCTTCTCCAGCAGCGCGAAATGCGGGCCGGGGTTCTCGTCGGCCGGCGGGATGCACATCAGGCCCTCGATGGCGAGGCCATGGACGTCGCGGCAGCGGGCGACGAAGGCGACGGCCTCGCGCGGTTCGATGCCGGCCTTCTGCGGTTCGGAACCGGTGTTGACCTGGACATAGAGTTTTGGCGCGCGGCCCTGCCTGGCCATCTCCCTGGCGAGTTCGGCGGCGATCTTCTCGCGGTCGACCGTCTCGATGACGTCGAACAGCGCGACTGCTTCCCTGGCCTTGTTCGATTGCAGCGGGCCGATCAGATGCAGCTCGATATCAGGGAAGGCCGCCTGCAGCGCCGGCCACTTGGCCTGCGCTTCCTGCACGCGGTTTTCGCCGAAGATACGCTGGCCTGCCTCGATGACCGGGCGGATGTCGGCGGCGTCGAAGGTCTTCGACACGGCGACCAATGTGACGGCGCCGGCTTCGCGGCTGGCCTCATGCTCGGCTGCGGCGATTTTCGCCCTGACCGTGGAAAGCTGTTCAACGGGGCTCGCCATACCTATATCCTGCCTGTCTTTTCATGCACGCCGGATCGCCGCAGTTGACGGGTCCGGCAATCCATGGTGAACACCGCGACGACATTTTCCTGGCCGCCGGCCGTTGTCCGGCGGCTCGTGCCTGCTTTTTAAGTGAAAAACATCCGATGGCAACCGAACGATACAATCCGCGCGCATCAGAGCCCAAATGGCAGAAGGCCTGGGCTGAAAAGAAGCTGTTTGAAGCACACAACGACGACCCGCGCCCGAAATATTACATGCTGGAGATGTTCCCCTATCCATCGGGGCGCATCCATATCGGCCATGTGCGCAACTATACGATGGGCGACGTGGTGGCGCGCTACAAACGGGCCAAGGGTTTCAACGTGCTGCACCCGATCGGCTGGGACGCCTTCGGCCTTCCGGCCGAAAACGCGGCGCGCGACAACAATGTCAATCCACGCGACTGGACCTACGCCAATATCAAAACGATGAAGAGCCAGTTGAAGTCGATGGGTCTGTCTTGGGACTGGGCCCGCGAGTTCGCCACTTGCGATGCGAGCTACTACAAGCACCAGCAGAAGATGTTCCTGGATTTCTGGAAGGCCGGGCTGGCCGAGCGAAAATCGGCGAAGGTCAACTGGGATCCGATCGATATGACGGTGCTCGCCAACGAGCAGGTCATCGACGGGCGCGGCTGGCGATCCGGCGCATTGGTCGAGCAGCGCGACCTGACGCAATGGTTCTTCAAGATTACCTCGATGGCGCAGGAATTGCTGGATAGCCTGTCGACGCTGGAGCGCTGGCCGGACAAGGTCAAGCTGATGCAGGCCAACTGGATCGGCCGCTCGGAAGGCCTGCTGATACGCTGGCCGCTGACTGCCGCTACGGCGCCCGCCGGCGAGCGCGAGCTTGAGGTCTACACGACCCGGCCCGACACTATTTTCGGCGCCTCGTTCATGGCAATTGCGGCAGACCATCCGCTGGCGAGAAGGGCTGCGGAAAACAATGCCGAGCTGGCTGCCTTCATCAAGGATGTCAAGCGCGGCGGTACGGCGACTGCCGAGATCGAGACTGCCGAGAAGAAGGGCTTTGATACCGGCATCCGTGTCGTCCATCCGTTCGACGAGAGCTGGACACTGCCGGTTTATGTCGCCAATTTCGTGCTGATGGACTATGGCACCGGGGCCATCTTCGGTTGTCCATCCGGCGATCAGCGCGATCTCGACTTCGCTAATAAATACGGACTGCCGGTCATTCCAGTAGTGATGCCGGAAGGCGCCGACGCCAGGACCTTCCAGATTACAGAGGAGGCCTATACGGACGACGGCGTGATGATCAATTCGCGCTTCCTTGACGGTATGACGCCACAAGCCGCATTCGACGAGGTCGCGACCAGGCTGTCCGGCATAGCTATCGGCAATCGGCCGCAGGCTGAGCGCAAGGTGCAGTTCCGGCTGCGCGATTGGCTGGTCTCGCGCCAACGTTGCTGGGGCGCGCCAATCCCGGTGATCTATTGCGACGATTGCGGCGCCGTACCCGTGCGCGCCGAGAATTTGCCGGTCGAGTTGCCGGACCACCTGTCCTTCGACAAGCCAGGCAATCCGCTGGACAATCACCCGACGTGGAAGCATGTCGACTGTCCGCAATGTGGCAAGCCGGCGCGACGCGACACCGATACGATGGATACGTTTGTTGATTCGTCCTGGTATTTCGCGCGCTTCACAGACCCGTGGAACGAGGCTGCGCCGACGACGATGGCCGTGGTCGACGGCAAGAATGGCTGGCTGCCTGTCAACCAGTACATCGGCGGTGTCGAGCATGCGATCCTGCACCTGCTCTACTCGCGCTTCTTCACCCGCGCCATGAAGGCGACCGGCCACCTCAATGTGGTCGAAGAGCCGTTCGATGGACTGTTTACCCAAGGCATGGTTGTGCACGAGACCTATCGCGTCGGCAACGGCGCCAACGGCCAGTATGTCACTCCGGCGGAGGTCAGGGTTGACATGATCGACGGGGAGCGAAAGGCGGCTTTGATCAGCGACGGTACGCCGGTAGAGATCGGCGCGATCGAGAAAATGTCGAAGTCGAAGAAGAACGTCGTCGATCCCGACGATATCCTGGCAAACTACGGTGCTGACACCGCACGCTGGTTCGTACTGTCCGACTCGCCGCCCGACCGCGACGTGATTTGGACGGAAGCTGGCGTCGAGGGCGCACACCGCTTCGTGCAGCGCGTCTGGCGTCAGGTGTCGGAGGCAGCGCCCGCGCTGGCAGGAGTATCCCCTGCACAAGGCGTTTCCGGCCCCGCGCTTGAACTGTCGCGTATGGCGCATCGCGCCGCCAAGCAGGTGGCGGAGGATATCGAGAGGATCGCTTTCAACAAAGGCATCGCGCGTCTCTATGAATTGGTCAATGCCATCCAGGCGCTTGCGCCCGCCGGATCCAATGTCCCGGGTGGCAGGAGTCTGGACCCGGAAAACGCTCCGGCGTTGCGTGAGGCGCTGGAAATGTTGGTCATCATGATCGCGCCCATGATGCCGCATCTGGCTGACGAATGCTGGTCGACCTTGGGCGGGACAGGATTTGTCGCCGAACGGCCGTGGCCGGTCTATGATCCGGCGCTCGTCGTCGACAGCGAGATCGTGCTGCCGGTCCAGGTCAACGGCAAGAAGCGCGGCGATTTGACAATTGCCCGCGACGCGGACCAAGGTGCGGTCGAAAAAGCGGTTCTGGCTCTCGACTTCGTGCAGAAAGCGCTCGAAGGTAAGGCACCGCGCAAGGTGATCATCGTGCCGCAGAGGATCGTCAATGTCGTTGCCTGATCCGGAAAAGACAGATCTGACGCGTTTGCCGCGCCGGGTGGCACTTTGCGGCCTGGTCTTCTCGGCGGCACTGCTCTCGGCCTGCACGGTGCGCCCGCTCTATTCGAGCGCGCCGCTCACCGCGGGCTCGCAAGTCGGCGCCGCCGCCGAACTGGCGTCGATCTCGGTCAAGCCGGTCAATACACGCTACGCCCAGCAGGTCCGCAACAATCTGATCTTCGCGCTCGGCCAGGGCGCGGGCGAGCCGGCTTCACCGGTCTATTCGCTCGATCTCGGCGTCAGCGAACTCGTCGAATCCGCTGCCATCGTGCAGATTCAGACCGACGAGGACGAGCCGACGGCAGGCACGGTGACGCTGACCGCGAACTATGTGCTGACCGACGCCAAGACCGGCACGGCGATCGCGAGGGGCAAGCGCTCGATCGCTTCGTCCTTCGATAAGCCGCGCCAGGAGTTCGCCTCCTACAGGGCGCAGATCGACGCCGAGAACCGCGCGGCGCGCGAACTGGCGGATCTGCTGCGTTTGTCGATCGCCCAGGATCTGGTCAAACACGGAAAGACGGTGGCGGGTTAGACTGAGATCAAAGCGCTCGGCTATTGCCGGCACATGAAGAAAAGGCCGATTGCTCGGCCTTTTTTCGAAAACGGGGTGCTTTGCCTCAGCCGATCTTTTGGCCGGTCTTTGCCCAGTCGGCGAGGAACTGCTCCAGCCCCTTGTCGGTCAGCGGGTGCTTGACCAGCGCCTTCAGCGTCGCCGGCGGCGCGGTGATGACGTCGGCGCCGATGAGCGCTGCCTGCTTGACGTGGTTCACGGTGCGTACCGAAGCCGTCAGGATCTCGGTCGGGTAATCGTAGTTGTCGTAGATCTGCCGAATCTCCTGGATCAATTCCATGCCGTCCGAACCGGTGTCGTCGATGCGGCCGACGAAGGGCGATATGAAGGAGGCGCCGGCCTTGGCGGCGAGCAGCGCCTGGTTGGCGGAGAAGCAGAGCGTGACGTTGACCATGCGGTTCATCTCGGTGCGGATCGTCTTGCAGGCCTTCAGCCCGTCCAGCGTCAGCGGCACCTTGATGCAGACATTGTCGGCGATCTTGGCCAGAATCCTGGCCTCCGCCATCATGTCGTTGTATTCGGTGGCGACGACCTCGGCCGAGACCGGACCCTTGACGATATCGCAGATCTCTCTGGTGACGTCGGCGATCTTGCCGCCGGATTTGAGGATCAGCGATGGGTTGGTGGTGACGCCGTCGAGCAGCCCCAGATCGTTCAGCTCACGGATTTCCTTGACATCGGCGGTGTCGACAAAAAATTTCATGGCGGTCTCCTGAGGATTTTTATGTGCATGGCCTGCACATTCGGGGTCGGCCTTTGCTCTAGACCAAAGTCGAGGCAAGGTCACGTCTCATGATGGAAGATTCGCCCCTTGTCGCGGCCGCACCGGTGCTGGTGCCGATGCCGGCCGAACGGCCCTACACCTATGCCGTGCCCGCCGGCATGCGCGTGGTGCCGGGTTCGATCGTACGCGTGCCGCTCGGCCCGCGCCAGGTCGCCGGCATCGTCTGGGATGGCGCCGTGGAAAAGGTCGATGCGAGGAAATTGCGTCCGATCGAGCAGGTCTTCGACTGCCCGCCGATCGACCGCGCGATGCGCCGTTTCGTCGACTGGCTGGCGCAATACACGCTGTCGGCGCCCGGCATGGTGGCGCGCATGCTGCTCAGGGCGCCGGAAGCCTTCGATCCGGAACCATGGATCGAGGGACTGCAACGCACCCTGGCCATGCCCGACCGGATGACGGATGCGCGCATGCGTGTGCTGGAGACGGCCGAAGGCGGGCTTGCCTGGACGCGATCCGGCCTGGCGCACGCGGCCGGCGTGTCTTCGACCGTCATCGACGGGCTGAAGGCGCAAGGCGTGTTCGAGACCGTGATGATCCCGCCGCGGCCGGTAGTCGCAGCACCCGACCCTGACTATGCCCGGCCTTCGCTGATGGCGGACCAGAGCGATGCGGCCGCCATGCTGCGCGCCAATGTCGCGGCCGGCGCATTCGGCGTCACCCTGCTCGACGGGGTGACCGGGTCCGGCAAGACGGAGGTCTATTTCGAGGCGGTGGCCGCCGCGCTCGACCGGGGTAACCAAGTGCTGATCCTTCTGCCGGAGATCGCGCTGACGCATGCCTTCCTCGAACGCTTCCAGGAGCGGTTCGGCGCCAAGCCGGCGGAATGGCATTCGGATCTGCCGCCAAGGATGCGCGAACGTGTCTGGCGGCAAGTGGCTGAAGGCAGCGTGCGCGTCGTCGCCGGCGCGCGTTCGGCGCTGTTTCTGCCGTTCAAGGAGCTCGGGCTGATCGTCGTCGACGAGGAGCACGACCCCGCCTACAAGCAGGAGGACCGCGTCTTCTACAATGCCCGCGACATGGCCGTGGTGCGCGGCCATATCGGTGGCTTCCCGGTCGTGCTCGCCTCGGCGACGCCGTCGGTCGAAAGCCGGGTCAATGCGCAACAGGGCCGCTACAGCAGGGCGGTGCTTTCGGCGCGCTTCGCCGAGGCGGCTCTCCCCGACCTGAAGACGATCGACATGCGGCGCGCGCCGCCGGCGCGTGGCGGCTTCCTGTCGCCGGTACTGCTTGGCCATATGCGACAGACGCTGGAGAGGAAGGAGCAGTCGCTGCTGTTCCTCAACCGGCGCGGCTATGCGCCGCTGACGCTGTGCCGGGTCTGCGGCCATCGCTTCGGCTGTCCGGTCTGCTCGGCCTGGCTGGTCGAGCATCGCTTTCGCGGCCAACTCGTCTGCCACCATTGCGGGCACAATGAGAAGCGCCCGGAAGCCTGCCCCGAATGCGGCACGCTCGACCATCTGGTCGCTTGCGGGCCGGGCGTCGAGCGCATCGCCGAAGAGGTGGTGACGCATTTTCCCGACGCCCGCACAATTGTGCTGTCATCGGACCTGATGGGCGGCGTGCGGCGGCTCAGGCTCGAGTTGGAGGCCATCGCCAATGGCGAGGCCGATATCGTCATCGGCACGCAGCTGGTCGCCAAGGGCCATAATTTCCCCGACATGACGCTGGTCGGGGTGGTCGACGCCGATCTTGGCCTCGCCAATGGCGACCCGCGCGCCGCCGAGCGAACTTTCCAACTGCTCAGCCAGGTGACCGGCCGCGCCGGCCGCACCGGCAAGAAGAGCCTTGGCCTGTTGCAAACCTTTCAGCCCGACCATCCGGTGATGCGGGCGATCGTCTCCGGCGATGCCGAGGCCTTCTATGAGCGCGAGATCGCCGAGCGCGAGCGGGCGGCGCTGCCGCCTTTCGGCCGTCTGGCCGGCGTCATCGTCAGCGCGGTGACGCGGGCGGAAGCCGAGGGCCATGCACGGGGCCTGCGCCGCGCCGCGCCCGAGGCCACCGACCTGTTCGTGCTCGGACCGGCTGAGGCGCCGCTGTCACTGCTCGGCGGCCGTCACCGCTTCCGGCTGCTGATCCAGGGCGAAAAGCGCGCCGACATGCAAGGCTTCATCCGCGCCATGCTGGCCAACGGGCCGAAGCAGCGCGGCTCGGTCAGGGTGCAGGTCGATATCGATCCACAGAGCTTTTTGTAGCGGCCCCCCTTCGGGTTCATTGAGCACGGATCAAAATTCGACGTCTCGCGATGCCGATTCATTTCGCCCTAATTCGATGCCGCCGGGATACCGAAGCAGAAGTCCGCAAGGTTTTTCTCGCTTTTTTGTGGATAGAGCTTTCGGGCATTATCAACCGGGACGACCATGGCAACTGGCTTACCGTATCTCGTGATGACGGTTGGCTCCCCCCTTCCCGCGGCATCGACGACTGCCGAAAGTTCCCTCCTGGCCTGCTGAAGTTGAACAGTTTTCACCACAATCCCCCTTGTAGTCTCATGTCTATAATATCGATGATTGCGTAGAAAAAGGAACAGTCCCCATGAAAACCCTTGGCCTTCTCGGCGGCATGAGCTGGGAATCGACGGCCATCTATTATCGCCTGCTCAACGAGATCGTGCGTGATCGGCTTGGCGGGCTGCATTCGGCGAAGCTGCTCCTGTGGTCGTTCGACTTTGCCGAGATCGCGGAGCGGCAGCACCACGGCGACTGGGATGGCGCCGGCCTGCTTCTGATTCGGGCCGCGCGCAAGCTCGAGTCCGGCGGGGCTGAAGGTCTGCTGCTGTGCACCAACACAATGCACAAGCTCGCCGATGAGGTGCAGGCGGCGGTATCGATTCCGCTCATTCATATCGCCGATGCCACGGCGGTCGCCGTCAAGAGCGCTGGCGTCGACCGCCCTGCGCTGCTCGCGACCCGCTTCACCATGGAACAAGATTTCTACAAGGGACGGCTCGCCGACCGATACGGTCTGCAACCAGTGGTGCCCGAGCAGGCCGGCCGCGACATGGTGCACAAGGTAATCTACGACGAACTCTGCCAAGGCATCGTCAGCGCCGAATCAAAGGCGGCTTATATCGACGAAATCGCCCGCCTGCGGCGCGATGAGAAGATCGACGGCGTCATCATGGGATGCACCGAGATCACCATGCTGATCGGCCAGCAGGATTTCGACATTCCGGTGTTCGACACGACGCGCATCCATGCCGAGGCGGCGGTGGCATTCGCGCTCTCTTGATGTGCGCTTCCTAAAGTACTGCCGCCATCTGGCGCGAGGGCTTTCCTTCGCTAGAATGCCCGAAATTTCGAAACAGCCATTTACGAGGGGACGAGGATGGAATTTGCGTTTCCATGGCCGATGAGCCAGGGCGAGTGGCTGGCATGGTCGAGTGCCGTCGTGACCTTGGCTCTCGGCCTGCTGCTGTTCCTGGCGCCGGGGCTGGCCTTCCGGATTCTGCGGCTGCAGGTCAAGCCCGAAAAGGCGGCGGCGATCGCCGAAGGGCGGGGCCGCATGTCGGGCTTCTATCTCGGGGTCAGCCTGTGCTGCATCCTGTTGGCGCAGCCGCTGCTCTACATGGCGCTCGGCTTTTCCTGGCTGTTCACCGCTTTCGGCCGCCTGCTGTCGATGATGTCGGACGGCGCCAACACACCTTTCAACTGGGTTTCGATCGCCGTGGAATTGGTGCTGGCGGCCTTGCCGCTCGCCTTCGCCTTCGGCTTTTTGCCCTGATTGGCAGCCGTTCGGGTTGTGCCGGTTCGGTCAGGCCAGGAGCTTAAAGTCCGGCCCTCCGCGCCAGATAGGGGGCAAGCGCAAGCGAATAGCTCGCCGTCAGATGATGGTTGTCGCGCCAGACGATGATGTTGCCGACAACCGCCGGGCATAGTTGCGGTCCGCAAATGGCGTCGTTCATGTCGATGAAGGCCACATTGTTCTCGGCCTTCGCGGCCAGCGCCAGAACGTCGCTCGGCGCGCCTTCGCTGCGGCTGGTGAAGCATTTTGTCGGCGTTGCGCTCAGGCACTCGCCGGGATCGAACCTCACATAAGGGGTGTTGCGGATTGCCGCGATCCGCGCGCCGGCCAAGGTGAGGGTGCGCCAAAGACTACGCAGCCCTTCGACCATCTCCTCCTGCGGAACAGAGCCATAGTTGGACTGGCTGGTGAACACCAGATATGGCTTCAGCTTGATGATTTCGGCAAGCACCTTTTCCCGCCATTCAGCGCAGGCCACGTAGGGCTTGTCGCCGCCGATCGGTGCCCGAGCGAATGGACAGGCGGCCTTCGTGAAGCTGACGAACCTGAACTTGCGGTCCGTGGCGATCCTGTCGAGTGCCGGGATCCATTGCGCGGCATGGGAATCACCGACCAGAACGATGGTCGTCGTGCCTGCCGGGTCGCCGAGCCGGCACCCTGTCGCATCCGTGCCGTCCTGCTCCTGATGGCACCTGGACGCGTAGACGACCGGCACGTCCCGCCTCAGCCTGGCCAGCGGAGGGAGAAGATCCACATTGGCCGGCGTCGGCGCGCCCGAGAGCAAAGCAGCAGGCCCGGGGTAGGAAGGCGTTCCGATCAGGGCGGTGTCGACTGTCTCGGTCTTCAACGCATAGAGGAGGACGCCCGAGGCGATGACGCATGTCAGAATCCCGGCGCTGCCGTAGCCCAGCGGCTTCCACCAGGCATTCGTCTGAACCCGTCGATAGCGCTCCTCGACATATCGATAAGAGAGCTGCGACAGTGCAAGGGTCACCACAATCAGGCCGACGCCGCTGGCAAGGCTCGGCGAATAACCCAGAGCCTGGAAGAAGGTGATCAGCGGCCAGTGCCAAAGATAGATCGAGTAGGACCGGTCGCCGATGAGGCGGAGAACTTTTGAATCGAGTCCGCGAAACTGGCCGATCCGCACATTGCCGGCCAGAATGACAAAAGCGGTGGCAAGGGTCGGCAGCAAGGCGGCGGCGCCAGGAAATGGCGTTGCCGCGGAAAACCAGATTGCCGGGACGAGGATGCCGGCCAGGCCCGCGATCAGAAGCAGTCGCCTGGCGAGAACATCCAGCCGAAACCTCTGCTCGGTCAGGACCAGCAATCCCCCCAACGCCAGTTCCCAGAGGCGCGTCTGCGTGACGAAGTAGGCCTGAGCGGCATCCAGCCATGTCGTCACTATGGAGGCGATCAGCGACGCGACGAAAACCAGCGCCAGCGCCCCGACCAATGAACCCTTCGGCGGAAGTCGCATGCGGCGCGACAGCCAGGTCACGCCGATCATCAGGAGCGGCCAGACGATATAGAACTGTTCTTCTATCGACAGCGACCAGTAATGCTGCACCGGCGTCGGCAAGGTGTCGGCATCGAGATAGCTGACGGCGATCGAGGCCAGGCGCCAGTTCTCGATATAGAGCGCACTGGCAAGAATCTGGTTTGCGGTTTCCTCCCACCGGGCTTTCGACAGGAACAGCAGCGTTCCACAGAGTGTCGCGGCCAGAACGAGGAGCGCAGCCGGCAACAGCCGCCGGATGCGCCTGGAATAGAACCCGATCAGCGATATGCGGCCTTCATGCATTGCCATCTGCGCAAGCATGCCGGTGATCAGATAGCCCGAGATGACGAAAAAGACATCGACGCCTATATAGCCGCCCGGAAGGACATCCGGCCACAGGTGATAGATGACGACCAGGGCCACCGCCACGCCGCGCAACCCCTGTATCTCCGGCCGAAATCCCCGTCCCTCACCTACCGGCTGCAAGATATCACCGCAAATTCCGAAGCGCCCCTTTGGACCGTCCCGGCCCAAGATTATCCTGAAGAGCAATCGCGGTGATCCGTATCAAAGTTCGATTGCGGCCACCATAGATCATGGGCGCAAGAGTCACTCGCGGGAGAGGCTGGCCTGACGCGGTTCCCGGGCTCAACTTCGCATCTGCAGTTGGCTGAAATCTGATATGGTTTTGGGTCCGAAGCTCCTGGCCGCGGTCGTCCTCAAAACGGCGAGACCTGCGAATCCGCTACGCTGGCGATTGAACTCTGGCGCCGGATGCGACAATAGTGCCCGAAACCATGCGGAAGGACGCATTGCGGTCTTAAAATGCCTGTGCTAGACGGCAATCGACTTTCGGCCGGGGATAGCGGAAGCCGCGCCTCCGTGCTTAAAAAAATGCAGTAAGGTCAAAGATTTAGCCAGAGTTTATTGCTCGCGCCAACAATCTGCGGCCTGTCAGACAAGAGAAAAGACGGTCCGTGGCCCAATCGTCATCGCCAATCTCAGGTGTCGCAGAGCGCTATGCGGGTTCGCTGTTCGAACTCGCCCAGCAGGCAAATTCGGTCGCCAAGGTCGAAGCCGACCTCAACGGCTTCCAAGCCATGCTCGACGGCAGCGCCGACCTTGCCCGGCTGATCAAGAGCCCGGTGTTTTCCAGCGAGGACCAGGCCAAGGCCATCGCGGCGATCGCCGACAAGGCAGGCATCACCGGCCTCACCGGTAATTTCCTGCGTGTCGTCGCCAGCAATCGCCGTCTGTTCGCGGTGCCGGGCATGATCAAGGCGTTCCGCCAGATCGCCGCCGAACATCGCGGCGAGGCCGCCGCCGAGGTCACCTCGGCGCATGAACTGACGGCGGCCCAGCAGACCGAACTCAAGGCGGCGTTGAAGAGCGTTGCCGGCAAGGATGTGGCGATCACTGTCACCGTCGATCCGTCGCTGCTCGGCGGGCTGGTGGTCAAGATGGGCTCGCGCCAGATCGATACGTCGCTCAAAACCAAACTCAATTCGCTCAAGCTTGCACTGAAAGAGGTCGGCTGATGGACATCCGCGCCGCGGAAATTTCCGCAATTCTGAAAGACCAGATCAAGAATTTCGGCAAGGAGGCCGAGGTCTCCGAAGTCGGCCAGGTGCTGTCCGTCGGTGACGGCATCGCCCGCGTCTACGGCCTCGACAACGTCCAGGCCGGCGAGATGGTCGAATTCCCCGGCGGCATCCGCGGCATGGCGCTCAACCTCGAAGCCGACAATGTCGGCGTCGTCATCTTCGGCGCCGACCGCGACATCAAGGAAGGCGACACCGTCAAGCGCACCGGCGCCATCGTCGACGTTCCGGTCGGTCCTGGCCTGCTCGGCCGCGTCGTCGACGCGCTCGGCAATCCGATCGACGGCAAGGGCCCGATCAAGGCAACCGAGCGCAAGCGCGTCGACGTCAAGGCGCCCGGCATCATCCCGCGCAAGTCGGTGCATGAGCCGATGTCGACCGGCCTCAAGGCCATCGACGCGCTGATCCCGGTCGGTCGCGGCCAGCGCGAACTGGTCATTGGCGATCGCCAGACCGGCAAGACCGCCATCATCCTCGACACGATGCTCAACCAGAAAGCGGTGCACGACAACGGCCCGGAGAAGGAAAAGCTCTACTGCGTCTACGTCGCCGTCGGCCAGAAGCGCTCGACCGTCGCGCAGTTCGTCAAGGTGCTGGAGGAGCGCGGCGCGCTCGACTACTCCATCATCATCGCCGCCACCGCGTCCGATCCGGCGCCGATGCAGTTCCTGGCGCCGTTCGCCGGCTGCACCATGGGCGAATATTTCCGCGACAACGGCATGCATGCGCTGATCAGCTATGACGATCTGTCGAAGCAGGCCGTCGCCTATCGCCAGATGTCGCTCCTGCTGCGCCGCCCGCCGGGCCGTGAAGCCTATCCGGGCGACGTGTTCTACCTGCATTCGCGCCTGCTTGAGCGCGCCGCCAAGCTCAATGACGACAATGGCAATGGTTCGCTGACCGCGCTGCCGATCATCGAGACGCAGGCCAACGACGTGTCGGCCTACATCCCGACCAACGTCATCTCGATCACCGACGGCCAGATCTTCCTGGAAACCAACCTGTTCTTCCAGGGCATCCGTCCGGCGGTCAATGTCGGCCTGTCGGTGTCGCGCGTCGGTTCCTCGGCGCAGATCAAGGCGATGAAGCAGGTTGCCGGCTCGATCAAGGGCGAGCTCGCGCAGTACCGCGAAATGGCGGCCTTCGCGCAGTTCGGCTCCGACCTCGACGCCGCCACGCAGCGCCTGCTCAACCGCGGCTCGCGCCTGACCGAACTTTTGAAGCAGCCGCAGTTCTCGCCGCTGAAGGTCGAAGAGCAGGTCGCGGTGATCTTCGCCGGCGTCAACGGCTATCTCGACAAGCTCGCGGTCAACCAGGTCGGCAAATTCGAGCATGGGCTGCTCAGCCATATGCGTTCGGCCGGCAAGGACGTGCTCGACGGCATCCGCAAGGAAAAGGCGCTGTCGGACGATCTGCGCGCCAAGCTGAAGGCGGAGATCGACGCCTTCGCCAAGACCTTCGCTTGAACGAAGCCGGGAATCAGGTTTGAAGCATGGCTTCGTTAAAAGACCTTCGTAACCGTATCGCCTCGGTCAAGGCGACGCAGAAGATCACCAAGGCGATGCAGATGGTCGCCGCGGCGAAGCTGCGTCGCGCGCAGGAAGCGGCGGAAGCAGCTAGACCCTATTCGGAGCGCATGGGCGCGGTGCTGGCCAACATCACCCAGGCGATCGGCGGCGGCGGCGATGCTCCCGCGCTGATGACCGGCACCGGCAAGGACGACGTGCACCTGCTCGTCGTGTGCACCGCCGAGCGCGGCCTGTGCGGCGGCTTCAATTCGCAGATCGCCCGTCTCGCCCGCGACCATATCCGCAAGCTCCTGGCCGATGGCAAGCAGGTCAAGATCATCTGCGTCGGCAAGAAGGGCTTTGACATATTGCGCCGCGACTACGCGGCGCTGATCATCGACCGCGTCGATCTGCGCGAGGTCAAGACGCTGGGCTTCGTCAATGCCGACGCGATCGCCAAGAAGGTGATCAGCCTCTTCAACGAGGGCGGCTTCGACATTTGCACGCTGTTCTATTCGCAGTTCAAGTCGGTGATCAGCCAGATCCCGACGGCGCAGCAGATCATCCCGGCCGGCGTGCCATCGATCGCCGCCGAGACGACGAATGGCGGCAACGCCGTCTATGAATATGAGCCGGAGCCGGGCGAAATCCTCTCCGACCTCATTCCGCGCAACATCTCGGTCCAGATCTTCCGCGCGCTGCTCGAAAACGCAGCCGGCGAGATGGGCGCCAAGATGAGCGCCATGGACAATGCGACGCGCAACGCCGGCGACATGATCAACAAACTGTCGATCACCTACAACCGCCAGCGCCAGGCGCAGATCACCAAGGAATTGATCGAAATCATTTCGGGCGCCGAGGCGCTCTAGGCGCGCTCGCCACGAAGGTCTCCGACCTTCAGGCGGATCGCGTGAGAAACAAAGGACGAGAAGGGTAAAGACGATGGCGAAAGCAGCGACCCCGAAGACGGCGGCCCCAAAGACCGCCGCGAAGACGGCGCCGGCAAAGGCTCCGGCAGCAGCGGCAAAGGCGGCTCCGGCCAAGAAGGCGGCAGCGCCCGCCAAGGCCGCCGCGGCCAAGGCGCCGAGCGTTTCCATCAAGAAAACCGGCCTCGCCGGCAAGGTTCGCCAGGTCATCGGCGCCGTCGTCGACGTGCAGTTCGGCGAGCATCTGCCGGCGATCCTGAACGCGCTGGAAACCTCCAATGTCGGCAACCGCCTGGTGCTCGAGGTTGCCCAGCATCTCGGCGAAAACACCGTGCGCTGCATCGCCATGGACTCGACCGAAGGCCTGGTTCGCGGCCAGGAGGTCTATGACACCGGCGCGCCGATCACCGTGCCGGTCGGCCCGGGCATGCTCGGCCGCATCATCAACGTCATCGGCGAGCCGGTCGACGAGGAAGGCCCGGTCAACGGCATCGAGATGCGCTCGATTCACCAGCCGGCCCCGACCTATGTCGAACAGTCGACGGAAGCGCAGATCCTGGTCACCGGCATCAAGGTTCTCGATCTGCTGGCGCCCTACGCTCGCGGCGGCAAGATCGGCCTGTTCGGCGGCGCCGGCGTTGGCAAGACGGTGCTGATCCAGGAGCTGATCAACAACGTCGCCAAGGCGCATGGCGGCTTCTCGGTGTTCGCCGGCGTCGGCGAGCGCACCCGCGAAGGCAACGATCTCTATCACGAGTTCATCGAGTCCGGCGTCAACAAGAAGGGCGGCGGCGAAGGCTCCAAGGCGGCGCTCGTCTACGGCCAGATGAACGAGCCGCCGGGGGCGCGCGCGCGCGTCGGCCTGACCGGTCTGACGGTCGCCGAATATTTCCGCGACCAGGGCCAGGACGTGCTGTTCTTCGTCGACAACATCTTCCGCTTCACGCAGGCGGGCTCGGAAGTGTCGGCGCTGCTCGGCCGTATTCCTTCGGCCGTGGGCTATCAGCCGACGCTCGCCACCGACATGGGCGCGCTGCAGGAGCGCATCACCACCACCACCAAGGGTTCGATCACCTCGGTGCAGGCGATCTACGTGCCGGCCGACGATCTGACCGACCCGGCGCCGGCGACTTCGTTCGCTCACTTAGACGCGACGACCGTGCTCAACCGCGCGATCTCGGAAAAGGGCATTTACCCGGCGGTCGATCCGCTCGACTCGACCTCGCGCATGCTCGACCCGATGGTCGTCGGCGAGGAGCACTACCAGGTCGCCCGTCAGGTGCAGTCGATCCTCCAGCGCTACAAGTCGCTGCAGGACATCATCGCCATCCTGGGCATGGACGAGCTCTCGGAAGAGGACAAGCAGACGGTGGCCCGCGCCCGCAAGATCGAGCGCTTCCTGTCGCAACCCTTCTTCGTCGCCGAAGTGTTCACCGGCGCGCCGGGCAAGCTGGTCGACCTCGCCGACACCATCAAGGGCTTCAAGGGCCTCTGCAACGGCGACTACGACCATCTGCCGGAGGCCGCCTTCTACATGGTCGGCGGCATCGACGAAGCGGTCGAGAAGGCACAGCGCCTGGCGGCCGAAGCGGCGTAATCAAGGCAATAGGGAGTAGTCAGTAGTCAGTAGTGAATAGCAGCTGGGCGATCAGGACTGTTGTCCTTTCTTCCTACTCCCTACTCACTATTCCCTACTCACTAAATTGACATGGCTGAAGCTTTCCAATTCGAACTGGTCTCGCCCGAGCGCCTGCTTGTCTCCGAGCAGGTCGAGGCCGTCGTCATTCCGGGCGCCGAAGGCGAGATGACCGTGATGGCGCACCACGCGCCGGTCATGACCACGATCAAGCCGGGCGTCGTCACGGTGAAGACCGCTACCGGCAAGGAAGAACGCTACGTGGTGTTCGGCGGCTTTGCCGACATCGTTCCTTCAGGCTGCACGCTGCTCGCCGAATCGGCGGTCGCCGTCGGCGACATCGATCGCGCCGACCTTGCCCGCCGCATCCAGGAAGCCAAGGAAGACGCAGCCGACGCCAAGGACGACCAGGCCCGCAGCAAGGCCGAACAGTTCCTTAGCCAGCTCACCACGCTGGAAGGCGCGATCCTGCCGGCGTAGGGTTTCGCTGTCATAAGCGCTTGAAAAGCGGGCTTGGCCGCTTTTCTATTGGACACCCAGGGCAGCGAAGGCGCCTGCCGGCCCGTCCTGCCGCAGACGTTCGAGATGGGCAGCAGTCAGTCCAATCAACGTCTGGCGCTCGGCGTAGTCCTTGGCGAAGCCCGCAAGGTCGAACACAGCCGTCACTGTCTGGTCTGTTGGCAGGCTCTGACCAAAAAGCGCCGCCAGCGGCAGATCCAAAGGGTCGGTGAAATGATTTTCCGGCAAGGTCTTGCCGCGCGCCTCGCAAGCGGCGATCCAGGCGGCGACGACCAGCGTCAGGTGCTCGGGGACAGTACCGGCCTCGCTACGCTCCATGGCCGAGGCGACGATGCGCTGCGGCAGTTTCTGACTGCCGTCATTGGCGATTTGCGCCGTGCGGTGGGCGAGCGCGGTGTTCGAAAAACGCCGGGCAAGCTGGGCGATATAGTCGGCCGTGTCGAGCCCGGCGTCCTGCGGCAGCGTCGGGATGGCCTCGCCCCATAATCGGTCGACAAATTGCCGGATCGCCGGATCGGCGAAGGCGCGGTCGACCGTCGCATGGCCGCTCAACAAGCCGAGATAGGCGATTGCCGAATGCGCGCCGTTGAGCAGCCTGAGCTTCATGTCCTCGAACGGTCCGACATCGCCAACCATGGTGACGCCGAATTTTTCCCAGGAAGGTCTGCCGGCCGGGAAATCGTCCTCGATCACCCACTGGCGGAACGGCTCGGTCATGACCGGCCAGGCGTCGTCGACGCCGAGCTGGCCGGATATCCGCATCCGGTCGGTATCGGTGGTTGCCGGCACGATGCGATCGACCATGCTCGACGGAAACGCCACCTCGTCGGCGATATGTTGGGCGAGCGAGGCATCCCGCAGCGCGGCGAATTCGACCAGCAGCCGGTGCAGCGTCGCGCCATTGGCAGGGAGGTTGTCGCAGCAGAGAACCGTGAAGGGCTGACAGCCGGCGGCGCGGCGGCGCGCAAGAGATTCGGCGAGAAAACCATGCGCCGTCTTCGGCATATGCGGGTTCGCCAGATCGTTGACGATGTCGGGATGAGTCGCGTCGAGCCCGCCGCCGGCCGCCCGCAGATAAGCCTTTTCGGTGATTGTCAGCGTGACGATACGGGTGCGCGGATCGGTCAGCGCGGCTAGCACCGCATCGGGATCTTCCGGCGCCACAAGCAGCGAGAGGATCGAACCTATGACGTGCAAGCTTTCTCCGCCGCTGTCCCTCACCGCCAGCGTGTAGAGGCCGTCCTGCGGCGCCAGCGCGTTGCGTGTGTCGCCGCTGCGCAGCGATACGCCGACAATGCCCCAATCCGTCTCGCCAGCCGCCAGACACTCATCGGCATAGGCCGCCTGGTGAGCGCGATGGAAGGCGCCCACGCCGAGATGGACGATGCCAGGCGCAATGCGGGTGCGGTCATACGAGGGAACAGCGACCGAAGCCGGCAATGCCTGAACCGTGTCGTTGGAGAGTCTGCTCGTCATGGTGCGGCGTGTCCGGTCGGATTGCGTGGATCGTCATCAGGGAGATCGGCGGCGGCGTAACATCCGGCTCCGTTTCGTACAATGGGCAGTCTTCGCGCAAAGTCATCATACAACAATTCACTTTTTGTATGTTGACATTATTTCCTACCGTCCCTACCGATAATCCTTGGGAGGACCGAAATGGCAGGATTGACCGATCCGGATCTGCTGTTTGCCGGCGAGGGGCGCTCGCTTTTGCTCGCCCGCGATCTCTATGCCGGCATCAAGGATCTGCCCATCGTCAGCCCGCACGGTCATACAGATCCGCGCTGGTATGCGCTCAACGAACCATTTTCCGATCCGGCGCAATTGCTTGTCGTGCCGGACCACTACATTTTCCGCATGCTGTTCAGCCAGGGCGTGCGCCTCGAGGATCTCGGCGTTTCGAGCTTGGCCGGCTCCCCCGCAGAAGCCGACGGCAGGGCGATCTGGCGGCGCTTTGCCGAGCACTATTATCTGTTTCGCGGCACGCCGACCCGTTTGTGGCTCGATCATGTGCTTGCCCATCTGTTCGGCATTGAAGAGCCGCTGAACGCGGCGACGGCCGACCGTCACTACGACATGATTGCGACGCTGCTGCGGTGGGAGAATTTCCGCCCGCGCGCCCTGTTCGAGCGCTTCAACATCGAAGTCATCGCCACGACGGACGGGGCGCTCGACGATCTCGGATGGCACAAAGCGATCCGCGACAGCGGCTGGGAAGGCCGCGTCATTCCCACCTATCGGCCGGATGCCGTGATCGACCCCGACTTCGAGGGTTTTTCGGCCAATCTCGACCGGCTTGGCGAGATCAGCGGCTGCGACACCGGCAGTTGGGCCGGCTATCTCGACGCGCATCGCCAGCGGCGCGCTTTCTTCAAGGGTTTCGGCGCAACCGCGTCCGATCATGGCCATCCGACGGCGGAGACCGCCAATCTTTCCGATGCCGCGGCGCAGGAGCTGTTCAACCGCATTCGCCGGGGCTCGGATGACGAGCGCGAGCGCAAACTGTTTCGCGCCCAGATGCTGACCGAGATGGCCAAGATGAGCCGCGACGACGGGCTGGTGATGCAAATCCATCCCGGTTCCTGGCGCAACCATTCACCTTCCATGTTTCAGAAGTTCGGCAGGGACAAGGGTTTCGATATTCCGACGCGGACGGACTATGTGACGGCGCTGAAGCCGCTGCTCGACTGCGTCGGGCTGGAGCGCGACCTGACCATCATCCTCTTCACGCTCGACGAGACCAGCTATGCCCGCGAATTGGCGCCGCTTGCCGGCGTCTACCCGGCGCTGAGGCTGGGACCGGCCTGGTGGTTCCACGACAGTCCGGAGGGCATGCGCCGATTCCGCGAGATGACGACGGAGACGGCCGGCTTCTACAACACCGTCGGCTTCAACGACGACACCCGCGCCTTTCCGTCGATCCCCGCCCGCCACGATGTGGCGCGCCGGGTCGACTGCGCCTATCTGGCGCGCCTCGTCGCCGAGCATAGGCTGCGTGAAGACGAGGCGCATGAGCTGGCAAAGGAGCTTGCCTATACGCTTGCAAAGAAGGCGTACCGGCTTTGAGCCGGACGCCAGGTCAAAAAGGGAGGAAGTCATGTTGCATTTTTCGAAACTGGCGGGAGCTGCGCTGCTTGCCGCCGCACTGATGGCCGGAACGGCAAGCGCCCAGACGGTTCTGCGCTCGTCCGACACGCACCCGGACGGCTATCCGACGGTGGAGGCGGTCAAATATTTCGGCGAGCTGGTGAAGGAGCGTACGGCTGGCCGCTACGCGGTCGAACTCTATCATTCCGCGCAGCTCGGCGAGGAAAAGGACACGATCGAGCAGGTGCGCGCCGGCGTGATCGATCTCAACCGCGTCTCGATGGCGCCGTTCAACGGGCTCATCCCCGAAACCACCGTGCCCTCGCTGCCCTACATCTTCCGCTCGGAAGACCATATGCACAAGGTCATGGACGGAGCGGTCGGCGACCAAATCGCGGCGGCGTTCGAACAGGTCGGACTGGTGCTGCTCGCCTTCTATGACGGCGGGGCGCGCTCGTTCTACAATTCGAAGAAGCCGATCAACTCCGTAGCCGATCTGGCCGGCATGAAATTCCGCGTCATCCAGTCCGACATCTTCGTCGACATGGTGGCGGCACTCGGCGCCAACGCGACGCCGATGCCGTATGGCGAGGTGTATTCGGCGATCGAGACTGGGGTCATCGACGGCGCGGAGAACAATTTTCCGAGCTACGACACCGCCAAGCATGCGGAAGTCGCCAAGTTCTATTCGCTCGACGAGCACACGATGGTGCCGGAAGCCTTCGTCATGGCGAAGTCGAGCTGGGACAAGCTGACGCCGGAAGACCAGGCCATCTTCAAGGCGGCCGCCAAGGAAAGCGTCGCCAGGCAGCGTGAATTGTGGGCCGCCAAGGTCAAGGAATCGCGCGCCAAGGTCGAGGCGGGCGGTTCGCAGATCACCAACCCGGACAAGCAGCCCTTCATCGACGCGATGGGTCCGGTCTACGAGAAGCACGTCAAGGACGACAAGCTGAAGGCCATGGTCGAGGCTATCAAGGCCGTGCAGTGATCAAGCGGCGGCGCGGCATTCCGCGCCGCTATCCTCCTACGGAGAAAACCGGTGACCTCCAGCCCAGAACAGAGATTGCCCCTGTCCGGTGTCGCGCGCGTCATGTCGCGCGTCAGCACGGCGGCGCTGTGGATCGCCGGCATCGGGCTGGTGCTGATGACCGTCTTCGTCGCCTGGCAGGTGTTCGGCCGCTATATTCTCAACCGCTCGCCGAGCTGGACCGAGCAGGGCTCGGTTATGCTGATGAGCTGGTTCATTTTCCTCGGCGCCGCCGTCGGGGTGCGCGAGAACTATCATCTCGGCTTCGACGTTCTGCTCTACGTGCTGCCGAAAGGCGGCAAGCGCTGGCTGAGGATGATCTCGGACCTCGTCGCGCTCGCCTTCGGCATCGGCATGATCTGGTATGGCAGCCAGCTGGTCGCACTGACCTGGGGCGCTACCCTGCCGTCGCTCGGCATATCAGGGGGCTGGGACTACGTCCCGCTGGTCGCGGGAGGCGTGCTCGTCGTGCTCTTCACGCTGGAGCGCATCGTGCTTCGCCTCTCCGGCGCGCCGATCGACGATGCGCTCGATGAACTGCCGCCGGCGGAAGTCGCAGCCGAACTCGACACAGCTGACGTGAAGGTCTGACGCCATGGAACTCTGGATCCTCTTCGGCGTCTTCACCCTTCTGATGCTTATCGGCACGCCGATCGCTTTCTGCCTCGGCGTCGCAAGCTTTGCCACCGTCCTCTACATGGGCCTGCCGCCGCTCATCGTCTTCCAGCGCCTGAATTCCGGCATGAGCGTCTTTTCGCTGCTGGCCATTCCCTTCTTCATCTACGCCGGCGACTTGATGGTGCGCGGTGGCATTGCCGGCAAGATCGTTGCCTTCGCCGGCTCGCTCGTCGGCCATTTGCGCGGCGGCCTCGGGCAGGTCAACATCGCGACCGCTACACTGTTCGGAGGCATTTCGGGCTCCGCGGTGGCCGAGGCAGCAGCGGTAGGCGGCTTGATGATCCCGCAGATGAAGGCGCGTGGATATGGAACGGATTATGCCGTCAACGTCACGTCGATGGCAGCGCTGATCGCGCTGCTCCTGCCGCCGTCGCACAACATGATCATCTACTCCATCTCGGCAGGCGGAAAGATCTCCATCGCCGACCTGTTCACGGCAGGCATCATCCCGGGCCTGCTACTGGCCCTGTCACTGATGATCACCGCCTATTTCGTGGCGCGCTCCCGGGGCTATCCGACCGAGCCGTTTCCGGGCTTCACCGCCGTCGCGCATCTGTTCGCTGTCGCGGTGCCCGGCCTGCTGCTGATCGCGATCATCTTCGGCGGCGTACGATCGGGCGTTTTCACGGCAACCGAGAGTTCCTGCATTGCCGTCATCTATGCGTTGCTGGTTACCGTCTTCGTCTATCGGCAGATGACTTGGGAAAGTTTCGTCCATGCCACCCATGGCGCCGTGCGCACCACGGCCATGGTGCTGCTCATCATCGGCATGGCGGCGTCGTTCTCGTGGTTGATGGCCTTCCTGAAAGTGCCGGCGGCGCTCATTGCCTCCATGAACGCGATCTCGGACGATCCGCTGATCGTGCTTCTTCTGCTCAACGTCCTGATGCTGTTCCTCGGCACATTCATGGACATGGGGCCGACGATCATCATCTGCACGCCGATCTTCCTGCCCGTGGCGCAGGCCTATGGCGTCGATCCGGTGCATTTCGGCGTCATCATGATCCTCAACTTCGGTATCGGGCTGAACACGCCGCCGGTGGGCGCAGTGCAGTTCGTCGCCTGCGCCGTGGGCAAGATATCCGTCTGGGAAGCCATGCGCTCGATCTGGCCGTTCTACGGCGCGGGCCTCGTGGTGCTGGGGCTCGTCACGTACATTCCGGCGATCTCGCTCTGGCTGCCGAGCGTGTTCAAATAGGGTTTGGCAATGGCATCTGACATGGCGACCAGCCTGAAGGTCGAACGCAAGCCGAAGCTTTCGGAAACCGTGGTTGCGGCGCTTCGAAAGCAGCTGCATGCGGGCGAGATCCAGCCGGGACAGAAGCTGCCGACGGAGGGCCAGCTGACCGAAACCTTCGGCGTCAGCCGCACCGTCATCCGCGAGGCGCTGGCCAAGCTTGCCGCCGACGGCCTTGTCGAGCCGCGCCAGGGCGCCGGCGTCTTTGCCACCGAGCATATTTCGACGATGTTCGGCGCGCTGGCCGCCGACATGGGAGCCAAGGATTCGATCGCGCTCAACGTGCTCGAGGTGCGGCTGGCGATCGAGATCGAATCCGCCGGGCTTGCCGCCGTCCGCCGCAACGCCGCGCAGGAAGCGGCGATCCAGGAAGCTTTTTTCGAGTTCGAGCGGCTGCTCCTCGACAGCGAGCCGACCGGCCCGGCCGATCTTGCCTTCCATCGGGCGATCGCCAGCGCCACCAACAACCCGTTCTACGTCGAGATGCTCGATGTGCTGGGACGCCGCGCCATCCCTTGCGACGTCACCTCGCCATGGTCCACCGAGATCGCCCAATCCGATGTCTATCAGCGCGGGCTGCAACGCGAGCACCTGGTGATCCTGAACGCGATTTCGGCGGGCGATGCCGAGGCGGCCCGCGAGGCCATGCGCGCCCATCTCAGCGCCAGCCAGCAACGCTATCGCGAGCGCCTGCATGCACGACAGGTTTTTTATGCCGATTCGGTCAAGGCCGCGGCAACCGAATGATCCACTCGAAGTCAGGGCAGCAATGAATCAGATTCACAATCAAACGGACTTCACATCGCGCTTCGCCATCGACCCCGTTGCCGCCGCGGCGATGGGAACGGACGAGCTTCGTCACAATTTCCTGATCGAAGGTCTGTTTCAGCCTGGCCGCATCAGCCTGACCTATTCCCACTATGATCGCATGATCGTCGGCGGCGCCATGCCCGCCGAGGCACCGCTGCCGCTCGAAGCGATCAAGCCGACGGGGACCAAGAATTTTCTCGACCGCCGCGAAATGATCGCCGTCAACATCGGCGGCGCCGGCACGGTGAAGGCCGGAGGCCAGTCCTATGAATTGCAGGCGCGCGATATGCTCTATCTCGGCATGGGCGCCAATGAGGTGTCGTTCGCTTCGAGCAACTCGGCAGAGCCGGCTAAATTCTACCTGCTCAGCGCGCCGGCGCATCAGAGCCATCCCAGCCGGCTCATCCGCATTGGCGACGCCAGGCGGCTCGATCTCGGCAGCCAGGCGACTTGCAACGAACGCTCGATCTTCCAGTTCATCCATGCCGACGGCGTGAAGACCTGCCAACTGGTCGTCGGCATGACGCAGCTTGCGCCGGGCTCGGTCTGGAACACCATGCCGTGCCACGTGCATGACCGGCGCATGGAGGCCTATCTCTATTTCGATCTGCCGGAAGCGGCGCGCGTGTTCCATTTCATGGGCGAGCCGGATGAGACACGCCACCTCGTCATGCGCAACGAGGAAGCGGTGCTGTCGCCGGGATGGTCGATCCATTCGGGCGCCGGCACCTCCAACTATGCGTTCATCTGGGCGATGGCCGGCGACAATGTCGACTATACCGATGTCGATCCGGTGGCGATGGAAGAGCTGCGGTGAGCGCCGCTTTCAGCCTCGCCGGCAAGCGCATCCTGGTCACCGGCGCCAACACCGGCATCGGCCAGGGTATCGCCCTGTCGATCGCGCGCGCCGGCGGCGCGGTGGTCGGCGTCGGCCGCTCGGCGATGGACGACACGGCACGGAAGGCCGCGGCGGTGGGCGGGACGTTCGTGGCAGTGGCCGCCGACCTTGCCGATCCCGCTGCCGCCGCCGGCATGCTCGATCGGGTCTGGGACGAGCAGGGGCCGCTCGATGGGCTGGTCAACAATGCCGGCATCATCCGGCGCGCCGATGCGGTCGAATTGACCGAAGCCGATTGGGACGAGGTGATGGACATCAATTTGAAGACGGTCTTTTTCCTCTGCCGGAACTTTGCCAGGCGGGCGTTTGCCGGCGGACGCAAGGGCAAGATCGTCAACATCGCATCGGTGCTGAGTTTCCAGGGCGGCATCCGCGTTGCTTCCTACACCGCCTCGAAACATGGCGTGCTCGGTATCACGCGGCTGCTCGCCTGCGAATGGGCAACAAAAGGCATCAACGTCAACGGCATCGCGCCCGGTTATATCGAGACCAACAATACCGAGGCGCTGCGCGCCGATCCCGACCGCAGCGCTTCGATCCTGTCGCGTATTCCGGCCGGACGTTGGGGCGCACCGGAAGACATCGGCGACGCCGCCGTCTTCCTGCTGGCGCCGGCGTCCAACTATATGCATGGCGCGGTGATGCCGGTGGATGGCGGCTGGCTGGCGCGATGAGAGGATAAGGATCTGGCGATGACTGGAACGAAGATTTTCGCCCATGCCGGCGAGGGCGCGTGGACGCCGACACCGGATGGCAACCGCAGGCGCGTTTTGCTGCACACCGACGAGCTGATGATGGTCGAATTCGGCTTCGACAAGGGTGGCGTCGGTGCGCTGCATTCGCACCCGCATGTCCAGGCGAGCTACGTCGCCGAAGGCCGCTTCGAGGTCGCCATCGACGGCAGGACGGAAATCCTGGAAGCCGGGAGCAGCTTCATCGTCCCGTCCAACCTTGTCCACGGCGTCAGGGCGCTCGAAGCGGGTCGCCTGGTCGACAGTTTTACGCCGCACCGCGCCGACTTTCTCGACTGACGGCATTTGCGCAAATGAAATCCCGCGCCTCCGGAGAGGCGCGGGTTGTTGCCTGGGCGCCTTGCGGCGCCGCGGTACTCGAAACATCACCGCAGGGCCCGAAGCTGGCGAATCTTGGTGAAGATAGGATTAACCGGCCGGAGCGGTACGTTCTTTGTACGAAAGCGAACAGGGCTGGAATCACGATCCAATATCAGTCAATGAAGGGGATGCTCTTCAGCCCTTCTCCACGCCGCCTTTCCGGGCGGCGCCGATTGTAGAAATTCCCTGATGCAGATATCGCCAGTGAGCGCCCCGGCAGAGGATCCCAAACGGCGCGTCCTGAAGGACGTGTTCGGCTTCGACGATTTTCGCCCCGGCCAGGCACCCGTGATGGAGACGCTGCTGGCCGGGCGTCATGTGCTGGCCGTCATGCCGACGGGCGCGGGCAAATCGCTGTGCTACCAGGTGCCGGCGCTGGTTCTGGGCGGGCTCACTCTTGTCGTGTCGCCGCTGGTTGCGCTGATGCAGGATCAGGTCGCGGCATTGCGGCTTGCCGGCGTGGCGGCCGATACGATCAATTCCTCACTCGACCGCGAGGCCAATGTCGCGGCATGGCGCCGTGTTGCGGCGGGCCAGACGCGCCTGCTCTATCTCGCGCCGGAGCGGTTGATGACCGAGCGCATGCTCGAGGCGCTGGCCAGGCTCGACATAAGCCTGATCGCCATCGACGAGGCGCATTGCATTTCGCAATGGGGGCCCGCGTTCCGGCGCGAATATGAGGAGCTGTCGCGGCTCTCCGGCATTTTCCCCGATGTGCCGATCATCGCACTGACGGCGACGGCGGACGAAGCCACGCGTACCGACATCGCCGCGCGGTTGTTCGCGGGGCGCGTCGAGAGCCTGGTGCTGGGGTTCGACCGGCCGAACATCAAGCTCGGCATCGAGGCCAAGCAGAACAGCAAGCGCCAGTTGCTGGATTTCGTGCAGCGTCATGCCGGCCGCAGCGGCATCGTCTATTGCCTGTCGCGCAAGAAGACGGAAGAGATGGCGGCGTTCCTCGAGCAGAACGGCGTCACCGCGCTCGCCTATCATGCCGGCATGAGCAAGGACGCGCGTGAAGCGAATCAAAACGCTTTCATGACCTTGTCCGGCGTCGTCATGGTGGCGACCATCGCCTTCGGCATGGGCATCGACAAGCCTGACGTCGCCTATGTCTTCCACACCGATATGCCGGGCAGCCTGGAGGCTTACTATCAGGAGATCGGCCGCGCCGGCCGCGACGGACGGAAGGCCGAGGCGCATATGCTGTACGGGCTTGGCGACATCCGCATGCGGCGCCTCTTCATCGACGACGAGGACGCATCTGTGGAGCACAAAAGGCGGGCGCATCGCCGGCTCGATACGCTGATCGGCTATTGCGAGACGGCGCAGTGCCGCCGCCAGGTGCTGCTTGGCTATTTCGGCGAGGAAGCGCCGCCATGCGGCAATTGCGACAACTGCCTCGATCAGGTGCCGCGCGCGGATGGCACGGCCGAGGCGCGCATCATCCTGGCGGTGGTCGCGCAGAGCGGCGAACGCTTCGGTGCGGCCCATGTCATCGACATTCTGCTCGGCCACGGGACCGAGAAGGTGCTGGCCAGAGGCCATGAAGGGCTCGGCGGCTTCGGCAGCGGAGTGGCGCACAGGAAAGATTTCTGGCTGTCGCTGATCCGACAGCTTGTCGCTGGCGGTTTCCTGGAGCCGGATCCGTCCGGCCATGGCGGCCTCGCCATCGCCGAAAAAGGCCATGCGCTCGGCCGTGGCGAGATTCCGTTCCAATATCGCGTCGAGACGCGGCATCGCGCCGAGCGCGGCAAGCTGCGTTCCGCTGGGGGTGCCACTGCGGAAGGTGTGGACGCTTCGCTGCTGGCTGCCCTCAAGGCGTTGCGGTTGCGCCTAGCCAAGGAACGTCAGGTGCCGGCCTATGTGGTGTTTTCCGACCGCACGCTGATCGACATGGCCGAGCGCCGCCCGCGCGACCTCGACGCTTTCGCCGAAGTGAATGGCGTCGGCGCCGCAAAGCTCAGGGAGTTTGGGGAGATGTTCCTGAGCGCGATTGCTGCGCACCGGTCAGAGGGCTCGGTGTAGCGAGTGCCACTGGTGGGCGGATTGGATGCATTCAAAGGCCCCAAGGGCTACGCAATTCCGGACGGAAAACCGCTACAGACTTTTGCTGGAATTACTCTTGCAGGGGTTGAGGCAGGCAACGAGGGCTGCAGGTCTTGCTTGACCACAGCAGCCCGCGCGGGATGTTGTTCCCTGCTCAGGTCACGAAGAACGAGTTTGCCGTGAGCGAGAGGCCTGGAGAAAGCGTGGCGAACTGTATCTGTGCCGCGCCGCCGATGCCGTCGCTGTCGAAGGAGAGCGCGCCGGTTGAACTGTTGTAGATGATATGGTCGGAGCTGTCGTGCGCGGCCGTCCCGGCAAAGAAAGCGGCGGCTGTGAGCGCGCCCGCGCCCAGCCCGGCAAAAATCGCGTTCTCGAGGTGGATCTTGTCCTGGGACGCGTTGAAGTCGGTGATCCTGTCGACATTGCCAGACCCAAGGGCGGTATTGAAAACGAAGGTGTCGTTGCCGCCAAGGCCGGTCACCTTATCGGCGCCGCCGCCGCCGTTGATGATGTTGGCGCCGGCATTCCCTATGATGCTCTGCGCCAACTCGTTGCCGGTCAGATTGATTGCGGTGGTCCCGCCGTCGCTCGTAGTGCCAAGGACTTCGATCGACGAGCCAGCCTCAAGCGCATAGCTCACGGAGGTCCACACCCTGTCCTGGCCTTGGCCAGCGGCCTCGATCACCCTGTCACCGGCATGGTCGACATAGTAATCGTCGTTGCCGCCAAAGCCGACCATCTTGTCGGCACCGCCGCTGCCGTTGATGATGTTGTTGCCGGCATTGCCGTGGATGGTCTGGGCGAGTTCGTTGCCGGTCAGGTTGATTGCCGTGGTGCCGCCATCCTTCTGGGTGCCAAGGACTTCAATTGACGAGCCGGCCGCGAGCGCATAGCTCACGGAGGTCCACACCCTGTCCTGGCCCTGGCCAGCGGCCTCGATCACCTTGTCGCCGGCATGATACACATAATAATCGTCGTCGCCGCCATAGCCGATCATTGTGTGGGCACTGGTTGCCTTGAGAACGTCGGCTCCGCTGGTGCCAACGACTTTGTCGGTTGTTGGGGGTGAGTTGTCGACAGGCGGTGGGTTATTGACGACAGGTGGCGGGTTGTTGACGACCGGCGGCGGATTCTCGGCAGGTGGTGCATTGTCGGTCGGAGGCGGTGTCGTCGTCCCAGTTCCGGTCTGAGTGTTGTGTTCCTTGAAAAAGGCTTGCATCGAAGAGGTATTGCCAAGCGAGGTTTCGCCGTTCTGCGAGGCCCATTT
>NZ_JBVVPU010000026.1:0-34725 GCF_055811295.1 Mesorhizobium sp. WSM4871 | reverse complement strand
CCCCCCCCTCTACCTCCATTGTCGCCCAGAACTCCGACCATACCTGGTTCACCCGGCGTCCCTGGGATAGGGAGAGTAACTACAATCGGCTTACCGGTGATTGCATTTGCCTTGAGGCTAACAGCGGTATCCGACAAAAGGACTGAGTCTGGGTGAAAAGCTATCTTTTCGCAATTGATTGCTATCCTTTTGTGGTCACCAATGAGCCTAACGCTGCCGTCGACAACTAGATTCTTACATTTCAGATTGCTCATCAGTTGACTTCGGAAGATATATCTCCCCTCATTGTCTACAAGAATACCGGATGGACCAATCTCATCACCAGGTATTTCTTTCTTGGCACCGGTAATTACAACCTCTTCCGCATCACCCGACGAAAAAACTATCTCCGGCCGAAATTCGTTTTCGACTATCAGGGGTGCTGCCCGTAAGGAAATTGAGCTGGACGCAGGCCCGCGAATGATGATTTGCACAACGTCATCATCTGACCCAAGGCAGGGGCCGAAAGCCTGGCTCTGAGCCACGCTCATGATGGAAATTGTAGTCGCGAGAAACGCAGTTTTCGATTTGACCTTGAGCATTGCCAAAACTCCCCCGCTATGTCAGCATACCATATCACGTGATTGTGAACTTGGTAAGGTCAAGTACAAATATTGGATACAGGCATGGGCGCCAGTACTCGTATCATTGGGTTCGTTGGGATTTTGTCTGCTGCGGTCGCCAGTCTTAGCGTTTCTGCGTACGCATTTCGAGTTGAGGAGCAACATCATAGCCTAAGCAATAGGATGGTGGTACTCCAAAGTAAGATGCCTTTTACTGGTCGGGCCATTGTTAGTGTTGGTAGCAATTTCACGAGTGACAGTCTAACTAAGAAGGGCCGAAGATGGTTGTGCAGTATTTCTGTTGGCAATCATGACATAGATCATATCTCAGCTGAATTTTACTCTCTAAGTGGCCGCCCGTTTCACTCGCTCTCTCTGGAAGCAACAGTCATCGACCAGCATCCGTACGCACAATTTCGTGGCGGCCGGGCCTTAGCAATGCCTGGTACAAGCTTGTGGAGAATAGCTCGTCTAGCAAGCGGACGGGGCGGCAACTATCATGTGTTAGTTGCGAGGAATCCGCGATATGAGAAAAACTCTAATTTGATTCAGCCTTATGATCGGGTTGATATTCCGGTGGGAGCGCTGGATAATTTTCAAATATCTGTAACAGGTGAATAAACAGACTTGCGGATCTATGTAGCAGGGCAATTAAAGTGATAATTTCCATTCTGGAAATCTCAGAAGACACGCTTTGCTTTAACGTTGCGGTGAGGAGAGGCAAATGTTGCGAACTATTGCTTTAGTTTTGACGCTGTTAGCTAGTATTGGTTTTTCGAATGCACAGACGGCGGGAGCTAACGGCGCAGATGGGGCGGCCGGGCAAGATGGTGCTCCAGGCCAGAATGGTTGCCCAGGCGGCAATGGAGGTAACGGAGGCCCGGGAAGCGCGGGCATAAACAATGGTGACGGCGGTGACGGAGGCAATGGGGGCAATGGCGTAGGCCCCGGTTGTGCCGGAGGTGCGGGCGGCTTAGGTGGAGCCGGTGTAGGGCAGGGAAAAAATGGTGTATCCGGTATGCCGGGCATGAGTGGGAGTTAACATTAGGGTTTCCGCAGACATGCACTATCAAGTGACAGGGCGTTTGGCCTTTGCGTGGTCTCGTACCAACTGAGAGGTCCGCGTCATCGTGCTGGCGCTGATCGCCGGCTACCAATATCGCTACGAATTGCAGGATTTCGCCAGCCGGGTCACCGCCGGGCTCGTTCCCGGCAGTCCGCTGGCGCTGGGTGTGGAAGACGGCCACGCCACGGTGACCCTGGACAAGGCCGGCAATGGCCATTTCGAAGCGCGCATCATGGTCAATGGCGCGCCGGTCCGGGCCGTGGTCGACACCGGCGCGACCAGCACCGTGCTGACAGCGCAAGACGCGCAGGCGGCTGGCTTCAATCCAGCCACGCTCAATTTTACGATACCGGTCTCGACCGCCAACGGCATGGCGCGCGCGGCGGGCGTGAGAACCGACGAATTGGCGATCGGCGGCATCGTTCGCAAGAACATGCCGGTCATGATCGCCGCCCCCGGCATGCTCAGCCAGAGCCTGCTCGGCATGAACTTCATCGGTTCGCTGTCGGGTTTCGATGTGCGCGGCGACCGCATGATTTTGCGCGACTGACCCTCAGGCGGCTTCCGCGCTTGCCCTGACCAAATCAACCGCGGCGAAGGCCGCCTTCAGCACGTCCGGGCCAGCGCCGGGCCGTGTCGCGTCGGTGGAAAGGATCTGCCGATAGCGGCGTGCGCCAGGCAGGCCATGGAACAGGCCGACCATGTGACGGGTGACATGGCCAAGCCGGCCGCCCCGCTCGATGTGACGCGCCGCGTAAGCCGCCATGGCATCGATCAGCACGGCAAAGTCGAACGGCTCGGATTTGCCGCCGTAGAATGCGGCATCGACGTCCGCCAGGATGCCCGGCGTGTGATAGGCGGCGCGGCCGAGCATGGCCCCGTCGACATGATCTATGTGCCTAAGTGCCTCTTCGAGCGATTGAATGCCGCCATTGATCGACTATCGATAAGCTCTCATTTCTTTCCGGCGAATGTTCAAGGATGTCGGCTCCCACTCACATGTCTGAGGATCGTAGTCGTATTGGGCAGTGGTAGGTATCAGGGTCGCTTCGAGGCTGCCGCAGGTGTAGCCAGCGTGGAATGCCGCCGACTTGTCGACATAGTCGCAGTAGACTACGACTTCGCCTTCGCATATCGCCGAGCCGTTAGCGGTGTTTTGGCATGATTGAGCGACGTAGTTGAAGCCGAACTCCACGATCGGCGCCCCCAGCGTGTTCTGCACGCAAGTGGTGTCCTGATGGTTGAAGTCGGACATCACTTCTCCTTCCCTATTCAGGAAGTCGACCATTCCCGAGTCGCACATCGTTGCCGTCGCGGCGCGGGCGGTCCTCAGTCCGACCTCGAAGGTCATCGGAGGCTTCGACGGCCGATCTGGCCCGCATTTATCGAAGTCGATAAGGCCTTCGGTGTCCTCCGGTCTCGTCAAACCAGTGGCCTTGAGCAATTTGGCGAGTTTTTCGCAAGTCAAAGATCGCATCACCTTGGGCGAGGCCATCGCTATCCCCGTGCGCGCGTGTGCGATCGTGTTGGCCAGTTTGCCGAATGATACCACGCGTTTGTTGTCCCGCCGGCAAGACGCGAGTTCGTTGCCTATCTCGACGAAACGCTCAGTCATAGGCTTCTTGCCATCCGATTTGGCTGACTCACCGAGATGAAAGGTCTCGAACGCCGCTGTGCCAATTCCGCCGGAACTCCGTCGCGTGGGCGGTGTTATGCCGGCGACGAGTTTCGGATATAGAGTTCGCGCTATCGTCAGGCGGCGCTCCGTCTCCAGCAGCGCGCGCAGGCAAGCGGTCAACGAGCCATCATCATCGTCCGGGGTGCACAGGCTCCAGACAGGAACACCTCCCGCGATCGCCAATTGCAGATCGGCGATCTGCTGACAGTCGTCCACTTTGAACTGCGCCGAAAACCCGTGGGAGCGAAGTGTAGACATGTCGCGAGACAACAGGTCCGCCTGTATCGCGCAGGATTGCAGGCTGCGTGTATCGTTCACCGTCTGGACGATGTGGTTGACGAAATTTATCGCTGGCGCATAGCCTTGCGTGATTGCCACCCGGTAGTTCGCGACCAGGCAATCCACCAGCAAAGCGATAGCGGACCCGTCGCAGGCAGACAGTTGTTCTTTGATCCCCGGAGGCAGTTGCAATGCGGCGGTAAGCGTTTCGCCATGCCCGAGCCGGCCTTCGCTGGCGAGCCGCAAGGTTTCCGTTTTGTCGAGCTCGACATTGAGGTAGTTGCAGCCCCAGTCCGCGTTGAAGAACGTCAACTTCTGGACGAAAGGTAGCTCGAACGGTTCCCAGCTATCGTCGATGAAGTCAAGCGTTTCAGGCGACCTGACATCAGTCAGATTCTGGTCGGTTACCTTGAGTTCGCCAACGGAAACGATGGCACGGCGCGCTATCCAGAGCTTATCGAGTTCGAATGTCGACCGGAAGGCGGGGGCAGCGCCTGACTGATCCTTCCAGATCGTGAATTCACCAGATCCCAGGCCTCCTCTGATCGTCACTTTCACAGTGGCTGATCTGTCTCCGTTGGCGCCGCAATTTATCATGCCTTGCCAGACGCCAGCCACGTAGAGGTGGTTCTCGGCGGTGGGCACCGCTGAAGGTTGAGGTCCGGCGACCTGCGTGGGAGCGACAGGTTTTTGGGTGAGCTCCGTAAATCTCTTGGGCTTGCGAACTGGATACTTCTCGGCAACCACGGCCGGCTTCGTCTCTACGATCGGTGTCTTGCGCTGCAGGCTGAACTCTCCCCCGCATGGGGGCATGATCTTTCCCGTGATCTCCCCGCCGTCGCCGGACATTCGTCCCTGCAGCGCAACAGTCAGGACACCTTTCGGCTTGCGTCCGGTCCACTTTCCAGGACGTAGGAACACGACACCTCGGCGGTCGACGTTCGCAAAGACCTCGAAAGCGCCGCGCTCCTTCTTGTCTTTCAAATGCCGGAACTCCAGGACGCCTTTTTTCCCTTCCCTAAATGTGATCGTGACCGTGGCTTGCTGTTTGCCGCAGCTGTATCTGCCCTCCCAGGTTCCAATGATGTGAGCTGACTCGAACACGCCTATGCCAGCGCCGAAGCCAGCTACCGTGAAGCTGAAATAGGCAAGGGCGGAGATAATCAAGCCTGCCATTACGCGCTGGAAATCCAACAGCATGTCGCCAACTCCCGGGTGTAAGTCACTCTGCGGGATATTGTATGAATTCTCATATCGCGGCCAGTCAACCAATTGGCGTATACCGCACCAGGACCGGTAGGCGAAAGCCGACATATGCCCATATCTCGCGGGCTAAACACTTAGAAAAACCCGCGCGTCAGGCGGCTTCCGCGCCGGCCCTGGGAAAATCGACCGCAGCGAAAGCCGCCTTCAGCACGTCCGGGCCAGCGCCGGGCCGTGTCGCGTCGGTGGAAAGGATCTGCCGATAGCGGCGTGCGCCAGGCAGGCCATGGAACAGGCCGACCATGTGACGGGTGACATGGCCAAGCCGGCCGCCCCGCTCGATGTGACGCGCCGCGTAAGCCGCCATGGCATCGATCAGCACGGCAAAGTCGAACGGCTCGGATTTGCCGCCGTAGAATGCGGCATCGACGTCCGCCAGGATGCCCGGCGTGTGATAGGCGGCGCGGCCGAGCATGGCCCCGTCGACATGATCTATGTGCCTAAGTGCCTCTTCGAGCGATTGAATGCCGCCATTGATGCCGATGAATTCATTCGGCTTTCTGGCTTTCAGACGATAGACCCTGTCATAGTCGAGCGGTGGGATGTCACGATTTTCCCTTGGGCTGAGCCCTTCCAGCCAGGCCTTGCGGGCATGCACCCACAATGCGTCGGCGCCGGCTGAAAAAACGCCGTCCGCCAGCGCGTCGAGCGCCGGCTCCGGATCCTGTTCGTCGACGCCGATGCGGCATTTGACGGTGACGGGGATTTTCACGGCGGCCTTCATCGCCACGACGCAATCGGCGACGAGAACCGGCGTCTTCATCAGGCAGGCGCCGAACGTGCCCGACTGGACGCGGTCCGACGGGCAGCCGACATTCAGGTTGATCTCGTCATAGCCGAAGGCTTCGCCTATGCGCGCCGCCTCGGCAAGCTTGCGCGGATCGGAGCCGCCAAGCTGCAATGCGACCGGATGTTCCGCGTCATCAAAGCCGAGCAGCCGCTCGCGCGCGCCCTGGATGATCGCGTCTGCCACCACCATCTCGGTGTAGAGCAGCGCCCGGCGCGTCAACTGGCGATGCAAGAACCGGCAATGCCGGTCCGTCCAATCCATCATCGGCGCCACGGCCACTCTATGATTTTGATTTTTCAGCATTTTTTTAACAACAAATCGTTAGAACCTGCCGGGTGCACACGAATTTACGCCAGAATACGACCCTTTTCGCCACGTTTCGCTCTCTCAGTGCACACGGAGCGCACACGAACCACCTACACAAAGCTCTCGTCCGGTTCCTGGCGTGTCCAAGTCCGTAGCAAAGGTCGCTACGTCAGCGAGACCTTCCTGCGCCGAGACGACGCTCGGCAACCGACGCCGAGCGCCAAGTCGATCGCGGTGAGACGCCGGTAAGTCCCCCATAGCGCGTCTGAGACCTTCGGCGAACTCATCGACCTTCATATCGACGACATGTGCGGTGTAGGCAAGTCCCCTCGCCGCTCCAAGACCGCAGCCCGAGATGCTCCAACGGCATCTGGGGAAGTGCAACATCGCAGCCCTCGATCGGGATCGACACATTACGCTGCGAACGTGGGAAAGGATTGGGTCCGTGTAACCGACGAGAACCCGGGCAAATCTCCGCCTATTGCTTTGCCTCTGGCACATACGCCGTGCGTCAGCAGAAAGCCTCGTTCGGTAGCCGCTTTCCGACTTGATGTAGGCCTGACGGAACCCGCGCCTCGCGCCGGCCCCCTACCAGTTTCGCCTTCGAAGGTCCACCAGTGCCAAGGCCACTTGAGGACAAAAAAAGCGCACCGCTTGGAATAGTCTCTCCATCGTCTCAGTATACGGCACATGAAAGCGAACTTCGACGTCACTCCGCATTTGGAGGATCTCTGGCGGTATGGTCGAGTGCTTACGCACAATGACGCAGACGCCGACGACTTGGTGCAGGAGTCGCTTGTCCGTGCTCTCTCCCTGGCTCGTAGTTACGACGCTTCGCGTCCTCTCATGCCCTGGCTGATCACAATCGTGCGGAATACCTTTCTGACCAGTGCGGTCCGTGCGAACGCAGAGAAGCGGCGGATTGCCGCCTATGCGGAGCAGTCCGACCCGCTGTTATTGCCGTCGCAGGAGCACAGCGCCGAACTCTCCAATGTCAGAAAGGCGCTGACAGAACTACCTACGGAGCAAGCCGAAGTTCTCCATTTGGTTGGAGTCCTGGGTTTCACGTATTCTGATGCCGCAACGGTGCTCGGCGTACCGCAGGGAACTGTCATGTCCCGCCTGAGCCGCGCACGGGGTGCCCTGAAAAACAACATGGAAAAGCTACGCGATTGCGCGCCTTCCCAGTTAAAAGTTGTAGGAGGCCGTGATGTGGCCAAGTGACCGTATTTCCGAAGACGAGATCAACCGCTTTCTGGACGGGGAACTGACCCAGTCCCAGAGATCCGACCTCCAGGCCCGTCTTGCCCTGGAGCCGGAACTGGCGGCGGACGTGTTTGCGCAAGCGCAGCGCATGGAAGCTTTGCGCGTGGCTCAACCGCAGCGGCTTTTCCCGCCGCGTGCCAGCTTGGACAAGGCAAAGCGACTGGAGAGTGCGTTTCGACGGCGAAAGCTATTCAGTGTGCTCAAGCTGCAAACGGCAGCCGCCTTGCTCGTTTTGGTGGGTTGGTCGGCCAACACATTGACACTGCCTCTCCGGCAGGGAGGCCAAACCACGGACGAGAATTTCATTCTCGCCGCGCGTGATGCTTTGCGTGTGGCGCAACTGAATGCCGGCCCGGAGAAAGGCAGTGAACCAAAGCAGGACAAGATCGAACGACTGGTCGGCGCAATGAACATCAGTATGCTGGATCTTCCAGCGACATGGCGGGTGAAAGATGTTCAGGTGCAGCCCTGGAACGGGCGGCAGAGCCTTGTCGTGACGGCCGATACGCCGAGCGTCGGCCGGATCACTCTGGTTGCGGTCGCGATGAGCGGCGAAGACGCCATACCTCCAACTCCCGCGACGGACGGCCGGGTGCCGACCGTCTACTGGCAATCTGGTGGCACAGCCTACGCTTTGATGGGCCCCGCCGCTCCCGACCGGCTTGAGAAGGAAGCTAAGGAAATCGAAGTTGCTACGCGGAGGAACGTTACGTCCAAGAGAAGGGGCTGATGACCACTGAACCCACAATCACCAGCCAGAGGAAGGTGAAGCTGCATGTCTGCCGAGCAAATTCAGAAACATTTCGTGGGGTTTCTTGGTGCAGATGTAGGAGTCTCGTTCAGTGATCCTGCAGACCCACGTGAGGTGGTTCTATATCGGCCAGACAGGCTATCTGAGGAGTTCGTCACTTGGGCATTCGAAGAGTTGGAAAAGACCGCACCGGATGTTGCAAGGAAGATTGACCGACTGCTCGTATCATATGAGACCCGACATGGCCGCACTCGGCGTAGGGTAGACATCTCCTCAAATAGCATGGCGCCCCAGCCGCAAAACCCTGAGCCATCTTCAGGAGCTGAGGCTCCGGGGCGGGCGGCATGACACGGCTTCCGTCACCGACCATAGGAGCCATGCGGTACTACTCGTCGACTTGCCCGGTTTGCGAAGAAACCGCGCTCGCGGCCGATATTATCTTGCGAACGGTCGAATTCCAGTGTGCTCGCTGCGGCGGATACGAAATCACCGCCGCCGCGCGCTGGGCCATGCGAGCGATGTCGTTAGAGCGACGTGTGCTGTGGCTTACGCAGGCCCGGAAACAAACGTCCGAAACTCAGCGAATTGCTCTGTTGGTTTGTGCCAACGAAAATCTGACCGGGGGTGAATAATTGCATCTTGGGAGATGACAACAGGAACGTATCAACGTCGCGGACTTCGACGAAAGACACGCGTAAGAATGATGCTGTTCGAGGAAGCGCACCCGCGGGCGTGTCCTCGCGGCCCGGCATTTCCGGCGGGGCTGGTGCCGGGCCGATCCGCCCGTGTTTGCGGAGTGATCCACTTCAAGTCAACGGGGCGGCAGGCGCGGAGCCCCTGGCCTCCAACGTCCCGAAAAATAGCCGTCGGGCTGGAATAGTTTCCCGCCACGCTCGGTATATGCCGCATGAGAGTGAACTTCGACGTGGCGCATCGAGTAACGGGCCATCGTCCGATGCTGGGAGCGGCAGCGCCATCTTGGGAGCGCAGCGCGAGTGCTGATGATCACAACAACGTCAGTGCTTGCGGCCGGGAGGAGCGCGCTCTCATTGGCCCAGCGGTTGTCCCCCTGTCCATGGCCGCTGGGCCGTTCCGCCAGATGAAAAACACCTAACTAACTACGCCAGGTTAGCGACCACATATGCGGAAGTTGGAAGACTATGAGGAGATTGCGCTAATCGGCTACCCGTACGACGGAGAGTACATAGCCGTGGTGGATGGCAAAGGCGATCATGCTCGACTACTCGGAGGCGAATTGTGCGGCCTTGATGGCGCAACACTGACTGACCAGGCGGCGGCTTTGCCACGATACTATCCATGGGCATCCCATCTCGTTATCGCCACTGTTAAAGGGGACCGGCTTGTTGGTATCCGTGATTACTGAAGGGCAAATGTTCCTCTCACGGAAGCAATACGCCCTACCAGGAGGCAGCTCGATCAGGCCGAAGCATGGCCCGAGTTGACTGCGGCCAGAATTTCCAACGACCGCATTGAGAAAACCCATAATCAAATCTCGGTGGTACGGGAAAACCACCTTGGCCAAGTTTGTAGCGCTATGAAGCTGGAAGGAAATGATGACCATCAAAGCAGTTGGAGTGAGCATCGCATCTTTGCTACTTTCGATCACTTGGGCGCAGGCTGACCCCAGACTCCTCTCTCAGCACGGCGCATGGGGCGTCTACTCTTATCGCTCTGACACAAAACGCTGCTACGTCCTGAGTGTCCCCGTTTCCAAACTGCCGGCGGGTGTCGATCATGGTGAAAATTTTGTCATAGTCTCGCAGGCGCCGGACGATGAACAGCCCGAAGCCATCATGGGGTATCGGCTTAAGCCGGGATCGGACATCGATGTGGCGATCGCAGACCAGCGCTTCTCGATGTTTACCCAAGACAACAAGGCATGGCTGCCGAACGCCGAGGAGGATCGATCAATGGTCAGTGCCATGCGAGCAGCCAGCAAAATGAAGCTGTTGGCCACGTCCTGGAGAGGTACACAGACCCAGTACGCCTATTCGCTGATGGGACTAACCGCCGCCTTAAATGCAAGCAAGACTTGCAAATAGATACCGCCATTCGGCTCGTTGAGCGGCGTCTGCCGGTGCGGCGTAGTCGCTCCGTCAAATCGCCCAACCGACCTGGAGAAACATCACCCAAGCGCGTCGATCCTCGGATGGCAAAAGGATGAGAGAGTTTTTCAATACCGCAATCGCTATCCTGCTGATAGCGATTGCTGTCGTCCTGCTCTTGCTGGCACCGAGAGGCTTCCAACTTGGTCCGCCCGAGCCGCTTGTTAGTTCTCGCGCTTCTGGCTTGATGCGAGGAGTCGTCGACACCTTTGTGCAGACCCCTTTGACGAGAACTATGGTGTGAGGCGGTCCGGCCGAGCCGGATGCAATCAATGTTCTAAAATCGAGCGCGGCGCCCAGGCTCTTAATGCCCTATCGATAAATATCCGAGCGGGCTGGAATAGTTTCTGGTCCGTCTCGGTATACCCCACATGACGGCGAAGCTCGTCGCCGCTCGTACTTTCGAAGGGTTCCTCATGGCGGGGTGCCTATGCGCGATGCGCGTGGCTGAAAGGAAGAACAATGGAAGATAATCGAACCATGGCGCAACGCTGGGATGCCTATCAGCCGTCCAAGACACTCTGGTTCTGGTCGCTGGCAGGCGTTGCAATATTGACAATGATCCTGGGCTTCACCGCAGGCGGTTGGACGACAGGCGGAACCGCGAAGCAGATGGCGCTGATGTCCGCTCGCGACGCGCGGGCTGAACTGGTCGCAAATCTGTGTGTCGAAAAATTTGTCAGTGCAGCCGACGCGAGCCAGAACCTGGCCAAACTGAAGGAGACATCGTCCTATCAGCGCGACAGCTTTATTACCGATGGCGGCTGGATCAACCTGGCCGGCATGAAAAACAAAGCGCCCGGCGCGGCGGACCTGTGTGCAGACAAGCTGGCTGCGATGGACGATATACCCGCGCGCAGCGTTTCACCTTCACAGACAAGCGGCTGAAGAAGTTCTGCTCGTGAACGTGATAGTCACGCCGCACGTGTAGATCTAGCAAAGGCGGTTTCTGGCGCGTGCCTGGGATATGGCGCGCGCCCTCGCCTAATGGCTTCAGATGGCGCATGTCCCTCATCCCGGCGAGAGAATGTTGAATCCAGGCGGGCTCCCCTTTCTCAGAGGTGCGGTGAAACTTCTGATATCGTGGGCACTCACTCGATTTGCTCTCACCGCCGCCTTGCTCGCCGCATCTGCAACGACGACAGGATTGAGAGCCGAGACCACTGGCCTCCCTCTACCTCGCTTCGTCTCTTTGAAAGGTTCACCCGCGAACCTCCGGATCGGCCCTGGTGTCGGCTACGGCGTTGAATGGGTCTACATCCGGCCGGGCATTCCCCTTGAGATTTACCAGCAATTTGGCAATTGGCGGCGGGTAAGAGATTGGAACGGAGCCAGCGGATGGATCTATGCACCGCTTCTCTCAGGGCATCGAACGGCGGTGATCGCTCCTTGGAGCAAGAGCAACGTTGCTCTACGCAAGAAGCCGACATTCGATAGCGCTGTTATTTCTTGGTTCGAACCTGGCGTTGGAGTCAAGCTGAGGCGATGCGATGGGCAATGGTGCAGCGTGGCGCTGGATTCGATGTCAGGCTTCGTCAAACAGTTCGACCTGTGGGGGGCATATCCCGGCGAAGTTTTGTGAACGACGAGGTCGGACTTCGTTGACGAACTTTAGCTTGTGAAAATACGCGGTCTCGGCGGCGCTCATAGTGGCTGTGCAACTACGGGCATCGATCACGTGCCCACCGCGTATCCAGACATCCCTCACGAGCGCGCGCAATTCGGCCGCCGGACGAAGCCGGTGCCGGCAGTAGTCAAAGTGTCATTAGGCCACGGTAATGTAGCTCACGTCAAAGTTGCTGCCTGGAGGCCATCGATGCAGACGTATCTTGTTGAGCGAATGGAAGGCGATGATGTGATAGCGGGTCGCATCATCGACGCGCCAAGCCCATTCAGAGCTGCTTCCATGGCGACGGATCGACACATTACGCTGCGAACGTGGGAAAAGGATTGGGTCCGTGTAACGGACGAGATCCGGGGGCAAATCTTCGCCTATTGCTTTGTCTCCGGCGCATACGCCACTGCCAATGCGTGGCCCGTCAAAAAGCAGGATAAACAGGAGTTTGCGGCCGGACGTTGGAAGTAAGATACTCTATTCCCACCCCCGGCTCCATCCGCACGCATATCGCTTTTTCCCCGAAAGAAGAAAGTGGTTTGGCGTGAAATCACAATAGCGTGAAGACCAAGCCCGATTGCCGATAATGGCGGCGAATGTCCCCTGTCGGTCGTGCGGTCAGCCCCTTGGGGCGTGGCGGCGTCATCAGAATGATCGATGAAAAGGTTTCGACGGAGCGCGATAAGTGACCCTAACCTCAGCGTGGGCCACTCATGTCTCCAATGTATTTGGCATCAGAAAGGACGGATCAGGATCTACAGGCGGATCGTCAACCAACGACCCCCGGTAGATGGTCCAACGTCCCGGAATACGCACTTGATCAGGGCGGCCCCGTTCTGCGCCTTTATCAACGCATGGGTGTCGATTTTGCGAACATCACCGTCTTCGATCACCTGAGAGACATCACCAGGCAATATCCCAACAAACTGGCGATCAGCGACGGCACCACCCGTCTGACATATTCCCAGCTTCTGCAAGCCGTCGAGATGCTGTCCCACCGAATTGCCGCCGCCGTTCCCAGCGGACAGGCGATCGGGATCCTTCAGGCCAACTCGGTTTGGTACCCTGTGGCCATCTTGGCGAGCATGGCGGTTGGGCGGCCTTCCGTGCCGCTCAATACGAGAGATCCCCATTCGCGAACCAATGAGATTGTTGTCGCGGCTCGGCTCTCGACGGTCATAGGCGACGGCGATGTTCGCCCTGTCGGTCTGACTCAGGACGTCCATTGGATTGACGCGACCACCAGCATCACGCCACAGGTCCAGCCGCTACCCCAGTCCTGTTCCGTCTCGGTCGACGCGCCCGCGGTGGTGCTCTACACCTCGGGCAGCACCGGTCACCCCAAAGGCATCGTCAATAGCCAGCGCAGCCTGCTTTGGCGGGTTCAGCAATATGTCGATGCATGCCACATCAACTCGGATGATGTCTTCTTGCCCTTGACCGGGCCTGCCACGATCGCCGGTTGCCGGGAGGTTCTCGCCGCCGTCCTGACCGGCGCCACCTTGCATCTCGCCGAGCTCGAAGCCATCGGCTTGCGGGCAGTCCAGCGCCTTGTGGAATCCGAAGGCGTGACGGTCACCTATCTGGTGCCGGCCGTGCTTCGCGTGCTAATGGCGGACGCGCCTGCTGACGCCTTCCGCTCGCTCAGAGTGGCTCGGATCGGGGGAGAAAAGGTGACATGGGCCGATATCGCCCTGTTGCGCAAAGTCGTGTCGAGCACCTGCTTCATCCAGATTGGTTACTCGTCAACCGAGACCACCGGGTCGCAATGGTTCTTGCCGCAAGACTGGCCGGAGGAAGGTTCCTCGGTTCCGGTTGGCTGGCTGCTCCCGGGAGTGATGTTCGCGATTGTCGACAATGAGGGGCGCCGCGTTCAGCCCGGCGAGGTTGGCGAGCTCCTTATAAGAAGCCCGTATGTCTTGCTTGGCTATTGGGAGAACGGCACCGTCGCGCCCGTGGCATCCAATCCGGATAATGGTGATCTGCGAATATTCGCAACGGGTGACCTTGTCCAGCTTGACAGCCAGGGCCTCCTGCACATCGTTGGCCGCAAGGGCCGCCAAATAAAGATCAATGGTCGGCGTATCGAGCCGACCGAACTCGAACTTCTATTGCGTAGCGCCTCTGACGTGGAGGATGCCGTCGCAATCATGACGGCGGCAAGTGAGCTTGTTGCATTTGCCATTCCCCAGCCATGGGCGGGACCAGCCTTTTCGGACGAACTTCGCCAGCTTGTCAGAACGAAGCTGCCGCCGGAGCTATATCCCATGCGGTTCCACACGATCGCCGCAATTCCGCGTCTGCCGGGCGGCAAGGTCGACATGGCTGCGCTTGCGGAGATTGATCTGTCAGCCAGGAAGATCGCCCCCCCTGCGCAGCAATCCAATACCAGCGAGCTGACCGCCCATCGGATAGTGCAGCATGTCTGGAACAATATCCTCAACACACGCGTCGCCGCAGGACGCTGGGATGACGCAGGCGGAGATTCGCTGAAGCTGCTGCGTTGCGTCATGGAAATCGAAAACGCCATCGGACAGGAACTCAGCCTCGATGGCTTCACGGTCGGTATGAACATGGGCGAAATGGTCAGGGTGGTTGCGTCGGCACAAGCCGGCGCCCTACGCACGCAAGTGAAAAAGCACGAACCCCCAACTCTTTTCCTGCTCCCGGGATCCGTCGGCTATGGCCCAAGCTTTGCCGCGTTTGCATCTTCGATGGGCAAGATGGCACGAGTGGTCCCCATCAGATATCCAGCCCTGGCGACGATATTGCGCGGACCAAACACAGTCTCAAACATGGCCGAGGGCGCGGTCGACCAGATCCGCCGCGCACAGCCGACGGGTCCCATAAGACTTCTCGGCCATTCGCTCGGCGGCGCCGTCGCGTTCGAGGTTGCGGAGCGGCTGCTGGCTGCGGGGCGAACCATAAAGTTCCTTGGTATCCTCGACACGAGCCTCCTCGGCGAGCGCAGCACCTATTGGGAGATGATTGTCCGCACATACCAGCGGATCCGGACCAATCGCGTCACCGCCGACCGGATGGTTTGCCGCTTCCTGGCAAAAGTTGCCGTCAAAACGGGCTTCGAGGTGCAGCTCGCCCGCATCCTCAATCGCTATGCTCAGGATGAGTTCAACGCGACGAGCTTCAGAACCAAACTGGAACTGCAGGGGCAGTTGCGAGGGCGGGCCTTCTACCAGTGGCTGGCGATACCCAGACCGACGCTGCCGATCACCGCAACCCTCTTCCGCTGCGCTCGGCCCAAAATGCCGTTGGCCATTGGGTGGGATGGCGCTTTCGCGCGTCTGGATGTGGTTCCGGTCGTTGGCAGTCACTTCGATATGGTCACGGAGCCTTATCTAGCCACCAACCGCCCACTCATCGAGAGCGCTTTGGAGCAAACCTATTCCGCGGCCGAGCTGCGCATACGGGAGTACGGACCATCGACCTGATTTCGGAATTCAGCAGGGCCACGCTGGTGCTCGATGCTCGCGCGGAGGTCGATCGCATGGTCGAGATCCTGCGTGAGCAGGTTTTTGGCACACTGCGGCGCCGTGGCGTGGTTGTCGGCCTCTCCGGTGGCATAGACAGCTCCGTCGTCGCTGCCTTGTGTGCGCGCGCACTTGGGAAAGACAAGGTTCTGGGGCTATTCATGCCGGAGCACCATTCCTCCGGCGATTCGCTCAGACTGGGCCGCGTTGTCGCGGCCCAGCTTGGCATCGATACGATCCTGGAAGATATCGCACCGCCCCTTGAGGCCATTGGCGCTTATCGCCGACAGATCGAAGCTATCCAGACCGTTGTTCCCCAGTATGGCGACGGCTGGAAATGCAAGCTGGTGCTTGCGTCGGTTCTCGAGAGCAACGGCCTCAACATAACACGCCTCACGGTTGAAGATCCGCAGGGCAAGACGGACACGGTGCGCCTGTCGCCGGCAGCCTATCTGCAGATCGTCGCTGCAACCAATTACAAACAGCGCCTGCGCAAAATGACCGAGTATTACCACGCGGACCGCCTCAACTATGCGGTGGCAGGCACGCCAAACCGCCTTGAGTACGACCAGGGCTTTTTCGTCAAACAGGGTGACGGAACTGCCGACCTGATGCCTATCGTCCATCTCTACAAGACCCAGGTCTACCAACTGGCCGAGTATCTTGGGGTGGATGAAGAGATCCGGCAGCGGCCGCCCACCACGGACACGTTCTCCATGGCGCAAAGCCAGGAGGAATTCTATTTCGCGCTGCCTTATCATCTGATGGATCTGTGCCTCTACGGCGTGAACCACGGGCTTTCCGCCGAGGAGGTCGCAGCCGCGGCCGATCTCACCGCGGTCCAGGTTCAAAAGGTCTTCAAGGACATCGACAGCAAACGGCGTGCAGCGCGGTATCTTCACGCCCGGCCATTGCTGCCCGCTTCTATGGGCGAGGACTGACCGGATGTGCGGCATTGCCGGAATTGTCTCGCTGAGCGCCGCTGCCGCGCCTCCTTCGCGAGACGCACTGATGCGCATGGCGGGCGCACTAACGCATCGCGGCCCGGACGAGCGTGGCCTTTACCGGGACAGACGCGCGGGCCTGGCGCATGCCCGCCTGTCCGTCGTCGATCTTTCCAGCGGCCAGCAGCCGCTTGCGGACGCGGGCGACACGACCTGGATCGTCTTCAACGGCGAGATATTCAACTATGTCGAATTGCGTGAAAAGCTGGTCGCCCTTGGCCACCGCTTCCGCACGCGTAGCGACACGGAGGTCGTCATCCACGCCTATCGTGAGTGGGGCGAGGCAGCCTTCGAGCGGATGAATGGGCAATGGGCGATCGCAATATGGGACTCCGTGGCGGGTCGTCTCGTGCTATCGCGTGACCGGTTCGGCATCTGCCCCCTGCACTATTGCGAGCACGGTGGTCGGCTTTACTTCGCCAGCGAAGTGAAAGCCATCTTCGCCGCCGATGCCGGCATATCCCGCGCCTTCGATCCGGTTGGGCTCGACCAGACCTTCACGCTGTGGACGATCGTACCGCCGCAGAGCGTATTTCGCGGAATCAAGGAATTAAAGCCGGGCCACGTCCGCATCCATGAAAATGGAACCGTTCGCGAGCGGGCGTTCTGGAAGCCGAGCTATCCCGAAATTTCCGACCCGAACGATGGTCAATTCACCGGATCGCTCAATGATGCGGTGGAGGAAGTGCGCAGCGCTCTCGAAGCCGCCACCGCGCTGAGAATAGTAAGCGCCGATGTTCCGGTCGGCTGCTACCTGTCCGGCGGACTCGACAGTTCGCTTGTCGCTACGCTGGGCCGGCGCTTCGCGGGCGAGCGTTTCCAGACCTTCTCGCTGCGTTTTGCCGATGCCGAATACGATGAAACCCGCTTCCAGCGCCTGGTCGCCGGCGCGACCGGAAGCGAGCATCATGAGGTGGTGGTCTCGCGCAGCGATATCGCCGAGATCTTTCCCGAGGTGATCTACCATACCGAGCGCCCCATCCTCAGGACCGCGCCTGCGCCGCTGTTCCTGCTCTCCAGGCTGGTGCGCGAGCACGGCATCAAGGTCGTGCTCACCGGCGAAGGGGCCGACGAGATGTTCGCCGGCTACGATCTGTTCCGCGAGGGCAAGGTCCGCCGCTTCTGGGGGCGTCAGCCCGCGTCGACACGACGTCCGCGGCTGCTCGATCGCCTCTACCCTTACCTCAGCCGCTCGCCGGTGCACCAGCAAGCCATGGCGCGGCAGTTCTTCGGGCGCAACATACAGTCCCATGACGCGCCAGGTTTTGCGCATGACACGCGCTGGCACACCACCGGCGCCGTCAAGCGGCTGTTCTCCGCCGACATGCGCGCTGAAACCGGGCAGCGCGATGCCGTCTCCGAACTGCTCGGCCGCCTGCCGGCGGAGTTTTCACGATGGGGTTCGCTTGCCCAGGACCAGTTTATCGAGATCGAGACGCTGATGTCGGGATACCTGCTTTCCTCGCAAGGCGACAGGATGCTCATGGCGCACTCGATCGAGGGACGCTTCCCCTTCCTGGACGATGAAGTCGTGAAGCTCGCGAATTCGCTGCCGGCAGCCTACAAGCTGGCCGTCCTCGATGAGAAGCACGTGCTGAAGCGTGTGGCGCAACCGATCCTGCCGCCGGAAATCGTGGCCCGCAAGAAGCAGCCATACCGGGCGCCCAACGGGCTTTGCTTCGTTGCCGACGATGCCCCAGCCTATGTTCAGGAAGCGCTTTCGGAGCCGGCGTTGCGCGCGGCGAACGTCTTCGATCCGAAATCGGTCATGCGTCTGCTGGACAAGTGTCGAGCCAGAACGGGCGATGGCGATCTGTCCAATTCAGACAACATGGCGCTGGTCGGCGTGCTGTCGACGCAACTGCTTCACCAGCAGTTCATCGCCAACTGTCCCGGTGGGGCTCGCACCGGCACGTTCAGCGTCGACATTGACCGCGCGCATCGCGAAGAGGTTCTGGCATGATGCATGGTGCGGTGCCTCTCCTGCATGACTACCTCGCCTATTCCGCCGGCCGCCTTGGCGAGAAAGTGGCGCTGGTGTGCGGCACGCAACGTGTCACCTATGGCGAGCTCGAGGCGCGCGCCAATGCCATTGCTCATCATCTGACCGCCGCTGGAGTGGCGCGCGGCGATCGCGTGATGATCTTCGCCGACAACACCGTCGAAACAGTCGTTTCCTTCTGGGGCGTACTCAAGGCGAATGCCGTTGTCAGCATCGTCAACCCGCTCACCAAAAGCGACAAGCTCGACTATCTGCTCAACGATTGCCTCCCGGCGGCACTGATCACCGACAAGCACCTGCACTCGGTGTTCAGCGAACCGGCGCGCAACTGCCCGTCACTGCGCCGGGTGATCGTTTCCGGGCCGATTGACGACGCCGAGCTGGCTGGATTGCCGCATGCCGTGCGATGGGATAGCGCGGTCGCCGACGACCACAGCAAAGCGCCTGCGCGCCGCTGCATCGATATCGATCTTGCCGCTATCATCTATACGTCGGGGTCGACCGGCGAGCCCAAGGGCGTGATGCTGACACACAGGAACATGATCACCGCCTGCACGTCGATCACCTCCTACCTCGAGCTTGGCGAAGACGAGGTGATCCTCAACGTCCTGCCTCTCGCCTTCGATTACGGCCTGTACCAGATGATCATGGCGTTTCGCACCGGCGCCCGGCTGGTGCTTGAACGCTCGTTTGCTTTCCCGGCCCAGATCCTTGGTGTGATCAAGCAGGAGAAGGTTACCGGCTTTCCCGGCGTGCCGACGATCTTCGCCTCGCTCTCGGAACTCAAATCGCTGAAAAGTCATGACTTTTCAATTATTCGCTACGTCACGAACACCGCGGCCGCGCTGCCGCTCAAGCATATTCTCATGCTCCAGGATCTGTTTCCGGGCGCGCGTGTCTATTCGATGTACGGTCTCACCGAATGCAAGCGCTGCACCTATTTGCCGCCGGAGGATCTGGAACGAAAGCCGTTGAGCGTCGGCATTCCCATCCCGAACACGGAAATGTGGATTGTCGACGAGGATGACAGGCGGGTTGGCCCCGACGTCGTCGGCCAGCTCGTCATCCGCGGAGCGACAGTGATGAAGGGGTATTGGGGCAAGCCGGAGGCCACGGCCAGGAAACTCAAGCCGGGTCCGTTGCCGGGCGAGCAGGTCTTGTACACCGGCGACTACTGCCGGATCGACACTGAGGGTTACCTCTATTTCATCGGTCGCGGCGACGAGATCATAAAATCCAGGGGTGAGAAAGTAGCCCCCAAGGAGGTAGAAAACGTGCTGATGGACATTCCGGGGGTACGGGAAGCGGCCGTCATCGGCGTCCCGGACGAGCTTCTTGGACAAGCGGTCAAGGCCTTTGTCGTGATGGAGCAAGGGAGCGTCATCGGCGAAAAGCAGCTTCAGAAAGAGTGCCAGAGGCGGCTGGAGAACTTCATGGTTCCGAAGTCCATCGTTGTCGTAGCAAGCCTGCCGATGACAGACACCGGCAAGCTCAAGAAAACGGCCCTGTCATAAGTTCTTTTTCTGGACGAGATTTGATTTGATTTTTTGTTGTTGCTCAGGAGGGCGAATTCAATGCTGACTACCAAGGACCGGGTCGAAACCTACAAGGAGCAAATTCGTGCGTTCCTGGCGTCGAATTTCTACATAGCCGACGCGGACGCGCTGCAGAGCGAAACATCGCTTCTCGACCAAGGCGTCGTCGACTCGACGGGGGTGCTTGAGGTCATTGGTTTCATCGAGGAAACCTACGGCATCACGGTCGAGGACAGCGAGCTTCTGCCTGAGAACCTGGATTCCATCCAGGGAATTGCCCAATACATCATCAGCAAGAAAAACTGATTACAAGCTTATTGCGCGGCGGGCGTTCCACGCTCCGCCGGCAGCGAGCGCATCTGCATCCGCGGCAAGGCTGACGCCTACCGCGGCGACGCTTGTTTACGCATCCGCCTTCACATGTCCCACTACCACCCTGCCCTCGCCGGCTTCGTTGGTGACGGCACGGATGTTCTCGTAGGCCTTGGAACGCTCCAGCAGGCCTATCACTTGCCGGTCCTGGCCGAGGCCGATCTCGAAGAGCAGGACACCTCCGCGCCGCAAGTAACGCGGCGCGTCCTTAATCACCCGCATATGAATGCTCAGGCCATAAGGGCCGGCCGCAAATGCTTCACGCGGCTCAAGCTCGGTCAGATGCGCGCGGTCGCCCTCGAGCCGTTTTTCCGAAATATAGGGCGGGTTGCAGACAATAACGTCGATCGTGCCCTCAAGCTCAAGGCCTGAGAAGGCATCGAACAAATCGCCCTGAAGTACCGACACCCGCTCCGTCATGCCATGATGGGCCACGTTGCGGCGAGCGACTTCGACGCATCCGTCGGTGAGGTCGCTGGCCCAGACACGCGCGTTGGGGACGTAATGCGCAATGCCGCATGCCAGATTGCCCGCCCCGCAGCACATGTCGACGACGCGTGGCGCCGGCAGGTTCAGTTGACGCAGAACGTCAACAGCCGTCTTGCCAAGCAATTCCGTCTCGGGCCGGGGCACGAGCGCGCCAGGTGCGACGAGCAGCTCAAGTCCCATGAAAATTGTGTGCCCCTTGCTATAGGCTTCGGCGACACTGATTTCTTCACTCACTACAACCCCTCCCCGATCTGCTCAATGTTCACCAATAGCATACTATAGAAATATATCTTGAAGTCGCCGAACTCTCGACCGGGAAATTGAAAAAAATTCGTCTCCGATACGCTTTGAAGACGTTGTGCAACAAAAGATGATCATAAGCTTCTCATCTGTGTCATGGTTGGGAAACAGTCGCTTTTGCCGACTCAGTTTGTCCCCAGGTTCCGAAGCGAATTTCCAAATTCTCCGCTGTGCGTCACGATTTCGCTGCATTTTGACCAAAAGCACGTATGTAAGCAAACCATAATGTTCCGATAATGAAGCAGCTGCCTTCCGCCAGGCAAGAGGTTATCCCCATCACCGATAGAACCGACGAGATAGCGCGGCGACTCCGCGCGAAAGAGTGCAACCCATGAAGCAAGAGGAAGGGCGCTCGCTCGATCTACGCTCCGCCATGTTCGGCTCGATGCATGGGCTTGTTGGCGTCGGCATTTTCTCGGCAGTGATAAACGTTCTCGCCTTGACCGGCTCCGTTTACATGCTCCAGGTCTACGATCGCGTGCTGCCTTCGCAGAGCGTGCCGACCCTTGTCGGATTCACAATCGGGATGCTGGGCCTGTACGCGGTCTACGGTCTCCTCGACTTCGTCAGGCTCCGGCTGCTGGTCCGTATTGGCAGCCGTCTGCATAGAAATCTGCAGCAAAAGGCGTTCTCTGCTTCGCTGTCCCTGCCGCTCGTTGCCGGGCCCGACGCGAACCGGGTGCAGCCGCTTCGCGATCTGGATCAATTGCGCGGCTTTCTTTCCGGCCTGGGGCCGACCGTCGTCTTCGATGTCCCCTGGATACCGTTTTACATGGTGGTCATCTACCTGCTGCACCCCGCGCTTGGCGTGCTGGCAACGCTCGGGGCGTTGGCTGTTGTGTTTGTGACGGTGGTCGCCGAAGTCGTCAGCCGCAAACCCGCGGCGCGAGCGTCTGAAACCCTCGTGGCACAGCGGCTTCTCGCCGATTCGGGTCGACGCAACGCGGAGGTCGTTCAGGCCATGGGCCTTTCCTCCCGGCTTGGCCGACGCTGGGGCGAGATCAGCCATCTCTATCTCAGGAATCAGGAATGGCTGTCCGACATCGTCGGCGCAACGAGTTCATTGTCAAAGACACTCCGGATGGCGCTGCAATCCTGCGTGCTGGGGCTTGGCGCCTACCTTGTGATCGGCGGCGAGGCTTCGCCAGGCGTGATCATCGCGTCGTCGATACTGCTGGGCCGCTCATTGGCGCCGGTCGACGTGGCGATCGCGAACTGGAGAGGGTTTCTGGCCACCCGCCGAAGCTATTCCGACCTGGCGAAGGCGCTCGACGCTTTCGATAACCAGAAAGAGGTCATGGAGTTGCCGCGCCCACAGACGCAGCTTGTCGTCGAGGAACTTACGGTCGCACCACCAAGCCTGCAGAAGCCAACGGTCATCAATGTCAGCTTCCGCCTGTCGAAAGGCGCGGGGCTGGCGATCGTCGGTCCGAGCGGCTCCGGCAAGACCACGCTCGTACGCACCTTGGTCGGTGCATGGAAGCCACTTCGCGGAACGGTAAGGTTGGACGGCGCCTCGCTCGATCAGTGGAATCCAGAGCTGCTCGGCGCGCATATTGGTTACCTGCCGCAGGACGTCGAGCTGTTTGACGGAACGATCGCTGACAACATTTCGAGGTTCGGCGGTCAGGGTGACGCCAGGGGCGTGCTGGCAGCCGCCAAGACGGCGGGCGTCGACAAGATGATCATGCGCTTGCCGGAGGGGTTCCAAACGCGCATTGGTGAGGGAGGAGCCAACCTCTCGGCTGGACAGAGGCAGCTCGTCGGACTCGCCAGGGCACTTTATGGCGACCCATTCCTTGTCGTTCTCGACGAACCCAATTCCAACCTGGATGCAGACGGCGATGTCGCGTTGGCCGGGGCGATCCTGGCAGTGCGCGAGCGTGGCGGCATCGCGATCGTCGTTGCGCATCGCCCCTCCGCCCTCGTCAACATCGATCAGGTACTGGTCCTGTCGAACGGGATGCTTCACTCGTTTGGTTCGCGCGAAGACGTTCTGGCAAATGTGATCCGGCCCTTCCCGCGTCCGGAAAGGCCAGGTGCCGTTGTGCCGATGCAGAAAGGTGCAGGCGGGCATGTGTGAGGTGTCTTTCCGTGTCTGACGTGACCATGTCCTCCTTTGCTCCGGCCGCTGGCGCAAACCAGTGGATCGGGACGAACCCGATCGATGAGCCGGATGGCATCCGGGCCAACCTGATCCTCGGTCTGGCAACGACTGCCTTGCTGGTCGTCGGCGGAGGGCTGTGGCTGGGGTTGACCAAGATTGCCGGCGCGGTGATCGCGCCCGCCACCGTGGTGGTCGAAAGCAGCATAAAGAAAGTCCAGCATCAGACCGGCGGCACTGTCGGCGGCATCTTCGCCCAGGATGGCGATCACGTGCAGGCGGGCGACATTCTGGTCAGGCTGGACGACACGGTGACACGGTCGAACCTGCAGATAGTCAGTGAAGATCTGGATCGCACCAACGTTCGCCTGGCGCGGCTTGAGGCCGAACGACGGGGTCTGCCGGAGATGCAACTTCCACCCAGCCTTCGGGTCCGGATGGACGACCCGCAACTGGCAGCGCTAGTCAGCGGCGAGCGCGCCGTATTCGAAAGCCGTGCCACCGCGCTGGCTGGCCAGAAGGCGCAGTTGCAAAGCCGCTCGAAGCAACTGGAGCGTCAGATCGATGGCCTCAAGGCGCAGCAGTCGGCGATGGACGAGTCGCTGGCTCTGCTGACCAAGAGCCGTGCCGACGTAGAGGCTCTCTATGCCAAGAAATTGGTGTCGAAGGAGAGGCTGAGCAATGTCCAGCTGGAGGAGACGCGGACTCGCGGCGAGTCGGGACGCCTCCTAGCTGCCATCGCGGAAGTGCAGGCGAAAATCAGTGAAACCGACCTGCAGGTGCTTCAGCTCGACGAACAGATGCGCAGCGAAGTAACCGGCGAACTTCGCGAAACAGAAGCCAAGGAAACCGAGCTCAGCGAGCGCAAGGTGGTCGCGCAAGACGAACTCTCCAGGACCGACATCCGCGCCCCACAGTCGGGAACGGTGCAGGAATCTTCCGTCCACACGGTCGGAGGTGTGATTGGTGCCGGGGAAGCGATCATGATGATTGTGCCCGATGCCGACAATCTCGTCGTTGATGCGCTCATTCCTCCCCAGCGCATAGACGACGTTCGTCCCGGGCAGCGAGTTTCGATCCGTTTCCCGGCTTTCGACACCGGAACCACGCCAGCGTGCGAAGGCTCGGTCAACCGCGTCTCCGCAGACCTGATCAAGGATCCGCAACGTGAACTGTCGTATTTCTCGGCGCGCATCGATGTCGAAAACGAGGCAGCCTGTCTGACGGGAGAGAAGATACTCAAACCGGGCATGCCCGCCGAAGTTCACATCAGCACCGACGAGCGCAATGTCTGGTCCTATCTGATGAAACCCTTTACCGACCAGGTTTCCAGGGCCTTCAGACAGTAAGGCCCTAGAGCATGATGTAGGCCGTCAGTTGCCGCCCTGGCCGACCTCCGTCCCGGTTTCATCGGGACGGAGCCGGTTCTATTGGATCGCTGAAGTTTCGAGGGCGCCGCCGAACCTTACCTCGATCGTGTCTCCCGGCATGATTTCGGTGTCTTCTTCGGCCGGTTGTTTGCGCCATTCCTCGTCGACCTTGCGGACGATCGTGACCTGAGCCTCGACCCTCTCGCCGGCGACCGCCTGAGCAGGGGCGGACGCACCCGTCTGCAACTTCTGGCTGGCAGCGCGAAGTCTGGCGGTTGTGTCGGCAAGGCGCACGTTGGTATCCTTCAACTCGCCCAGAAGACCGATCCTTCTCAGATTCTCGTTGCGCTCGAGCTGTCTGCTTACATCATCTTGCTGGCGTCGTGTTCTCATGAGCTCGACCGACGTTTCGAGTGCCCGGCTGGAAGAGAGAAGCACACCGCGCCGGACGTCGGCGAGCCTGTCGTTGGTCAGATTGCCTGCCTGAAACACTTTCGTTATCCGCGCCAGATCGGCCTCGTCGGCCTTGACCGCATCCGCTTCGGCTTGCGAGCGCTTGAGCAGCATCTCTATCTGTTCCGCGGCATCCTTGGCGCTTTTTTCGAGATAGGTTTGCTCTTGCTGGAAGTTGTCCAGGGAGAGCTTCAGTCCTTCTGCTTCAGCCTCGGCGATCGCCGACACGAAAGTCGCTGACAAGGGTGACCCTTGTGGTGCCTGCATGTCGAATTTCGCCTGGTTCTGCAGTTCGGCGCGCAGGCGTGCGGCATGAAAATAGTCTCTGGTGTATTCCCCCCAGGCCCCTTCGTAGTCGCGCCGCAGATCCACCGGATCGGGGCCGGCCTGGTTTGCCCGTGACCGCAAAAGGCTGAAACCGCCGGACACGGCAACCGCCTGCCGCACGGTCATGAGCGGCCGGTAGGCCTGCTGGCCGGGCGTAAGCACGTCGCCGGTTACGTAAATCGGCCGGTACTCGGCGATTACTGCCGTCACGTCACTTGGCTTGATGACGATCATTTGCTCTCGGCCGTCGGTCAGGCGCTGGTGAAATATCTTGGTTGGCAGGATCGTCTCCATGCGCGTCTGCAATTCGGCTGCAGTCAGGCCGGCGACCGAAATCATCCCGACTTCGGGAAGCGCAATAGTGCCGTCCATCTGCACCACGGCACGCTGTGTTCGTTCGGGGGCTGAAGCAATTCCGATCTCGACGGTATCGCCGGCGGAAATTCGGTAAGCGACCCGCGCGTCAGCCGCAACAGCCATGTCCATCGTGGACAGCAGACCAAGCACGGCAAGAAGCGTTCGATTAATGAATGTCATTGGTGACAATCTCCTTCCGGTTCGACCGCGCCCCTTCCGGCCAATCGACATGAGAGACGAAGTCGTAGACTGGACCGCCAGGCACGCCCCAGTTGCTGGACCAAATTACCTGCGAGCCGTCAGGCGATGGTGAGGCATGCGTCTCGCTTCGATAGTCGAGCTGAGTGCTTCTCGATTGTGCAATGCGTCGAACCTCACCGCTGCCGTCGATGCGCAGCGCGATCACTTCCTGTGCATATGGCGCCCAGTCTGGTTGAGCTGCTATCTCATCCGGATCGCCGCCATAGGTCAGGAACACCCAGCCAGGCCTGGTCAGCGAACGCAACGATGCATGCATGGCTTCGCCGTACTTCGTAAGTGGAGTGACCTTGCCATCGGACAGTCTCCGTTTGATCACCTGAAACTTGTCCGGAGAAGATTTGCTGATGCCCACGTAGACTTCGCTGCCGTCTTCATCGACCGTCATGTCGCCGTGGCCCGGCCGGTGATGTTCAATCCACTTCTGACGCAAAGTGCCATCGACTGTGAAAATAAACCCTTGTTCGATGCCGCTTATTATCTCTTGAAGGCATAGTATGCTGGTTCCGAGCGGGGAAATCGAACAAGCACCGTTGGTGCCGCCGAGCTGATCGAGCTCGATATCCGGGAATTTCTTCCGTTCCTTGAGGTCATAGGCAAAAACCACCACTTCGCCATTCTCGCGGAGCGCGCGCACGGCAATGCGGTTGCCGTCGCGGCTTGGGTTGCCCTTGCCCGGCCCGAAATGCAGATCACGATAGTCGTTCGAAACGAACAGGACATCTTCGCGATTGGTCCGTGGCGCCCAGGTCGACACCTGCCGTCCGGCAACACAGATCATCAGATCCGCGTTTTGGGGATGCCATTCGCACTCAATCGATCGAGCGCGACGAAACAGCGGGGCATATGTGCGCCCATCCAGAAAGCACATGCCGTTGCAGCCGTTGGTGATGACCAGAAGGCTCTGGTCCGAATTCCAGGCTTGAGCACTTGAATAACGGTGGGTGCAGTATTCCTTGCCGCACGCAACCCCATTGCCAAGCACCCCGGGCTTGGTGATGCGCACGAACTTTGTCCCGGACGCCGGATCGGTCGCAGGCTGCAAATAATCGGGCAACGCCATTGCCACCGGTCGGATAAATTGTGTCGGATCGCTGTTCTGTCGACTTCCAGCGGCCGGCAAATCCATGGACAGGGCGGCCACAAAGAACAGCAGAGCCAACGAACGCTGGCGAAGAATCATGTCATGTAATCCATTTCCCGCCGTACGCGGCCTTCGCTCAGGCGCCCCTTCCACCATCCGATGGTGCGCTCCAGCCCGTCGCGCAGGCTGGTCTGCGCTCGCCATCCCGTCTTGCTTTCAAGGAGCGAAGGATCGGCCAGCAGGGCCCGGACCTCGGAATTCTGAGGCCGCAGGCGGCGCTCATCGCGATGGACCGGCTTTTTGGTACCGCTCAACTCGATCACCAGATCCAATACGTCCGAAACCGTCACGGCACGCTGGGTGCCAGCATTGTAGGCATGGCCGAATTCAAGGTCGGCCGAACCCGCGGCCATGAACGCCGCGGCCGTGTCTTCCACGAAAGTAAGGTCTCGGATCGGACTTGTGTCGCCGACCATGATCGCTTGGCAATTCGGATCGAGGGCCTGCCTAATGATGGTCGGGATGATGGCTCGCTCACTCTGGCGCGGGCCGTATGTGTTGAATGGCCTCATGATGACCACCGGGACGTCGAACGACCTGGCGTATGATTCCGCCATCATGTCCGCGCCGATCTTGGAGGCCGAATATGGCGACTGGCCCTGCAGCGGATGGGATTCACTGATGGGCATCGTCAGTGCGGTGCCATAGACCTCGCTGGTCGAGGTTTGCACGACGCGCTCCGTCTCCCATTGCCGAGCCGCCTCAAGGACGTTCACCGTGCCCAGGATGTTGGTCTCGACATAGGATTGGGCCGCGGCATATGAATACGGTATCGCGATGAGTGCCGCGAGATGAAACACTACCGCCTGGCCACGCATGACCCGGTTGACGAACGCGCTGTCGCGAACATCGCCGCGGATGAGGTTCAACTGGCTTCGAATGTTATCCGGCAAATCATCCAGCCAGCCGTGGCTGTCGAAGGAATTGTAGAGGGCCATCGCCGTGACATCCGCCCCGCTTCGGACGAGCGCTTCGGTGAGATGCGAGCCGATGAACCCATCGGCGCCGGTGACCAGAACTTTCCTGCCTTTGTAGTTCATGACTAAATGCCCCTTGTATGCGTGACGCTAACCTTGCTCTTGGACGCTGGTTTGCGGCGGCGACCAGACCCGACCGACAACCGCCAGAAAACCACGCACCATCCAGACAATGTCGGAGATGATGGTGCGCTGCGGATAATAGGAAAGGTCGAGCTTGGCCTTGGCCGGAAACAGGACCTCGCGATAGAACAGCAGCGGATCACCGGACTGAGGATAACAATGGGCTTCGTTGCGGTAGACAACTTGGGCCGGACCAAGCAAGCCCGGTTTGTATTGCAGGACGTCCTCAAAGCCGCCGCGGAAACAATCGGCGAAGGCGAGACTCTCGGGACGCGGTCCGATAATTGCCATCTCTCCCTTCAAGATGTTCCACAATTGTGGCAGCTCGTCGAATTTGGTGGCGGCGAGGATACGCCCTATCGTCGTCATGCGGTCGTCGCCGGCCATCGTCAGCGCGAAGCCATGGGAATCGCACCGCACGTCGAATTTACGAAACTTGTACATGCGAAAGGGCCGGCCGCCCGCACCCACCCGGGTCTGGGCAAAGAAGATGGGCCGGCCGCCTTCCAGCAACAGCGCCAGCGCGATCAGCAGCATCAGCGGAGCAAAGACAATCGCTGCCGCCGCAGCCAGGACGACGTCGATTGCACGCCTCGCGAACCCGTGGCTGGCCCTTGAGATGCCAGATCGGTGAAGAGAAAGGTCGAGAGCATTCATGCGGCGGTTCCTGCTTGAGCGCGGCCGTTGACGGCGGCGGCAAGAGCCACCACGACCGCTTCGACGACAGGCGCGGTGATCTGGGGATGCAGTGGCAATGTCAGCTCGCGCTGAGCAAAGTCCTCTGTCCGCGGCAAATGGATTCCGGGGAAGAGCTCGCGATAGAGTGTCATCTCGTGCACGGGCGGATAGTGGACGGTGGTTTGTATCCCCTCCGTTCGCAATGCGTCGACAACGTCCTGCCTGTTGACGTAGCGCGGCAAGAGGACAGGCATGATGTGGTAGGCCGATGTCCGTGGTTCGTGGAACGGGATCGTTACGGCCGGACAGTGTTTTGCCATGAGACGTCGATAGAGCATGACCAGGATACGCCTGATCTCGTTCCACTCCTGCAAGTTCTGCAGTTGGACCAGTCCGATCGCGGCCCGCATTTCGTCCATGCGATAGTTGAAGCCGAGCATGGTGACATCATAGTGCGCCGTGCGGCTGTTCAGCCTCTGGTGGGTTCCTGAGGTCATCCCGTGTCCGCGGGCCTGGCGGATTTTCTCGAGCAGCTCGGGATCCCGGGCGATCACCGCCCCGCCTTCCGCCGTCGTCATATTCTTGTTGCCGTAGAAGCTGAAGGCCGCCGCGGTGCCGTATGTTCCGACCTCTTTCAAGCCCGGGGCGTGCGCGGCATCCTCAATGATATGCAGTCCTCGGGACCGGGCGAACTTCTGCCATTCTTCCCGATTGGCCAGGTAGCCGGCGAAATGCACGAGAATGACCGCCTTGGTGCGTTCCGTGCACCTCGCCTCAGCTTCCGCGATCGACATCAATGGTACGTCGACCGACTCGATATCGACAAAGACCGGGGTCGCGCCGACATAGAGAACCGCGTTTGCAGTCGCCACGAAAGTCATCGATGGCACCAAGACCTCGTCGCCTGGTCCGATGCCGAGCGCGTGCAGGATGAGATGAAGCGCCGCGGTGCAGGAGCTGACCGCGACGCTATCTTCCGCGTCGTGCGCCTTGGCGAAAGCCTCTTCGAAGGCCTTCACCTGCTCGCCCATCGTCAGCCAACTGCTGTCGATGACCTTGGACAAAGCTGTTTTCTCCGGCACACCCAAGATTGGGGCACTGACCAAGAGCATCATGACCTCCTAGATTGTTGACTGCGGGACTGGGGCTTGGTGATTGCGTCACGCAGCCGTGGCAGTGACCTCGATCGAGGCCGACTGGTCTTCCCAGGAAATGGCTTGTGCACTCTGAAAGTCGTCGACGCGCCCGATGTCGAGCCAGAGGCCATCGTGCTTGTACACGTGGACTGGCGTACCGTTCTGCATCATCTGCAGCATCAGGTCGTCGAACCCGAACGGTATGCCGGACGGAATGAACTGGAGAACATCCGGGTTCATGCAGTAGATCCCCATGCTGACCAGATGCGAAAGCGTTGGCTTCTCGCGGAAGACCTGCACGGTGTTGTCGACTTCGTCTATGACGCCGAAGTCCATCTTGTGCAGGCGGGAAGCCGTCGCGATCGTCACCGGATCGTTGTGCTTGCGGTGCGCTGCCACAAAGCGACTGATGCTCAGATCGGTAAGGACATCACCGTTGAGAACGATAAAGGGTTCGTTCAACTCATCCCTGATCAAGGAGAGCGGTCCGATGGTGCCGAGCGGCTCCATCTCCTGGGTATACCGGATCTTCAGATTCCACTGCGAACCGTCTCCGCAAACGGTGCGGATCAGATGACCGAGATACCCGGTGGTGATGTAGACTTCCTGGATACCATTGCGTCGCAGCCATTTCAGCAGCATCTCGAGAACCGGCCGAGCACCGATTGGCATCAGCGGCTTCGGCAAGACTGATGTGAAGGGACGAAGGCGTGTCCCCATGCCACCACATTGAATCACCGCTTTCATTTGCTTCTCCCGTGTTCGTTAGGCCTGATCACCATTGTCATGAGCCGGCCACCCTACCCCTGTTCAGCACCCGGAAAGTCGCGCTCTGTTTCCTTGAGAAGACCTGTGGGAAATCCCACAGACGCTTTAGTCCGGACATCGTAGGAGGATGGTAAGTGGCGGCCGGGGTGGATGTCGTCGTGCATTCGAATGGTAACGATCCAGCCGTTCTGGTGTTCTATACCTGGAGCTGTTCTGGCAGCGAAATCGGCGGCCCTCGAGGCGCCTGTCGCAAGGTAGGAAAAGGGTGCTGCAGCCAGGGTTTCTGGGGTTCAGAACGGATGTCTGGCAAGGTCAGGTGGTCCTGTTAACGGCAGCTCAAAAAAAGAGAAGCGTTTTCCGTTATCTAGGATTATATTAGCAATCTGGCGTCTGTGGTGTTGGGGCACCGCTGGCGTTGACTGGATGAATCGACGAGCGAATGGGCACTCTTTCAAGTCCATCGCCGTTCAATCCGTTCAGAGTGCGTTGGGGTAGTTCAAAATGTACCGAATCGTTATAGCCGACGATCATGGCTTGTATCGTCGTGGCCTGCGGTTGGCATTGACCGCGGGTATTCCCGGTGTCGAGATTTTTGAGGCGTCGTGTTTCGATGCCGTGCTCAGCCTGTTGGCCGAGCAAGCTTTCATTGATCTTGCCGTTCTCGACCTGAATATGCCGGGATTGTTCAACCAGGAAGTGCTCAGCGGCATTCTGTCGGCTTATCCGGATACGCGATTTGCGATCGTTTCCGGGAATGATTCACGCTCGGAAATACTGACGGCTCTTTCGATCGGGCTTCACGGTTATATCGTAAAGTCGCAGAGAGACGAGGAGGTCGTGCTGGCCGTCAACGAAATCCTTGCGGGCCGCATCTATGTGCCCGCACTTCTGTCACGGCCAGGTACGGGGCAAGTGACTCTCGCACCTGCGCCAGCGGAGCAAATCCAGCCCAGACGCACCACCAGCGCCAACCTTGGCAGGCTGACTTCGAGGCAACAGGAAGTGCTCAAGCTGATGGCGGAAGGGTATTCGAACAAGGAAATTGCGCGTGATCTGGAAATTGCCGAGGCGACCACCAAAATCCATGCCGCTGCGGTGCTGCGTGAGCTTGGGGTGCGGAATCGGACAGAAGCTGCCGTTTTGCTGAAGACTTGGCTTACAAAGAATGCCAACTAAAGCGCGCCGTTTTATAGGACGCGCAAAGGACGCCCGGATCTGCAAAATCCACGCATTCCGCCCGCTAGAAATCGCTTCCGGGCCGATGCGTTAAAGGCCAATTTCCTTGCGCGACAGCTTTAGCGAATACCGCAGTCCGTGATCCGACATTTCCAGCTTGGGGGAATGACCGACAAGCGGCGCCCCATCGACACCGATAATCATCGAACCGAAACCGTGACGAACAACATTTGAAGTTCGCTTCCGCCCCGATTCCAACCATTCGAAGACGACGTCACTGCCGGCGCCCTCGGATGTCCAATTTACCTCGATCCGGCCTTGTGAATCGCCAAGTGCGCCATGTTTCATGGAATTGGTCGTGAGCTCGTGCACAATCATCGCAAAACTCTCGGCGGCGCCTCCCGACATGGAGACGGAAGGACCGCTCACGGCTATGTCACGTGTTCCCATATACGGTTGCAATTCCTGAACGACGAGATCGTGGAGCATCGCCGACTGGTTTCCCTTTGCTGAAAGGAGCAGATGCGTTGCCTCAAGCGCGCGAATCCGGTCGATCAGCGTCTCCTTGTATTTGGCGATATTATCGTCGGGAACACTGACCATCTTCACGAGCGCGGTGATCACCGGGAACAGGTTGCTGAATCTATGGCGTTGCTCGAGCATGATGCGCTCCCGCTTCTTTGCCGCGGCGCGCAGCAGTGTGGTTTGTCGCCGCTCGGTCAGGTCTGCGGCCACTCCAAGTCGCTGCGGGTGATTATCGTGTTTATCCTCCCTTCCGCGCAGAGCTACCCAGCGGATATGTCCGTCTGGCCGCCGGACGCGTATTTCAACGTCATAGTTCGTCACCGGCTCGTGCTTTCTCGACGCTGCCAGCTTCGGCCAGTCCGCCGGATGAACGACGGCTGCCAGTTCCTCCAAGGGGCGGCTGGCGGCTGGAGACAGGCCGAGAATGTCCCAGAACGTGGCCGACCCTGTGACGATCCCCTCCTTGAGGTCGATCCGCCACGTGGCCAAGCGTCCTGCGGACAAGGCAAGATCCAGCCACTCTTTTTGAGCCCGGAGCGCTTCATCTGCAGCTCGTCGCTCGGAAATATCGTCGACCACGACAAAGATGCTCTCGGGGAGGACCCCATCGGGCACGGATGAAGACAGGGTCAGCCGGGCCCAGAATGCCGTGCCATCTTTTCTTAAGAGACGGACCTCCGAACCGAACGAGGCAGCGTCATTGCCAAGACCCGCCAACAATCGTGCCAGGGCGTCGCGATCGTCCGGATGGACGAGTGTGTTGAGCTGCAATCGGGCGAGCTCTTCCTCCTTGTAGCCTGTCATGTCACACAGACGTCTGTTGGACTGTAGAAGCTCGCCTTTCTCGTTGGAATTTGCGAATCCCATGGCGGCACGTTCGAAGGCCCAGCGGTAGCGGCTCCCGGTTGCTTCGACGGCAGCCAGTCTGGCGTCTCCAAGCTCATGCAAATCTTTTCGCAGCCGATGGAACGTCATGGCGATCACCCCGCCCGAGACCAGGAGCAGGATGGCGCGTGCCCAATCGTCGTTGGAAATCTGATCCAGCCCCCGCGCCCACAGGCCGACAACCATCATCAGAATCGTCGCTGCAAGCGCTAGGGTACGATCTTCAAGATAAGCAATTAAAATAATAGCTGGAATAAATCCCAGAAAACTCGCGCTTTCTCCAATAGATGCTGAGGATTTTATTGCAAATATCAGTGTAACTGACAGCACCAAAAGAGACACAAGATGACTCAGCATTCTGCCTGGCGGGCTCGAATTTGACCGAGGCGGACGCGATTTCATAGGCATAGACTACAACCTTCGGACTAGCCCGTCGAGACTAGAGCAAGAAACGTACAACCTAGTACGACTGCCGGATTGCCCATCACTATCATGGAGCGCATTTTATCAAGGCGGGGGGAGAATGACTTCGGTCAGAACTCCTCAAAATATACAGAGTTTTCTAAATGGCGGGCGACATTTTTGTCAACCGCCATGCAGGAAACTGTTTTGTAAATCCCGAGTAGATTACTTCGGGCTGACGAAACTTTTGGCAGGGGGTTGAAAAATGACACTGGTTGATAGGCATACCGAGGCCGCTAGCGGCCGATACATTGTGATGAGGACTAAGTATGACCGCGAGGCGAACGCGAGGCGGCCATCCTATACTTATCCCTCGGATCGCGCATCAAATCGATCGGACGCGGAGGTCGGCGAGGCAAAGGTACGCAGCCTGGAATCCATCACAGGCATGCTTGACCGCATTGGCTGCGGTTATCTCATCCTGAACCGCGAACGAAAAGTCGTCGAATGGAACGCGGCCGCTCAAACCACGTTGGAGCGTCAGGGCGAAGCGGCCGAAACGGCAGGCGAGCTCTCGGCCGCTTTAAGGCGTCTGATCGCGAATGTTCCGGCCAATTTCGTGCCGGGCTCACTGTCCTGGGTTGTGATCCGCAGCGCGGGCGACAGGCCGGTGATATTGAACGAGACGGGGGCAATAGCACCCGATGGTACGAGCATCGTGGCGCTGCTCGACCGGGAGAGCAGGTCCGGGCCAAATCCGCACACACTTCAAAAGATGTTTGGCCTGACAGGCGCGGAAACGAACCTCGCTTTGCGCTTGGCCCAGGGCGATGCGCCCTTGGAGATTGCCCGCAGCTGGCGGCTCAGCCGCACCACCATTCGTTCCCAGCTTGCCTCGCTCTTCGCCAAGACCGAAACGAAACGTCAGGCTGAATTGGTCGCTCTTCTGGGGCGCATCTCGGTTCTGCCGTAAGAACGCCGTTTTGAGCCCGTCGCCGGGGGGGGGGGGGGGGCCCCCCGCCCCCCCCCCCCCCACCACCCCACAAAGTTTAAAAAAAAAGCCAAGGAATATAGGCAGGGGGCGGGGGCCCCCCGCCACCCGCCGCGGGG
>NZ_JBVVPU010000025.1:0-41714 GCF_055811295.1 Mesorhizobium sp. WSM4871 | reverse complement strand
GTGACGATGCAGAGTGGGATCATGACTCCGATAGAGGGGGTCATGGCAGACCGGGTGGTGACGGTCGGCACGGGGCTGATGGGTCTAGTGGTGCTCATGGCCTTGCAGGGGAGAATGGGATTGGAATTGATCTCGATGTAATTAACGGTAACGGTCTCACCGGCTTAATAATCATCGCAACAGGCGGGGATGGGGGTGACGGAGGAAGTGGTGGAAAGGGTGGTGACGGAGGCAATGGTGGAAACGGAGGATCCGGCGGAAACGGCGGCCAAGCGGGATGGGGTCACACAGCAAGTCGAGGCGGAGAAGGAGGCCCAGGTGGCGATGGAGGCAATGGCGGGAAGGGAGGAGATGGGGGTGACGGGGGGAATGGAGGTACCGGCGGCGACATTAATATCCGCTTTCAAGCTGCTCTAGACGAAATCGCGAGCGAAGCGCTCAACGAGCCAGCTAAGTACTGTCTGGATGTGGGCGGAGGATTGGGTGGACACGGTGGTATTGGAGGCGTTGGCGGTGTGGGAGGCACTGCTGGAAGTCCCGGCATGGGGGGGCAAGGTGGAAACGGCGATATTTTCAACGGCGGCGCAAACAGCGGTTTGGGTGGAGCCCCCGGCTCCAACGGGACAACGGGCGGTCCTGGCAAACCTGGCCAACCTGGTGACCCTGGTGCGCCAGGCAGGCTGGGACAGCTTGTCAAGCGAAAAGTTGCCCCAAATACGATACCTAAAGTGATATTTCAACAACTACAGTTCTAGGCCGACACTAAGCTGAGAGGATCGACAATGTATCTTCGCTATAGCAGCCAAATCCTGGGTGTTGCAGTTCTGTCAACTTTATGGGGGCATGCGTACTCACAAGAAATTGGTGATAAGTATAATGTGCTTACACTTGCACCAAGGATAGGCAACCCCATACGCGTTCCCGGCGAGCCGAATATTGTTCAATGCAAGCAGTTGATCATTGAAGGTGACATAGAGATTATAGCGAAAGAGTCCTCGCTCACTCACGGATCAGATCCTGGGAAGATTGTGATAGCTTGCGATAAGATTGTTTTTAAGGATGGTGCGAAGATTAACACTTGGTCACATCTTACGCTGCGCGCGCACGATTTGTCTGGAAGCATTTCCATTGAGGGTCTTAGAAAGAGATCCGGGCAGGTTGGGATCGGAAACGATGTTGTAGCTGCCGCCGGTTCATCCGGGCCCAACGGATCAAGTGGTGGCAACGGCCGTGATGCGGACGTCATTGGAGCGGACGCGGACAGAGGTGGTGATGGACAGGCGGGCAAACCAGGAACCGACGGTGCCGCCGGTGTGGATGGAGGGAATGGAACTCCTGGAGAAAGCAATGTGACAATTGCTGTATTAAGCGACCGAATTGATCAGCAGAGTACCTTTAACATCACAACCGATGGTGGACGTGGCGGAACCGGTGGGCATGGCCAAGCCGGAGGACCGGGAGGGTCCGGCGGAGTAGGTGGCAATGGAGGCGAAGGCGGTGATGGTAGCTGCACGCATAGCCCCAGCCGTGGCGGTGATGCTGGCAACGGCGGTGACGGTGGCCACGGTGGAAATGGAGGTATTGGTGGAAATGGCGGAGCGGGTGGCAACGGAGGAAATATCTATATCGCTAAGAACAACAACGATCCTTCTCTTTTTAAGTTGAATGAGGTGCCATCTTTGCGAGCCCAAGGCGGGAAAGGCGGAATCGCAGGGCAAGGCGGACCTGCGGGCAGCGGTGGTCCAGGCGGTGCAGCAGGAGTACCCGGCCATGGTGGAAAGCCAGCTAGCGAACTGGAGCAAGCGGCTTGTTTCAAGGGAAATTCACCTGGTCAAAAAGGCCGCAATGCTCTCGCCGGAAAGCCCGGCAACCCCGGAATTCCTGGTAGAAACGGAGTGCCTGGCCCAGACGGTAAGGACGGGGAGATACGCGCTGCGGTCGTCACAGAGACCAAACTGCCTGATCTAATTACGGACCCACTTCTGGGAACGTCCCCATCTAACTAAACGATGAGGCGAACGTCATGCAAGTCGAGGAGGACACGCGCTTAGCGAAGCCCTCAATGTATCTTCGCTATAGCAGCCAAATCCTGGGTGTTGCAGTTCTGTCAACTTTATGGGGGCATGCGTACTCACAAGAAATTGGTGATAAGTATAATGTGCTTACACTTGCACCAAGGATAGGCAACCCCATACGCGTTCCCGGCGAGCCGAATATTGTTCAATGCAAGCAGTTGATCATTGAAGGTGACATAGAGATTATAGCGAAAGAGTCCTCGCTCACTCACGGATCAGATCCTGGGAAGATTGTGATAGCTTGCGATAAGATTGTTTTTAAGGATGGTGCGAAGATTAACACTTGGTCACATCTTACGCTGCGCGCGCACGATTTGTCTGGAAGCATTTCCATTGAGGGTCTTAGAAAGAGATCCGGGCAGGTTGGGATCGGAAACGATGTTGTAGCTGCCGCCGGTTCATCCGGGCCCAACGGATCAAGTGGTGGCAACGGCCGTGATGCGGACGTCATTGGAGCGGACGCGGACAGAGGTGGTGATGGACAGGCGGGCAAACCAGGAACCGACGGTGCCGCCGGTGTGGATGGAGGGAATGGAACTCCTGGAGAAAGCAATGTGACAATTGCTGTATTAAGCGACCGAATTGATCAGCAGAGTACCTTTAACATCACAACCGATGGTGGACGTGGCGGAACCGGTGGGCATGGCCAAGCCGGAGGACCGGGAGGGTCCGGCGGAGTAGGTGGCAATGGAGGCGAAGGCGGTGATGGTAGCTGCACGCATAGCCCCAGCCGTGGCGGTGATGCTGGCAACGGCGGTGACGGTGGCCACGGTGGAAATGGAGGTATTGGTGGAAATGGCGGAGCGGGTGGCAACGGAGGAAATATCTATATCGCTAAGAACAACAACGATCCTTCTCTTTTTAAGTTGAATGAGGTGCCATCTTTGCGAGCCCAAGGCGGGAAAGGCGGAATCGCAGGGCAAGGCGGACCTGCGGGCAGCGGTGGTCCAGGCGGTGCAGCAGGAGTACCCGGCCATGGTGGAAAGCCAGCTAGCGAACTGGAGCAAGCGGCTTGTTTCAAGGGAAATTCACCTGGTCAAAAAGGCCGCAATGCTCTCGCCGGAAAGCCCGGCAACCCCGGAATTCCTGGTAGAAACGGAGTGCCTGGCCCAGACGGTAAGGACGGGGAGATACGCGCTGCGGGCGCTGCGGTCGCAAGCGAGACCAAACTTCCTGATCTAATTACGGACCCACTTCTGGGAACATATCAATCCAACTAAATGATGAGGCGAACGTCATGCGTGTTATTGGTTTTGCGACTCTATTTTCTGCATTCATGACGGTAATGCCAGCGGCTCACGCCGAAAACCCGCGGCTAGACTCAAGATTTTCTGATCTGAAGCTTCCATTGGGAGCAGGTTACGACGCGGTCGCTGGAGAGGCCCGCATACCGAACTGCATAACGGTAAAAAGCGAAAGCTCAACTTGCCCAAACGAGATTTGTGGAAAACTCCAGGATATCAAGGTTCGATCGGAATTCGCCACGGGGTTCAAAGAAGTGCATGAGGTACTAGACTACGATATATCCATGGATACATCCTTCGCGGCCAAATTTGAGGTATTTGGCGGAGAAGGTTCCTCGCATATGAGTTTTGCCAAGTCAACCGACAAATTTTCATCAAAGCTTAGTACGAAATATGTTGTGTCGGCCGAGAAGCTTTTTAGTTCTGTATACATGAATGAATTTGAATTAAAGCCGGCATTTTTGCAGATGCTGAAAGAAAAAAGATACGCTGACTTTCGCAATTCCTGCGGGACGCATTTCGTCGCGGCTTTTAGTCGGGAAGGATCAGGTACTTTGTTGTTTTCAGCGGACTTTATCGACAAAGTAACGAAAGATCTTTTCGAATCGCATTTCATGAGTGAATTCGAGGGAAAATTTTTCGACGCTATCAAGGCCGAAAATAAGATCTCCGCGAATCTTAAGTTCTCCAAGACTATTGTCGAAAAAGCGGGAGATGTGACTTTCGTGTTTCGGGGACGAGGTGGAGACGACAGCACCTCAAAAATCATAACTGCTGGTGGATTTGCCCGCGAGCTCGGTCCGATTGTAGATGAGTTTCAAGCATACGTTAACACCGTGACTGCCGAACGATCCGCAGTTGGTCATCACTATATGACATCTTTTCGTTATTTTGACCCGAATATCCCTCCAGAGTTTGCAGATGACAATCAAGTTGCCTTCCTGCGTCAGATAATTTTTATGCGCATGGATATTGAAGATGCCATCGATAAGATCGACGAAAATATCAAACAGATCTCGGAGGGAGCTGCGCTCGACGTAGACTTTGAGGCAAACTTAAAGAGCTTGCGCCGCGATCTTTCGACACAAAATCTCAGATTGTCAGAAATGGCGAAAGCATGCATCAGCGACAGCAAACAGTGCGCGGTTGCTGAAATTCCGCAGGAAATTGATGTTGATCGGACATTCTTTCTAGGCGATCTGATAGTAGAGGGAACAATATCGCCGTCATGTCAATATAAGGATGGGTATCTAAGTAATGTTACAATCGGCTTAAACGGCAGAATGCCATTCAAAGATATCGTCTATGACATCAAGATAGACTGGGTTTCGCTTAAAGGATCAGCGGGGACAACATCGTTTCTAGCAAACCAACATCTAACTTTTGGGGAAAATGGGAAGTTTGCTATGACTTTGGACTCTGTACCTGCCCTAGCTGACGAGGGTGGCCTGAACGAGGGTGACGCTGCCGATGCACTACTCGAGAGTCTGCGATCTCGTTACTACATATTAAAACTGTCGTCTCAAGCATTGCCGATCCCAAGGACATATATCATGAGGTCCGGCGTCGGGAATGTTAACTGCCCTGCGCGGAAGTAAACGCCTGTTCCATTTGCTCGCTGAACCGCTACTGTTCCGCCTTCCAGAGGCCATACATATAAAGTGCTTCTTCGGCTGCCGAAATTTGGCGAAGGTGCTTACGGCCTTCGGCCGCGCCGACACCTTTGTAGGAGAAGCCGATCTTCGCGGTGGTCTCAACCCGCATCCATGGCCCGTCAGCAGGATTAACAAACGCGCTTTCGTCGCCGTCCTTCATTCGTGCAAGTGTCTTGTCTCTAGTGTCATTGTAGTCAGCTTGCGTCGTTGAATACGTCACCTCTTGGTCGAGAGCTGCGCCAGGAAGGTCGATTGATGCAACCACCGTTTCCTCACAGCGAAGTTGACTTCCAAACGAAAACATCAGGATGGCCGTGACGGCTAAGAGTTTGAGCATGGATTAAAGACCTATTTTGAAAGGCAGTTAGCCGAGTATTGTTCGGAGTGGGATGTTTGACAAGTGGGAGGAATGGTTATGGTAGCACCACTCGATCATGGTCCCCGACTTGCTTTATTGGGAATTTGCATACTTTTTTTGGTCAGCCGTTCTACGCGACTCTCAGAAAGCGACGTTTGTGCGTCGCTGTTTGTTTTAGAATGCGATAAACCTGCATCCGGTTGCAGCCGACTGCGCTTGCAATCGCACTTGGATGATGCCGCATTCTACGGCGGCAAATCCGAGCCGTTCGACTTTGCCGTGCTGATCGATGCCATGGCGGCTTACGCGGCGCATCACATCGAGCGGGGCGGCCGGCTTGGCCATGTCACCCGTCACATGGTCGGCCGTGTTCCACGGCCTGCCTAGCGCACGCCGCTATCGGCAGATCCTTTCCACCGACGCGACACGGCCCGGCGCTGGGCCGGACGTGCTGAAAACCGCCTTCGCCGCGGTTGATTTGGTCAGGGCAAGCGCGGAAGCCGCCTGAGGGTTAGTCGCGCAAAATCATGCGGTCGCCGCGCACATCGAAACCCGACAGCGAACCGATGAAATTCATGCCGAGCAGGCTCTGGCTGAGCATGCCGGGTGCGGCGATCATGACCGGCATGTCCTTGCGAACGATGCCGCCGATCGCCAACTCGTCGGTTCTCACGCCCGCCGCGCGCGCCATGCCGTTGGCGGTCGAGACCGGTATTGTAAAATTGAGCGTGGCTGGATTGAAGCCAGCCGCCTGCGCGTCTTGCGCTGTCAGCACGGTGCTGGTCGCGCCGGTGTCGACCACGGCCCGGACCGGCGCGCCATTGACCATGATGCGCGCTTCGAAATGGCCATTGCCGGCCTTGTCCAGGGTCACCGTGGCGTGGCCGTCTTCCACACCCAGCGCCAGCGGACTGCCGGGAACGAGTCCCGCGGTTACCCGGCTGGCGAAATCCTGCAATTCATAACGGTACTGGTAGCCGGCGATCAGCGCCAGCACGATGACGCCCCAGGTGCCGAGGCTGCGCGCCATGGTGCCCAGGGGTCTGCCGGATCTGAGCAGGCCGGCGCCGATGAGCGCGACCAATGCGCCAAGCCAGATCAGCCGGCCGAAATCGTTGTTCTCGACGCCGAACGTGCTGCCGGCGGAATCGTTGAAGATGAGCAGGGCCACGCCCACCCCGATCACGATCATCAAGGTCCAGAAAAGTCGGTTCATGGGTGGTTCACGATAGGGCGCCGCGTTCACGAGAGAGGCGGGTGCGGCGCGTTTCCCGACGCGGCCTGCGTTCGACCGTTTCCAGCCGGGCCGGCAGCTCGGCCATCACATTTCGGCGTGTTTCCGGCGTCATGTCGATCCAGGCGCCGATTTCTTCGCGCGTGCGACCGCACCCGAAGCAGAAGCCGGTTTTCATATCGATCGAGCAGATCAGGATGCACGGAGATTCTATGGCCGTCATGATGTTCTCTTGGGATTCCCAAGGAATCCCTTGTCTTGCTTCCACATGGTGCAACGGCAAGGCCAATGCAAGCCCTCCGGAATGCGCCGCCGGCCAGCGCTATCGCGGCACCGGCAGGAGGTTGTGCCGGCCGTGCAACGCGGCTATGCCGCTCGTCAGACCTCAGGAATGATCCTCAACGCCATGACCAGCGCGCTGCCCTTCGACGATTTTCGCAACCTTCTGGCGGCCTTGCCGCCAGCCGATACGGCTGCCGAAACCAAAGTCCGCGCGCTGTTTGCCAAGGCCGACAAGCCCGGGAATTCGCTCGGCCGCATCGAGGACATCGCCGCCTGGCTCGCCGCCTGGAGCGGCCGGGCGCCGCCGGCGGTGACACGGCCGTTGATGGCGATCTTCGCCGGCAATCACGGCGTCACCCGCCACGGCATTTCGCCACGTCCCGTCGCGGCCACCGCGAACGCGGTCGAGCTTTGCGCGGCTGGCGGCGCTGCCGTCAACCAGATCTGCATCGCCAACGACCTCGGGCTGAAAGTGTTCGATCTTGCGCTGCACATTCCGACCGCCGACATCACCGAGGAGGCAGCGCTGGACGAGCGCGGCTGCGCCGCCACCATGGCCTTCGGCATGGAAGCGATCGCCGGCGGCACCGATCTGCTGTGCCTTGGCGATCTCGGCGTCGGCAATTCAACAGTCGCCGCCGCTCTGTTTGCGGCGCTGTTTGGCGGCAAGGGCGCCGACTGGGCCGGGCCTGGATCGGGCGCCGATGCGGCGATGCAGGTGCGCAAGGCGGAAGCGGTCGATGCCGCGATCGCTTTCCACGGCACAAGCCTCAGGGATCCGCTCGAAGCACTGCGCCGGGTCGGTGGCCGCGAGTTCGCGGCGATCGCAGGCGCCATCCTCGCCGCCCGCATGCAGAAGATCCCGGTGCTGATCGACGGCGTTGCGGCGACAGCGGCGGCCGCCGTGCTGCATGCCGCCAATCCGGCTGCGCTGGAACATTGTCTTCTTGCCGGCCTGTCGCCGGAGCCTGCCCATATAAGGGCTGCCGAGCGGCTCGGCCTTCGTCCGCTCCTCGATCTGAACATGAGCCACGGCGAGGGGGCAGGGGCGGCACTCGCCGCGGGCCTGGTCAAGGCGGCGGCGCTTACCAGTTCGGGCATGGCGGCGGCGGTTCGCGTTTAGAGCGCCGTGCGTCCATTTGGACGCACTAAGGACGCTCTAACACTTTAAATTTGCTGCATCGTGCTTACGGAAAATCGATCCGATTTGCCGGCCGATGCAGTAACCCTCAGCGCCGGCGCGCTGCAACCGCCTTGGTCGGCAGTGCCGGCAATTCCTCCATGACCCGGCTCAGCGGGAAGATGGCGATCGCCTCGGTGCCTTCGCGCAGTTTGGAATGGAGTTCGAATTCGCCGTCATGCATGGCGAGCAAGCCCTGCACGATCGGCAGGCCAAGCCCGGTGCCTTGTTCGGCGCTCTTGATGGCGATCGAGCCCTGGCCGAAAGCCGACAGCACAACCGGAATCTCATCCTCCGGAATGCCAGGGCCATTGTCCTTGACCGAGAGATACTGCCCGCCACCGGCGGTCCAGCCGACGCGCACGCGGATCTCGCCGCCTGTCGCGGTGAACTTGATGGCGTTGGACAAGAGGTTGAGGGTGATCTGCCGCACCGCGCGCTCGTCGGCAAACAGGCGCGGCAAGGCGCTTTCGAAATCCTGGACGATGCGGATATCCTTGTTGCGCGCCTTCAGCTCCATCATATGGCAGCAATCCTCGACGACGGAGAGCAGCATCATCGGTTCCTCATTGAGCTGATAGCGGCCAGCTTCGATGCGCGAAAGGTCGAGGATTTCGTTGATCAGGTCGAGCAGATGCTGGCCTGACTCATGGACGTCGCGAGCGTAGTCTCGGTAGGTGGGGTTGCTCATCGGTCCGAGCACCTCGTTCGACATCACCTCGGAAAAACCGAGAATGGCGTTGAGCGGCGTCCTGAGCTCATGGCTCATCGATGCCAGAAACCGCGACTTTGCCAGATTGGCGTCTTCCGCCCGCCGCCGCGCTTCGTCCGACATCGACTTCGCCGTCTCCACCTCGGCGACAAGCGCATCCTTTTCGGAGCGGAACGACAGAAGCATCAGGGACGCGCGATTAAGATGGCGCGCCACATAGGCGAAAAAGGGCAGCGAGACGATCAGCAATCCGGCCATGATCAGTTCAACCGGCGTCCCCAGCCTTGCACCGGCATAGGCATAAACCGCCACCGGAATGGCGAAGATCGCCAGCAGCGCACCGCGTAGCGACGAGGCCGTGAGCGCCGTTGCCGCCATGGCAAGCAGCAGCACGACCGCCTTGACCAGATGGAATTGGTCGATCTGGCAGGCGTCGCAGCCGAGCCAGGCGAACCAGGCCCATCCCAGACCGCAAAGGAAATGGCCGATCAGGAAATCCCTGCGCGTTTGCAGCGGGTTGACTTCGGCGGCTTCCGTGCGGTCGACGCGCCCGGCCATCAATGCAACGATGGCGTAGCAGATGAGCATGAAGAGTGCCCAGACGCCGATCCCCTTGCCCATTCCGGCAAACAGGCCCGTCGCGGCAACCGCCAGGACGAGAAGCGGAACGGCGATCGCGCTGCCGATCATCGAACGGGCGTGGAGTTTCAGAAGCTCGCGATCGAAATCAGGATTGCCCGCCTGCTGCGAAAGACGGTCGCGCGTCTTGCGGACCGCGCGCGCGACATCGCTGTTGCGATGGCGTTTCCTGCGGTCCACAATAAACTTGTCCGCTGTGTTCGAGCGTTGCAAGGGCATGGAAACTTCAATTTATGCGGGCAGCGGTTTCAAATTGTTAAGCTACGTTCGAATGATTAACCAACGGTTTGCCATATGAGCCGTTCGTGGTCGCGGCGGCCGCGCCGACGGTACGCTCCGCCGCGGCCGCCAAGCCTGTGGCGCAGGCTGGTGGACTACGGGCTGACCGTCATTGCCCTTGGTCTGTTGATCCTTCTGGCCGCACGCCTCGACCGGATCGAGACACGCAAGACGGAAGGGGCGGCGATCGTCAACGATGGCGATACGATCACGCTGGGCACCGAGCGCATCCGCATGCGCGGCATCGACGCGCCGGAATATTCGCAAATCTGCCGCAGGGACGGCGCCGACTATGCCTGCGGCAAGCTGGCGCGACAGTCGCTGGTGCGACTGATATCCGGCAAACCCGTCTCCTGCACCGGCTGGCAGCGCGACCGCTATGGAAGGCTGCTCGGTGAGTGCAAGGCCGGCGGCAAGGATCTCAATCGCGCCCAGGTCGAAGCCGGCTGGGCGATCGCCTATGGCGATTTCGAAACTGAGCAAGCTGCCGCGCGCAGCGGCAAGGCCGGCATCTGGGCCGGCACCTTCGACGAACCGCATGATTGGCGCGAGAGCCACGGTCACGAAATGGTCGAAAAAAAGCACGGCACCCTGGCTTCGATCGGCGATGCCTTGCGAGAAATTTTTCGCTTCAGGTGATGACAACCCTATAGTTGTCGCAACGAGCCAGAGACTGGGAGAATGGAATGAAGCTCTTCGACGGCGGCCGCGCCCCCAACCCACGCCGGGTTCGCGTTTTCCTCGCAGAGAAAGGGCTGGAGGTCCCTCTTGTGTCCGTCGACATGGGCGCGCTGGAGCACAGGCAGCAGCCGGTCAGCTCGCGCAACCCGCTGCAGCGTTTACCGGTGCTCGAACTCGACGACGGCACGATCATCACCGAATCCGTCGCCATCTGCCGCTATTTCGAGGAACTGCATCCGGAGCCGGTGCTGTTCGGGCGCGGCGCGCTTGGCAAGGCGAAGGTCGAGATGTGGCAAAGGCGCATGGAGTTCAACCTGTACGGCTGCGTCGCCGCCGCGTTCCGGCACATCCATCCGGCGATGAAGGAATGGGAGATCCCGCAAATCCCCGAATGGGGCGAGGCCAACAAGCCGAAAGCCCTCGAATTCCTGAAACTGCTCGACGGCGAGCTGGCGCAACGGGAATTTGTCGCCGGCGATGCCTATTCGATCGCCGACATCACTGGGCTGATCGCCATCGACTTCATGAAGCCGGCGCGCATCAGGGTGCCGGAAGACTGCGTCAACGTGGCGCGCTGGCACCAGGCGATCTCCAGCCGGCCGAGCGCCGCCGCCTGATAATGAAGCCGGGAATGAGCGAAGAACTCGACCGCTTCACCACGACGGTACGCGCCTGCCGCATCTGCGTTGAAAATCCGATCGGCCGGCCGTTGGCGCACGAGCCGCGCCCGGTGCTGAGACCCTCGTCGAACGCTCGCATCCTGATCGCCAGCCAGGCGCCGGGCACCAAGGTGCATATATCGGGCATGCCGTTCACCGACGCGTCCGGCGATCGGCTGCGGAACTGGCTGGGCGTCAGCAGCGAAGAGTTCTACGATACTTCAAAATTCGCCATCGTACCTATGGGCTTCTGCTTTCCGGGTCAGGATGCCAAGGGCGGCGACCTGCCGCCGCGCCGTGAATGTGCACCGGCATGGCGCGGGCCGCTGATGGCGCTGATGCCACGCATCGACCTCGTGCTGACGATCGGCATTTATGCGCAATCCTGGCATATGGGTGTTGCGCGCCGCCCGTCGCTGACGGAGACGGTGATGGACTGGCGGGCGATCTGGGATGCACCCGGCAACCCGAAAGTGCTGCCGCTGCCGCACCCCTCGTGGCGCAACACCGGCTGGCTGAAGCGCAACCCGTGGTTTGAAATGGATTTGCTGCCATTTCTGCGGTCGGAAATCCGCTATCGCCTCGGCTGAGGTGTCAGCAAGAAATCACTCGCTTTTGTGCCATTTGGCAGAATTTCTTTCTTGTGAAAGGCCAAAATAAGAGGGATTATAGCCAATCTATTCCCCAAAGCGTATCGCGTTGAAGGGAACATTTGACGCGTTTTGAATTCTTGTTTTGTGCACGTCGTTATCCCGGCGACAGGCACCAGGGGAGCACCCAATGGACCGCCTTGACAGAAAAATTCTCCGCCTCCTGCAGGAGGACGCGACGCTCGCGGTCGCCGATGTCGCCAAGAAAGTCGGGCTGTCGACGACGCCCTGCTGGCGACGCATCCAGAAGCTCGAGGAGGAAGGCGTCATCAAGCGGCGCGTCGCCATCCTCGACCACGAGAAGGTCAATGTGCGCGTCACCGTCTTCGTGTCGATACGCACCAATTCACACAGCCATGAATGGCTGCGGCGCTTCTCGGAGGTCATCCAGGAATTTCCTGAAGTGGTCGAGTTCTACCGTATGAGCGGCGACGTCGACTATCTCTTGCGCGTGGTAGTGCCCGACATTGCCGCCTATGACGCTTTCTACAAGCGGCTGATCGCCAAGATCGAGATCCGCGACGTGTCGTCGTCCTTCGCCATGGAGCAGATCAAGTACACGACCGAAATGCCGCTCGACTATATGGTGCTCGATAAGGAATCGGGCGCCAACGCTGCTTGAGGTTCGGTCGCTTAGTTCTTCTTTTTGTTGAGGAAACTCCACGGCGAATTCGCCGGCAGCGTGATCGTGTCCGGCACCTTGTCGACGCCCACCACCTCGGCCTTGCGCACCGTATAGCCCGACTGGATGACGCTGACGCCGTCGAGGATGAAAAGCTGGCTTTTCTCCATGCCTGGCTTCAAGGCGCCGGTCACGGAGACGGGCTGGTAGGCCTCCGACATCGTGTAGGGATGGGCAGGGGTGACCAGCACGATCTGATTGGGCGGCGGTGTCGGCATATGGCTGCAGGCGCCCGTCCAGGGTACCAGCAGGAACTGATAGACGAGGTCGCCGTCACGGTCGACCGGTAGCGCATAGCCTGCAAGCTGGACGGTCTTGTCCTGCAAATCGAGGGACAGCGTCTCGCCATGATCGGGCATTTTTGCCGCGATCATCGGCAGTCCGACGCTTTCGGCGGCCGCCTGCGTTACGGGGCGTAGATCCTTCCAGAATATGTGCAAGGCGTCGACGGAAGCGTTTGCCGACGCGATGGGCAGCAGCAACGCGGCTGTGAAGCCCATGGTTGATTTAAGGCGGATGCTCATGGCTGCTTCCCTTTGCAACAGAGTAAAGCCGCCGTTGCCGACAGCGTCAACGCCTTGGTCCAGCTCGACTCTCCCAAGAACAGATCACTTGCCCGGTTTTGTCTTCGCCGCCAGTCGATTGAGTGTCTTGGGATCGGTCAGTTCCCGCACCGCATCCTTGCCGATCCACCGCGCCGTCTTGTCGGTCGAGGCAGCCAGCCTTTGCGCCAAGGCAAAGGCCGGGCCATGCATGTCCATTGAGCGCTTGCCGATCGAACGAAGAGCCCAGTTCACGGCCTTCTTCACGAAATTGCGGCCGTCGGTGGCATGCGCTTCGATGATCGGCAGGAAGTCGAGGAAGGTTGCCGCTGGCTCTTTCTTCCGATGGACGACCGACCATGCCATCATGGCAAAAGCCGTGCGTCGAACGAATTCCCGTTCGTCGGCCGCGAACTCGTAGATCAGTTCCCTCCAGGAATCCGTATCGACAAAGAGATCGGAGACACCGTCGACGATATCCCACGAGTCGAAAGACGCCGCCCATCGTCTTGCATCGGCGGCAGAAAACCGCTTCGGGTCGGCGGTGACGGAAGCGATGAACTGCGCCTCCATGATACCTGTCTGCCATAACTCAAAGGCACGCGCATGATTGCGCTTGATCTTCTTGGCAATCTGCCGCTGCACGCCATGCGAGATGCCGAGCGCGCGTTCGATCTTGATGCCATAGCGCAGCATGCCAAGGCGATTCTCTTCCGAGCCGATCGAGCGCAGATGAGCGACTATTTCCTCGGTGCTGGATTGAGGAGAAAGGTCGGCCACCGCAAACCTATTTTTCCAGTCGCGCCAGCAACGAAGACGTATCCCAGCGCTTGCCGCCCATCGCCTGCACATCCTTGTAGAATTGGTCGACAAGTGCTGTCACCGGCAGCTTGGCGCCATTGCGGTCGGCCTCCGCCAGGCAGATGCCGAGATCCTTGCGCATCCAGTCGACCGCGAAGCCGAAATCGTACTTGCCGGCGTTCATCGTCTTGTGGCGGTTCTCCATCTGCCACGAGCCGGCAGCGCCCTTGGAGATCACCTCGATGACTTTTTCGATGTCGAGCCCGGCCTTCTTGCCGAAATGGATGCCCTCGGCCAATCCCTGGACAAGGCCGGCGATGCAGATCTGGTTGATCATCTTGGTGAGTTGGCCGGCACCTGCCGGTCCCATCAGCCCGACCATGCGGGCATAGGCGTCGATGACGGGCTGCGCCTTGTCGAAGGCTTCTTGTTCGCCGCCGACCATTACCGTCAGCACGCCGTTCTCGGCGCCTGCCTGGCCGCCGGAAACCGGTGCGTCGAGAAACGAAAACCCGCTCAACTGCGCCTTTTCCGCCAATTCGCGCGCGACTTCGGCCGACGCGGTGGTGTTGTCGACGAAGATGGCTCCCTTCTTCATCGACTGGAAAGCACCGCCACCGCCGATCGTCACCGAGCGCAGATCATCGTCGTTACCGACGCAGGAAAAGACGAAATCCTTGCCTTCGGCAGCCTCGGCCGGTGTCGCGGCAAGGCTGCCGCCATGCTGGCCTACCCATTGCTCGGCCTTTGCCCTGGTGCGGTTGTAGACGGTGACGTCGTGGCCACCCCTGTTCCTGAGATGCCCGGCCATCGGATATCCCATCACGCCAAGACCGAGAAATGCCACCGATGCCATAGGCTTACCTTCCACAGAACAGAATTCGCTGCGGAAGCTCTAGCGCATGGTCTCCAGAATCGGAATCGATTTTTGGACGGTTGCTCCTGATCGCGTCAACGTTTCAGATGAATGGTGATCCGGCGTTCGATCCACTCGACCCCGTGACGCAATATCTCGACCATCACCAGATAGACGATGGCGACCCAGATATAGGCCTGGATGTCGAAGGAATTGGCAAAGGCAAGCTTGGCCTGGCCCATCAGGTCGTAGACCGTGATGATGGCGACGATGGCGGAGGCCTTGATCATCAGGATGAGTTCGTTGCCATAGGGCCGCAAGGCGACGATCCGTGCCTGCGGCAGGATGATCTTGCGCAGCGTCTGCAATTTGTGCAGGCCGAGCGAGGCGGCACCCTCCCACTGGCCTCTCGGAACGCTCTCGATGGCGCCGCGCAGGATTTCCGCCTGGTAAGCGGCCGTGTTGAGCGCAAAGGCGAAGACGCCACAGTAGAACGCTTCGCGGAAGAACCACCACAGCCCAATCGTTTGGAGCTCTGGCCTGAACGACCCTAACCCGTAGTAGACCAGAAAGGTCTGGACCAGCAGCGGCGTGCCCCGGAAGAAGTAGACATAACAATAGGCCAGGCCGGAAAGAACAGGGTTCTTCGACATGCGGCCATAGGCGACCGGCACCGACAGGATGGCGCCAAGCACCATCGAAATGGCGACCAGCGATAGAGTGACTCCCAACCCGTTCAGATAGGCCGGGGCATATTTAGCGAAAAATTCGGCGTTCCAGGCAAAGACCAGATAGGCAACGATGCCCAGGCCGAAAGCGATCCACAGGCCAACGAGCGCATAGCCGATGATGCGGCTGCGCGGCCAGCCTCGCGCCTGCGGCGGCGGCCGTTCGACGATTGCGGCTGTGACGCTCATCGTTGCGCCTCCCGCTTTCCCAGCGAGCGCAAAATGGCATTGGTGGCGAATGACGAGAGGACGGCCAGCACAAGAAAGACCAGCGCCGCCACGCTGTAGAACAGAAACGAATGTTTGGTGACGCGGGCAGCCACACCGGCGTTGCGCAACGTTTCGGCAAGGCCGACGATCGACACGAGCGATGTGTCCTTGAGCAAAGCGAGCCAGCAGTTTTCGAGGCCGGGAAAGGCGATGCGAAGCAACTGCGGCAGGATCACCATGCGCATCGTTTGCCAGCTCGAAAGGCCAAGCGCGTAGCTGCCCTCATACTGGCCCTTTGGTATCGCGCGGAAAGCAGAAAGAAAAACCTCGCTGGCATAGGACGAGAAGATCAGGGCAAGCACGATCATGCCAGCGACGAAGCCGTTGACGTCGATGGTCGCTTCGGGCCGGAAATATCTGATGAGATGCTGCAGCAGAATCGGCATGCCGAAAAAGAACAGGAAAAGCGTCACCAGTTCCGGCAAGCCGCGGAAGATTGTCGTATAGACGTTGGCGGCGAGGCGTAACGAAGGTTCTTCTGATTGCTTGCCCAGCGCTATGAAGAAACCGATCGTCAGGCCGATGGGCAGCGTGGCCAGCGCAAGCGCGACGGTGACCATCGCACCAGAAGCAATATCGTCAAGCCAGCCATCCGGTCCCCAACTGAGAAGCGTCCATATGCTCTGGCTCGGCATGGATCGGTCTTACTCTCCGTGACGGTTCCCAAGACGAGGATGAACGACGGCGGGACACCCCGCCGTCGTGACCGTGTTGTCAGGATTCGCCGCCGTAGACGTCGAACTTGAAGTACTTGTCGTTGATTTCCTTGTATTTTCCATTGGCGCGGATGGCGTCGATGGCGGCATTGAACTGGTTGACCAGGTCGGTCTCTCCCTTGCGCACGGCGATACCGGCGCCCGGGCCGAAGATTTCGACCGGCTGCGGGTTCGGGGTGCCGAGAATCTTGCAGCAGGCGCCGTCCGGCGTGTCGAGCCACTGGCTCAGCACGACGATGTCGTCTTCGGCGGCATCGAGACGGCCATTGGCGAGATCGAGCTGGTATTCCTGCGCGGTCGGATAGGGTTTGACCGTGCTGTCGGTATAGGTCTTGGTCGAATAGTTGAAATGCGTGGTCGAAGCCTGCGCGCCGATCGTCTTGCCGGCCAGGTCTTCCTTGGTCACGCCCTTGACGTCGCTGTCCTTGGGCCCGGCGAGCGCCGAGGGGGAGTTGTAGTATTTGTGGGTGAAGTCGACCTTCTCGGCTCGTTCCGGCGTGATTGACATCGAAGCGACGATGGCGTCGAACTTGCCGGCCTGGAGCGCCGGGATGATGCCATCCCAATCCTGGGCGACGAAGGTACATTTCACCTTCATCTCGTCGCAAAGCGCCTTGGCGATGTCGATGTCGAAGCCTACGAGCTGACCGTCGGCGGTAAGATTGTTGAACGGGGGGTAGGCGCCTTCAGTGCCGATTCTCAAGGTTTTTTCCTGAGCCTGGGCAGCGCCAAGCGTCAGCAGCGCCGCCGATGCGGCGAGCGCTATACGCAGTGCAATACGCATGATAGTCCTCTCTTTATGGTCCCGGCCGTCGTCCCTAACGGCTCTGTGGGCGGTGCTTTTGACCGCCCGCTGGCGCAATACTCCCAATATTTTCCAAGAAAAAGCAACTGCAAAACCGTCGGTTGCGGGATTTGTATTCCCGGAAAATGCTGACGCTGGGGCAGGCGCGGGGGGGAAGTAAAGCGGCGACCGAGTGGTCTTCCGGCGTGCCGTCAGCGCGTCAAACCTGTCGTGCGCTCGACGAAGTCGGCAATCGATTTCGTGTCGTCGAGATCGAAGACCGGCAGGCTTTCGCCGGGGACTGCAAAGTCGGCCGCGACGGCGACGATATGCGGATCGCCTTTCGAAAGCGGCGTCCTGTCCCTGGCCTCCAGACGCCGCGTCTCGATCTTGTTGTGCGTCTCGCGCTTGTAGCCTTCGACCAGCACGATGTCGGATGGCGCCAGCCGCGACAGGATTTCGTCCAGCCTTGGTTCGTCCTCACCGCGCAATTCGTGCATCAGCGCCCAGCGCCTGCCCGAAACGATGGCGACTTCCGTAGCCCCGGCGTGCCTGTGGCGAAAGCTGTCGGTCCCCGGCGTGTCGATGTCGAAATCGTGATGGGCGTGCTTGACCGTCGAGACTTTCCAGCCGCGCCGGGCAAGCTCGGTGACCAGCCTTTCGGTCAGTGTGGTCTTGCCGGAATTCTTCCAGCCAGTGATGCCGAAGACGCGTCTCATCATGGCTCAATGCTCTGCAACAGACGCTCGGCCGCCGCAAGATCGTCTGGTGTATTGATGTTGAAGAACGGGTCGATCTCGTGCTCGCCGGATTTCAGCAGCGAAAAATCCACCTCGACAAAGCCATGCCGGTCGATGAAGGCGGAAACACGCCTGATGTCCTCGTCGACCAGGAAACGCCGCAGGGCCGCGCGCGCCTCTGTCGGCCAGAGCGCGAAGGTCGGATGCCATTTGCCACCCGAACAGGCTACTGCGATCGAACCGGGCCGTGCGCCGGCTGCAGCGACCAGCCGTTCAACCAGATCCCGCGGCAGGAAGGGCGTGTCGCCGGCAACAGTGGCGAGTGTTTCGCTGGCCGTGTTGGCGGCAGCCCATTCGAGGCCGGTCAGGATACCGGCAAGCGGGCCGGCAAAGCCTTCCACCACATCGGCAAGCACCGGAAGTCCAATCCCGGCAAACCGTGCAGGATCGCCATTGGCGCTGAGCGCCAGCGGTCCGACCTGCGGCGCAAAGCGCGAGACGGCATGGCCCAACAGGCTGTCGCCGCCAAGCGCTAGCAGGCTCTTGTCGCCGCCGCCCATTCGCCGCGACCGGCCACCGGCGAGAATGATCCCTGCAATGTCTTGGCCCATCGTCTGCTGCCTGTACATCCGTTACAATCGGACGGTCTTCAACGGTTGGGCCTATATGCCGTCCGGCGCCATATCGGGTCCAGCGCTTTCGGCGGCAGGTTTTTGCCGGCCGACGACCCGTTCGCGGTAAAGCGCGTAGAGGCCGGAGCCGATGATGATGGTGGCGCCCACGGTCATGGGAAGGTCTGGAACGTCGCCGAAGATGACGAGGCCAAGCAAAATCGACCAGAGCAGGGCAGTGTAGCGGAACGGCGCGATGAAGGAGATGTCGCCCACCCGCATCGCCATGATGATGAACTGATAACCGATGACCACGAGCACCGCGGCGAGCGCCAGCAGCGCCGTGCTGTTCGCCGTCATCGGCGTCCAGCCGCCCATCGGCGAAAGCAGCGCCGCCCCCAGGATCGTCATGGCAGATGCCGTGGCGGTCGATACCAGCAAGGACGGAATGGCCTTGGGAATGCGCCTGGTGGCGAGGTCGCGCACCGCACAGAAGGCGACACAAACCAGTGCCAGCAGCGAATAGACGCTGAACCCTTCAAAGCCTGGCCGCACAATGATCAGCACGCCGGCGAATCCAATGGCAATGGCCAGCCAGCGCCGCCAGCCGACGCCCTCGTTGAACACCAGGGCTGCGCCCATCGTCACCGCCAGCGGCAGCGCCTGCAGCACCGCCGAGACATTGGCGATCGGCAAATGGGCAAGGGCAATGAGGAAGGCCACAGTGGCGCCGGCTTCGCCGATCACCCGTATCGCCACCAATGGCTGCAGCATCGAACTCGGTCGGGCAAGCGCGCCGCTGTGCCAGGCAAGCAAGCCGACGAAAAGCGAGGCGAAGACGCCCCGGATCAGCATGACCTGCGCCATGTTCATCGTTTCCGACGAAACCTTGGTGATCGCGTCGTTGAGGGTGAAGCCGACGATCGCCACCATCATGAACAGCGCGCCGCGCAGATTTGGAGAAAGAAGCAAAGGGCGTCACCGGTTGCGCTTTGCGTCAAGCCTGTAGCAGCCGGTCGCAAGACAGCAACGTCAAAGGGCTGGACCACAGGCTTCGTTGTGGCCCAGCCCATCCGCTCGCAAGTGCCACGGAATTATTGCGGCGTCAGTATCTCGGTGCCGTTGCCATCCTTGCCGGCTATCGTCCACAGACCGTGCAGCGAACCGTCTTCCTGGACCTTGTAGACGACAAGACCGACCGCCTTGCCCATGACGTAGCCGGCCGAAAAGGCATCGTCGTTTCGCATGCAGATGCCGTCCGAGGACGAGCCGCCAGTTTCCCAATGGATCGTGCAGGTCGTCTCGCTGGTCAGCGTGACGGTTGCCTCGCCGCCATAGGACGATCCGTCGAAATTGGTACCGGCGACCGTGTAGGTGCCGCCGATCGATTGGGCAGCCGCGGGCACGGACACAAGGCCAAGCAATGCCAGAGAAAGAACGAGTTTGCGCATATGTATTCCCCCATGGAACGAAGAGCCGCTCCGGAGGGAAGGCTAGGCTGGAACGCTCCAGTGGTAAATCAGCAACCGCTTGCGGATTGGGACTTTTTCTGGGTGTGACCGGAAAACTCACGGCCCTTTGAGGCTACTCGCGATAGGGCCGACGAGTGGGTCGTATTTCGACTTAAGGGCAGGCGGATAGTCGATCCAGACGGTGCGGATGACGCCATCCTTTCCGAACAGTCGGCGCTCGTAGAAGATGTTTTTGCCCTTCAGGCCTGACAGCACCGCCCAGTCCTTGCCGGTCTTGCTGTAAGTGATCTCGTAGCCTGGCCCTTCGCTGGCTTTCTCGGCGGCGACAAAGCCTTTCGGGGTATCTTCATCGATGTTGAGGATGCCCGAGCAGGTCAGGCTGGCGCCGTCGGCGCTGAGCCATTGCTGTCCGTCGCCATTGTCGGGCTCAGGCTGGCGATCAGTGAAAATCTCATCCGGAAAGGTGCAGACGGTGCCGAAGCGCGCATTGGTATAGGTGAACGGGGCGGCAACCGACGTGGTTGCCGCTATCGTCACAAACAACACGAGAATCGATCGAGCGTGCCTCATTCCGGGCCTCCACGGCTGATGACCGGAAGTGATCTTGCACGAAGTTGGTGAAAGAATCAGCCGCCGGTGACGCTCATGTGCCTTGACACCGATGGACGATTGGTGCGCCGGTCGATAATGAAATCATGGCCTTTCGGCTTGCGGCCAATGGCTTCATCGATGGCTTCGGCGACCAATTCGTTGCCTTCGGACGCGCGCAACGGCGCACGCAGATCGGCGGCATCCTCCTGGCCCAGGCACATATAGAGCGTGCCGGTGCAGGTCAGCCGGACGCGGTTGCAGCTCTCGCAGAAATTATGCGTCATCGGCGTGATGAAGCCGAGGCGGCCGCCGGTTTCGGCAACGTGAACGTAACGGGCCGGGCCGCCGGTCTTGAAGGGAATATCGGTCAACGTGAACTGCCGCTCCAGTGCGGCGCGCAGCAGCGACAGCGGCAGATACTGGTCGGTGCGATCGGCGTCGATCTCGCCCATCGGCATGGTTTCGATTACCGTCAATTCCATGCCGCGGCCATGCGCCCAGCGCAGCATGCCGGGCAGCTCGGCGTCGTTGAAATCCTTCAGCGCAACAGCGTTGAGCTTTACCTTCAGGCCGGCCGCCTGGGCGGCGTCGATGCCCTCCATGACCTTACCGAGATTACCCCAGCGGGTGATCTGGTGGAATTTATCGGCATCGAGCGTATCCAGTGAGACATTGATGCGCTTGACCCCACAATCGGCGAGCTCGGCCGCAAAACGCGAAAGCTGCGAACCGTTGGTGGTGAGCGTCAGTTCTTCCAGAGCGCCGCTCTTGAGGTGACGCGAAAGCTGGCGCACCAGATGCATGATGTTCTTGCGCACCAGCGGCTCGCCGCCGGTCAGGCGCAGTTTCCTGACCCCTTTTTCGATGAAGACCGTGCACAGCCGATCGAGTTCCTCTAGCGACAGAAGATCCTTCTTGGGAAGGAACGTCATGTCTTCGGCCATGCAATAGGTGCAGCGGAAGTCGCAGCGGTCGGTGACCGACACCCTGAGATAGCTGATCGTGCGACCGAAAGGATCGATCATGTCCATGCTATGCGCTTCCCGTGGCCGCGAACGGCGTCGTTATATCTGGCTATGTGATACGATCCAGCCTGCCATTCAAGATAGAACGTCTCGATCTTTGGTAACATCCCGCCGCCGACGGATCGTGTCGGAAGTTTCAAAGCGACCTTTTCCCGTTGAGCAAAGCGGCGTAGGGAAGGGCACATCGATGCGGGATCTATCACCATGACGGCGCCGAAGGAACTCAGGGTCTCGAAGGACCGCAGGCTGCTGACCGTGACCTTCGCCGATCATCAGCCGATCGAATTGCCGGCGGAGCTTCTGCGCGTCGCCTCCCCGTCGGCCGAAGTGCAGGGCCATTCACCAGAACAGCGCGTGACCGTTCCCGGCAAGCGCAACGTGGCGATCCTCAAGATCGAGCCCGTCGGCAATTATGCCGTCCGCATCACCTTCGACGATTTCCACGACACCGGCATCTTCACCTGGAACTACCTGCATACGCTGGGCCACGAGAAGGAGGCACGCTGGACCGCCTATCTCGCCGAACTGCAGGAGAAGGGCCTGAGTCGCGATCGTTAGGCAACCTCTGCCCCAGTCCCTGGCGACTCAAGAGTCGTCATAATCTCGTTGGTGTCATGGTAAAACGGCGTGCCTTCGATCAGGCGACCGTCCTTGAAACGCAAAACTTCCGCAAATGGCTGTACGACAACGGCACCATTTGCACGAGCAGTCAGGCGGAGCGTACAGCTCATGTATACCATGTCATCGTTTTGGGCGGCCTGAAGACCTTCCACAGCCACATCGCTCCATACTTCCCGCATCTTGTGGAAAAGAGCGCCGATGCCGTCCAGTCCCCTCCAATCTCCGGCATAGGGCAGCGATCGCGGCTCATGCACGACGACCTCCGCGTGGAATGCGTCGGCAAGCATATCGACGCTGTCGGAGTCCGAGCGCAGGAAGCGCATTTCAACGTCGAACATGTTTTCGAGAAGTTCCATGGCGGTGCTTCGCTGACCGAGTCTTTCGTCCATTGTTGATCTCCGTTTGCCAGCACGATCCGTTTCATGCGATCAGCACAGCTTGCCCTATCATGTCGTCACCTCGACACCCGTTTCCTGACTACCAGCCGCTGGCGCGTCGCTAAACGTTGTCGCTAAAACGTCTTGGAGTTGGGATAACGCCGGCAAAGGTTCGGAGACGGAAAATGTCCGCCATAACCACGGTCGAACAACTCGAAGCCCTTTATGGCCCGCCGGGCGAAGCGTCGGTGGTCAAGGAACTCGACCATGTCATCCCCGAATACGCCGCCTTCATCGAAGCCTCGCCCTTCGTCGCGCTGGCGACCTGTGGGCCGGAAGGGCTGGACTGCTCGCCACGCGGCGATCTTGCCGGCTTCGTGCGCATCCAAGACCCGAAAACCCTGATGATGCCGGACCGGCGCGGCAACAACCGTGCCGATTCGCTGAAAAACATCATCAGGGATTCGCGCGTCGGGCTGCTGTTCCTGGTGCCTGGCTCCGGCACCACGCTGCGCGTCAACGGCCGCGCCACCATCACCACCGACACCGCGCTTTGCGCCTCCTTCACCGTCGAAGGCAAGCCGGCGCGCTCGGTCACGATTGTCGATGTCGATTCGGTCTATTTCCAGTGCGCCCGGGCCATTGTCCGATCGGAACTGTGGAATCCGGCAAGACATGTCGATCCAAAATCGCTGCCGACACCGGGAAAGATCCTGGAGGTCACCAGCCGCAGGAACATCGACGGCGAGGCCTACGACAAGGAATGGCCCGAGCGGGCGAAGAAGACGATGTGGTAGGTGCGTGGATATTCAGGTGAGCCCGGCCTGCAAATGGCGGTTTCCTGCGCTTCCGGTGCTCACGTACTTAAAGTACGCTCCGCTTCGGTTCTCGGAAATCACCATTTTCGACTCGGCCTGACCTGAATCTCAACGCACCTAGGTCACGCCTCCTTCAGCACCTCATAGATCTTGCGCATCTGCTCGCCGATCATGTCGCACTGTTCCGGCGTCGACTGGCTCATCGCCTTCTCGATCAGCGCCATGTGGACCTTCAGCGCCTGCATCAGCAATTCCGTGCCGGCCTCGGTCAAGGTCAGCCGCAGCACTCGCTTGTCCTTCTCGTCGCCCTCGCGGCGCAGCAGACCCCGGGTCTCAAGCTGCGGCAAAAGCATGGTGATGTTGGAGCGGCCGACCAGCAGCCGCCTGGCGAGATCGTGCTGCGACATGCCCGGGTGGCGGTAGAGGTTCATCAGCACATCGAGCTGCGCCGGCTTCAGGTCCAGCGGCGCGAGCTTCACCGCCAGCGTGCGTTCCAGCACATGGCAGGCGCGCGCCACCGCGACCCAGTTGCGAAAACGCGGGTTGTCCCAGGGCAGCTCTTGCTTAATGTTCATGTTTGAACTATTATGTTCATGCTTGAACGAATGGATGGATCGCCACTATGGCATCATTTGGACTGAAGGTCATCCGGGGCGTGTTTGGCGCCGCCGAGCATGTCGCCCCCCGCCTTACCGGGCGCGCGGCGTTCGAATTGTTCTGCCGCACGCCCAACGTCAAAGCCCTGAGCGATGCGGAGCGCCGCGCCGTCGATCGCGCCGCAGCTTTCATGACTGAAGCCCGCCACCATCGGCTGAAGACTGCAAAGGGCTGCGTCACGGTGCATGAGTTCCGGCCCGAGCCGGGCAGGGCGGTTGAAGGCTCCGTGCTTGTCATCCATGGCTGGCGCTCACGCACCGAATATATGCGCGCGCTGATCGAGGGCTATCGCGATGCCGGCTACAGGGTCGTTTCGCTCGACCTGCCTGGTCACGGCCAGTCGCAAGGCCGCCGGCTGACATTGGTCAGCGCGGTCGATGCTGCGCGGCTCGCCGGCGAATGGTTCGGCCCGTTCGCGGCGGTTGTCGGTCATTCCTTCGGCGGCGCCGTGGCCGCGAACGCTGTCGCCGGATCGGTCAAGAATATCCCGCCGCTGGCGGCCGAGCGGCTGGTGCTCATCGCGGCGCCGAGTTCCTTACCGGCGATCTTCACCGATTTCAGCCGCATGCTCAATGTCGGCCCGCGTTCGCAGGCCGCCATGGCCGACAGGGTCGAACACATCGCCGGCCGGCCGCTGCACGAATTCACCGGCGACCGTCAGCTTGCCAGCAGGCCGGTGCCGACGCTGGTCATCCATGCGCCGGACGATCGCGAAGTGTCCGCCGATCATGCAAGGCTCTACGCGGAAGCCGGCGACCATGTCCGGCTCCACTGGGCAGACGGGCTAGGCCACCGCCGCATCCTCGCCGACAAGGGCGTGGCCGAACACGCCATCGGCTTCGTCACCGGCCAACAGGGGCTGGTTTCGCTGCACTGACGCTAATTCTGTTTCTGGCCGGATTCGACCGGCAGTCCGGCCGCCTTCCATGCGGTATAGCCGCCAAGGATATGCTTCACCGGTGACAGACCCATATCCTGCGCCGTCTTGGTGGCAAGCGCCGAACGCCAGCCGCCGGCACAGAAGAAGACAAAGCTCTTCCCCGAGGCAAAGAACGGCTTGTGATAGGGGCTTTTGGGGTCGATCCAGAATTCCAGCATGCCGCGCGTGACATGCCTGGCGCCTGGAATCCTGCCGTCCCGCTCAACCTCGCGCGGGTCGCGCAGATCGACGAAGATAGTGCCTTCGTCGTCGAGCAGCCGTGCTGCCTCCTCCGGCGAAACCACCTCGATCTCGGCATTGGCCTCATCGAGCAGCTCGCGATATCCCTTTTTCACCGGCTCATCCTCCCGACCGCATTTTTGCCGACCGCCTGGATTTGCAGCATAACATCATGCTTTTGTCACGCCGCGTCGGCGCCGGCCATCGTCTTCCACGCCGCCATCGCCCCGGCCACAGTTGCCAGAAGTGCCGTGCGCGAGGCGCCGTCGCGCGCCTGGATCGACATGCCATGCTGTACGGTGGCAAAGAAGGTCGCTGCCGTGCTGCTGTCGAAATCTTGGGGCAATTCACCTTCCGCCACGCCGCGCTGCAGCCGCTTCAGCAATGCCGCGCGATCTTCGGCGCGGCGGCGGCGCAGATCATCGCAGATGGCGCCTCGGCTTGAGTCCTGGTGCAGTGCGCCGAGCGCGATCAGGCAGCCCTGCGGACGATCGGTCTGCGAATAGGCTTTTGCCGTCTGGCGCAGGAAACGCTCGACCGCCTGGCGCGCCGTCGGCGCCTTCTCCAGTGCGGACCAGATCTCGGTGCCCTCGACTTGCGTGTAAAACTCGGCCGCTTCCAGGAAAAGGGCTTCCTTGCTGCCGAAGGCGGCATAGAGACTGGGCGAATTGATGCCCATCGCTGCGGTCAGGTCGCTCATCGAAGCGCCCTCATAACCATTGGCCCAAAACACCTCCATCGCCCGCCGCAGGGCGGCGGTTCGGTCGAAAGTGCGGGGGCGGCCGCGTTCCGTCATGACGTCCTTTTCTGTGTTGATCGATACATAAATCAGTTGACGTAGCTGGGCAAGGCTGCCAGGCATTTATGTATCGATCATTACATAAAGGAGAAGAAAGATGTCATCCAGCAGCTTGCACGGCAAGGCCGCGCTCGTCACCGGCGGCAGCCGCGGCATCGGCGCCGCGATCGCACGAAGGCTCGCCGCCGAGGGCGCCAGTGTCGCCATCACCTATGTCAATGGCGAGGAGCCGGCGCGTGCGGTCGTTGCCGATATTGCGGCATCTGGCGGCCACGCCCTTGCCATCAAAGCCGACAACCGCGACGCCGCTGCGGTCGAAGCGGCTGTCGACGACGCGGTGAAGGCCTTCGGGCGGCTGGATATTCTCGTCAACAGCGCCGGCATCTGGCGTGCAGCGCCGATCGATGCTCTGTCGCTCGCCGACTTCGATGAGACCATGGAGGTCAATCTCAGGGCTCCGTTCGTGGCTTCGAAGGCAGCAGCGGTGCATATGGGGGAGGGCGGCAGGATCATCTCGATCGGCAGCAATCTGGCGGAACGTGTCACCGACACCAGCCTCAGCGCCTATTCGACCAGCAAGGCGGCGCTGGTCGGCCTGACCAAGGCCCTGGCGCGCGACCTTGGCTCGCGGGGCATCACCGCCAACGTCGTTCATCCGGGTTCGACAGATACCGACATGAATCCGGCCGGCGGTCCGCATGCCGAACACCAGCGGCAGAAGATGGCGACGCCCCGCTTCGGCAAGGCTGATGAGATCGCCGGCATGGTCGCCTGGCTCGCCGGTCCAGAGGGGCGCTTCGTGACGGGCGCATCCCTGACAATCGATGGCGGCGCCAACGCCTGACACTCGCCATGGCAGCGACAGTTTCGAAACAGGCGCGACGAACACGCTCTGGTTGTCACGATCTTGTGAAACTGTTCTGCAACAGGACCGCCGAAATTTATGGAAGCTTAACGAAATCGGTATGAATCAGTATAGTCGAACCTTACATCCGTCATAGGGTGGGCGAGACCGTCAAGCGGTGCGAAACGGCAAAACGGGAACCGGTTGCAGCCGGAGCGGGTGATCCATGAAATTCCTCGGAAACAAAGCAACCGTGATGCCGCTTGTGGCGGCCGCGGCAATGCTGGCCTTCGGCGCACCGCAGGCAAGCGCGCAAGGGCTTTTCGAGATGCTCTTCGGCGGCGGCATCAAGCGCGCGCCGCAAGGTGACTTCCCCCCGCCACCATCGAGGGACGGGCCGAAATACAAGGCAAAGCCAAATGGTGGCAGCAAGCGCAGCGGTGCCGTCAAGATCAGCAGCCCGTCCTACTATACCTACAAAAGCGATCCGCTCGTGCGCGTCGACTTCGCGGCGCTGGTGGCAACGCCCGCGGCGGGAATGCCTTTGCCGGAAATAGTTGAGCCGGCTAAGCCGCAGGATGCCGCCTTCCAGCCATCCGCCGCCGCCAATGCCGCCTTCCACGAGGCGATTGCCGGGCTAGATGGCTATGAGCTCTTTGCCGAGAAGGACATCGCCAAGACGCTCGTTGCCTATTATTCGGCCAACCCGGATTTCATCTGGGTGACGGGAACCAGCGCCAACAGCCGCGCCCAGGATGCGGTGCGGGTGCTGGGCGAGGCAGCGAGCTATGGCCTCACGCCAGCAGACTATTTGGTTGAAGTGCCAGACGCCAGCGCATCGGCGGGCGACACCGATGCGCGGTTGAAGGAGCTTGTCCGCTTCGAGATGGCGCTGTCGGCGCGTGTCCTGCGCTACGTTCGTGACGCACAGAGCGGCCGTGTCGATCCCAATCGCATGACCGGCTATTATGACTTCCCGGCCAAGCCACTCGACATGGAGGGTGTGCTGAAAACGCTGGCGCACACCCAGCAGGTGCGCACCTACCTCGAATCACGCCACCCGCAGAACGCCGAGTATCAGGCGCTGCGCGTCGAACTGGAATCGCTGCGGGCCAGCGCCGAAGATGAAATCGTCGTCGATCCCAAATTGCTGCTCAAACCGGGGCAGAGCAGCCCCGAATTGCCGAAACTCCTGACCAAGATCGCGAGCAATCTCGACGACGAGATGGGCGGCACCTATGGCGAGACGCTGGCAAGATTTGCCACCAGCGAGGACTATGTTCCGGAGCTGGTGCCGGTCATCAAGGCGGCGCAGAAGAAAGCCGGAATGAAGGGCGACGGCGTCATCGGGCCGCGTACCGTCGCGGCGTTGGTGGGAGCCTCCAAGGCCGACAAGATCCAGAAAGTACAGGTCGCGCTGGAAGAGTTGCGCTGGCTGCCTTCCGATCTCGGCAGCCCGCGCGTCTTCATCAATCAGCCGGCCTTCACGGCGAGCTATATCGACAATGGCCAAGAGAAGCTGAAGACCCGCGCCGTTATCGGCAGGACCACGAACCAGACTTCCTTCTTCTATGACAAGATCAAACAGGTCGACTTCCACCCCTATTGGGGCGTGCCGCAGTCAATTCTCGTCAACGAAATGCTGCCCCGGCTGCGCCGGGATCCGGGCTATCTCGACCGTGCCGGCTATGAAGTGGTCAATGCGCGCGGCAAGCGCATTCCCTCATCCTCGGTCAATTGGGGTGGCTATGGCGCAAACATACCTTACGGTGTGCGTCAGCTGCCGAGCGAGGCTAACGCGCTGGGCGAACTGAAGATCCTGTTCCCCAACAAACATGCAATCTACATGCACGACACGCCGCAGAAGTCGTTCTTCAAACGCGATATGCGTGCGCTCAGCCATGGCTGTGTCCGCCTGCAGGATCCGCGCGGCATGGCGGCGGCAGTGCTCGGCACTTCGGTCGACTACATAGCCGAGAAGCTGAAGCACGGGCATTCGACCGAAGACGTGACACGCACCATTCCGGTCTATGTCGCCTATTTCACCGCCTGGCCCGACATGGCCGGCAATGTCGAGTATTTCAACGACATCTACGATCGCGACACGCGGCTGCAGCAGGCGATCGACAGCACGGAAGCCGTGCGCTCGCCGGCAAGCTGAACCAGCTAAATTAAAGCTGATAGAGCGGGCGACGGAAGCCGGCTTCACGGCCGGCGATCAGCCAATAGATCAGGCCGGCGACGAGACCGGCGGCAGCAATAATGCCGATATCGGCCCAGCGCTCAGGGCCCATGTCCTCCGGCGCGCTCGGCCAGACCAGAGCGAAGCCGCCGATCGCGACCGCGGCGCCGAAGACAATATGCAGCCAGAAATTGCGCAGCGAAAAGAATTCGGCGATCAGCGCGAAGATCAGGGTTTGCAGGCCGGTCAGTATGATCGTCAGGAAATAGACGAACATGCCGAGCGGCGGCACGACCAGCGCCGCGATCGGCGTGACGCCCATGAAACCGAAATACGCCGGCGCATTGGGCAGCGAACTCAATGCGGCGTAGATGGTCACCACCGCGATCAGTCCGACCAGCACCGCAACAAAATAGCCGGCAAACATCATCAGGACGCGTTTCAATACGTGCTTCGCCATGCCCACCCCAGTGCGGCGCAGTAATAACGCCGCAGTCAGCCATCAAAGACGGACGGACGCAAGGGCAGGCGGAAAGGCCAGTGGCCTGTATATGCTTCGAATGCGGACTGTTGGCAGGCTATTTCGGCTCGGCCGTGACCGGGTCGTAGGTGATTTCGACTTTCGCCTTATCGGTCGTGTAGTACGTGACGGTGTAGGCGCCGCTGTCCCAATCGACCTCTTCCACATAGCGAAAATCGTTTCGCTGCTCGACCTTGGCGATGATTTCCGACAGCTTCTTGGCATTTGGCGGCGGCAATGGTCCGTCCGCGGCAAAGGCGGATCCGCCGAGGAAGAGAACGGCGACACCTGTTGCCAGGACAAGGCTGGTCGCCAAAACAGATCTGGACATGGCTTTCCCTCACATTTCGATGAATAGAAACTCGTTTTCAGGCGGGTTTGTTCCGGCATCGCCGATGCGCCGCGCTATAGTGCATGCCTCAGGCCTGACCTGCATCCCTCGGAAGAAAGGCAGCTTCCCGCGGAAATCGTGATCCGTATTTCCTGTAGGCACGGGAGCAGCGGAGACACGTTTTCAAGCCGATTTGCTCCACCTCCTAGAATTGCGGCTGTTCCATTGTGCCACCATTGTCGCATCTTTCACCAGAGGCCGTCTCAATGCAATTTGGAGCGCGGCCTAAGTCGATAAAGTTTTGTTATTTCAATGTGTAAGGGCGAATATTACCGATAATTTCGAACAACGGCCGGCTAGGTCTGGACGATGCCGCGGCCTCCGACATATTAGCTGATCTTGGTAGAGATTTTACGAAGACCCTGTTAGGTTCATGACAAGACAGGGCGGCATCGGCGCGTTGCACCTGCCGGGAATTTTCTTCCAAAGCGGCGAAATCTTCAGGGGCAGGTAGTCGCCTGCGCTGGCGAAGACCAGAAAAGACCGGGGCTCAGACATGGCTGAACGGAACTACACCCGTCAGCTTGCGACGATCATTTCCATAGATGCCGTCGGGTTCTCGCGGCTGATGGGTCTTGACGATGAATCGGCCGTCGCCGCGTTCGAGGAACGGCGCGACGTCATCGCCGACAGTTGCAGCACCTTTGGCGGCCGCACCTTTGGCGACGCCGGCGACAGCATCATGGCCGAATTCGGCAGCCCGATCGAAGCGTTGCGCGCGGCGTTCGATTTTCAGGGCCGCATCGTCACGCTCAATTCATCGGTCGACGAAGCCATGCGCATGCCCTTTCGCGTCGGCATCAACACCGGTGACGTCATCGTTCGCGAAGGCCGGCTCTACGGTGACGACGTCAACATCGCCGCCAGGATCCAGGAGTTTGCGCCGCACGATGGTCTTGCCGTCTCGGAAACGACCTGGCACCACGTGAAGGACAAGACAGCGGCCGAGTTCATCGATCTCGGCGAATTCATGCTGAAGAATATCGCGTTGCCGGTGCGCGTTCTGATTGCGGGGCGCATCACCAACGGGTCGGCGCCAGCGCCATTCATCGCGGCCACGCCTCAAGCCAACGGTCAGCAGAAACTGTCCCCCAAAGGTCCGCCCGCGATCGCGGTGCTGCCGTTCCGGGGCGATGGTGGCGAGCGCGACGTCGATTACATGGCGGACGGCATCGCCGAAGACATCATCTATGGCCTTTCGAACACCAGATGGCTCTCGGTAATCGCCAAGAGTTCCAGTTTCCAGTTTCGCGATGACACACTGGGGACGCGGGTGATCGGCAATGCCCTTGGCGCGCGCTACATCGTCAGCGGCACATTGATGCGTAATGACGGACAAATCCGTCTGAACACCTCGCTCGCCGACGTCTCGAACGGGCGGTTGGTGTGGTCTCAGCGTTTCGATCGAGACCTGGTCGACATCTTCGGCCTTCGCGACCAGATCGGCGCGGAGATCGTCTCGATCCTCGACAAGGAGGTCGACCGGGCCGAGCAGGCGCGCACCTTCCAGGTACCGTGGGAAAGTCTGGAAACCTGGCAATTGGTGAGGCGCGGCCGCTGGCACATGAACCGGCGCACGCGCGGCGATACTGAAATCGCCTTGGACTTCTTTGAAAAGGCTTACCAGGAGGATCCTAATTCGAGTGCCGTGCTGAACGAACTGGCATGGTGGTATTTCTGGCGGGCCTGGCTGCGCTTCGGCGACAATGACGATCTGAACAAGGTCGAGCAATACGCGCGCAAGGCGCTGCTGATGGACAGCCTGGATGCGCGCCCGCATGCCCATCTTGGCGCCATCGACATCATGCGGGGAGAGCCGCGGGCCGCGGTCGAGCACCTGGAGGAAGCGATCCACATCAATCCGAGCTTTGCCTTCGCGCGCTCGGCCATGGGCAGCGCCCGCCTTTTGCTCGGCGATGCCGCCGGCGCAATTCCGTTCTTTCTCGATACCGAGCGACTGAGTCCCTTCGACCTTTACCGGTTCCACAATCTGGGGGAATTGGCGGCGGCCTACAGCTTCATCGAGGACTGGCCGTCGGTAATCGCCACCGCTGACCGCTCGCTCAACCTGTCGCCAGGTTATTTCTACGCCAGGTTCCTGAAGATCGGCGCCTTGATGCGCAGCGGCCGCGAGGAAGAAGCCAGGCGAGAAATGGCCGTTTTCGCAACCAGGCACCCGGATTTCTCGGAGCAACGGGTGCGCTGGATACCTTTTGCCGACAAGGCGGCGAATGAATTCCTCATCGGCAATTTCGAAATGGCCAGGGCCAGCAACATGATCGAAGCGGGCGAACACCAACTACAACTGTGAGGGAATTCACATACGCGCAACCGCTGCGAACCTAGGCCAGAGGTAGCCGATATCGCAACAATGTGAACGGCCGGGGGGCTTGAATGCGCATGTTCAGGATCAAGTATTTCGATGCTGTCCGCAAGGCCCGGGAAAACCAGCGGCCGCTGGCGGAAATGCCGCCATTCGACCTCGGACGGCTGCGTTCCAGCGGCCTTGCGGCGCGCATAGCAGGCTTCCTTTTCAATGATCCTCGCTGGGCGCTGGCGCTGTTGCGCCGGTTCTGGCCGAACCTTGCCTTCGGCAATTTCCTGCTCGTTACCAGGAACGCCGACGTTCGCGACATACTGGAGCGCGGCGACGAATTCCAGACACCCTATGGACCCGAGATGACCGAACTCGCTCGCGGGTCGAACTTCATCCTCGGCATGCAGGACGGCGCCGACTATCGCCGCATGAAGTCGTCTGTGCTGAGCGCCTTCCCGCCGGCCGAGGTCGAGGCTGCCGTCAGGCCGATCGCCGCACGCCATTCCAGGGAGATCATGATCCGCGCCAGTCCTGGCTTCGATGCCATCTCCGGGCTGATGAAGATCGTGCCGGTGCATATCTGCCGCGATTATTTCGGTCTCGAGATCGACGACGAATCCGAATTTGCCGACTGGGCGATAGCCCTGAGCGCGCTGTTCTTTTCCGATCCGCTGGCAAAGCCGGTCACGCGCGAGCTTGCCGTGGTCGCCGGCGACCGGCTGATCAAGGTCGTAGACCGCTCCATCGATGCGATCAGGCAAAAGGGCGCGAAGGCCGAGCAGCCGCTGCCAAGACTTGTCGCCCTTCTCGATCAGGGAAAGCTGTCGCTGCCCGACATCCATTCGATCATGCTCGGCATGATCGCCGGCTTTGTTCCGACCAATGTGCTGGCCGGCGGCAATTGCCTCGACGTGATCCTGTCCCGGTCCGACGCACGACAGGCCATCGATGCGGCGCTCGCCAAGGACGATACTGGCAAGCTTGACCGGGCGATCCTTGAGGCCATGCGCTTCAAGCCGATCTGGATCGGCCCGTGGCGCTACACGTCGCGCGACACCACGATCGCCAAGGGCACGCGCCGCGAGCGTCTGGTGAAGGCAGGAACGGTGGTCATGCCGGCAACGCTGTCGGCAATGTTCGACGCTGAAGCCGTGCGAAACCCGAACGAGTTCGACACTTCGCGCCCGCAACGCGACTACATGGTGTTCGGCCACGGCATTCATCTTTGCATTGGCGCCGAGATCGCCAGGGTCCAGATCGGCGAAAGCCTGCGCGCCCTGTTCCAGAAGCAGGGCGTACGCCGAGTACGCGGCAGGGCCGGACGCATGACCAGCGTCGGCGCCTATCCGGAAAGCCTCAAGATCGACTTCGAGCGGCCCCCACTTTGCCGCACCGTCGACCATTCGATGGTGACGGTGGTCTGCCCAATCACCCGGGCCGAGCCGCTGGACGCCATCCGCGACAAGGTCGCGGCGCTCGGCAACCCGGCCAATGAAGAGATCAGCACCGCGCTCGGCATTGCCCGCACTATACATTTTACCAGCCTGACCGTTGCCGGCACTGGCGAGACCGATGATGCGTCCGGTCTTGAGAAAGGCGTTGTGGTTCTCGAAGTCTCCGGCGACGGCAGCAGCGACGAGGTCATCGACACAGTCTCGCGGGCCATCGGTCACTGGTTGCTGCCGATTTTGGAAGACGTCTGCGGCCTGCCCGACGGCGGGGCGCTGAACGACTTCCTGCGCAAACACAATGTCGAGATATCGCCGTCTTTCGGCAGCAACGCCGGGCTGGTGTTTTCCGGCACGCCGGGACATTCGGTCCGCCGTATCCTGGCCGAAGCCGAGCTCGCAGACACCATTCGCGATATCGTCGAACAGCCGCGCCATGGCAATGGCGACGCTGCCGCCGTGCTCACCGAGGTGCGCCGGCATGTCCAGTCGCTCGGCAGGTTCGACTGGGCGTTCCAGCCAGCCGAAAGCCTGCTCGAAAGGCCGCCCGGAAAATGGTGGCAGGCCATAACGACGACGCTGCTGGCGCCGGCCGTGCTTATCACCGTCGCGCTGGTCGTGCTTGCCTGCTGGCGCATGACCTATGTGCTGGTGTTCGGCGACCCTGACGGCCTGACCTTCCCCAACATCGCCATTGCCGGTACGGCACTTTTACTGGCCGTGCTCGGCCTGCTGGCGATAGCGATCGCGGTGATCGGCCTGTGCTTCGTCGCCTTGCGGCGTATCGAGGACATCGATCGCCCTCAAAACACGCCTGTCGACCTCGATGCGCTGGACAAGATCATTGTCCACGAGGACCGCACCGCCCAGAACCATTTGACGGCGATCTCGACGATGAAGGCCGGAATCTTGCGGCGGCTTGCACTCAGGCTTTCCTTCTACCTGATCTCGATCTCGGCGCAGAAGGTGTTCAAGCCGGGCTTCCTCGCCACCATCAACACCATCCATTTCGCCCGCTGGGTGCTGCTGCCGGGCACCAACAGGCTGATGTTCCTTTCCAACTACGGCGGCAGCTGGGAGAGCTATCTCGAGGACTTCATCGCCAAGGCCGCGTCCGGGCTTACCGGCGTATGGAGCAACACCGAAGGCTATCCACGCACGCGCTGGCTCTTCCTCGATGGCGCGCGCGACGGCGACCGCTTCAAGCGCTGGGCACGGCGCCAGCAGGTGCCGACGCTGTTCTGGTATTCGGCCTATCCCGCCCTCAACACGATCCGCATACGCGCCAACTCCAGGATCAGGCGGGGGTTGGCGACCGCTACGGACAGCCAAGCGCGCGACTGGTTGAGCCTGTTTGGGTCATTGCCGCGTCCGGTGGCTCAAAAAACCGCCGTCCAAAAGACCGCCTCGTTGCTGGCGGACATCAGTTCGGCGTTTCCCGCGCCGCTCGAACAACAGCTGGAGACCGGCGAGATCCAATCCATATTCTTCGGCCCATTTGGGTCATTGGGCCATGCCCATATGCTGGCTATAGCCGTGCCGGACACACTTTCCCGGATCAATCGCAAGGCGTGGCTGGAGTTCATTGTCGCACAAACAAGTTTCGGCGACGGCGTGCCGGCAGAGCGCGCAATGACGGTGGCGTTCGGCCCCGACGGCCTTCGCCGCCTGGGTCTGGAGGGTGGCGTCGACGATGATCCGCTGGGTACCTTTCCGGTCGCCTTTCGCCATGGCATGGGCAATCCCGAGCGCAGCCGCATCCTCGACGATGTCGGTGAAAGCGTGCCCGACAAATGGCGGTGGGGCTCGCCACGGAAACCGGCGGATGCGGTCGTCGTCTGCTATGCCGAAAGCGCGGAGGTCCTGGCGGCCGAAATCGCCGCCCTGAAGCGAAGGACGACGGGCGCGGGGTTGAAACTCGTCGCCGAGCTGCCGCTTGCGGTGAAGCGCGAGGGCAAGCGCGCGGTGGAGCATTTCGGCTTCGTCGACGGTGTTTCGCAGCCGATCGTCAGGGGCACTGCGCGCGCCAATGCCGGCGTGGCGCCGATGCATCTGGTCGCGCCGGGCGAGTTCCTGTTCGGCTATCGCGACGAGCACGGCTTCTATCCGGCATCGCCATCCGTCCGGGCCTCGCAGGACCGGTCCGGCATCCTGTCGGCGGTGCGCCGCAACCGGCAGATCGCAGGCCAGCCACCGCCGCCGCACGATTTCGGCCGCAACGGCTCCTTCCTTGTCGTGCGCCAGTTCGAGCAGCACGTCGACGTGTTCGACGACTACTGCAAGGCCGCGGCCATGCAGGCGGCCAGCGAAACCGGCAACCCCGCCATCACGCCGCGCTGGGTCGCCGCCAAGATGCTTGGCCGCTGGCCGGACGGCAGTTCGCTGGTGCGCAATCCCGACGGCCGCCCCGGCCGCCCGGCCGACAATGATTTCGCCTTTGGCGCCGAGGACCCACAGGGACACCGCTGCCCGCTTGGCGCCCATGTCCGTCGCTCGAATCCGCGCGATTCGCTGGGCGAAGACCGCGAGACGCAAATCAGGATCGGCAAGCGCCACCGCATCATCCGGGTCGGCCGCACCTATATGAAGCAGGACAAGAGGCGCGGGAAAGTCGAGAAGGGGCTGCTCTTCATGTGCCTCAACGCCGACATCGAGCGTCAATATGAATTCATGCAGCAGACCTGGGTCTCATCCACCTCGTTCCAGGGACTGGCTGGCGAAAAGGATCCGACCATCGGCTCGCGCGACGGCGGCGGCAGGTTCACCATCCCCTCCTGGGAGGGCGTCACCGTGCTGAAGGGCATCCCGCAATTCGTCACCACGCGGGGAGGGGGCTACTTCTTCATGCCGGGCAAATCGTCGCTGCGCTATCTGATTTCGCGGCTCTGATTCGAGGACGCATCTTCGAATCGGATTCGAGGACGCATCCCCGAACCACCGGATTCAGCTATCGCCGTCCTCAGTCGTCGTCCTGCGAAGCGGCGATATGACTGAGCGCCCTGGCGTCGATGATGCGCAGGCCGCCGCGCCTGATGGCGATGATCTGCCGGCTGCGCCAGTCGTTGAGCGTCTTGTTGACCGACTCGCGTGTCGCGCCAAGGAACTCGCCCAGTTCGGACTGGGAGATGGGTATCCAGCCTTCGCCGTCGGCTATGACGCCGCCCAGAAAGACCAGTCGTTTTGCCAGCCTCGCCTCGATGCCGAAAAAGGCCTGATCGCCGAGTTCACCGCTGACCCAGCGCAGCCGCGCGCACAAAAGGTCGATCATGGCGCGCGCCAGGGATGGGTTTTTCTCAATTCGATCAAACAGTTGTGTCCGGCTTACCGAAACCAGCTCGCAGGCAGTGAGACAGATCGCGGTGGCCGTGCGCGGGCGTCCGTCAAGTGCCCCGATCTCTCCGATCAAACTGCGCGACAGCTCGATATTGGCCACCAGCTTTTGGCCACCAGGCGAATAGATCGAGATCTCCACCGTACCCTTCATCACACCATAGATGCGGTCGGCGGCATCCTCCTGGACGAACAGATGCTGGCCGGCGGCGTAGCGTTCGAGTTTGCAACCGCTGAACAACAGATCGAACTGGCTCGGGTCGATACGCGCAAGGCGCGGCAGATCATCTCTGTCGTTCGCGCCAGCAAAAGCCATGTCCGTGCCCCAATTTCCGTAACTGCTAAAGTTTACGGCAATAGTAGACGGCATCAAAGCCCGGTGTTCATCCATGTCACGGCTCCCTCGAAAGGCATGGGATCGGACACCGGAACCGTCCGGCATCCGACCCGCCTGCGTTGAAGGCCGTCTGCACGCGTGGCGGGAGGAGCCAACGCGCGCAGACGGCAACTGTGAAATGCCTAGGTGATCAAAAACCCCGCCAAGAATCCCCGCCTTGGGCCGGTTGCTTTCCGAGCCACGAAATTTTGTTCGACACGGCCAAATAGAATCTCGACCGCGCCAGGCTACGTTCGCGCGAAACGGGCTGCCGGTCTGTGAAGGGCTTTACATAGCCGATTTGCAGCTGACTATGCCGAGCCGGCTGGCGCGTGGATGCAGGCATGAGCCGAACCCATCTGGGCCTGCTGGCGGCAAATTCAGTGAATGCGGTGAAAACCGGTCATCCAACCTGTTTTGGAAGTCAGATGGTGGGCGATGCAGGGATTGAACCTGCGACCCCACCCGTGTGAAGGGTGTGCTCTCCCGCTGAGCTAATCGCCCGCTCGTTGCCCGAAGGCCAAGCGAGCCGCGATATAAGGGAGGCCGGCCCGCGAAGTCAAGGCGATGTCCGGGGTTCCAGCGAAGACCGAATCCCGCAGGGGTTTGGCCGCCATCGCGGTCAGTATGCCGCCGCGGCGATCAGCCGTTCCGCCAGGTCCAGCGTCAGCGCATCGAAATGCGAGATCACCGCCGACGGTTCGAATTCGCGCACATGACGATCAGTGTAGCCGAAATCGACGGCGACCACCGGAATGCCGGCCGCTTTCGCCGTATCGATGTCTGTCTGCGAATCGCCGACCATCAGCGCACCGTGCGGGTTGCCGCCGGCGAGCGCGATGGTCTGTGTGAGATGGCGCGGGTCGGGTTTGCGGAAGGCGAACGTGTCCTGGCCGCAGATCGCGGCGAAATGGCGTGCCAGGCCGAGCGCCTCGATCAGCGCCACCGAGTTGGCCTCGTATTTGTTGGTGCAGATGGCCAGGAGATAGCCGGCATTCTCGAACCGGGCTATCGCCTCGACGACACCGGGGTAGGGGCGCGACTTGCCGGGGATGTTGTCGGTGTAGTGATCGAGGAACAATCTCAGCAAGCGGTCATGCTCGTCCACCGCAAGCGATCTTTGCTGCGCGGCATGGGCGCGCTCGATCATCATCCGGCCGCCATGGCCGACGAAGCGCTTGAAGCCGGCCTCGTCGACAGCCGCAAGCTCGCTGGCGGCGAGGCTGTGGTTGAGGCTGTCGAGCAGATCCGGCGCCGTGTCGATCAGCGTCCCGTCGAGGTCGAACACGATGATCGGTCGAGTCATGGCCTGTCCTGTGACGATTGCATTGCGCAGGCGATATCCCCTGCGGTCCAATCCGGCAAGCCGTCTGGACCAGTCCACAGCCAAGGTCTTTGACCGTACGGGCAAAAATGCTAGGAGCGCGCAAACAAAACGGGGAGCGACAAGCGACATGGATGCGAGGCAATTGAAGGTCGAGGCGGCGCGGGCAGCCCTTGCCCATGTCAGCGACGGCATGCGGCTCGGCATCGGCACCGGCACGACCGCCGAGGAATTCGTGCGGCTGCTCGCCCAAAAGGTCGCCACCGGCTTCACGATCGTCGGCGTGCCGACCTCGGAGCGCACCGCCATCCTTTGCCGCGAGCTTGGCGTGCCGTTGTCGGACCTCGAGGAAACGCCCGAACTCGATCTCACCATCGACGGCGCCGACGAGGTCGACCCAGCGCTGACATTGATCAAGGGCGGTGGTGGCGCGCTGCTGCGCGAGAAGATCGTCGCGGCGGCCTCCGCACGCATGATCGTCATTGCCGACCGTTCGAAGATGGTGGAGACGCTCGGTCGTTTTCCACTGCCCATCGAAGTCAATCAGTTCGGCCTGCACGCCACCGAAATCGCGGTCGGTGCGGCGGCCTCAGGGATCGGCCTTTCCGGTCCTGTCACATTGAGGATGACGGGAAGCCAGCCTTTTGTTACAGACGGCGGCCATTTTATCCTCGATGCATCTTTTGGCCGCATTCCGGATACAAGAGCGCTTTCGAATGCTCTCCACGCCATTCCAGGCGTTGTCGAGCATGGTCTTTTCATCGGGCTGGCGTCAGCGGCCATCATCGCCGGCGGCGACGGCATCCAAACCGTCCATGCCGCCCGAAAACCAGGGAGTTCTACCGATCATGATGTTGCATAACCGGGTTCGCCGTCTTTCCGCCATTGTCGCGGCTTCGGCCGTCTTGGCGTTTTCCGCGCCGGCATTCTCGCAGGACGTCACCGACGCGCATTTGAAGGCCGCGCGCGCCGCGGTCGCGGCGATCCATGCGACGGACCCGTTCGACAACATCCTGCCGCAGGCCGCGGCCGCGCTCGAGCAGCAGCTCATCCAGAAGAACCCCGACATGCAGGAGCTGATCGGCAAGACGATCAGCGAGAAGGCGCTGTCGCTGGCCTCGCGCCGCGCCGACCTGGAGAAGGAAGCAGCCCTGGCCTATGCCAAGGTGTTTTCTGAACAGGAACTCAACGACATCGCCGCCTTCTACAATTCTGCGTCCGGCAAGAAGCTGCTCGACAGCGGCCCGGCCGTGACGCGCGACCTGGTCAAGGCGGCCGACATCTGGCAGAACGGCCTCGCCCGCGATCTCGCCCAGCAGGTCGGCGAAACGCTGGCTGCGGCAGCGAAAGCCAAGGCGACGGCGGCGCCCGCCGATGGCGCCGCACCCGCAGATGGTGCCGCCCCAGCAGACGGTACACAGAACTGATCACGTTTTTCGGGGCGCCATAGCCGCCACTGGACCAGAAAGCCCGGCTTTGTCCGGGCTTTTCTTTTGGTGGTTTGCGGCCTACCTGTCTCGAACGTTTCGAAGCATGAGGAGCCACGGCATGGCCGGTTACGACTACGATCTTTTCGTCATCGGCGGCGGCTCCGGCGGGGTGAGGGCGGCGCGTGTGGCGGCAGCGCTCGGCAAGCGCGTCGGCATCGCCGAGGAGTACCGGTATGGCGGCACCTGCGTGATCCGCGGCTGCGTGCCGAAGAAGCTCTATGTCTATGCCTCGCAATTTCCCGAACATTTCGAGGATGCCGCCGGCTATGGCTGGACGGTGCCGCAGGCGACTTTCGACTGGCCGACCCTGGTTGCCAACAAGGACCGCGAGATCAGCCGGCTGGAGGCCATCTACAAGAGGAATGTGCAAGGCGCCGGCGGCGAGACGTTTCATTCGCGCGCCGTGCTGGTCGACCCGCATGCGGTGCATCTTCTGAACGAGGACCGCACCGTCACGGCCGACCAGATTCTGATCGCCACCGGCGGCCGCCCGGCACCGCATCCGGCTCTGCCCGGCCATGAACATTGCATCTTTTCCAACGAAGCCTTTGACCTCAAGGAACTGCCGAAGGCGATCATGATCGAGGGCGGCGGTTACATCGCCGTCGAATTCGCCAACATCTTTCACGGGCTCGGCGTCGAAACCACGCTGGTCTACCGCGGCAAGGAGATCCTCTCCCGCTTTGACATGGACCTCAGGCGCATGCTGCATGAGACGATGGAAAAGAAGGGGATAAGGATCCACTGCCATGCGGTGTCGGAATGGGTTCGCAAGCGGCCGGACGGCCGGCTCGATGCGGTTGTCAGCGGCGGCAAGGTGTTGACGGTCGATCAGGTCATGCTCGCCATCGGCCGCATTCCCAACACTGAAAACCTCGGTCTTGAAGGCGTCGGCATCGAATTGACCAAGACCGGCGCGATCAACGTCGACCCATATTCGCGCACCAACATCGATAACATCTGGGCGATCGGCGACGTCACCAACCGTGTGCAACTGACGCCGGTGGCGATCCATGAAGCGATGTGCTTCGTCGAGACCGCCTTCAAGGACAATCCGACCGCGCCCGACCATGACACGATCGCCACCGCTGTTTTCTCGCAGCCGGAGATCGGCACGGTCGGGTTGTCGGAGGACGAAGCGATAAAGCGCTTTGCCGACATTGAAATCTACCGCGCCACTTTCCGGCCGATGCGGCACACGCTGTCGGGCCGTGACGAAAAGATGCTGATGAAGCTGGTGGTCGACGGCACCTCGAAAAAGGTGCTTGGCGCCCATATCCTCGGGCCGGACGCCGGCGAGATGGCGCAGTTGCTCGGCATCCCTATCAAGGCCGGACTCACCAAGGACGATTTCGACCGCACCATGGCCGTGCACCCGACCGCGGCGGAAGAACTCGTCACCATGTACAAGCCAACCTACCGGGTGAAGGACGGCGAGCGCGTCTAATGCATGCAGTTCAGGACCCGGGGGGGGGGGGGGGGGGGGGGGGGGGGGGGGGGGGGGGGGGGGGGGGGGGCCGGGGGCGGGGGGGGGGGGGGGGGGGGGGGGGGGGGGGGGGGGGGGGGGGGGGGGGGGGGGGGGGGGGGGGGGGGGG
>NZ_JBVVPU010000024.1:0-43299 GCF_055811295.1 Mesorhizobium sp. WSM4871 | reverse complement strand
CAACCTAAGTCAGCCGGCCATGAGCGCGGCCGTCGCCCGGCTGCGCGATTATTTCAACGATGAACTGGTCGTCCGTGCACAATGAAAGCGGATCAGGCTGCGACAGGTTTTGTCAGCCGCTTGAGCGCTGCGATGAGCAGCCAGAAGCTGCCTGAACCAGTTAAGAAGCAGCGAGACGTCGTAGCCGGCGGCCGCCAGGATGGCGGTGCGCCTTTTAAATCGGACGCTTCTTGGATATTCCACACTTGGGTGTGAACCGGTTGCCCGGCGAGCTGTCGCTAGAAGTCCGTCTTTGCGACAATCACAATATGGCCCTTCAGGTCAAAATGTCGAGGAAAACCCGGGATTTCGCAGATGGAAGGTATGGGCACCCCTGCATCGGTTTCCCCAAAATGGGGCCACGACCCCACGATTCCAAGAGGTAGGCCTGTCTATCTCTCTCTCCCCACAAGCGAAACTCCGCGGTTGGCGCCGCCGACACGGCAGAGAAGCAGCCGATCGGCGTTATTGGCACGATCACGCTGCAGAATTTTCCCGGCTTCAATGGTCGCGCGCAAGATCTCGCCGGCACTGGCGGCGGGCTGCACCGAGATATTGAAACCCGCCGAACAGACGCCGCTTTTTGCAGGCGCAATGGTTGCGCTCGCGGGAGAGGCAGGCTTTCCCGAAGGCGTCGTCACCTGATCTGTGCCTGCAAACGCGATGCCGCCGGCTGCACACTGATTAGCCGATGAACTTGATCCACAGGCGCTTGAACCATGCGAGGATGGCCCCGAGCCCCTTCGGCTGGGCGCCGCGCTTGAGAAGGCGGTCATAGGCGCGGCCGGCTTCGATCTGCTCGCGAGACATCTTGCCCGCCCAATGGATTCGGCCACGTTTGATGATGTAGTGTGAGCCACAAGGGAAGTCGTGGTTGCCGATCGACGGCCAGATCGAGGCGCCCTCGTCCTCCATGACAAAGTCATATTCGGTTGCAACGAGCGGTGTTGAAACCTCCTCACCACACCCACAGGCGCAATTATGGAGGGCAACGTGGCATTGGCGCGACACGTAAAGGACCCCGTCTTCCAGCTGTTCGGGAATGTCTTCGACAAAGACCGTTGCAAGACAATCCACCCGAGCCATCATGCCCCCCGGTTCGTGATATTGTTGCCCTCGATCATGTACGTCGCGTTCTTTTCGTTGCGTTCATCACGATAGAAGGTCAGCCAGCGCTTCCAGCGCATGATCGCCATGATCGCGTTCAACGAATTGAGCTCGGCGATCTGGATTTCGGTTCCGTACACATCGGCCTCTTCATCGTCGTCACCGAACGACAGATGGGTCGCCACTTCCGCCCAGGGCGTGCCGGGGGCAATGAAAGTCGCCCGTGCGCAGCCGTCGAGCGTGTTGTCGTCGAGCCCAAGACCAATGCCAGTGTCGACGAACGGAATGCCCAGGCGAACCAACCCTTCGGCAATGACGCGCCGCGACGATCCCTTGTCAACACAGACAAAGACGAAGTCATAACCTGCAAATTCATCAATGTTGTCAGCCTTGACCCTAGTGGCGTGCGGCTTCACGCCCTTGTGCATACGCGCGTAAAGCGCTGCGTAATAATCTACCTTGCGGGGAAAATTCTTCGCCAGCGCCAGTTCGGGAGCACCGGGCGAACGGAAAAGATTGTGGTTGAGAAGTTGATCGTCGTCGTAGATGTGGATCTCGGCAACGCGGGTCTTGGCGGCGAGATCGAGCAGATAGGCACCTGTGCCGCCAAGGCCGATGATAGCAATGCGGCCCTTGAGCTTGCGGTTGGCGATGACGATTCCATAGCGGGCTGACGCAGAATCGGGGATCGCGAAGGGGCTATCGTCCTCTGCGCTGGCTAACGTGACGCCTGTGCGCGCGTTCGCGGTCTTGTCGTGCGACCGCGCAGCGGCGCCGAGGTGAGATTCGTAGGTGACGACCTTGTCGTAAATGTTGGCATACCGGCCAGTCCCTTCTGGCTTCGACGAGAAGTAATGGTGGACCTTGATGTCGGATCCGACGGTCGCCTCGTTGCTGTTGTGGATGATATTGGTCATCGGCGTACCATCGCGATGGCAAGGCGTCTCTCCGGTGAACCACATGGTGTGGCCGGTTTGTGGAGTCGAGGTCAGGCCTTCGCTATCCAGCGACAGAATGCAGACAAGCGTGCCGCGGCCAAGCGACATGTCGCGCTTCACGTAGGGCACGCTGTGAACGAGAAGGACGAGCTCGCGCATCTCGAGCTCAAACCCCTCGTCCAGCAGCCGCTTCAGATGCGGATCACGACTTATCAGATCGGCGGACATTGAAGACCATCCCGTTCTTGACTTCGATCTTCTCGCCCTCGACCAGATCACCTTCCGCGCCGTGGACACCTTTCAGGTAGGTGATCGTGTACTTGAACTTCTCAAAATCGGCGTCGGGGTATGCGAGCAGTGCAATCTCGCGATAGCTGTGCTTTCTCCGGGGTATCGTGCGCGATCGACCGTTGATCTTGATGACCACCGTTTTCGCCTCGCGGCTGCGGATGCGCTCGACGCCATGTCCGCCAAGAACCACCGCGCCATCGGCGGGAATGACCGTATCGCCGGCGCTGTCCAGGATCAGCTCGAGTTCCTCGGCGATGCTGGCGTAGCGGTAGATGTCGAACGCGGAGATTGTCGCCGCCCCCCACTCCCAGCCACGCTCGTTGACGGTGAAAGAGAAGGTCCTGTCGCCTTTGAATGAAAGGAACTCAGGCTGGGGCATCTGTCGCAGGTCGATCGCTTCCTCAAGGCCGATCGAACGCGATGTCCTGTCGGCTATCTGGATGAGAATATAGTCGCTGGCTGGATCAAGCCCACCGCTGTTGCGGACCGCGCGACCTGAAACGATGGCGTCATCGGTAGCCACCACGCGGCCGTTCAGCTTATATGTAAAGTTCGCTGCGTCAGGCATCCAAGCCTCCTTGTTTCTCATTCTGCACAAAACATATATGCAATTTTTAGCCAATGTCTAGCTAATTAATGGCTATTTTGTAATCTTTTTTTGATTGACAATTATGGAGTTTATAGCTACGTAAACGATGCCGGTTAGGGAGGCGCCTATGAAGCGTACAATGACGCTTAACCTGTCGGACGCGGAAATGAGCGTCCTTGAAGCCATGTGTGAAGAAAAAGGGTTGTCCAAAACCGCGCTCGTTCGCCAGGCGCTGCGGCTCTACAAATCAGTCGACGATCGACTGGCGCGTGGCGAAAAGGTGTTTGTCGAAAGCGCCGATAAATCAGAAAAAGTAGAGCTGATGGTTCTATGAAAGAGCTGATCGATCGCGTCTTTCTCTTAAATCGCGCAACAGGCCGGTTCGAAGATGCAGATCTGTATCATGGCCTGGACAGCACCAATCTCGCGCATATCGAAGGACGCTGGCGACCGCTTTTTGAGTTGCGTCGCAGGGAAGCCAAGGCCTCTCTTCAGACTTTAGCGGAGGTCAATGCCGAAGACGCCCATTGGGAATGGGGCAAGAAGGCGCTGGCTGCGCTGAACGACCCGTTCCTGTTCGATTTCTTCGTGCTCGAATGTGGTGGCAGCACACAGGCCATCATGATGACGCGCAAAGGTGGCCAAGACTGCTTCAGTCGCCATCCCGAGCATCAGCGAATGCCGCTGATCTACGTGGAGTTTCTGGCGACGGCGCCATGGAATCGACCAAAGCTGGTTGCTGAGCCGACTTACAAGGGTGCGGGGCGTGCGCTCGTTGGCACAGCCGTCAGCTTGAGCCTGGAAGAAGAGTTTGGTGGCCGGATCGGTCTGCATTCCCTTCCTGGCGCAGAAGTTTTCTACCGGGATGCGATCGGAATGACGGATCTTGGAGCGGATAGCGAAGGGGTGCATAAAGGGCTGAGATACTTCGAGCTTTCCAGCAGGGATGCTGCGACTTTCCTATCCGTGCAACACTAACAAGAGGAGTCGACCATGAAATTACATTTCACTGCCGATTGGCTACGCAGCCATATCGAACATGATCCAGATGTCGATTGCGACGCGGGACTCCCGCTGCGCGATGCAGCTCCGCTTGAGCGTCTTATGCAGGAGAAGTCTCGTCATCAAGCAACCGCGGGGCAGCCTTCGGCTGCCCCCGAACAGAAATCTGTTGTGCTGTTTAAATTGGTGCATCAGCTTCGACGCAAGGACGGATTGAGCATTGCGCAGTTGGCTGCCAAAATTCGTGTTGATGCGGCGGAATTGGAGAAGGTGGAAAAGGATCCCTGCTATGTTCCAGGCCCGCGTACCGTTCATCAGCTGGCCGAGTTCATTGGGGTTTCAGCACGTGCTGTAGAACAGCTGACCGCGGCGTCGTCTGCGCAGAACGACAATCTCACCGAAGCGGCGCATCGTTTTGCCGCGAGTTCGGACGACCTATCGAAGCTAAGCCAGGCTGAAAGGCGCGACCTCAACGATTTCGTCAAGGTACTGGCGTCAATCGATAAGAAGAATGGATGACCATGTCCGCGATTGAGCCGATAATTGGGGACTTTGAGCGCCAAGATATCCATGAGCACATATCACGTTTGCTCCGTGATCTCGGCAATCCAGAGCCCCCGTTACGGCTCGAGCAGGTACGCGCGCTGCAAAAGCTTGACCTTACCTATTACAGCAAAGCGAACTTGAGCCTACTGGATGAGATCGCCCACCGGGCGCGAATCGCTGGCAACGAGATCACCAGTACGGCCAAGCGCATGGTCGATGTCGTCCAGCAATATGGCCTTCGTGGTATCCTTATGCTGAAGGAAGGCGACAAGCGGATCTTCATCGATGATGATGTGGCCGAGCTGAAGCGACGCTTCCTCATCGCACATGAGATTACGCATGACCTTCTGCCTTGGCATCGCTCCCTGCTTCTGGGCGACAATGAGTCGACGCTGAATCCGACATTCCATCAGGCAATGGAGGCGGAAGCCAATTATGGCGGGCGCCGTCTGTTGTTTCTCGGGGGAAGATTTCGTCCCGAAGCGCTCGACTGCTCATTTGAATGGAAGAGCATCGAGCAGCTTCGCAAGCGCTACGGGAACACCCTTACGACAACGCTTTGGCAAATGGTTTGCGAACGCGATCCGGAATTTCCTGCCTTCGGCGTTGTCAGCCGGCATCCCTATCACAGGGATATCTGCGAGAAGGCGGGCAATGACAATGTGGCCTATTTCCCGAGATCGAAAGCGCTTGCTGAGCACTTTCCCGGCATCACCACCGAAGTTGCCTATTCCGCCATCTGCGATCACGCAACGAACCGCAAGCGGGGTCCGGTGGGCGAAGGCGAAAGCATCTTTTATGACGCGAACGGCGAACCGCATATATTCTGGTTGCACAGCTTCTCAAATACTTATGATTTGCTCACTTACTGCATCTATAAGAAGAAACACCAACGCATTTCTCCCGTCGGCTTCAGGGCAGCCTGATTACCAACAGACGGGTATTTCAAGTGCCCGATGACAGCACAAAGGCGGCCGCTTGCGGCCCGAGGCTGCCGGAAAGCAATGCCCCGCATTCCAGCCGCTCAGTCGATCGTTGCGCTCTTTGAAGCGGACGAACTGTCGAGAGCTGTGGGATGCGGTAGCGGTATTTTGCCTTGTCGGGAGGCCTGAACGCGCTGCAGATAGCGGCCCATCAGCGGCCAAACGGTCGAGTCGATCAGCGAGCCCTCGAGGACGTACCTGCCGTGCCTTTGAAAACGGCGGATCCGACAGATGCCCGTAAGGATCGCTGCCTTCGTTGGAAACCTGGTTTTCCCCGCTTCGCCTCGCAGCCATGCGGTCCGACGAAAAAACTGCTGTCAGGGCGGCCACACAAATCCGATGGCAGAGGAACAATCCGGCATTACGAAACGAGCGCGGCCGATGCGAAATATGTGGGTCTGTCTTTCCTCTCAGGGAGTCTTTCGACTCCGGACATGGGTACTGCCAGCTCTCGTCGGCAATCGTGCCTTCCGTGGCTCGGCGGTCTCACGCAGAGCGAAGCGAGCGGGGTAAATACCGTGATGCCGGCGGACCGTGACGACTGGCCCCACTTTACCCTTTGAGCCCGGCGACCTCGATCTGATCCGGCGTGGCCGATGGGGACAAGGACTTCTCCGAGCCTGCACTGATGCGAGGGACCGCTCCGTAAGCGGGTTTGGTCGAAAGAGACTGATCAGCGCAAGGGCATTATTCGCATCACCACATAAACATCTCGTTATATGGCAATTAACAAGAAGCGAAGTGCCGGTGATTGTGCGCATGTCATCCGACCGAGCGAACTTAGTTCGGCAGGTTCAAGACTCTGCTGGCGATGACGGCTCCGCTGGTCTCTCGTTCCACCGAGCAGGACTGCAACCGTCTGTACATGGTGAAGAGCGAGACCAAGGACGCGGTGGCGCTTATTGCCGAGACCCTTATGGCACGCCCTGAAGCCGTTCAGCAAACGCTCGAATCGCCGGATCGCTGTCTGGGACAGGCCGCAGCCGAACGGGCCCGGCAGCTCGCCCAGCTGGATGATTGATCCAGGTTCTGCAGATCGAAGAGCGGCGCTTGGTCACCGAGAGCGCCGCTGTGCTAAAGCGTAGGCTCGAAGCCGAAACGGAGGTCGATCGCCAGGAGGCGTCACAAGGCCGCTTCGTCGCAGAACGTGAGGAAGTCCAAGCCAAAACGCTGATGCCAAAGGCACGGAGGTGCCCTGACCTGCGAAAATAATCAACTATCGACCATTCGGCTGTAGCATTAGGATGGTCCGCTCGCATTCCCTCACATTGTGCGACAGGTTGCTGTGAGCAGCCCATAGCAAACTCTGAGTCTAGATCATCCGACAGAGCCGAGGGCCGAGCTCCTCAAACCCGTTCCGCAGATAGAAATCGAGCGTGCGCTTCCATTTTGGTTGCCTGGGCGCTGCAAGCTCAAGTCGCTTCCAACCACGCGCATGGCTTTCCTGCGAGGCGACCTCTAGCAGATGAGGGGCGATACCTTTGGAGCGCTTTTCGGGTCGAACATACAGCTCCGAAATATAGCCGAACTTACCTCCTGGATAGATCGCCGTGCATTCATTCAGCACCATGATGCCGACCGGCTCGCCATCTGCAGTTGCGATCACAACGAGCACGCCAGCGTCGGCAAGCATTATCTCCGCGCTTTGTCTCACGTCGTCGGGCGCGGGAGCTTTCCCGCCAGTGAGTTCATCGAGTAGCGCGTGAATAAAACGGACGACCGTCCCTGCGTCCGTTGCGTTGGCGCGGCGAGTAGATATGGAAGGCATATTTTCTCCTGCTAGTGGTCAAAATTCCGATTGATGCTGCCACCCGCGCAGGTCCGACTCACTCTCTTAAGTAATGTCTGACTAAATGGACAGCATTTTTCGTAAAAAATATGATAAAAGAATGCAAAATAAATATCACAAGTATTGAGGATCACGGATGAATTTAGGTGAATTGCGCCTAGGGGAGACCTTCTTACAGAAAATCAACCTGGTCACATTGTTACCGCACGGTGAAGCCCCCTGCCGAGGTAAGATGAATTTGTAGGTCTGAGCTGGGACAGAAGATACAGCCTGAGATGCTCGTGCGCTCGTGCGGCCAGAACGCTCGGATCATCAATGCAGTCGAGCAAAGAGGACATCCCTTAGAGGCCTATGACAATGCCTTGAACGGTCCGTGACGGGCGGCGAGAGCGCTCGACGGCGCCACACTCATTCGGCGCCAGCCGGAACACGAGCCGAGCCGACCGGTGCGCAGAGGCTGGTCGCCGCGCCGATCAAGTCGGACACGTCGGCCCCGGTCGTCGCGAAAGAGGTGACGAACCTCACGATCCCGGGCTCCCAGCGGTCATGGTAGAAGCGGAATCCCATGTCGAGCAGCCCCCGGATTAGCGACGTGGGAAGTCGGCAGAATAGGATGTTGGCCTCGGGACGCTGCTGGATCTCCACACCCGGCACGGCGGCCAAACCTTGCGCCAGCGCCGACGCCATCGCGTTGGCATGAGCCGCGTTGCGAAGCCAGACACCGTCTCGCAAATAGCCGTCCATCTGCGCCGCCATGAAGCGCATCTTGGAGCTCAACTGGCCGGCCCGCTTGCGGCGAAAGGCGATCGTGCTCGCGAGATCCCTGCGAAATGAGATGACCGCATCGACCCCAAACGTTCCGTTCTTCGTGGCGCCAAACGACACAAGGTCGACGCCGGCCTTCCACGTCATCTCGGCCGGCGAGCAGCCGAGAGTGACGAGGGCATTGGCGAAGCGGGCGCCGTCCATGTGAAGTGGCAGGTCCGCCGATCGGCAGATATGGCCGATCGCCTTGATCTCATCGAGCCGTAGACCGATCCCACCTCGGTCGCCTGCGTGATGCTGACGCTGGAGGGCTGGACCGAGTGGACGTCGCCCAGCATGCGCTTCGCGTTGGCCGCCAGGGCGTCGATGTCGATCTTGCCGGCGTCGCCCGGGAGCTGCACCAACTTCGCACCGGCGGTGTAGAATTCCGGCGCGCCGCACTCGTCGCGGTTGATGTGTGCTTCGGCATGCGAAAGGACGCTGCCCCATGGCGGCGTCATCGCCGCGAGCGCCAGCGCGTTCGCCGCCGACCCCGTCGAGACGAGGAACACGTCGACCTCATGCTCGAACACCTCGGCAAGTCGGCGCTCGACGGTGTGCGTCAGCTCATCGTTGCCGTAGGGAAGCGCCTGACCCGAAGCGCACTCCGTGATGGCTGCGATCACCGCGGGAGAGGCGCCGGCGATGTTGTCGCTGGTGAAGCCGCGGGGGCGTGCCTGCTTGCTGTCGCTCATGGTCTTGACGCTCGTTTCATCCGTTGAGCGTCCAAGCTAGACGGTTCGCCGCGCGCTTTATTGAACAATATTCAAGCTGAGAGATAACGTGCCGGCGTCACTCCCAACACGGCCTTGAAGTGTCGGGTCAGATGGCTCTGGTCTGCGAACCCGACCGCCACGGCGACCTGGGCGACGTGCTGACCTCGCCTCAACAGCCGTCGCGCCTCGTCGATGCGGACCTGGATCAGGTAGCGGGTGGGGGGCAACCCGAAATGCGCCTTGAAGCCATCGATCAACGTCGCCTTGGAGCATCCGGCGAGGGCGGCCAAGGCGGCGAGCTGCAGAACTTCGTCAAAGTGGGCATGGATGAAGTCACATACGTCGCGGAACCTCGGTGGCACGAATTTTGGCTCAGCAACGCGCGACCTGCCGACTTGTGCGAAGACGTGGGGCAGGAAACGGATCAGATGCTCCTCGATCTCCAGTGCCGAGCTGTGCTCATGTTCAAGCAGGCGCCAAAGCGCGCTGAGGCCGTACGCAACAGGGGCATTCTCCTGGAACGGGCTTTTGAAGTCGATCGTTCCGGGTTCGTGTTGGCCGCTGCCCTCAAGGACTTGCCGGACAAGGCCTTCGGGCATGTAGAAGATCTTCTGGCTCCAGCCAAGATCGTCACCAGCACCCCCGAAATGCGGTTCGCCGGGCGCGAAGGTCGCGACGGTGCCGCTACCGGCGTGCCAAACCTCGCCTCGGCACCAGACATCATGGACGCCTCGCTCGATCAGCCCGATCAGATACTCGTTGTGGACATGCTTGGAGAAATCCTGCCGGTGATAGTCCGCCGCCAGGTAATCGAGCCCGCCAAGGACATCGGAGTGCTTCATCACCGCACGATTGCGCGGCGGCCGGCCCGGAGGTTCAGAACGGCCACGCGCCTTTTCGCCGCATTCTATGGCGGTATCGGCCACTTGATGATCAATCCAGGTTGGTCATCACAACGATATCGTGCCCTCGTAGCGAATTTCAAACCGAAGCAGGATTAATTGACGCCCGAAGAGGGGCCTGCTGCAGGGCGGGCAGCGGACTGGCGGGATTAATCGTGTTTCAAGCTTGGGATGTGGACCCGAGCGACTCCTGGCCGGATGGCCGATATCGAGAAGATCAAGCGTTATCCCCCCGATCTGACGGATGAGGAATGGTCGCGGATACAACCGTTCCTGCCGGGCGCGGCCAAGACCGGACGGCGCGTGGTGACGGACTTGCGCGAGGTCTTGAACGCGATCCGCTACATGGCCCGATCGGATGGCGGCTGGCGCATTCTGTCAAAGGATTTCCCGCCCATATCGGTCGCGGTCGAGACGCCTTACGGACATGCCCACGGACTGCGCCAACTGGCTGGAACGTTCCCCGGCCTGACGGCGAAGCAGCAGGCGACGATCAAGGCGCTGAACGCAGAATACGCCAAAACTCGAAGCCGAGTGCCAGCGTGCCAACGAACTGCCGGCCGATGTTGACGAACGGCTGCCAGGGGCGGCTACGGCTGCACTCATTGTCGGCTCTTCGACGAAGTCGGACATGAGACACCGCGCTATCGGAGTGACCGCATTGTTCTGCAACGATTTTCTCATTTGGCACGACACATGCGAGGGCTCTCCCGCATGAGCGCTCCGTCAATCTCAATTGATGCGAGCAGGATTCAATCAAGGCGCAGTGCGTCGCTTCTGAAGATCAAGGAGAGAAAAGTATGGCGAGAGCGCGAATTGGCGTGGCGCGGGCAATGACAGCGGCTGTCGTCCTCATCGTTGCTGGACAAGCCGGCGCGGCAGATATTGGGCAAGCCGCGAGCGTGCCGCAGGCAGAAGCCTGGGTCGCGGAAGCGCCAAGCCCCTGGCAGATCCGCCTGCGGGCGTTGGGGGTGATCACCGAGGATTCGGGCTATGTCAATGCGGTGCCCGGCTCCGGTCTTTCGTATTCGAACACCGTGACGCCGGAACTCGATATCTCATATTTCTTCACGGACAACATCGCCGCCGAACTCATACTCGGCACCACCTATGCCAACATCGGTGGCCAGGGTGCGATCGGCGGGCTGGGCAAGGTCGGCAAGGTGTGGCTGCTGCCGCCCACGGTGACATTGCAGTATCATTTTACCGATTTCGGCGCCTTCGAGCCCTATCTCGGCGCCGGCGTGAACTATACGATCTTCTATCATCAGCAAGCCGGCAGCGCCGATGATCTCAAGGTCAAGAACACATTCGGCGCCGCGCTGCAGGTCGGATTCGACTACATGGTGGACGAGCACTGGGGCGTCAACTTCGACGTGAAGAAGCTTTTCCTCAAGCCCGACTTCGACGTCACTGTCGCCGGCGCCAAGCTCACAGGCAAGGCCAATCTCGATCCCTGGTTGATAGGCGCAGGTGTCACTTACCGCTTCTAATTTCGAAAGGACCCTGAAGGGGCACTCTTCGAAGTCCGCGCGCGGATCTTCCGTGCCGAGAAGTGGACCCGCGATGGTCTTGAAGGGGTTGTTGGCATGCGCGTAGAAAACGATCATTGCGACGTGATCGGTGTGTCCGCCGCTCCCACGCAACTTGATCGTCTTTCTTCTGCGGTTCTGCGGCAGGGGGATGGCGCGAGTGTCGCCGCCAGGCGATGTGGTGACCTGGGCGGCAGCCCGTCACCAGACGCTCAGGCAGATGCTTTCCGACCAGCGTTTCAACAAGGACTGGCGACAGTGGCGGGCGCTGCAGGACGGCGAGATTCCCGAGAATCATCTGCTGATCGGGATATGCAAAGTGGACAACATGACCACGGCGCACGGCGCCGATCACCGGCGCTTGCGCGGCCTGCTGTCCAGCAGCTTCGCGCCCAGTCGTATCGCCTTGCTGGCGCCACGGGTCGAACAATGCGTCGATCGATTCCTGGCCGAGATGGCGCAGCGCGGCGGCAGTGCCGATCTGATGAGCGAGTTCGCCGCTCCGCTGCCCACCAACGTGATCGCCGAACTGTTCGGTTTGCCGGACGAACAGCGCGAAGAGATCGTCGCGCTCACCTACAGCTGGCCAACACCTCCGCCACAGCCGAAGAAGTGCGACAGACGCGGCAGCGCATCCCGGAGTTCTTTCGTCGCCTGATCGCGCTCAAGCGGGGCCAGCTCGGCGATGATCTGGCTTCGGCCCTGATCGTCGCGCGTGACAATGGCGAGCTCGTTTCCGACACCGAGCTCATCGACATGCTGTTCATGGTGCTCTCTGCGGGCTTCGTGACCACCGCCGGCGTCATCGGCAATGGCGTGCTCGCATTGCTGAGCCATCCGCAGCAACTGCACCTGGTGCGCAGCGGCCAGGTTCCGTGGTCACTGGCGATCGAGGAGATCCTGCGCTGGGGCAGCTCAGCGGCCAATCTGCCGGTCCGCTATGCCACCCAAGGACGTGGAGATCGACGGACGCATGGTGCGCCGCGGCGACGCCGTCTGATGGCGTTCCATGCGGCGAACCGGGACGAAAAGGCCTTCGGTCCCGGCGCCGACAGGTTCGATGTCACCCGGCGGCACAACCCGCACCTGTCGTTCGGCGAGGGACCGCATTCCTGCTGGGCACTGAGCTGGCGCGTCTGGAATTGCGCTGCGCCTTCCCCGCGCTGTTCGGGAGGCTGGAGGGTCTGGCGCTGACCATCGTTGCGGAAGACGTCGTCTACATGCCGTCCTACGTCATTCGCTGCCCGCAGCGCCTGCCGGTCACCTTCCGGCCTTCCAGCGCTTAGAGCGTGCCGCATTCACCCCCGGATCCACTGATTGCGAGCGGAAGACCCGACCAGATGTTCCACGATTTGCCTGAGAAGCAGGCGCTCGCCGTGGTACCTGATGTCATCCCGACCCTCGGACGTGAGCGTTGGTCGCATACGCCCTGCCCCAGACTTCGCTGCAGCTGGCTTTTGCCGGTATCGGACGCGGCGAACCAGAATCCTCTACCAGCCGTATGGTCGAGGCCCTATAAGGAGCCCGCAGGTGCGGAGTACAAGCCGAGGCCTGCTGACATACAACTCCGCAGTGTTTGAGAGGAAGCCGGTATTGCCCCTGTGCCTGCCGATGATCCGCCACCTGAAATCCCCTGAGCTGTTTCGCGCCGTCGATCGCCTGCCGGCGCTCGGCACGCCGGTTAGCCCGCGGACATTCGAGGTCCTCAACCCGTCGAGCAGCGAAATGCTGGCAATACTTCCCGACATGGGGGTGGAGGAGACGCGCGCTGCGATCGACAAGGCCTACGCAGCGCAGCCTGGATGGGCGGGGCTGACCGCCCGAGAACGCAGCGACGTTCTGTGGCGATGGCATGAGCTGATCATGGACCACGCCGGTGATCTTGCCGCCATCCTCACTGCAGAGATGGGCAAGCCGTTTGCCGAAGCCAAGTCGGAGGTTTCGCATGCGGCCGCGTATCTGCAATGGTACGCCGAAGAAGCCAATCGCATCTATGGCGAGACGATTCCCGCACCCTCGACAGACCGTCGCATGCTGGTCATCAAGCAGCCGATCGGTGTGGTCGGCACGATTACGCCATGGAATTTCCCAGCGTCGATGGTGGCGCGCAAGATCTCGCCGGCCCTTGCGGCCGGCTGCGCGATCGTGCTCAAACCTGCTGAACAGACGCCGCTCGTGGCAGGTGCAATGTTTGCCCTCGCGCAGCAGGCCGGCTTTCCCGACGGCGTCATCAACCTGGTCTATGCGTCCGAAGGTGATGCCGTTGGACGCGAACTCTGCTCCAATCCCAAGGTTCGAAAGATCAGCTTTACGGGCTCGACCGAGGTTGGCCGGCTGCTCATGCGCCAGTGCTCCGAGCAGATCAAGAAGGTCAGCCTCGAGCTCGGCGGCAATGCCCCTTTCATTGTGTTCGACGACGCTGACATTGACGCCGCGGTTGACGGCGCAATCCAGGCGAAGTTCCGCAACGGCGGCCAGACTTGCGTTTCGGCAAACCGTCTTTACGTCCAATCGAGCGTTCACGATGCGTTCGTCGAGAAGTTCGTGGAGAAAGTCCGGCACTTGTCGGTCGGCGACGGCTTCGCTGCCGGAGTGGACATCGGACCGCTCATCGACATCCATGCTCTGGCCAAGATCGAGTCGCACATCGCAGATGCCGTTGCCAAGGGTGGGATTATTCGATGCGGGGCCGAACGCATCGGCAAGGATGGCACCTTCTTCAAGCCCACAGTGCTTACCGAAATTTCCAGCATCATGGCGGTTGCGCAAGAGGAGACTTTCGGGCCGCTGGCGCCGATCATTCGCTTCGAAGGTGCGGATCAGGTTGTGCGTGAGGCCAACGACACGATCTACGGCCTCGCTGCCTATTTCTATGCCTCGAACCTGAAGCGTGTCTGGCGCGTGGCCGAGGCATTGGAATATGGCATGGTTGGCATCAACACGGGGCGTATGTCTTCGGAAGCGGCGCCCTTTGGCGGCATGAAGCAGTCGGGCATCGGGCGGGAGGGTTCTCGCCATGGCCTCGAGGACTACCTCGAAATGAAATACCTCTGCATGGGTGGGATCTGAAGCTTCTGCTTGCACGCTCGCAAGATCCGGCAATTCAGCGGGCGTGCTGAGCACCAGGCTACGGGCAGCTGGCGAGCAGTTCGCATAATCACATAAACATCTCGTTATATGGTATTGACAAGGAGCGAAGCGGCTGTGATTGTGCGCATGTCATGGTTCTCCGCGCGGCACTGCTGTAGCGGAGCTAAGAGGGAAGCCGGTGCGATACCGGCGCTGCCCCCGCAACTGTTAGCGGCGAGCCAAGCCCATTGATGTCACTGAGGCGAACGGCCTCGGGAAGACGGGCGCAGGCTTTGACCCGCGAGCCAGGAGACCTGCCACGACGAACAATGTCCACGGGCGGGGTGTCTGGTGGTCGCGGTAGCTCGGCTTCGTGCCGCCTGCTCGCGCGTTCCTGGTCCCCCGCCCCAACCATCGGGGTATGGCATGACTGTCTCTCAACAAATTCCTGTGCATCGTAGCATGCCCTCAGGGCGGCTTCGTGGATCAGGTCCCTGCGATCTTCCGGCCATTCATTGAGAAAATCGATTGCATCCGCAAGGCCGGCAATCTCTTGGATGATGTGCGTTGCGCGCCTCACGAAAAGCGGGCTGCTGAAAGCCTCAGCGTTCATTAGTTCCTCCAACCTTCCAAATAGCCAATTTGTTTGAAGAGGCGCCGCATCGACGCGAGGCGACCCTGACACAATGTGTTGTCAGGGCGATGACGGTTCAAGAGGAAGATCCGTGACGGCGACAGGGCGTGCAGCGATCCGCCACCACATCATGCAATGGCTTGGTTGCTATCAAAGGCGGTCGTCACTATTAAGCTATGAAGTGATTCTTCACCGCCTAGTCTAAGCCCGCAGGAGCGTTTTCATGACCGACGAAACCGAGAGCAAAGCTGACAACCTCATCGAACTCACCGCCCATGTCGTCTCAGCCTATGTTTCGAACAATCCGGTTCCCGTCGGTGAACTGCCTGGGCTTATCAGCCAGATCCACATCGCATTGAAAGGCACTGCTGGTAATGCCGCACCAGAAAAGCCGGAAGCTCTCAAGCCTGCCGTACCGATCAGAAAATCGGTTACACCCGATTATATTGTCAGCCTAGAGGACGGTAAGAAGTTCAAGTCGCTCAAGCGTCACCTGGCTACCCACTATGGCCTTACACCCGACGAATATCGCGCGAAATGGGGGCTGCCGGCGGACTATCCCATGGTGGCGCCGAATTACGCTGCGGCGCGCTCGGCATTGGCCAAGACCATGGGTCTGGGCCGCAAGCCGAAGGAACCGGAAACGCCGGCACCTGCCAAGCGTGCCGGCAAGAAAGCCGCAGCCTGACCGCAGTTTTTTCAGGATCGGCTAAGGGGATCCGGCATCATTTCGCAGTCGCGAGATAAAATTTGTGCGTTGCAATATCCGCGGCGATCGGTATGATCAGGGTGTCGGCCGTCTACTCCTCCCAGATGTGGTGCCGACGCTGAATGGGGCGCACCTCCTCCCGCGTCTCATTCTAAATCGAGCCCGCTGCCACCTCCTCCCGGTAGCGGGCTTTTTCTTTGTCTGAGGGACGATTTCGGTAGGCCAACGCATTTGGCTCTAAGCGAGGCGAATGCTCCGAACTTCCGGGCCTTTCTTGCCCTGTCCGCATTGGACAAACACCTTCTGACCCTCCATCAGCATGCTGAGTCCTGAGCGGGTCAGCGCGGTGGCATGAACGAAGATGTCCTTCTCACCGTTTTCAGGAGCAATGAAGCCGAAGCCCTTTTGGGGATTGTACCACTTGACCGTGCCCTCGCTCTCCAACTGGGCGCTGGTTCCGGCGGTGGATTCTCCAGTGCAACGTGTAAGCAGCTCAGATTTCGCGGTCTGACCGCCGACCTCCAGCACTTGCGCGACCTGACGACCTCTTGGACTTTCTTCCGTTGTGACCTTCAGACGCGTTCCCTCCGAAACACTGGGGCTTCCGGCCGCCTCCAGCACCCGGATGTGCAGATAGGCCTCGATGTCCTCCGGCAATTTGACAAAGCCAAAACCCTTGCTGGTGTTGAACCAGATCACTTCGGCGTCGACAGGGTCCGCGGTTACGATCGACGAACGCTGAAAGTAGCTTGGCTCGGAAGGCCGTTCGGAAAAAGAAACCGCGCCATCGTCATGGCGATGCCGGCGTGGCTCACAATGGTCCTTATATTTGCCCATGATCGTCCGACTGGCTTGAACAACGCACTGCGCTCCTGGCAGGTAATCTCAATCGGGCGATGCATTGATGTCAATTCACCAGTCGGCCGCTTCACCCGCTCTATCGCATCACGATCCCGGCCGACCTGTTGCCACACGAGGTCGATGATGGCGGTGAGCAATATATGCCGCAGGCCGAGCAGCTGATCCGAACGCGTTCCCTATATCGCAGGGCAAAAGGGTCGCGCTGAAGGGCGGCACCGCCGTCAACCGTTCGATTCGTGACATGCCCCGGGCTGCCGCCTCACGCGGATGCGCATCCGACATTTCGATTTACACGCACTTTCCCCCACAGCCTGCAGGAGAGGAGACCGGCAGCTCGTCGTTGGATCGTCAGGCTAGATCAACCCCGCCAGCTCGGCCTCGCGGCGCAGGTTCTGGCGCGGGCGCGGGCCGATCTGCTGGATCACCAGGCCGGCGGCCAGTGAGCCAAGGTCGCCACAGGTCTTGAGGTCGCGGCCTTGCGTGTAGCCATGCAGGAAACCGGCGGCATAGAGGTCGCCGGCGCCTGTCGTGTCGACCAGTTCCTTGATCGCGGTCGCCTGGATGACCACGGTCTCGTCGCCGCGCACGATGACCGAGCCTTTTTCCGAGCGGGTGACGGCGGCGATCCGGCAATCCTCGCGGATCTGCGCCAGCGCCTCGTCGAAGGACGATGTCTGGTAGAGCGACTTGATCTCGTGGCTGTTGGCAAAGACGATATCGACGGTGCCCGAGCGCATCAGCTCGAGGAACTCGTCGCGGTAGCGGTCGACGCAGAACGAATCCGAGAGTGTCATGGACACCTCGCGGCCTGCTGCATGCGCCAGCTTCGCCGTCTGCCGGATCGCCTCCTTGGCGCGCGGCGGATCCCACAGATAGCCCTCGAAATAGGTGACCTTGGCGCCAGAAGCCTTGTCGGCCTCGACATCCTCCGGTCCGAGCTCGACGCAGGCGCCGAGATAGGTGTTCATCGAGCGCTCGCCGTCGGGGGTGACGAAGATCATCGAGCGCGCCGTCGGCGGCAGGCCCGCCAGCGGCTTTGTGTCGAAGGCGACGCCCTGCGCATGGATGTCATGGGCGTAGATTTCGCCGAGCGCATCGTTCGAAACCTTGCCGAAGAAGGCGGCGCGGCCGCCGAAGCTGGCGACGCCGGCCGCCGTGTTGCCGGCGCTGCCGCCGGACGCTTCGATCGCCGGGCCCATGCGGCTGTAGAGCAATTCGGCGCGCCGGGTGTCGATGAGGTTCATCGCGCCCTTGATGATGCCGTTGGTCTCGAGGAATTCCTCGTCGCACTGGGCTATGATGTCGACAATGGCATTGCCGATGCAAAGCACGTCATAATCCGGCATCAATGTCTCCGCCAACTACCCACCGGCTTTCTGCTATGCCGGCCAGGCGCGGGTCTAGCGAGTTGAAATGGGTTGCCGCATGCGCTTGATCCAGCGGCCCTCACGCAGCTGCCGGTCCTGCTTCACGCAGCAAGTCGTCGGCTCTGTCCGTCTTCTCCCAGGTGAACTCAGGCTCTTCACGGCCGAAGTGTCCGTATGTCGCGGTCTTGCGGTATATCGGGCGTAAGAGATCAAGCATCTTGATGATGCCTTTCGGTCGGAGATCGAAAAGCTCGAGAATAAGGCGCTCGATCCTTTTTTCCTCAATCCTTGCGCTTCCGAATGTGTTGACCATGACAGAAACCGGACTGGCCACGCCGATCGCGTAGGCAAGTTGAACCTCGCAGACCTCCGCAAGCCCGCTGGCAACGATATTCTTCGCGACATACCGGGCGGCGTAGGCCGCCGAGCGGTCAACCTTAGATGGGTCCTTCCCCGAAAAGGCGCCGCCGCCGTGACGCCCCATTCCACCGTAGGTATCGACGATGATCTTGCGTCCAGTGAGGCCGCAGTCGCCGGCAGGCCCACCGACCACGAACCGCCCTGTTGGGTTGACCAGAAATCTGATCCCCGAAGTATCCAGGTGGGGCGGCAGGACCGGTTTTATGATCTCCTCAATGACGCCTTCGCGGACTGTATCTTGGGAGACCGCCTCGTCATGCTGCGTTGACAGGACTATGGTATCCAGCGCCACCGGGCGGAGACCCTCGTAGCGTACGGATACTTGAGATTTCACATCCGGACGCAGCCAGCCAAGCTGTCCCGTTCTCCGGATCTCTGCCTGTCTTTTCGTCAGATTGTGAGCGAGTTGGATCGGCAAGGGCATCAATGTATCCGTCTCGTTGCATGCGAATCCAAACATGAGGCCCTGATCCCCCGCCCCCTGCTCGATATCCTGCCCTCGTCCTTCGTCAACGCCCTGGCTTATGTCGGGCGACTGCTCGGTGAGAGCGAGAACGACGGCGCAACGTCGACCATCAAAGCCGATGGCATCGTCGTCGTAGCCAATATCGAGTATCGTATCGCGGGCAACTTGGCTGTAATCGATCTCAGCGTGGCTGGTGATCTCGCCAGCCAGAACGACCATCCCTGTTTTCACCAACGTTTCACAGGCGACGCGCGCCTTCGGATCGGTGCGGAGGACCGCATCGAGGATGGCATCGGAGATGTTATCGGCCATCTTGTCGGGGTGTCCCGCGCCGACTGATTCGGAAGAGAACACGAACTGCCTGGTCATGGAATGCCCTCGCTTCAAGTGTCGGAGTCAGGTGGGGAGTTTCTGGATTGGGGTGGCTTACCGGTCGGGGATGCCGGGGACGTCGAACGCAGTGCAGAAGTCGGCAACTTCTCTTCGTACGCTCGCATGAACTTCCTGGTCGTCGGGCTGGCGGCAGACCGAGTCGATGAAGGCGGCGATCTGCACCATTTCCCCCTCACGCATGCCCATGGACGTCACTGCCGGCGACCCTAGCCGGACCCCGCTTGTAACCGCTGGATCGCGCGGGTCGCCCGGCACCATGTTGAAGTTCGTAATGATGCCTGCCTTGGCCAGGCGCTCGGCATAGGCTTTGCCTGATAGCGGCCGGTCCCGCAGATCAAGGATCAGCATGTGATTGTCAGTCCCGCCGGTGACCAGGTCATAACCACGGTCCAGAAGCGCCTCGGCCAGAGCCTTGGCATTTTTGACGATCTGCTGACCGTAGCTGCGGAAAGATGGGTTCGCGGCCTCCTGCAAAGCGACAGCTAGCGCGGCGATGGTATTCACATGGGGCCCGCCTTGCAGTTGAGGAAACACCGCGCGATCAATCCGTCTGGCGAGATTGTGTTTGCTCGTGGGATGATAGAGCGCCTGATAGCGATCTTCATTCTTCGACAAAATAAAGCCTCCACGGGGGCCGCGGATCGACTTGTGAGACGTGCTGGTGACGACGTCGCAATGGGCCATGGGATTCGGATGCGCGCCAGCGACAATCAGGCCGCTGATGTGCGCAATGTCGGCCACGAGATAGGAGTTAGCCTCCGCAGCGATTTCTGCCATTGCCGCGTAGTCAAAGACACGCGGGTAGGCAGTTCCGCCGACCCAAATCAGTTTCGGCCGTTCCCGCCTGGCCGTCTCGCGCACGCGGTCATAGTCAATTTGCTGCGTCTTTTCGTGCAGCCCATAGGGCACGCGTTGATAATCAGTGCCGGAAAAGTTGACGGACCAACCATGAGTCAGATGGCCGCCTTCGGGTAAAGGCAAGCCCATCACTTTGTCTCCCGGACTCAACAGTGCTCGATGGATGGCCTGGTTGGCTGGCGAGCCCGAATAAGGCTGGACGTTGGCGTGCTCACTGCCAAAGAGCGCTTTCAGTCGCTCGATCGCGAGGGTCTCAAGCTCATCGACGATCTCGTTTCCCGCGTAGTAGCGCGCACCCGGGTACCCTTCGGCATACTTGTTCGTGAATATAGAGCCGGTCGCTTCCAGTACGGCCGAAGAGGCAAAGTTCTCGGATGGGATGAGTTTGAGCGTTGTCCGCTCCTGCCGCTCCTGTCTTAGAAGCAGTTCGTGAACGCGGCAATCGACGTGGATCAAGGAAGACCGTCCGTATGTGCCGGGCTCTGCGATGGCTGCGTCAGCGGAGTTGTCCATGGTAGTCGCGCTCCATTGGCTTAATCTATTCCACGATCAAGCAGCAGTCCCCTTCGACCACGCGTCTTGTGCCGCCTCGAGCCGCTCCAGGTCGCGCTTATGATACCCATCGTCGTGGGGCAGGAGATCGACCAGGAATTGAACCAACCCTCCGTCCTTGCCTCCTGCATTGAGATGATATGAGCACCAAGGACCTTGTCGATTGCGGCAAAGAATGTCAGCCCTGGCCAGCATCTGGACGTGTCGCGCAACGCGCTCCCGACGAAGATCGAGAATCTCCGCCAGTTCGCGGACAGTGAGGTCGGCATGTGCGCAAAGGCCCAGGATCCGAAGGCGATCAGGATGCGCTGCTGTCATCAGGCGATCGACAAGTATCTTCATTGGTCGGCACGACGCCAAATAGAAGAACCGAACCCTTGTCCTGCTGACTTTGTCATTTCGCGCTCTTCGCAAATGCTGTTCGGCGGCGGAACACAAAACGACACCAGATTTCTGCAGCCACTGAACTCGAAAGTTGTGGTGAGCGTACCATTGATAGCGATTTGCGGTCGCAAAGTTTCCGTGAATTTCCTTGAAGGATCTGTTGCAACGCCCAAACGAGAACGCAATGAGATTGGCGAGGTGCTGGGAGAAGCCAAGCTGGCGAACTGCTTGGGCAAGAGGGAGGCGATCGGCGCCACCTCCCCAGGCGACAGTGCTAAGCTGCTTCGTGCATCTGACCCGCCATTTGCTTGATTTCGTGTCACGGAAGGTCGCGAAGCCGTCGTGCCGACGCTCAGCCCATCTGCCCGGGCGCGGACGCCAGGCCGGCATGCAGGGTCTGGAGGACTTCGAGGCCGGCGACTGGGCCGGCGATACCCGGCGATCACTCAAAGCTGGCGGCGCGACTGGCACCACGTCGTGCCTCTTCGCCTATCCGAGTGTGCGCAGCATCATCTGCGGTCGCAATGTCCGCGGCCAGTCAGTCAGGTCGCACCAGATCGATATGACTGACACGGAGGGCTTGTGCCAGTTCATAAAGCGTGACGATGGTGGGGTTCCTTTTACCCTTCTCCAGCCCGCTGATGTACTGCTGGCTGAAGCCGGAGATCTCGGCAAGCTGCTCCTGCGTCAAGCCGGCCTTCTCCCTGATCCTGCGTGCATTTCGTCCGACCAACTTGCGCATATCCATGCGCGGATGGTCAGCGGATCACGGGCCTTGAGTTTATCAACTATAATATGTAATCCACATTTGTCATCGATGTGCCCAAACCATCTGCCGCGAGGGGCAGGAAATCCAGGGATGCGATTTTGATGACGTTGGCCGCTCCAGCCAAGCACAGCACGAGCTATCGGTCACGCAGGCGGCGCACATGTGCGAGAACCTCGCAAGGGTCGATTTCGAGCGCCTCCGCTACGTCGAGGAACTCAATGACGTCTATGCGACGTTCACCGCTCTCATACTTGGCCACGAAAGACTGCGGGCGGCGAAGCGCTTCGGCAACCTTGGCCTGGCTCAAGCCCTTGTTCTTGCGCGCCGCTATCATCTATTCCAGCAGCCTGCGTTGGCGGGGCGATCGAAGAGATGCCGGCGTCAGACTGTGCTTAAGTCTATTCAGATCGCGGATCGAGCAGCGTTGCCGGCTCAACCTCCAGCACCATAGCGAGCTTCTCGACCATGTCGATGCTAGCAGCATATACACTGCGCTCAAGAGCGCTGATGTAGGTTCGATCAACACCAGCTTCATGTGCCAGCGCCTCCTGCGACAGCTTCTTTTTCTCGCGAAGCCTACGCAGATTGCGGGCAAAGACCTCTCGGATTCCCATACGCGAGAGGCCACCCTCTTGTTGAGGATTTCACCACGGAGTATACTCTACAAACTTAAGGAGCAACTCGCACGAGCATCGACTTTGCCCGAACTACCTGCTGTTAGGGATCGCGACTTCGCGGATGCAATCTGACGATGATTATCGCTCAAGGTCAGCGCTGTAGGTCACCAAAGCTGCGCCAGGGGGCGAAGCCGAATGGTCTAGGCCCATGTCGAAGAAAGCGGGCTCAGTTCACCGGCGGCCGGCTGCGCGCCATCAAAATCGATTGCGGCAATCCGGGATGGGCCGGATCGCCTTTGTTACTGCGGCCTAATCAACTCACAAGGATCAACGTCAAGCGCTTTTGCGAGCTGGCCAAGCACACTGACGCTTGCGGAAACCCGAGCACGCTCGATCGAGCCCACATAGCGCATGCTCAGCTCTGCGCGAGCAGCCAATTCTTCCTGCGTCAGGTCCTGATCATGGCGCAAACGACGCATGTTGATCGCCATGACCTCTTTGAGGTCCATGGCAAGAAGGGACCAGAACCGGAACTATCGTTCTAGGAACGATCGTTCCTATTCGATATGATTAGCCTAACGAGAGATGTCTTGCCCTATCCGATGACGACAAACCCGAACCCCAGGAGGTCGCGATGAAACCCAAAGTTCAAGACGAAGTCCCATGGTCGGACCGCCTGACCGCCTACGACAACGAGCACTTCACTCTCTATATGAGGCTCCTGGACGCGTCCGCCGACGATGCCAGCGAGGATGAGATGGCGCAGATCGTCCTCGGCATCGATCCGGTGCGAGAACCTGAGCGCGCTCGAATGGCGGTTCGCAGCCATCTCGGTCGGGCAAACTGGATGGTTACGACTGGATACAAAGAACTGTTCGCGCGCTGAGCGGCTCCAGGTGAGCTATTGCAATCACCTTCAGGCGAGGAAATCCTGATAGCCGCGATCCATGAGCATGTGACCGCGCCGGACGGCACGGCGAATGCGATCGCGAAGGTGGTTGCGCGGATCCGTCCAGTCGGCCTGGACGCGTTGTCGGCCCAACAGGGCCAGTGCGATTTGGCGGTGCGATGCCCCGCCCAGCGAGCCGTCAAGCGCCTGGAGGACAAAGCGCAGACGGCTGGCGCGCGCTTCGGGCGGAAACAGCTTGTCGGGAAGTTGCCCGGTCGCGTGAAGAGCATTGAGGCATTCGAGCGCATTCAGGTGATGTTTCATCCGACCGGCGGGCCAGATCGCGTCGACGGAAAGGCGAACGGGGCGCAAAACGTCCGCGCCCTCCACAGCCAGTTGTAAATCCCGGTGAGCATTTCGCAGCATGACATGCTGGGAACCGTCCGCCGTGATCACGAGTGCCGCCCGACATGGCAATGCAGCGAGATCAAACGAAAGCGTTTCGGCCGACAATGCCTTTTCCGCGATGAGCGGCAGAACATGCGGGCATTGGCGGAAGCACCAGAAAACAGCCGCATCGCGCCTCAACGAGCCTGCGAAAAAGGAGCCCCCACTGCGTGAGATCGAGCGACGATCTCACCACTTCCACCTCGAACCACCTTTCTGCAAATTCTGCCTGCTCAAGCGAGAGCCTGCAGTCACGCTGGAAGGCCGGATTGCGCCGTAGGAATTCCCAGGCCCAGCCGCGTCGCGTCAGGTGCCGCGTATAGCGATAGGATTTCTCATCCTGCCAGTCCGGCCAGTCGGCGTCATTACCTATCATAACCATGTCAGGCGCCCGTGCAGAGCACCGGGGCCCACAGTATGGGACCGCCAAGACTGCCATTGTGGCGGACCGCACCAAGGCTCTCCTCTGAGACATCCAAACAGCCGGCAACGGCGCGCGTGGTGCCGATTGTCTGGGGCGGACATATCCGGGCCAGCGGCCATCCGGCGCGACGCAGGATTCGCTCCATGCGCAAATCTGTAACCGGTATGGGTAAGCCGCCGCGACAAACCGAACTCGATCATGCCAGCGAGGAGTTGATAGGTGGCAACAGCAATACTCCCACTGCCCTTCGGTCCAGACGGTGGAAGATCAAGGGCGAAACGGCTGCTTTCCCAGACACTCGGTTCCTCGGGTGCCGTTCTCTCCTCCAACAGCCTCGAAAGGACATCTCGCAACATCGTCGGGCCTGTCGAGGGCAGAAGGCGTACGCCGCTCCCGACGCGACCGGCGGAATCGCGCAACACAAGATAGTGCGGTTTCAGAGAATCGAATGAATCGATATCGAAGCCGCGGGTCGTGCTCACGTTCCAATCGAGGCGCTCCTTAAAGACGCGGTAGCGCAAGCGGTGCATTTCGTGAGGTTCGTCGGCAAAGGCGCTGTAAGAGCCGGGCACAATAAGCTCAATCATGATGGTCCCTCGCAGGTATGACCCTGCCATTGGAGGCGAACCTTCATGCCGCGACTGCCTGTGCATTTGCACAGGTAGATCAAAGAGGGATTCTGTTCCTCAGAGAATTGATGGTCGTGAGGAGGCCAGCAGCGTCACCGCCTGATTTTTGGTACGAACGCCGAGCTTCTTCTTGGCATTGTCCAGATGGAAAGCGGCTGTGCGCTCCTTGATCCCCAAGATGCAGCCGATCTCCCAGGCGGACTTGCCCTTTGCCGTCCATTGCAGGCATTCGTACTCACGGGGTGTCAGCGAAACACCATCCACCGCCAGACCACCTGAAAGCTTGCGGCGAACAGAGATGTGAAAGCAGGTCGCCATAATCTCGAGCGCCTGTTCATATTGCTCGGCGGTGCGCAGGAAGGTCGGATCGAGTCTGTCTGCCGCGAAGGTCATCGCAGCGACACCGCCGCGGCGGTCGACAAGTGGAATCGTCAGTCCGCAGCAGATGCCGAATTCGGCAGCCTCATCGAAAAGCTGTTGCTGTCGCGTTGAAATGCCGGCATGGCCGAATCCCGGTCCCCACTGAAAGGGACATTCGCTGCATCTTGCCCATTCTATGACCGGGTCGATCCTTTCATATTGGTGGCGCAAGTAGTGCGACGTCCAGCCGGAATGATAGTTCGATATCAGTCTGGGTTTGGTGACGCGATCAGACACCAGAGACAGATAGGCGAATGCGGGAATGTCGAAGGCGCCGGCGGCGCTGGCCAGTGCGTTATGGAAGTCGACTTCATCAACGCCCAAAGACAACTGTTCCAGCAAAGTTTCGAAGACGAGCTGCATTTTCCCTGCGGCTGTTTTAATTAAACCTGGGACTTTCTGGCTTCTTCGCAGCTACGGCGAGAAGACTCCCCCCTGGAGAAAATTCACCGCGGTGACTACTCCCCGGACCTTCGATCATATGAAAGGAGGTGCATGCGACCTCGACGCCGGCTGCCGTCAGCCGCGGGTCCGAAGCTGCGATTGTGGGTGGTTTCCCTGGTGTCGTAGAAATATCGAAGCCCGATGTGCCATCCGGATATGCAGATGACCTCCTTCTCGAACTATCGATTGCGGACGCGCTACAATCACCCAGATCCAATGGGGCACCGAGATCCAGCGGGTCAAAAAAGGCGCCCTGCCGGCGGGGAGGTACACCGGCAGGGCGCGCCGCACAAACACCCTGATCGTTGGGCAACAGGACAGCGGCGGCAGAACTGATTTGGCTATCGCTTGCGATCGAAGTTATCCGAAGCATGCTTAGAATCTGACGGCTTCAAGTTTAGCAGTTTCGGTCGGCTCGGCGCGAAATGCGCTGTCAACCCCTCGTCACCAATGGGACACCAATGGGCGACCAGTCCTAACGCCAGCCTGACGTCAAGCGTTTGGTCCGTGGGAAAGTTCCTCCCAGGGACCACTTTACCCGGGACGGCGTCGAACCCGGGGCTCGCTTCCGTCGGCACTCGCATGTTCATATCGCACCTTCGGCCTTCAGCGCACGATAGGTCGTCTCGACTGATTTCGCGGTTGCGTCGACGATTATGTCGATCTCCTTACGGGTGATGATCAAAGGCGGGGCAAAGCCGAGGATATCGCCGTGTGGCATGGCACGGCCGATGACACCATTTTCGAACAGAGCAGCGGCGGCGCGAACGCCGACCTGAAGATCGGATTCAAACGGTATTCTCTGCTTTGGATCTCGCATCAGCTCTACGGCGGCGAGGATTCCGACACCACGAACCTCTCCGACGATGGGGTGTCCCGCCAGTTCGGCATTCATGCGGGCATGCCAATACGGTCCGACATCGCGGACATGCTCCAGGATATTTCTTTCCTTTAGGAGTCGAATATTGGCGAGCGCGGCCGCAGCGCAAAGCGTGTGACCTGAATATGTCCAGCCGTGGCCGAGAGCGCCGTGCTTCTCTGTTCCTTGTTCCAAGACCGACCAGACCCGGTCGCCAATGATTGACCCGGAGATGGGCAGGTAGGCGGAACTCAAACCCTTGGCGATGGTCACGAAGTCCGGCCGCATGCCATAGAGGTGGGAACCGAATTGCTCACCGGTTCGTCCAAACCCGCAGACCACTTCGTCGGCGATCAGCAGGATATCGTACTTGTCGAGCACGCTTTGGATCGCGGTCCAGTATCCTTTTGGGGGCGGAACGATACCGCCTGTCCCAAGCACCGGCTCTCCGATAAAAGCTGCAACGGTCTCCGGGCCTTCAGCGAGGACAAGGGCTTCAAGTTCATCCGCGCAGCGTTTCGAGAACGCCTCCTCACTTTCGCCGTCATGCGCCTGGCGATAGTGATGCGGTGTCGTGGTATGGCGAACCAAATCCAGAGGCAGGTCGAAGAAATTATGGAAGAAGGCAAGGCCTGTCAGGCTCCCGGTGACCAGCCCAGACCCGTGATAGCCGCGATGTCGCGAGATGATCTTCTTCTTTTCAGGGCGGCCTAGAATGTTGTTGTAGTACCAGACCAGCTTGATATTGGTTTCGTTGGCGTCGGAGCCGGAAAGGCCGAAAAACACCCTTCGCATGTTCTGACCAAAATACTCGACGACGGCCTCTGCCAAGAGGGCGACTGGCTCTGTTCCTTGACTTGCATAGACATGAGCGAACGGCAATTCGTGTGCTTGCCTGGCAATGGCCTCGGCAATTTCCGTGCAGCCATACCCCATGTTGACGCAGTAGAGCCCACCGAAACCGTCGAGGCTCTTTCGGCCTTCGGTATCCCAGATGTACACGCCTTCCGCACCGGCCATGATCCGATTTGGGGTCTCGCCTCGACTGTGCTTGGCCAGATGCGTAGACGGATGAAAGACGAAGCTTCGATCCTTCTCTCTGAGTTGCTCGGTTCCCAGATTACTCAGCCGCATAGTCCCTCTCCTCGCGATGGATTGACGGAGGGCACTTGGCCGGCCGCCTCCTTAGCAATTAGCATACCGCAAACGCCTCTCCAGTTTCGCGGGAATCCACGTCCTTCGCCGACGAATTCGCGGAATCGGGATCAAAAGCCGTGGAAACCAAAGCCTCGGCTTTTACCGTCGCCTTAGTGCGGACAAGGGGATTGGAGAATTGGATTTGACTGGTTTGGTCACGACAAGACTGTAATATTGATCGATCCCCAAGCCCGCCTGCAGCAGCCCCTCCATGAAATCCTGATACGCAGCCATAGAAGGAGATGCGACGCGCATCAGATAATCGATCCGCCCGCCGACAGCCCAGCAATCCAGGATTTCCGGAAATTCTCCGATCGCAGTCTCGAAGTGTCTTTGGTCCTCGAGGCGATGACGTTCCAGCACGACCTCCACCATGACAAAGACCATGCCGCTGATGAGGACCGGACTCAGCCGCGCGTAGAACCCCTCAATAATCCCTGCGACCTCGAGTGCACGGAGCCGCTCCGAGCAGGCCGACGCCGAAAGATGAACGCGTTTTGCAAGCTCGCTTTTTGAGATCCGGCCGTCTGACTGAATCTCTGAGAGAATCCGGAAGTCCCAAGCGTCTAGGCGCGCAGGATTGGGCTTCGACTTCATGACCTTGTGCTCTTACGCCGTTGTCGACAATGAAATTGACGCCAACCGACCGAGCTTGGTCGGAAGGCTTAAACGCCGATGTTGCGTGCGATGCTGTCGGCCGCCATGCGCTTGCGCCACTCAAGAGGCCCGGAATTGTGAATGGAGTTTCCCTCAACATCGACAGCCATGATGACAGGCATATCCTGCACTTCGAATTCATAGACTGCTTCCATGCCCAGGTCTTCGAAGGCAATGACCCGCGCTGACTTGATTGATTTTGATATCAGGTAGGCAGCCCCACCCACTGCGATGAGATACGGCGTTTTGTGTCTTACAATCGACTCGATGGCCGCCCGTCCTCTCTCCGCTTTGCCCACCATCGCGAAAAGCCCGGTTTCGGCGAGCACCTTGTCCGTAAAATCGTCCAAGCGGCTGGAGGTTGTTGGGCCAGCCGGTCCGACGACCTCATCTCTCACGGCGCGGACGGGTCCAACGTAGTAGATAACGCGTCCCTGCAGATCGAACGGAAGCCGCTTGCCGGCGTCGATCAACTCGACGATCCGCTTGTGGGCGGCGTCACGGCCTGTCAGCATCTTTCCGGACAGAAGAAGCGTTTCGCCACAGCGCCACGATGCCGTCTCTTCCTTGGTCAGCGCGTCGAGATTGACCCTTCGGACGCCGGCTGGACTCAATTCGTCGGTTCCAATATCGGGCCATTCGCGCAAATCGGGCGGCTCCAGCCTGATGGGTCCAGAGCCGTCCAAGGTAAACTTCAGGTGCCGGTTGGCGGCGCATTGTGGAATGAGCGCCACGGGCTTGGACGCCGCATGGGTAGGATAGGTCGCAACCTTGACGTCGACGACTGTCGTCAGGCCACCAAGGCCCTGGGCGCCGATACCTAGCGCGTTAATCCGTTCATAAAGCTCGACCCGTAGTGCCTCCTCCGCACTTGATGGCCCCCTGGCGATCAGTTCCGCCATATCGATGGGCTGGTTCATGGCCTCCTTGGCCAGCAGCATCGCCTTTTCAGCGCTACCACCGATGCCAACGGAGATCAGTCCGGGCGGACACCACCCACTGCCGAGGGTCGAAACGGTATCGACCACCCAGTCCGAAACGGACCCGCTGGGGTTAAGGGTGGTAAAGCGTGCCTTGTTCTCCGATCCGCCACCTTTTGCGGCAATGGTGATCTCAATCTGGTTGCCTTGCACAAGGTCGACGTGGACGACCGCCGGCGTGTTGTCACGAGTGTTGACCCGCCCCGCGAGCGGATCGGCTACGATCGATGCCCGAAGCGGATTGTCAGGGTCGAGATAGGCCTGACGGACGCCGTCATTCACAAGGTCTGCGAAACTGACCGTTGATTTGATGCGGGCGTCCATGCCGACTTTTGCGAAGACCACCACAAGGCCGGTGTCCTGGCAGATCGGCCGCCGCCCGAAGGCCGCCATCCGGGAATTCAGTAGAATCTGCCCGATGGCATTCTTCGCCGCCGGGCTCTGTTCGCGCGCGTATGCTTGCGAAAGAGACCGAATATAATCTGGAGGATGGTAGTACGAGATGTACTGAAGGGCGTCGGCCACGCTCCTTGTGATTTCCTTGCCGGCTATGGTCCGCGTTCTATTTCCCACCGGATTTCATCCAAATGAACCGAGTCCGTTGACCATTTTCAGGATTTGGAAGCTTCGCACCCCCTGCTCGCCGCCCTCATATCCATAGCCGCTTTGCTTGACGCCCCCATAAGGCGCGTCCGCGGAAACCCCTTTAAGGTAATTCACACTGACAGCGCCTGCTGAAAGACTGTTGGTCAGCCTTCTTTGCGTATCGACAGCGCCCGTGAAGAAGTAAGCGGCCAAGCCATACTCAGTGGCGTTGGCTTCCTCGATCGCCTCCTCGAGCGTGTCGAACGGCGCCACCGTGAGAATCGGCCCGAACGGCTCTTCATGAAGCACTCTCGCTTCCTTCGGTACGCCCGTCAGGATGGTTGGCGGCCAGTAAAAACCTGGTCGGTCGAGGCGGGTTCCACCTGTCTCGATGCGGGCGCCACGATCGACCGCATCCTTGGTCAGGCGCTGCATGGCCTCGATTCGCCGCGCGTTTGCCATCGGCCCCATCTCCGTTGCAGGGTCGTCCGGTAGGCCTATCCTGATCTTCCGGGCGGCTTCCGTCATCCGGGACAGGAATTCCTCGTAGAGTGTCCGCGCGACGAGTATCCTGCTGGGCGCGTTGCAGCTCTGGCCCGCGCACTCGAACTTGTATTCCGAAATAACCGGTATGGTCTTTGCCAGGTCGGCATCCTCACACACAATAACCGGGGAGTGCCCACCGAGTTCAAGGATGCAGCGCTGCAAATTGTTCGCTGCGAGCGTGGCCAGCTGTTTTCCAACTGCGGTTGAACCCGTGAAAGTCAAGACCTTCACGATTGGCGAACTGAGCAGATGCCGCGATATATGAACCGGAACACCGAAGACCAGATTGACCACGCCGTCGGGGATGCCTGCCTGGCGCAACGATTCAACGATATGGACCGCCACGCTCGGGGTCTCTTCAGCCCCTTTGAGGATCACCGGGCAGCCTGCCGCCAGCGCGGGGGCGAGTTTGCGGGCGATGAGAACGGCCGGATAGTTCCATGGCGTGAAGGCAGCAACGACACCGAGCGGCTCGGGGACGATCATCCGGTTCGGGCCCATCGGAATAGGGGCCGACAACTCTTCGGCGTGCGTGCCGTTCCACTCCAGTGTTTCGACGGCGCGTGCGTACTCACCTGTCGCTTCGGCAATCGTTTTTCCCTGTTCGGCCGACAGCTCCCTGGCTGCTGCTTCAATCTTCGTTGCCAAGATTCTTGCGGCTGCTACCAGGATTTCGGCACGTTCTTTTGCAGGCCGTGAAGACCAAGCCTTGCGGCTGCGTTCTGCCGAAGCGAGGGTCTCATCCAGATCCGACACCGTCGCCGAGGCCACCGAGGCAAATACCTTCTCCGTTGCCGGATTGATCACCGGCAATGTGGCTCTGCGACCACCGGCCCGCCATTTGCCGTTGATGAAGAGCTCGTGGCTCCTGGCGTCTGACATCGCGTGCTCCACTTATGTGAATTTTTGCCATACGAGCGCCATTCGACACCGAACCGCTGAACTCGCTTGAGCCAGTTTCATCGCGACGGTCGCGGCGGGTCAAATATCGTTTAGTGCCGAAATCCATCTGGAATCCAGATCGACCTGATGTTGATGGCGGCAAGCGGTCATGCCCAGCTTTGTAGCTTGAACGGTTGTCAGGTCGGATCAGCAGCCACCGCTGCCCAGCCGCGGCTCTCAATTAATTCTCTGGCCACCTTGGGGATGAGCTTACGTACTGCGGAAACGGCTGCAGAACGCTCATCTTTCGGATTCACAGCAAGCACGACGGAGCGGGTAATCACCGGATCGACGATCTTGACGGTCCGCACCAGCCCTTGAGAGGCTTCTTTCTGAACCGCGGATGGGGCGAGAATAGAATGGGCCTTTCCCTCTATGACCATGTTGATGATCGTTGAGAGCGAGTCCACTTCAAACTTGACGTCCAGCGCGCAACCGTGTTGTGCGACGACGTCAGCCACTGAACGTCTGACGTTATTGTTGCGCATGGGCACCGCCAGCGGGAATGCATGCAGGTCAGCCAGAGATATTGCATCTTCGAAGGGTGGCTCACCGGACGGGACCACCAGACAAAGGTTTTCGCGCGCTAGCACCTTCATTCGCCCCACACTGTCCGCGGTGCGGTAGAGAACCGCCAGGTTGAAGCGTCCAGCAGCCATCCACTCCTCTAGCGGTCCAGTCATACCCTCGACCATCTTGAGGGACACCTTGGGCAGTTCGTTTCTCACCGTCTCAAGCAGCGGGCCGCTCAGGACGCGAGCTGCTCCAGATGGAATGCCAATAGTTACCTCCCCGGCAGGGGAAGAAGCTGTGTTGGTCAATTCCACCTCGGTAAGTCGAATTTCCCTGAGAATAGCCCGCGCTCGCTCGAGCAGTTTGGCTCCTGACGCCGTCACGCTCACGCCGGTCCTGTCGCGTATCAGCAGCTGAGTGCCGAAGCCTTCCTCCAACCGGCGGACATGCAGGCTCAGAGCGCTCTGAGCAATATTGAGGAACGCAGCGGCCTTCGTGAAGCTGCCTGCTTCGACTACGCCGACGAAGTATTTTAACTGCCTAATTTCCATAACTTGAAGAGCCCAACTGAGGCCACTTTCCCCAACTTCCCCCTATCTATCTCGAAACGCGATGGCGCGAAAGCAATAATTGTGCCGCGCTGCAGCAAGCGCCGGGGCATTCCACGGCCGAGGCAAGTGGAGCACCTTGGTGTCGTGTCGTCCCAGTCTGGTCTAAATCAGCCGCTCAAACGCCCAACTCGGCTTTCGGACCCATGGCGATGATTTCACGGGTCCTCCTGACAACCGGGGCATCGACCATCTTTCCGTCCAAGGCAAAAGCACCTCTACCCTCTGCCGCAGCATCCCTTTCGGCCGCGAGCACGCGCCGGGCCCACTCGAACTCCTCTGCGCTAGGCGAAAAGGCTTCATTCAGGATGGCAACTTGTGTCGGATGAATCGCCAACGCTCCGACGAAACCGAGCCGCCTTGCCTGTATGACGACATCGCGGAACTTCTGCGTGTCCGAGAACTCCCCGATACTTCCAACGAATCCCAGAGGCAGCAGACCTCTCGCGCGGGCGGCGAACAAGACCGAAAGGTTCGGTCCTAGAAGGAGCTCCGGACTTGGTGTCCCGCCAACGGCCGCGCTGAAATCTTCCGGGCCAAGCGCCATCGCGGCCATCCGTGGATGGGCCGAAGCTATTGCTGCGAGTCTCGTCAATGCCCCCGGAGTTTCGATCTGGGCAACGAACCGAACGCTTCCCGCGTCAAGATTCCTTTCGTGCTCAAGTTCCGTCACGGCATCAGCGACTTCCATCACCCACTCGGCCGACTCCACCTTGGGAAGGACAAGCGCATTGACGCCTGCGACGATCGCTGCTTCAAGGTCGGCAGCCAGCGCGCGCAGGCCACGGTTCACGCGGACCAAAACCGACGCGCCGTTACGACCCACTTTTGTCACGGATTCTGGGAGCTGCCGCCGTGCCTGGCCCTTCTGATCCTGGGGAACAGAGTCCTCCAGATCGAGTATGACGGCATCTGCATCGCGGTCATGAGCCCTCTCCACGAACCGGGAGACGTGGGCGGGGACAAAGAGCAGGGACCTCCATCGAGGAATGGAGCTCGCGCTGTGGACGACTGGAACGGTGTCCCTGCTCACGAGGACGCTCCTTCTGTCCATTTGCGCGGGTGCTTTGGCAGTGAAATGACCTTCCTTAGGGGCCAATTGGACCGGCCAGGCCAACAGTAACGATGGTTTCGTACATTGCGAGCGCGTCAGCGCAAAGGGACGACGGTGTCTTCACGCGGACGCAGCCCTTAGGCGTAAGCGCGCTCGGACCTCCTCGCGGACAGCCTTCGTATGTGCGCCAAGTGCCGGGACAGGGCGCAACGAGGGTCTCTCGGAGTTGAAAATCGCCGCAGGCGCTATAGCCTCGACAATCCCTTCAGGTGTGCGGACCTGCACTCTGCGAACATGCGGATGCTGTGAAACAGCCGAAATCTCATTCAAACGACCGTATGCCAGGCCAGTCGCCTCGAGCTCCTGCATTGCTTCCTCGCTGGATAGTTCGGAAAAGCGCCGTTCGATGATCTCATTGAGGCGAGCGCGGCTACCGAGCCGCTCCATATTATCGGCAAACCCGGGCTCGCGCGTGAGCTCGGGCTGCTTGAGGAATTTGTCGCAGAAGTTCACCCATTCCCGGTCATTCTGAACGGAGAAGATGACGTCCTTGCCATCGGCGCAACGGTAGGCACCGTAGGGTGCCAGCGACGGATGGTTAACGCCGGCGCGCACCGTCTCGTAGCTGCTATGGTCATGCTGCAGAACCGGTACGTTCATCCAGTCGGCCACAGCATCAAATAGCGAGACTTGTATGCGGGCGCCCTCACCTGTCCGCTCCCGATGAAACAGCGCCTGAAGAATGGCGCTATGGGCCGTCATGCCTGCCGAAATGTCGCAAACCGACACCCCTACCCGCGCCGGCCCGTGTTGCGTTCCCGTGATCGCACACAAACCTGTCTCGGCTTGTACGATAAGATCGTAAGCCTTCAGGTGGGAAAACGGCCCCCCCTCCCCGAAACCGGAGATGTCGCATGTGGTCAGCCGTGGAAATCGTCGGCGGAGATCCGCGGAACCGAATCCCAGTTTTTCGATGCTGCCCGGCTTGAGATTTTGGATGAAGACGTCAGCAGCGGCGATGAGCGTTTCCAGGACGTCACGGTCCGCCTCCGATCTCAGATCCAGACAAACCGACTCCTTACCTCGATTAAGCCAGACGAAGTAGGCGCTTTGCCCCTGCACCAACTTGTCGTAGTTTCGGGCAAAGTCCCCTTCGGGCCTTTCGACCTTGACTACTCGGGCGCCAGCGTCCGCAAGGCGAGACGATGCATAAGGCGCGGCCACGGCCTGCTCCACGGCAACGACGGTGATCCCCTCAAGGCAGTTCTGCATCGCGGCACCGCGCTTTCATCCAACGTTCTCGTTTTGAGCCCGACGACGGTCCAGCATCGTCAGCAATCGGTTTTGTTCATTCCCAACGATTGAGAATGCCTCGTCGACACCCATTCCTGGCTTTGCAAGCATCATGTCGGCCTGGGTTGCCACTGATACGTGGACAGAAGCCTGGGCGGAGAGATCTGTCTCGGTACAGCTTCCTCCGACGTACGCTCCGACCTTGTTGGCCTTGCAAAGGAGAACAGCACGCGCTGTGTTGGCAATTGAGCCGACATCGGGGGTCTTGATTTGAACGAGATGCGCAGCCTTCGCTTCCGCGAAGAGTCGGATATCCTCGAGCGTATTGCATCTCTCATCCACGACAATGCGAGCGCTGGAACCACGGTCAGCCAGAATCGATACAATTCGAGCGTAGTTATCAATTTGCGCCTTTGTGGAGCCAAAATCGGCCGGGCACTCGATGTTGAGCGTAAAACCCGGAACGGTATCGGCAACGCTGCAGATAAAGTCGGCGATTCGTTGCGGCTCCAGGCCGATTTCCAGGCCGATCCAGCCGTACACATCGAAATGCAGCACCGGATGATACCCCGGGCGGCCGATTTCGATCGTACGCGTTGCAACCCACTTTACGAACTCCACGAAAGTCTGGCCGTTGACACCGAATTTCTGCCGTGAGTTGATCAGTCCGTGGGGAAGCACATCCACGGCTTTCAGGATCATCTTGTCGACGTTGATTTCCCGAGCATCGCCGCTCTGGCAATAGATTCGGACCTTACGAGTTGGCAGCGGCAGGTTAAATTCACTGCATACGATCTCCGCCATCGTCGTACGGTGAAGATGGGCCGCTGCGCGAAGGAGCGCCTGGCTGACGCCATACTCAATCGCGAGAGGTAAGCGCTTGTGTTCGAAGGGCTCGAAAACCTTGGCGCAGGCATCAAGGTAACGAGACGCATCGACATCGAAAAGCCGGGGCACCACAACCCGCGACGTCAAATCCGCGATTTGAGCAGTCTCAAACAAAGGATCGCGTCCACCAGCACCTGAATACTGGACGCTCATCATATCGCCCCAGACAACACTGTTGTCGACCAGGACAAGCCCGATGCTGAGCGAAGCTGCCGGAACGCGAATTGACGCGAACCCGGGCGTTATCGGTTCGCCAGCATAAATGAAGCCGTGCTGCACCGCGCCGACCCTGATAGCAGCTTGGTCATCATAGAAAAACGCACCATTTCCTGGCGCGAGGAGGACGTCTTTGATCTGCACTTCACTTCGCTCGATTTTTCGGAAGGCGTTGACGGACTGATACAGTTCGATCCGCTGATCACCAAGTTATGCGCCATATGGCATTCAGGTCGCCAATATAATCTCCCGGACGGAGCCATCGCGTTTCCAGATGGCCAATGACTCAAGCCGCGCAACCGTTGCTCGCTGACAGAAATGGTTTCGATTCATCAACGGTCCCCTTTCAGAAGCCATGAAGCAATCTCTCCCCTCAGCGAAACCCTTGGCCGGACATCCCATTGTGCCAAAAATCAGCATTTATCAACAAGTCGCGGGACATATTGCTCAACGACGTCGCACCGTTCTCGGTCACGCGGACAGTCTCACTGAAGACGTAGCCGTCATCCTTCTCAAAAATGCCGATGAGGACGTGGAAGGTCATGTTGGGTTCAATCACGGTGTGATCGTCCTCCTGGAAGCTGATTCCGCTGTCGACCCAACCGTGGCCGATGGAGTAGCCGCTCCTGGATTCCTTACGCACCCCGTATGATTTAAAGGCGCGCTGGAACGCTTGCGAAACTTCAGAGCACGTAACTCCCGGCCGTATCGTTTCAGCCTCTGCGAGGAAACCGTCCAAAGCGGCTTGATGGAGGTGCCGAGCCCGAGCGGTTGGCTCACCCATTTGAGGAACAGCCGCCGAAATAGATGGGCAGGAAGAAGCGTGGCCGGCAACTGAGCCAACGCCCATCGGGAGAGAGAGCGCTGCCGGGGACGAGGCATTGGATGTGGGGGTTTAGCGCGAGCACCTGTTGCACCATCCGCGCCAACTGTTGATCCCGCGACGCATGTCGGTCGCGCCGCAGCACAGGTAAATCCGGTCGGTCGGCACCACCGTGATCACCTGGTCAACTCCGTCAGGACGATGCGCAGTGCTGTCGGATCGACGATCCCGTCGATCCGCAATCGCGTGCCGCTCGGAAAGACCACGACGATCTTGCCAGCCGGGTCCGGGCAATCGGCGACGGGGCGTTCGACACCGGGCAGATCGCTCACGTCGATCCGTGCGGAGGTCGCCATCGCCTGATCGGCGTCAAGCTCGCCGCCGGCCATCTGCTTGCGCCAGGCATAGAGCTGTGACGGAGCTACGCCGAACGCTTCCGCGACCTCGGTCACCGACGACCCCGCCGCGTTCGCCAAGTCGACCAACGCGCGCTTCTCGGTGCAACTCCACAGTTGCCGCGCGCCCGGGCACCGTTGCAAGATCTTCGGCCGCCGCACCGCCGCTTAACTCGGCGACCATATCGCCCCTTGCATGTTCCAATGTCATGGCCCGAAAACTCCATGTTCATCGGCCTATCGCAAGGTGCCTTCGCGCATCGCTTACCTTGTAGCTTTGCGGGATGGCCGTCCTCGCGGGCAAGGGCGAGCGAGGCGAAGATGCGCGGCACACGGTGGTACGCACCGAGAAATCCTCGCGGCATACCTTGTGGCCGAGCGCGCCGGCAAGCCAACTTTTGCCGACGCCGGCTGACGGTTGCCGGCGAAACGCCTGTCTCTGCAGCGATCTGCTTGCCTGTCCAGCGCTGGCGGCGCAGGCTTTCGATCTCTGCAACCACCGCCTCAGGCGTCGGTCAGCGCAGTGGAAGTGGCCGGGAAGAGCGGTCCTGCAAGCCCGACAATCCTTCGCGCAGATAGTGCTCAGCCCACTTTCGGACAGTCCGCGGGCAGACGTCCGCGGCTTCGGCAACGGCCTGCAGCGTCTGCCCGCTCTCGGCCTGCCTAATAATTCGCTCTCGACCACGCGGCGTCAGCCGGGCATTTTTATGAACGTCCATCTGGTCCTCCGAGAATCACTGAAGCTTCGCAACCTCAGCTTTCCCGGTCCGGACCGGATGGACAACCTACTGAAAGCACACAGGCGACGACCTCGGTGCAGCTATCGTCTCCTACTTCTGGCGTGGGCGACCGGCTCCCGATGCGGAGCAAGCACGCCGTCGTCGAAAGATTATTGCTGCCAACAGAAGACTCCGGCGCACGGAAAGGCCTTTCAACGACAGCTCTAACTGATCGAACAGGCGCACCGGAACCTAAACCACCCGCTGATGTAGTCAGCATTTCGCTGCGTATCCGATCCTCAAAGTTTCAGCGGCCGCGCAACGAGCGCTACCACCTTGTTGGCGTCGACATGCGCCCCCGATGCTACTGCCAAGACAATGGACGTTTCGGGCGCGCGGATATCAATGGACTCAGCGGATAGCGAATCTATCGAATGCAGGATACCTATGAGATCTCCCTTCTTCACTTCATCCAACACCGAGCAGCGAGGTTCGAAAATGCCCGGCGCAGGAGATTTCAACTCATCGGACGGGCGCGTCTCGAGAGTTTGGCCGAACTTCTGCTGACGGAACGTTGGATAGTCGGCTTTTCCCTCGACCAGCCCGAGCGCGATGAGCGCGTTGCGCACTCCAGCCTCGTAGATCGCGAGATTGTCCGCGCCGACCGTACCACCACCGAATTCGGTGCAAACAAATACCTTGCCCTGATTTTGAGCCGTGACATCAAACATTCCACCCGTGTCGTTGTGTTGCCAGACCAAGGTCAACGGCAATTTGAACGCTTCCGCCATTCCCACCGTCCTGACCATGAGATCGGGATCGGCAATGGGGTGCGTCGTGGCCGCTGGTGGAAAATCCCACGTTGGTCCGAAGCTGTGCAGATCAAACACGGTGTCGGCCGCTGGCAACAACACCCGCGAAACCGCATCCGCGATTCGTTCAGTCACCGACCCGTCGGCGCGGCCCGGAAAAACGCGATTTAGGTTCAACCCGTCGAGCGGAGTATTGCGGCTCCAGGCCTCCACGGCCAATGGATTGAGCACTGGTAGGACGATAACTCGTCCACAGGCTTGCACTTCTGGCAGCCACTTAATAAGCCGTCGCGCAACGATTGGCCCCTCCAATTCATTGCCGTGATTTCCGCCGGTGACAAGAAGACGCGGTCCCTCTCCTTTGTTGAGACTGAAGACCGGGAGCGAAAGCTCCCCATGGTCAGTACCTCCCGGGACAACAAGATGCCCCCTGCTCACGCCGGGCATGTCCAAATCAAACGTGAGATGCGGTGCTTCGTTCATTGTTCAGCCTTATTGTGAGTGCTCACGCAACCTTACCCGGTTACGTTCTTCGCTCTGCAATCATGAGCCAAGTTATCGCCAGTTTTCCAATATAAAGTCCTGGACCGAGCCATCGCGTTTTCAGATGGGCCGCCGGCACTCACCCTAACGGCCCCAAGTCGAACCCTGGGCATGCAGCAGACTCGCTCCTGCGGCGGAGTAAAAGCGGCCGCTTCGGACCACAACGCTTGTCGCTTCCACGCTGGGAGAGTTCGGGTGTTGATCCGGAAAATGCAACGAGTGTCGATCGAAACTTGAATTGAGACGAAACGCTGTACATTGCAGCCGGCTTGTCGCGGCGGCTTTGGATGAAGGGGGTACGCCCGACCTGATCCACGGCGCGCAATAGCGGAGTACATCCGGCAATATGCCAGCCGAATTTCTCGAACCATGGCCACACCGTCTCATGGCTAACGACGATGCCCCTGGCATGTCCTCCACCACGCACGGGCTGATCGGTAACTGAAAATATAGCCACACGGCGTGGGCAATCCCGATCCTGAGAAACAGTGGCTAAGCTAACGAGCGTCGCGCGCAACTCTGGTCAAGCCGTCACAACTTACGTCCTGTCGCTAGGTCCTTTAGCCGGACAGGTTCCGCCGCACAGCGATAGGCAATGCTTCGTCGCGACACGACCTGCAAAAATCATGCGCGATAGAGCGTATGCGGTATGCGGCTGAGCACTTCCCTACCAAGCTCGGTTACCAAGACGTGGGCGCCAGCGCCAAAGAGGTAGCCGTTTTCACTGCACAATATATTGGCATGTGCAAGGTAATGCCGGGCTGCAGGATATCCTCCGCGCCGGGCTCCAAGCTCAGGTCACCGCGTTCAGTCCAATTAATGCCAGTCTGGTATCCGGTTCTTTGGCGAACGACTCCCTTTCTCCCAGATCGCTCCAGCACCTCACAGCCAGCAGCGTCGACTGCCGCCGCGGAGACACCCGGCTTAACTGCGGCAACCAAGGCCTCAATGACTTCCTCGGCCAAGGTGTGCAAAGACTCAGCCTCAGGATGTCGACCAAGCACAGCGCACCGCACCATCCCTACAATGTAGCCGTGTTTTGACGTGCCGATTTCCAGAAAGGCCGGCTCGTTGTTATTAATTAGATACCGAGATGGCGGCCATGCGGCAACTTCGTCCGTTCTCCGAACAAAATGGTACCGCCAGAAACCCCAACCTCCCCGCCAGCGTTGCTGGCGTCTGCTCTGACGGCCGCTGCAATAGTCGCTGCCATCTCCAGTTCGGTAACACCTCGCCGTAGCGAGCTTTGGAAGGTTTCGCACTGCCAGGTCAGTCATGCGCATTGCGCCGCGCATGCACTCGAGTTCTAGCTCGCCCTTTACCGCCGCCACTGAAGACACCTGCCGAGTCGCATCGGCGATCTTAAGCCTGGAAGCTGCGCCTGAAGCGCATTGACATCTGGACACCTCGAAAAACCTAGCAATCGAGAACGCATTTTGATTCACTTCGCCTGGTGATTTGCACGGAGGCGTTGGATGCGAAGCCAGGCTGGGTTCTGGGACATTGACGAGCGCTATGTCCGGCTGAGCGAGGCCGGCGATCCACTGGAGAAGCTGAACGCGGTGGTGCCGTGGGAGGTTTTCCGGAAACCGCTGGCCAAGGCGCTGAAGCGCTCCGATGGCGCCAAAGGCGGCCGGCCGCCCTTTGATGCGGTGATGATGTTCAAGGTCCTGGTTCTGCAGGCGCTCTACAGTCTCTCGGACGATCAGGCCGAGTTCCAGCTCCAGGACCGGCTTTCCTTCATGCGCTTCCTCGGGTTGGGGCTCGGCGACAAGGTTCCCGACGCCAAGACGATCTGGTTGTTTAGGGAGCACCTCACGCAGGCCCGGGCGGTGGAGAACCTGTTCGCCCGTTTTGACAAGCACCTCACCAAGGCCGGTTATCTGGCGATGGGTGGCCAGATCGTGGATGCCACGATCGTGGCGGCGCCGAAGCAACGCAATTCCGATGCTGAAAAGGCCGACATCAAGGCAGGAAAGGTGCCGGACGAGTGGCAGAAGAAGCCAGCCAAGCTGCGCCAGAAGGACCGGGACGCGCGCTGGACCGTGAAGTTCTCGAAGGCCAAGGCCGATGAGGAGGGAAAGACGAAGCAGCGCGATATCGCCGTTCCTGCCTTCGGCTACAAGAACCATGCCTCGATTGATCGCCGGCACGGCTTCATCCGCGGCTGGAACGTCACCGGCGCCTCGGGGACGGGGCGCAGCTTCGCAACGTGCTGGACAAGAACAACACCGGCTCGACGGTGTGGGCCGACACCGCCTATCGCTCGAAGAAGAATGAGGCGTGGCTGGACAAGAACGGCTACGTCTCCGACATTCATCACAAGAAGCCGAAAGGTCCGGCCGATGAGTGAGGCGATGGCACGGGCCAATGGCCGGCGCTCAAAGATCCGCGCTTTCGTCGAGCACGTCTTCGCGCAGCAGAAATCCCGCATGGGCCTGTTTGTCCGCACGATCGGCATCGCCCGCGCCCGTACCAAGATCGGCATGGCCAACCTCGCCTACAATCTCACCCGCTTCGTTTGGCACCAGGGGCGAACTGCGTTCGCATGACGGCGAGAGCGGCGGAAAACGCCGCCGCGATGCCGAAATCGGCAACCAGCATCAGCCCCAACGACCGAAATCCAGCCACCGCCGCGCGTCAGATTGTTCGCAACCTCATTGCCGCACCACTCCCTCTGGAAATGCCGGTAGTTCGAGGTGTCCATCTGCCAACGCGAGGTTCCAACAGCCAAGATCAAAACCGACACTCTGCTTTGCAAACCATGCCATCGAAGGACATCTGCACACACTGTCCCAAAATCTTGCTGGTGCATATAAGTAACTATCTCATAAATACAACTATAAGAACGAATTGATTGCTCATCATACTGTCGTACAACATATGTTGGCGACCGACCGGGCGCCATGATCAAAGGAAACGGGGCGAAGTACCCACCACTGCCATCGTATCCGCTAAGATACGGGAGATGGCCAAGGGCAGTCACTACAAGAGCGTCTAACCCCGCGTTCGCTACTGCCGCCAGCACGTTACCCTGTCGGCGCTCGTAATCGGATCTCGGAAACGGGACACTCGTAAGGGGAATAGCTGAGGTAATCGTCGCCGTATCTCACCTCAATCATTTGCCGTGCAGTGGTTTGGTTACGCAGAGTACGCATCGGACCGATGCTAGGAGCTGTGGATTAACCCCGCAGACGATTGCCGCCGTAGGCGCGCGAATATCAATGGAACAATGGGATAATGTATCCATTGGATGCAGGATGCCTATAAGATCCCCCTGTTTCACTTCATCTAGTGTCGAGCGGCGAGGTTCAAAAATGCCTCGCGCGGGCGATTTCAGCTCGTCGGACGTGAGCGTTTCAAATGTCTGAGTGGACTGCTTTTGACGGAAGGCAGATATTGAGCTTTTCCTTCGACGAGTCCGAGAGCGATGAGTGCGTTCTGTACGCCCGCTTCGTAGATCGCGAGCCCTTCGGAGCCAACGATGCCACCGCCGAGTTCAGCGCAACCGAATATTTTGCCTTGGTTTTGAGTGGTGTTCCCAGATCAATGTCATTGGAAATTTGAACGCTTCTGCCATTTTGACCGTTTTAACCATCAAATCGGGATCGTCGATGGGGTGCGTCGTGCTCGACGGCAAAAAATCCCAGGTAGGTCCGATGCTGTGTAGATCAAACACGGTGTCGGCCATTGGCAACAGCAGGCCTGAAACCGCATCGGCAATGCGTTCTGTTACCGACCCCTTCGGCGCGGCCCGGAAACGCTCGATTAAGATTCAAGCCATCGCGTTGCATCGCCAATTATTGCCTCGAGCATTGGTCGACCACCATTGCCAGCCATGTCTGGACATACGGGCAGGCCGAAACGATGGACCGAACGATAGGGCGTGGTGATCAGGATGATTCGGTGACGCAGTGAGGGCCTACAAACGAAGTTACATCAAGCCCGCTTGCTTTGCTCAAATGTAAGCAGAACGCCCTTTTCCTGCGTAGGAGAGGAACCTTTCGCGCAAGGCAGCGCAATTGCTTGGCTAGTGTTGCCAAGTGAAGGCCGCATTCTCGCCGCTACAATATGGGAGG
>NZ_JBVVPU010000023.1:0-44491 GCF_055811295.1 Mesorhizobium sp. WSM4871 | reverse complement strand
CCCGGGCTCTTTCGGCGCTCCCCCCCCCCGGGTGGGGGGTGGGCCCCTCCAACCACTTCCCCCCACCTTCGGGGGGGGGGGGGGGGGGGCCCCCCGCGCCGCCCCCACCCCGCTCCGCTTCGCGGATCGACCCTCCCCACGAGGGGGAGGGTAAGCTCACTCCACCGGCTGGTCCGCCGGATATGGCGTGCGGAGCAGGATCGCTATGCCGACGCCGAGGAACAGCACGATCGCTGCCATGCCGAGCCTTGCCGAGCCACTGGCCAGGGTGATCGTCGCCACCATGAAAGGCGCGGCGAAACTTGTCGCCCGCCCGGCCAGCGCGTAGATGCCGAAATAGCGGCCCGACTCCGCGGCGGTGACGCTGCGCGCCATGTAGGAGCGCGACGATGCCTGCACCGGCCCGAAGGCCAGTCCGATCAGCAGGCCGTAGAAGATATAGGCTTTTTCCGCCGCTGTGCCGAACAGGCCGCCGCTATCCGTTTCGGGCATGATCCAGGCACCGAACAGCGTATAGCCTGGGCCGGTCGAGACGATACCGATCGTGGCGATGCTGAGCAGGACGAGCGAGATCATCACGATGGTCTTGGAGCCGAGCGCCGTATCGAGGCGCGCGGCAATCAGACAACCGACGATGGCGACAACATTGAGGATGATGCCGAACATGCCGATCTCGGTGATCGACCAGTGGAACATCGCTGCCGCAAATGTGCCGCCCAGCGCCAGTAGCGCATTGACGCCGTCCTGATAGATCATGCGGGCAATGAGAAAGCGGAAGATGCCGCTGCGCTGGCGCGCCTCGGCCAGCGTCGACTTCAATTCCGACAGACCTTCGCGCACCGCTGGCCCGATCGGAAGGCCTTTTATGGCATCGGGCGTGAAGAAGAACATTGGCAGGATGAACAGGAAATACCATCCGGCCGACAGCGGTCCGGTGGCTCTCGCATCCTCGCCGAGCTTCGGGTCGAGGCCGAAGAGCGGGTCAATGCCGATGATCGTCTTGCCGGTTTCCGGCGAGCCCGCCAAACAGGTGACGACGAAGATCAGCGCGATCATGCCGCCGAGATAACCAAGGCCCCAGGCCATGTTGGAGACATGGCCGATCTCGCTCTTCGGCACCAGCCGCGGCATCATCGAGTCGTTGAAGACCGTGGAGAATTCCGCCGCCACAGAGGCGAGCGAGAAGAACATCACGACCAGGAAAAGGTTCGAGCCGGGCGCGGCGAACCATAGCAGGCAAAGACTGATGATCTTGATCGAGGCGAAGAATGCTATCCATGGCTTGCGCGGCCCGGTCTGGTCGGCGATCGAGCCGAGGATGGGCGACAGCACGGCGATGACCAATCCCGCAGCGGCGATGCCGTAGCCCCAGGCCGCCTGGCCCGTCTCCGGGTCGCTCGCCATGCGCGAGACGAAGTAGGGCCCGAAGATGAAGGTGGTGATGACCGTGAAGAACGGCTGCGCCGCCCAGTCGAACAGCATCCAGCCCCAGATGCCGCGCCTCGACGTCCGCTGCACTGCTAACTCGGCCATGTCCCCTCCTGAAAGCGGCGCCCGAAGCAGGGCGCCGCTTTGCTCTATAGCGTAGTTTTCACCGGCGATCTCCGGCGATGTGGAGGACCGTCACATCCCCGCCAAGTCGCTCATCAGCCCTGACGCCACCGACAGCCTGGACACCGTGATCTCGCCGCCTTCGGTCAGCGCCTGCAGCCGCTCGCGGATGCGCGCCACGCGCTCGCCCCCGGCCTCCAGCCATGCCGCCACCGGGTCCGCCGCCTTGGCGTGGCCGGTGAGCGCGGCCACCGCGATCCCGCGCCTGGCTGCGCCGATCGTGTCGGTGGCGCGCGAGAGCGCCAATTGATCGTAATAGTCCGACGGCGAGATCGAGCGCGCCGCTTCCTCGACACGTGGGATGCGGAAGGCATCGCTGACCGCGAAAAACGCCTTCGCGGTGGCAACGATGTCGGCATTCGCCATCCGTGACGCCAGAGCGATGTCGGGGATGAGTTCCCCCACCTCGCTTAGCGCCAGTTTTTCGGCCAGCCTTTCCGGCGCGCCGCCCTTGAACAGGCTGTGCCGCCGCTCCTCGATCCGTTCGCGCGAATAGGCGGGCAGCAGCGAAATGAGCTTCGGTTCGAGCGCCTTGCGCGCCTCCTGCAACTCGGCGATCCGCTGGCCGAGCCCAGCTGTGCCGGCATCGTTCTTCAGGTACCAGCCGCTGGTCACATAGATAAGCCGGCTAATGGACTGGTAGAGGTCGAGTTGCGCCTGGCCGTCGATCTGGTTGTCGAGCGCGTCGATCTCCCGGTAGAGCGCCGGCAGCGCAAAACCGTCGCGGACAACCGCGAAGGTCCGCACCACGTCGGCCGCCGCGCGTCCGGTTGCTTCCTGCAGCCGGTTGACGAAGGAGGGGCCGCCGCGATTGACCAGATCGTTGGCCACGACACGGGCGATGATCTCGCGGCGCAGGCGATGGTCGTGGATCTCGGCCGCATATTTCTTGGCCATGCGATCGGGGAAATAGCCCATCAGGTCGCTGTCGAAATGCGGATCGTCGGGCACGTCGCTGGCGACGATGTCGGAGAACAGAACGATCTTGGCATAGGCGAGCAGCACGCCGAGCTCGGCCCTGGTCAGCGGTTCGCCGCGCGCCTCGCGCTCGGCAAGGGCCGCGGGAGACGGCAGCGTCTCGACGGCGCGGTCGAGCAGCCCGCGCGCTTCCAGCGCCGTCATGAAGCGACTCTGGTGCGCAATGTCGGCCAGGCCACGCTTGCGGGCAACCGACAGCGCCAATGTCTGCTGGTAATTGTTGGACAAAACCAGCGAGCCGACCTCATCGGTCATCTCGGCCAGCAATTTGTTGCGCACAGGCCGCGTCAGCGCGCCCTTGCGCATGGCCGAGGCCAGCGCGATCTTGATGTTGACCTCGACGTCGGAGCAGTTGACGCCGCCCGAATTGTCTATGGCGTCCGAATTGCAGCGGCCGCCAGCCAGCCCGAACTCGATGCGGGCGCGTTGCGTCGCGCCGAGATTGGCGCCCTCGCCGATGACCTTGGCGCGCACGTCGAGCGCGGTCACTCGAATGGCGTCGTTGGCGCGGTCGCCGGCATCCGCGTTGGTTTCGGTCGATGCCCGCAGATACGTGCCGATGCCGCCGAACCACAGAAGGTCGACCGGCGCCTTGAGGATGGCGCTCATGATCTCGACGGGCGAGGCGGTCGTCTTGGCCAGGCCGATCGCGGCGGCCGCGGCCGGCGGCAGCGTGATCGATTTCTGGCTGCGCGAGACGATGACGCCGCCTTCCGACAGCTTGGTCTTGTCGTAGTCCTGCCAGCTCGAACGCGACAGATCGAACATGCGTTTGCGCTCGGCCATCGAGGCCGCCACGTCAGGATCGGGGTCGATGAAGATGTCGCGATGGTCGAAGGCGGCGATCAGCCTTGTCTGTGGTGATAGGAGCATGCCGTTGCCGAACACGTCGCCCGACATGTCGCCGACGCCGACGACGGTGAAGGGCGAGGTCTGGATGTCGCGGTTCATCTCGCGGAAATGCCGCTTCACCGCTTCCCATGCGCCCTTGGCAGTGATGCCCATTTTCTTGTGGTCGTAGCCGGCCGAGCCGCCGCTGGCAAAGGCGTCGTCGAGCCAGAAGCCATGCTTTTCGCTGATCGCATTGGCGGTGTCGGAGAAAGTCGCCGTGCCCTTGTCGGCGGCGACGACGAAATAGGGATCGTCCTGGTCGCGCCTGACCACGCCGGCCGGTGGGATGACGCCGTCCAGGCCGATATTGTCGGTGATCGACAACAGGCTCGATACAAAGTTCTTGTAGGCCGAGGTGCCGGCTTCGAAGATGGCGTCGCGGCCGGCGCTCATTGGCAGTTTCTTCGGGTAGAAACCGCCCTTGGCGCCGACCGGCACGATCACCGCGTTCTTGACCTGCTGCGCCTTGACCAGGCCGAGCACCTCGGTGCGGTAGTCCTGGGCGCGGTCCGACCAGCGCAAGCCGCCGCGCGCAACCGGGCCGAAGCGCAGATGCACGCCCTCGACCTCGGAACCGTAGACGAAGATCTCGCGCCACGGCCGCGGCGCCGGCAGGCCGTCGACCGCCTGCGAGTCGAGCTTGATCGCCAGCGACTGGCCCTTTGCCTTCGTATCGGCAACGAAATGATTGGTGCGCAGCGAGGCTTCGATCAGATTGAGATAGCGGCGGATGATGGTGTCGTCATCGATGTTGGGCACCTCTTCCAGAGCATCCTTGATCTTGGCCTTGAGATGCCTGGCCGCCACCGCGCCTTCGCCCTCGGCCGTCGGCCCAAGACGGGCGACGAACAGCGCATGCAAGCCGCGCGCGATGTCGGGATAGCGGTTGAGTGCTGCCGCGATGAAATCCTGGCTCTGCGGGATCCCCGCCTGCTGCAGATAGCGGCCATAAGCGCGCAGGATGGTGACTTCGCCCGACCACAGGCCGGCGGTCTGGGCAAGCCCGTTATAGCCGTCATTGTCGATGTCGCCGCGCCATACCGACAGGAACGCGTCCTCGAACAATGCACCGCTGTCGCTGAGGTCGATCGGCTTGCCGTAGCTGTTTTCAAGCTCCATGTCGTGGATGAAGACCATGCCGGGCTGATCCCTATGGATCATGCCCGGCTGATCACTATGGATCATGCCCGGCTGATCACTATGGATCATGCCCGAGCGATCGTCGCCGACCTCGAAGGTGCGCTCGCTGATGACGCGGAAGCCGATGTTTTCCAGCACCGGCACCCGCCTGGACAGCGCCACCGGCTCGCCGTGGTGATAGATCTTGAGCGCGGCCTGATGTGGCTTCTGGTCGGCATGGCGGTAATAGTCGATGGCGATCGGATTGCCGGCATCGATCCCGGCGATGCGCCTGGCGTCGGCCAGCGCCACCGCCGGCGGGAAACTGTCGCGGTAGCTTTCCGAGAAACGCGAGGCGATGGCTGTGAGCGCCGCCTCGGCGCCGGTCTCAGCGGCTGCTTGACGCAGCGCGTCGTCCCAGGTGCGCACGATGTCGCGGATTGCCGCCTCGATGGTGGCCTGCTCGATCTTTGGCGTCTTGCCGCCGGAACGGCCGATGATGAAGTGGACGCGCGCCAGGCCGCCTTCGGGGAAGGCTGGATAGTAGGCCGACAGCCGGCCTTCGAACGCCGTCTTCAGGTAGGCCCCGATCTTCTCGCGCACGACGCTGTCGTAGCGGTCGCGCGGCACGAAGACGAGGATGGAGACGAAACGGTCGAACTGGTCGGCGCGCACCAGCGCCCTGACGCGCGGCCGCTCGACCAGCCCCAATATGGCTTCGGCATGCTTGCGAAGGACTGGCACGGGAACCTGGAACAATTCGTCGCGCGGATAGCTTTCCAGCACATTGGTAAGCGCCTTGCCGGAATGGTCGCCGGGATTGAAACCGGACTTGGCGATGATGGTCTCGGCCTTCGACCTGAGATAGGGAATCTTCATCACCGAACGCGTGTAGGCAGTCGAGGTGAACAGGCCGACGATGCGCAATTCGCCGGCAAGCGCGCCCTTGGCGGTGTAGGTCTTGATGCCGATGTAATCGAGATAGATGCGGCGGTGGACGGAAGACTTGGCGTTGGCCTTGGTGACGATCAGCGGTTCCGGCCCGTGCAGGAAGGCCCGGATTTCCGGCGTCGTCGTCACCGCTTCGGTGCCGCGCCTGAGCACCAGCACGTCCGGATCGGACAGTATGCCGAGGCCGGGCTTCTCCGAGCGTTCCAGCGTGCCGCTCTTTTCGCCACCGGTGTATTTGAACTCGCGCATGCCGAGGAAGGTGAAATTGTCGTCGCGCAGCCATTCGAGGAAGGCGATCGCCTCGGTGACGCTGGCCTTGTCGAGCGGCACCGGCGCATAGCGGAATTCGTGGATCGCCTGGTCGAGCCGCGCCAGCATCGGCTTCCAGTCGGTGACCGCGGCGCGCACCTGGCCCAGAAGCTTCTTCAATCGCCCGGCCAGAGCTTCGGCCTGCTCGACCGGAAGGCGGCCGATATGGACGTGGATGACGCTCAGCCGGTCATGGCTGGGATCACCCTTGGCGAAGCCGCCATCGCCGAGGATTTCCTCGACGCCGCCCTTGCCATGCCTGACGACGATGACCGGATGAGTAACCAGCAGCGGTTCGCCGGCGCTGTCGGTGATCTCGCCGAGGATGGAATCGAACAGGAATGGCATGTTGTCATTGACGACGGTGATGATCGTCATCGGCCGGCCTTGGCGCACGACGCCGGAATCGACGTCGATGGCGACAACGCAATCGCCTTTCTTATGTCTGGCGACGGCGCGCCTGGCGAGATCGGCGGCGCGTTCGAGGTCGGCGGCGCCGTAGGCAGCGACGTCTTCGGCAGGCGCGCGGGCCAAGAGATAGTCGCCTAGGCTGCCTTGTCGTTCGCTCGCCTTTACCGCGCCTCCCCTCACAGTAGCTGTCTTTTTTGGCTGGCTTGCGGCTTTCACGCTGGCCATGATGCGAAGTCCCTCCCGTCACATGCTTTTGCAACTATGGTAGCAGATGACCGGTATTTGGCGACAAAGGTTTGACGGCTTGCGACGAAATGTCGGAAATCGGCGCAGATCACGGATGAATGATGAGGAGGCGTGTCCATGACAGGCAGAATTACGGCGCTTGACCTCGCGCAGGCGGAACTGAGCGATGCGACCAAGGCCTATTTCGCCAAATGCGAGGAGAAGCTAGGCCTCGTTCCGAATGTTCTCAAAGCCTACGCCTTCGACGAGAAAAAACTGCGCGCCTTCACCGACATGTACAATGATTTGATGCTGGGCGATTCCGGCCTGTCGAAGCTGGAGCGCGAGATGATCGCGGTCGCCGTCTCCTCCATCAACCACTGCTACTATTGCCTGGTCGCCCATGGCGCAGCGGTGCGCCAGCTTTCCGGCGACCCGGCCTTCGGCGAGATGATGGCGATGAATTTCCGCGCCGCCGATCTTTCCCCGAGGCAAAAGGTCATGCTCGAATTCGCGGTCAAGCTGACCGAGGAGCCGGCCAGGATCGTCGAGGCTGATCGGGCCGCACTTCGCGAGGCCGGCTTTTCCGACCGCGACATCTGGGACATCGCCTCGACCGCCGCCTTCTTCAACATGTCGAACCGAGTGGCGGCGGCAATCGACATGCGGCCGAACGACGAATACCACGCCATGGCGCGGTGAGTCATGACCATCGACACCTCAGGCAAGTGGTGGGTTGGCAACGAGCCCACCGACATCGCCGATTACCTGGAAGCGTATGCCTCCGAAGGATCTGAGGTCAACGAATTCAGACTCGCCCGATGCAAATGCGGCTCCACGTCGTTTCTTCTAGATGCCGACGACGACGAAGGCGTGGCGCGACGAACATGCACGGTCTGCGGATCCGAGCATCTCATCTGCGACAGTGAACAATTTTGGGACGAGTCCCAGCCGGAACGCTGGATGTGTATCGAATGCGATTCCGAAACCGCAAATGTCGGCGTCGGGTTTTCCATTTACCCGGCACGTGGTGGCGTTCGCTGGCTTTATGTCGGGTGTCGATGCTCCACTTGCGGCGTCTTGGGATGTTTCGCCGGCTGGAAAGTGGGCACCTCCGATAGTATGGACCTGTTGGACAAAGTCTAGCTTTGGGAAGGCCAGATGGCCCGGGCGCCATGGCGCGATAGGGCCAGATTGGCTCCACTATCGGTCCTGGGGCAACAATCGTTTGACAGGCGGACGCTGACAGCTAGTTTTCCAGGAAACAAAATTTCCAGGGGGTGAAACTCGTGACCCGAAGCCCTGTTTCGACAAAGGGAGCCCCTTATGCTGGAACGAATTGCCAAAATCTCTCTCTGCGCCCTGACCGTGACGGTGGCGCTCTTCGCAACCCCCGCCCTCGCCTTCGAGGCGACCACCACCTACCAGCCGATCGCCGAAACCGCTGCCGGCAAGACGGTAACGCTGACCGGCCATGACCTGACTATCGACCAGGTCATCGACATCGCTCGCAATGGCGCCAAGGTCGAGCTCAGCCCCGAGGCCTTGCAACGTTCGGCGGATGCCTATGGCCTGCTGCTGGAGGGCGCGGCTGAAGGTGTCACCATCTACTGGTTCAACCGCGGCGCCGGCGACCAGCGCGAGACCGTTATCTTCTCCGGCGACCCGACGACGCCGGAAAACACCAAGCTTCTCAAGGACCAGCAGCTGGCCCGCTTCAAGGGCGGCGTGACACGCGGCTATGGGCCGGAGCTACAGGAGGAAGCGCTGGTGCGCGCCATCATGGCGATCCGCGCCAACACCATGTCCTACGAAGCGGCAAGCCCGCAACTGACCCACAGCCTCGTCGACATGCTGAACAAGCGCGTGACGCCGGTCGTGCAATCACGCGGGACGCTGGGCGAAGGCGACCTTGCGACGTTGGGCAATATCGGCGCCGCCATGGTTGGCGAGGGCGAGGCCTATTTTCGCGGTCTCCGCATGCCGGCGGCGCAGGCGCTTGCCGAGGCCGGGCTGAAGCCGCTCGAACCCTTCGCCGCCGACCAGGCAGCACTGATCAGCACCAACGCCTATGCGCAGGCGCAGGCAGTGCTGCTTGTCGAGGATGCGCAAAAGCTGCTGGAATGGACCGATCTGAGCTACGCCATGGGCCTCAACGGCATGAATTCCAGCGTCACGCCGATCTCCGTGCCGGTGCAATCGATGCGACCGTATCCATGGCTGACCTGGGATGCGGCCCGCATCATGGACATGATCAAGGGCAGCTATCTCTTCGACGAGGACGCGGCCCGCATCATCCAGGATCCTGAAAGCATGCGGGCGTCCAGCCAGCGCCAGGGCTCGGCATGGCAGGCCTGGGCCGATCTGCGCGATTCCGTGCTTTTGTCGATCAATTCATCGGATCACAATCCGGCCATATTGCCCGGCCTGACGCCGCAAAGTTCGCCGGAATTGAGCACGCCGCAATTCATGCAATACTACATCAAGGGCGGGAAGCTGAGTAACGGCAAGTCCGGCTTCATCTTCTCCAACGCCAATTGGGACCCCTATCCCCTGGCCAACCAGGTCGAGGCCTTCACGCTTGCCTTGACTAATCTGGGCGTCGCCGTGGCCCAGCGTATCGAGCGCTTTCGCAATCCCTTCTTCACGGTGATCAAGCCCGCCGATGTGCTGAGCGCCGACCAGCGCAAGGACATCCCGACCTTCGACGGCTACCTGCCGACCGACCTGTGGCAGGACCTTGCCGACCGCGGCACGCCGGTGACACCCGCCGGACAAGCCATCGTCGCCACCGTCGAGGATCTGGAGGCGCAGACCCGCATCAAGACGACGCGTGCCCGCGAAGCCGTCAACGTGTCGTTTCATCTGGTGGCGCAGGACCTGTTGACAGCGAGCTACTGGATGGAGCTGCGCAAGGCGCAAAAGCCGGAGCGAAAGTTCGGCGAGGCGCCGACGGCGGCGCTGGCGGCGCTGCGCAAGGTGATCCCCTGGCATCAGCCGGCGGCGGAGCGGCCGAAACGCCCGCTCGGCATGGTCGCCTATGACTTCATGCAGGATAACCCGGCCGCGAATTTCTATCCGGGCGGACCGCAGCCGCCGAAGAGTGCAACGGCACCGACTGCCGGCGTGCTGCCCAATTAATGCATGTCGCGCAAAAGTGTGCAGCGGTTTTGCGATAACGACATGCATAAACGCGGTGAGGCATCGCGGTTGCGAACCAGCCGCGCCCTATATTAGCTGTTTCGCATTCTCGTTGCTTGTTGGCCGGTTTGGCCCGATGATCGGCATGCGGCATGACCGCGTGCCGGTTCGATGCCGCTGATCAGGGAGGAGAACGTGGCGAAATTTCTCTACGTCTATCATGGCTCGGGCAAGATGCCGACCGACGAGGCCGAGCGAAAAGCAGCAATGGATGCCTGGACCGGCTGGTACGCCAAGCTCGGCTCGGCCGTTGTCGACGGCGGCAATCCGGTCGGCATGTCGAAGACCGTGCTGCCCGGCGGCAAGGTCGAGGACAATGGCGGCAGCAATCCGACCGCCGGCTATACGATCATCGAAGCCAAAGACATCGACGATGCCGTCGCCAAGGCCAAGGATTGCCCGATCCTGACGGACCCGGGTTTCAGCGTCGAGATCGCGCCGATCGTCGAAATGATGTGACGCGCCGTTTGTTTGAGCATGATCTTTCCGAACCAAGGTTCGGGATCGTGCTCAGGACCGCGCCGCGATCGCCGCCGCGGCGCCTGCCATGGTGCCGGCGCTGACGCGGTTGGCGATCTTCATCGCCCGTTTGCTCCGCAGCAGTTTTCGCGCCTGCGACGCCGCCAGCACCCAGGCGAGATCGATGGCGATGAGGACCACCGCCATCGTCGCCGTCAGCTCGATCCAGCCGACGAGGCTGACCGAGGCGAGGTCGATGATGGTCGGCAACAGCGCCAGGTAAAACATCATGATCTTGGGGTTGCCGAGCGTCACCGCCATGCCAGCCAAGAACAATTTCGCCGGCGAATCTTCGCGTGGCATCTCGCCCTCGCGCGCCTCGACAGGTGCCGTCCACATCTTCCAGGCAAGGTATGCGAGATAGGCGACGCCGACCCACTTCACCACGACGAAAGCGAGGTGAAACGTCTGCGCCACCACCGCCAGGCCGAACACCGCCAGCGACAGCCAGATGCCCTCGCCGATCCACATGGCGAGCAGGAACGGGAACACGCCGCGAAAGCCTTTTGAGATGACGCGTGCGACAAGCGCTGCGATCGAAGGGCCGGGTGAGCCGGCAGCGACGAAAAGGGCGGCGGCGAAGATCAACAGAGAGGTGAGGTGCATGGCAGTGCCTTCGAGCATCAGAGAGCGAAGGATATCCGATCGGCGGCGATTTGGCACCCCTGCAGCTCGCAGAGAACTCTGCCTCCCGAAGACCTCCTTCGGTGAGGTAAAATCGATCTGGATCAGCCCTCTTCGGGAGCCAGCTGGTCAAACCTCGGCCGCGTCGACGTCGTCGGCGGCGACGTGAACGTGGATCAGACCGAACCGCCTAAGCCGCGCCGACAACTTTCGCCGACTTCTCGAAGCGCTTGCGCTCATTCGGGTCGAGATAGAGCTTGCGCAGCCGGATGGTCTTCGGCGTCACCTCGACCAGTTCGTCGTCCTGGATCCAGGCCAGCGCCCGCTCCAGCGTCATGCGGATCGGCGGCGTCAGCTTCACCGCTTCGTCCTTGCCGGCGGCACGGATGTTGGTGAGCTTCTTGCCCTTCAGCACGTTCACTTCGAGATCGTTGTCGCGGCTATGGATGCCGATGATCATGCCCTGATAGACCTTGACGCCCGGATCGATGACCATCGGGCCGCGGTCTTCCAGGTTCCACATGGCGTAAGCCACCGACTCGCCCTGCTCGTTAGAGATCAGCACGCCATTGGTGCGGCCGGGCAATTCGCCCTTGTAGGGCTGATAGGCATGGAACAGCCGGTTCATCACGGCGGTGCCGCGCGTATCGGTCAAGAGTTCCGACTGGTAGCCGATCAGGCCGCGCGTCGGCGCGTGGAAGACGATGCGCTGACGGTTGCCGCCGGACGGACGCAACTCGACCATCTCGGCCTTGCGCTCCGACATTTTCTGCACGACGACGCCGGCATGCTCCTCGTCGACGTCGATGACGACTTCCTCGACCGGCTCTAGCAATTCGCCATTGTCGCCCTTCTGCATGACGACACGCGGCCGCGACACGGCGATCTCGAAGCCCTCGCGGCGCATCGTCTCGATCAGCACGGCAAGCTGCAATTCGCCGCGGCCGGAGACGAAGAACGAATCCTTGTCCGGCGATTCCTCGATCTTCAGCGCGACATTGCCTTCGGCCTCGCGCAGTAGGCGGTCGCGGATGACGCGGCTGGTCACCTTGTCGCCTTCGGTGCCGGCCAGCGGCGAATCGTTGACGAGGAAGGACATGGTCACGGTCGGCGGATCGATCGGCTGCGCATGCAGCGGCTCGCTCACCGCCGGGTCGCAGAACGTGTCGGCGACCGTGCCTTTCGACAGGCCGGCGATGGCGACGATATCACCTGCCTGCGCTTCGTCGATCGGCTGCCGCTCGAGCCCGCGGAAGGCGAGGATCTTCGAGACGCGGCCGGTTTCGATCTGGGTGCCGTCATGGTGCAGCACCTTGACCGCCTGATTGGATTTCAGCGTGCCGCTCTCGATGCGGCCGGTGATGATGCGCCCGAGGAACGGATTGGCTTCCAGGATGGTGCCGATCATGCGGAACGGGCCGGGATGCACGGTCGGCGCCGGCACATGCTTGATGACGAGGTCGAACAGCGGCGCCAGGCCCTGGTCCTTCGGACCTTCGGGGTTTTCCGATACCCAGCCGTCGCGGCCCGAGCCATAGAGGATCGGAAAGTCGAGCTGCTCGTCGGTGGCGTCGAGTGCGGCAAACAGGTCGAACACCTCGTTGACCACCTCGACATGGCGGGCGTCGGGACGGTCGATCTTGTTGATGACGACGATCGGCTTCAGGCCGACCTTGAGCGCCTTGCCGACGACGAATTTGGTCTGCGGCATCGGCCCTTCGGCGGCGTCGACCAGCACGATGGCCGAATCCACCATCGACAGGATGCGCTCGACCTCACCGCCGAAATCGGCGTGGCCGGGGGTGTCGACGATGTTGATGCGGGTGTCCTTCCAGTCGACCGAGGTCGCCTTGGCCAGGATGGTAATGCCGCGTTCCTTTTCGAGGTCGTTGGAATCCATGGCGCGTTCGGCGACGCGCTGGTTGTCGCGGAAGGAGCCGGACTGCTTCAAAAGCTGGTCGACGAGGGTGGTTTTTCCATGGTCGACGTGCGCGATGATCGCGATATTGCGGAGTTTCATGTTTTGGTCTCGGGAGCGTTGCAGGCAGCAGGCCAAAAGGCGCCGCCTCTTTCAGTTGCGCGGCTCATACAGGGTTTTTCGCATTTGCGAAAGAGGATGCCGATACCCAAATATCTGGTCACCAATTCTTAAGCCTCTTCGTGTCAAATGTTTTTTGTTAACCAAGGCGGAACCTTGCCGGCTCCGGGCAGTTCAGTTTTCATGATCGATCCCCTCAGCAGATTGCGTCCGGTCCTGGCATGGGCAGCTCTCGCCGTGATTCTCGCGGCAGGTGCCGCGCAGTCGGCCGCGACGGTCAAGGATGCGGGCGCTGGCCTGAAGTCCGACACACAGACGGCCGAGGAGCTTTTCGCCGACGCCCCCTATGGCGTCGACCCGGTGGTGACCGGACCGGTGAGTGCCTCCTTCAAGCAGAAGCAGCAGGCCGCCGGCTGCGACAGCGCGGTCTGGCCGAAGATCCCGACCGTCTGCTATCCCGACTAGCAAGAGCGTAGTGACGTCGCGGTCACACTGAGCCGGGCATCTCACCCTCGAGGGCAGGGCAATCGCGGATGAAAAGCCAAGGCTTTCGCTCTACGATGTACCCCCACCCTAACCCTCCCCACAAGGGGGAGGGAGACTTCCGTGGCGCTAACCTCAGCAAAATGCCTCTCTTTCGACGCCAAACAGGGAAGTAAAGGCGCGCGGCAGCGTTCCCTCCCCCTTGTGGGGAGGGTTAGGGTGGGGTCCTCTTCGCAAAAAATCCATATGCAATTGCCCTGCCCCTGCGAGGAAGATGTGCGGCAGGACAGAGGGGGGTGCCTCACGCCGACCGCACCGGATCGAGCGTCACCTTGTAGAGCTCGTTGTCGTCGCGATCCATCAGCCGCACCGTCATCTGTTCGGTGGCGCCGTTGATGTCGACGAGGCCGAAGAACTGCAGGCCGGCCGACGGCGGCAGGTTCTGGCCCTGTTCGGCGGTCGGCGCCTTGATGAATTTCAGCTCCGGCCCGAAGGTCATGTCGAAATCATTGGGGCCGAACGTGCCGGCATGGATCGGGCCGGAGACGAACTCCCAGAACGGGTTGAAATCCTGGAACTGCGCCTTGTCGGGATTGTAGTAGTGCGCCGCGGTGTAATGCACGTCGGCGGTCAGCCAGACGGTGTTGTCGATGCCGGCATTCTTGATGTAGCGCAGAAGATCGGCGATCTCGAGCTCGCGACCCTTTGGCGCACCATTATCGCCATTGCTGACCGCTTCGGCCCCGACCTTCTTGGCGCCGTCATCCCACACGACGAGGCCGAGCGGCATGTCGGCGGCGATGATCTTCCAGGTTGCCTTGGAGCTCGCCAGTTCGCGCTTCAGCCATTTGGTCTGCTGCTCGCCGAGTATGCGCGATTGCGGCGTCATCGTCTCCTGCATGGCCGGACCGTTGGGACCGCGATAGGAGCGCATGTCGAGGAAGAACACGTCGAGCAGCGGCCCATAGGCGATTTTGCGATAGACGCGGCCGGGTTCCGATGGCTCGTAGCGGATCGTTGTCATCTCATGAAAGGCGCGCGCCGCGCGGGCCGCCAGCACATGGATGGATTTTTCGCTGTAGCGGTCGTCAGCGCTGAGATCCTTGGAATCCGACCAGTTGTTCAGCACCTCATGATCGTCCCACTGGTAGAAGGTCGGACAGATGGCGCTGAGGCCCAGCACGTTCCTGTCCATCATGTTGTATTTCCACTGGTCCCGGTATTCCTCCAGCGTCTCGGCCACCTTGCGCTTGCCATCGATCAGAACCACGTTCTTCCACTTGCCGCCACCGGGCAAATCGACCTCGTCCTTCATCGCGCCGTCGGCATAGATCGTGTCGCCGGAGTGCAGGAAGAAATCGGGCGTGTGCTTGCCGATCGTGGCGTAGGTCTTCATGCCGGTCTCGTCGATACCCCAGCCCTGGCCAGCGGTGTCGCCCGACCAGGCAAATCGGATATCGCGCTTCGAGGCCGGCGCCGTGCGGAAGCGGCCGACGATCGGTTCGGAGACGGCGTTGATGTCGGCGAGATCGGCGGCGACCATGCGATAGAAGATGTCCTGGTCGGCGGCGAGGTCGGTGAGCAGCCGCTTCACCGTGTAATCGCTCGCCGGCGAGGTATCGAGCGGCGCAAGACGGGTGGCATTGGCGAAATTCTCTGTCGACGAGACCTCGAACATGACGCGCGACGGCCGATCAGTGCGCGTCCATACCATGCCGCTGGTTTCATCGATATCGCCGGACTGGACGCCGTGGGTGAAGGCCGGCCGCTGGTTGGCGCGGGAATAATAGGGAAGCGCAAGCCCCGAGACGCCGACGAGGCCGGCGGCGCTCGCGGACGTGACGAAAGCACGACGTGAAATCTTGTTCATGGCTGTCTCCTGGATGGCTTTGAATGTCGCCGCCAAGCTCCAGCCTCAATGTTTCAGCCGCATCTCGAAACCATGAAGGTTTCGTTACAATCGACAGGCGAGCAATCTCCCCCCTCGAGGGGGAGATGTCGCCGAAGGCGACAGAGGGGTCGTCTCGCATGGAGCCCCGACCTCCTGCGTCTGCGATAAAGAGCCGAACCCGGTCGAACCGACCCCCTCTGGCCGCTTCGCGGCCATCTCCCCCTCAAGGGGGGAGATTAGCGCTCAACCGACGCTCCCTCAGGCAGCTTGCGGTTCCGGGTCGAACGCCGGCTTACTGGTGTTGATCAGGAGCGAGATACAGGCCGCCGCGATGGCCGTCATGCCGGCGATCATGAAGGCCAGCTCGTAATTGCCTTGCAGCTCGCGCATGGTGCCGCCGAAGAAGGCGGCGGTTGCCGCCCCGACCTGATGGCCGGCGACGATCCAGCCGAAGACGATCGGCCCGCTGCGGTCGCCGAACGCCTCGTTGGAGAGCCGTAGCGTCGGCGGCACGGTGGCGATCCAGTCCAGCCCGTAGAGCACGGCGAAGATAATCAGGCTCGTCGCCGAGAAACCGGAATACGGTAGATAGATCAGCGACAGGCCGCGGATCGCGTAATAGACGCCGAGCAGCTTGCGCGGGTCGAAGCGGTCGGTAAGCCAGCCCGACAGCGTCGTGCCGATCAGGTCGAATATGCCCATCATCGACAGCAGGCCGGCGGCCTGCACCTCGCCGATGCCCATGTCGCCGCAAAAGGCGATCAGATGCGTGCCGACCAGTCCGTTGGTGGTGAAGCCGCAGACGAAGAAGGTGGCGAACAGATACCAGAACACGCGGGTGCCGGCGGCGCGCCGCAGCGTATTGAGCGTGTGCGCGAGGAAATTGCCTTGCGCGGCCGGCGGAACCGGCGGCACGTCGTCGGCCTCCGCGCCGTAGCGCACCATGCCGATCGAAGCCGGGCGTTCCGGCACCAGCAGCCACACCAGCGGCACGAGAGCGGCGGTGGCGACCGCGATGGCGATGGCGACCGGCTTCCAGCCGCCCGATTGCGCCAGCGACGCGAGCATCGGCAGGAAGACCAGCAGGCCGGTGGCGCTGGAGGCCGACATCAGTCCCATCACCAGGCCGCGATTGGTCTTGAACCAGCGGTTGACGATGGTGGCGCCAAGCACGGTGGCGACAGCGCCCGAACCGACGCCGGAAAACACGCCCCAGGTCAGAAGCAGGTGCCACGGCTTGGTCATCAACAGGCTGAGCGCGGTCGATGTCGACATCAGCAAAAGGGCTGCAAGCAACGTGCGGCGCAGCCCGATCCGCTCCATCAGCGCCGCTGCGAACGGCCCGGTCAGGCCGTAGAGGAAGATGCCGACGGCCGCGGCCAGAGAAACGACGTCGCGCCGCCAGCCAAAGCTCTCCTCCAGCGGCAGCATCATCACGGAGGGCGCCGAGCGCAGGCCGGCCGCGATCAGCAGGCAGAGAAAGATGACGCCGACCACGACAAAAGCGTAGCGCTGGCCAAATCGACGGGATTGAGCTATCATGTTACTGACCGGTACGTTGCAATTGCCCAGACGTATACGTACCGATCGGTAACACGTCAAGCAGGCCACGTCCTATCGACCATGAAAAGCATTGAACCAACCATCAATCCAGATGAAGTGACGCCCCCTCGTGCCGGCGAGAAGATCCTGCGTGTGGCGCGCGACCTGTTCTACCGGCAGGGCATCCGGGCGATCGGCGTTGATGAGATCGTCAAGCGCGCCGGCGTCACCAAGCCCAGCCTCTACCGCAGCTTTCCCTCCAAGGACGAACTGGCCGCCTCCTATCTGCGGCAATACGACCTCGAATTCTGGGACCGCTTCGACGATGCGGTCAACGCCCATCCCGGCAATCCGCGCGCGCAGATCGCCGCCTTCCTGACCCGGATCAGCAAGCGCACGCAAAAGCCCGGTTATCGCGGTTGCGGCATGACCAATGCGGCGGTCGAATATCCCGAACACGGCCATCCGGCCCGCCTTGTGAGCGAGGCCAACAAGCAGGAATTGCGCCGCCGCCTGCGCGCCATGGCCGGCGCGATGGGCGCCGCCGACCCCGACATGCTGGGCGATGGGCTGCTGCTTCTGATCGAGGGCGCCTATATCAGCGGCCAGTTGTTCGGGCTCGGCGGGCCGGCGCAATCGGTCGCCCGCAACGCCGATCTCTTGATCGACGCGAGCTTGAAGAAATAGCGTTCCGTTTACCAGATCGGCCGGAGCACCCTGACGGCTGCGAAATTTGACGATACGCTGCGGCAAGCCGCAAACGGCGATGTCAGCAACGGAGATGTCCGCATGCGTGCTCTTTTGATCCCGCTCGCCTTCGCCGGCTTCTGCAATGCCGCTCAGGCCGGCGACATATCCAGCGCCTATACCGATCTCGACTCGAAGAAGGACTGCGTGACCTATGCGCAGGCCGAGGAAGGCGACGGCGACTGGGCGAGCCTCACCTGTTCTGGCTATCGCGGCTACCCCGTGCTGATCGCTTACGACGATGCGCGCGAATCGTTGTTCTACGGTTTCCCCTCCAGCGACATGACGACGGTGTGGGAAAGCTTCGTCGGCTTCAATTCGGCTGGCCCCAGGCTCGAATGGCGCATCGAGACGAATGGTGACCGTGCCGTGCCCTTCGCGGTCATCCACCGCCGCTCGATCAGCAATCCCGAGGACGAGAGCAAATCGACCGAGGTGCTGGTCGTCGCCAAGGTCTCCCAGCCGGAGAAGTATGATGGCTGCACGGTCGGACTGGTGCTGGCCACCGGCAATCCGGCGGCCAACGACGAAGCGCGCAAGCTCGCCGACGAGAAGGCGCCCAGTTTTGCCTGCGGCAAGGACATGCGCGTGACGGTCGGCGACGTACCCGCTTTCGGCCGCGTCGACAACTGACTTCGTCAATCCTGGGGCGGAGCGACGAGCGCAGCGGCGCAGCGCAGACCCCAGGATTCATGCCGTGGCGTCAGAGCGCCGCAACAGCGCAGGAATTCTGGTCCACCGCGCATTTCGGCGAAGCTGAGGGACCTATTTGTTTTTCTTCGCTCGCTCGATCGCCTCGACGATCATCTTCTTGGCAAATTTGGAATCGTGCCAGCCCTCGATCTTGACCCATTTGCCGGGTTCGAGATCCTTGTAGTGCTCGAAGAAGTGCTGCACCTGGTCGCGCGTGATATCGGGCAGTTGGGTGTATTCGGTGACGTTCTCGTAGCGCAGCGTCAGCTTGGGCGACGGCACCGCGATCACCTTCTCGTCCTGGCCGGCATTGTCCTCCATCACCAGCACACCGATCGGCCGCACATTGATGACGCAACCCGGCACCAGCGCGCGCGTGTTGCAGACCAGCACGTCGATCGGGTCGCCATCGCCCGACAGCGTGTGCGGCACGAAACCGTAATTGCCGGGGTATCGCATTGAGGTGTGCAGGAAGCGGTCGACGAACAGCGTGCCGGCCTCCTTGTCCATCTCGTATTTGATCGGCTCGCCGCCGATCGGCACTTCGATGATGACGTTGACGTCCTCGGGCGGGTTCTTACCGGTGGCTATGGCTTCGATACGCATGGCTTTGGTCCCTCTCTCGATTTGGAGACCGATAGCGGGCCAAGGCGCATGGTGCAATGCGGCAATAGTGCTGCCCCCTACTTCGTCATCCTAGGGCGGAGCGAAGCGCAGACCCTAGGATCCATGCCGCGACGGCGCTCGAAGAATGCAGCGGCACAGAACGGGGTAGGTCCAGCGGCCCTGGCTAGAGATTCCGGGCCGTCACCGCGCTCAGACGTTACGGCATGGATCCTAGGGTCTCCGCGTCGCTTCGCTCTGCTTCGCCCTAGGATGACGAAGTTGGTGTCATTCCCAGACGAAAGCGACCTTCTTCAGCGCCTTCTGCTCGAAGATCTCGACGCCTTCGGCGACGTCGCGGCCACCGGCGCCGGCATAGAAGGCGAGCGCGTTCTGGTTGTCCTCCAGCGCCCACACCACCATGCCTTTCAGGCCATGGTCGGCCAGTCGCGCCCGCGCGGCCGAGAACAGCCGGCTGCCGAGGCCGATGCCCTGATATTCGGGGCGCAGGTAAAGTTCGTAGATCTCGCCCTGCTGCCGGAGCTCGCGCGCCCGGTTTTTGCCGATCGTGGCGTAGCCGGCGATCTTGCCGCCGATCTCGACGACCAGCACGGTGGCGGCGCGGCGGATGGCATTCGCCCACCAGTCGGCGCCGCGGCGGTTGATCATCGATGTCAGCGTGCGATGCGGAATGATGCCGGCATAGGCGCCGTTCCAGGCCTGCTGGTGCACGTCGGCGATCGCGCCTGCGTCGCGCGGTTCGGCTTTCCTGATGTCGATGCTCAGCGTGTTCATGATTTGTTAACCATAAACCCGCATCGCCCGATTGCAAAGAGTCCGGTCAGCAGGCCGCCATGCTTTCACACAGGTGATCGCACACCGTGGGGGACGGTGTCAGGGCGTGCTTTGAACGGACTAGAGACCGTTTCGAAATTCGCTCTGGTGAGTCATATGGTGGTGGTTTCGAGAACCGGAGCGGAGCGTACTTAAGTACGTGAGCACCGGAAGCGCAGAAAACGCCATCAGATGGCCGCCAGAGTAGAGTTTCCAAACGCTCTCATTAAATTTCGACCAGATGGTCGTCCAGCTCGTTGCTGCCGCCGGCCGAGACCGGAAAATGCTCGGCCAGCACCACGCCCACCGATTCTATCGCCTTGACGAATCCATCGGCGAGGCGGTCGTCGCCGGCATGCGCGGTTAAATCGCGGACGACGCCGTCCCAGACATGCTGGCCGACTTGGGCGTCAATGCCGGCGTCGGCGACCACCTCGGCGTAGTGTTCCGCGATCGACACGAAGATCAGCACGCCGGTTCGCGACGTGGTGCGGTGAACGTTGCGGGCAAGGAACTGCTTGACCGCATTGGCGTGCGCGGCCTGGTAGCGCAGCCGGCGCGGCACCAGATGGATGCGCAGGCCGGGCAGCGCCCACAGCAGGACGAGCACGCTGGCCAGAGCCAGAAGCTGGGCGAGCACGAAATGCGGCAGGCGAATCGACAGCCACCAGGCCTCCAGCCCGTAGGCGACGGCGAGGCTGACGATGAGCATGGCGAGCGTCGCGATAAAGGCGGCCGGGAAGAAATAGCTGTCGCTGGCATGCGCCACCACGCAGTAGATTTCGCCGTCGGTCTTTGTCTCGGCGGCGCGGATCGCCGCGGCGATGCGGTCATGATCCTCGGGGCTGATCGGTCGTGTTGCCATCTTCTGTCTCACCAGCTTCCTGAAGAACCGCCGCCGCCGGACGAGCCGCCGCCGCCTGAAAATCCGCCGCCGCCCGACGACCAGCCGCCACCGGAACTTCCCGACGACCAGCCACCGCCGGATGAAGTGCCCGTTGTCCAGACACCGCCGCCCCTGCGCGTGTAGCCCGATCTTTGGCCATAGCGGAACGTCATGCCCAGCCATTTATACACGCCGGGCGACAGCTTGGTGCCGAAGATCGGCGGCAGGAATGCCATCGCCAGGCCGCCGAGGAACATCGTCGCCCACAGGATGATGAACAGCGTGACGATGGGATCGACGGAACTGTCGTCGGCCGGATTGCGCTTGCCGCGCGCTTCCAGCTCCTCGGGATTGCCTTCCAGCACCATCACCATGTCGTCGACGGCCTTGGCTATGCCGCCGGAGAAGTCGCCGGCGCGGAAAGCCGGCACCATGTCGTTTTCGATGATCAGCTTGGTGTGCAGGTCGGTCAGCGTGCCTTCCAGCCCGTAGCCGACCTCGATGCGCATCTTGCGATCGTTCGGCGCCACCAGAAGCAGGACGCCATTGTTTTCCTTCGCCTGGCCGAGCTTCCAGAAGCGGAACAGCCGGTTGGCGTAGGGTTCGATCTCCTGGCCGTCGAGGCTGGGAATGGTGGCCACCACGATCTGGTCGGAACCTTTTGCCTCGAAGGCGGCGAGTTTCTGGGTCAGTTCCGCCTTTGTCGCGGCATCGATGATGCCGGCGTCATCCACGACCCTGCCGGTCAGTACCGGCAATTCGGCGGCAAGCGCCGCGAAGCAGACAAGCAGCAGCACCGCCGTGGCCGTCAAGGCAGCGCCGATCGTGGCGGTGAAGCGGCTGGAGGCTGGCAGAACGCGTTCTGTCATGATCTCACCAACTCCCCGAGGAGCCGCCGCCGCCTGACGAGCCACCGCCGCCGGAAAAGCCGCCACCGCTCGAGCCCGACGACCAGCCTCCGCCGGAACTTCCCGACGACCAGCCGCCACGGGAAGATCGCCGGCTCGGCTCGAAGGTCATGCCCAGCCAGCGATAGCGGCCGGGACCGATCTTCTGGCCAAAGATCGGCGGCAGGATGGAGGCGGCGATGCTGCCGAAAAAGATGATCGCCCAGATACTTATGAACACCGTAAAGAAAAGATCGTCAGTGTTGAATGGCGCCTGCTGGTTGCGCTCGCCGCGCGCTTCCAGTTCCTCGGGATTGCCTTCCAGAACCATCACCATATCGTCGACGGCCTTGGCTATGCCGCCGGAGAAATCCCCGGCGCGGAAAGCCGGCACCATGTCGTTTTCGATGATCAGCTTGGTGTGCAAGTCGGTCAGCGTGCCTTCCAGCCCGTAGCCGACCTCGATGCGCATCTTGCGGTCGTTCGGCGCCACCAGAAGCAGGACGCCATTGTTCTCCTTCGCCTGGCCGAGTTTCCAGAACCGGAACAGCCGGTTGGCGTAGGGCTCGATCTCCTCGCCGTCGAGGCTGGGAATGGTGGCCACCACGATCTGGTCGGAACCCTTGGCTTCGAAGGCGGCGAGTTTCTGGGTCAGTTCCGCCTTGGTCGCGGCATCGATGATACCGGCGTTGTCTACGACCCGTCCTGTCAGGGCCGGCAGGTCGGCGGCGAGAGCGACCAGAGGGAGGAGGAGAAAGCTTAGGAAGGCGAGCAGAACGGTCAGGCCGGAGTTCCGTCCCACCCCCCTCTGTCCTGCCCTCTTTGCCACCACTTGGCATCTCCCCCGCAAGGGGGGAGATTGGATGCCATCACCGCCGGCAGCCCTTCTGCAACGCAGAAAATTGGCGAAAGAAGCAGAACTGCCAATTTCCCCCCTTGCGGGGGAGATGTCCGGCAGGACAGAGGGGGGTGTGACAGAGCACAAGGACAACAGTACCGGGCTCTCTAACGCCGATCACCCGCCCTGCGTCGTGTTGGTGCCGAAATCGACTTTCGGCGTCTGCATCTTGTCTTCCTCGATGGTGAAGTTGGCGAACGGCTGGTTGCCGCGGAACCACAAGGTCGCCCAGATGATCGACGGGAAGGTCCGCAGCGTCAGATTGTACTCCCTCACCGCCTGGATATAGTCGCGGCGGGCCACCGCGATGCGGTTTTCGGTGCCTTCGAGCTGCGCCTGCAGGGCCAGGAAATTCTGGTTTGCCTTGAGGTCCGGATAATTCTCCACCACCGCCAGCAGCCGCGACAGCGCGCTGGTCAGCCCGGCCTGGCTGTCCTGGAATTTCTTGACGGCTTCCGGATTGCTCAGCGTTTCCGGCGTCACTGTCACCTGCGTCGCCTTGGCGCGCGCTTCCACCACGGCGTCGAGCGTATCCTTTTCGTGCGAGGCGTAGCCCTTGACGGTCTCGACCAGATTGGGGATGAGATCGGCGCGGCGCTGGTACTGGTTCAGCACCTCGCTCCATGCGGCCTTGGCGTTTTCCTCCGCCGTCGGGATGGTGTTGTAGCCGCAGCCGGCGAGCAGCGGCAGCATGATCGCCATCATCAGGAAGGCTGGCAGGCTACGGAAAGCGAGCGGTGAAGAAAGGCGTTGGGCAAACATGGTTATGTCCCTCGGTAGGATTTGCACGCGAAGCATTACCACAATCCGAGCGTAAGAAAATGACCGGGGCCGGGAAGCGCTACTGGTTCTTATCATTCGTCGCCAGGCCCTGTGATTGGCCGGGCGAACGGGTTAAGGTCGCCGAGAAAACAGGGCATTGCCCAGGATATCGCAATGGCGGAGCGCCAGGACAACGACAGCGAATCGCGCCGCATTATCGAGCGCGTAGCGCGCGAGACCGACCCCAGCGGCACCTCGTTCATCGCGCGGACCGCGAAGGGCGCGCGCGATCACGTCGCGGCAGCGGACGCCGACCGGTCGGACCCGATCGAATATTGGGGTACCCGCATCGGGCGGACGCTGGGGTTGCTGATCGCCATCGGCCTGTTGGTCTGGCTCGTGTATTTCGTCACCCGAAGTTAGGAATCCCGTGAGCACCAAACAAAGCGACGCGCCGCGCGCGGTCATCGTCATCTCCAGCCATGTCGCGCGCGGCTCGGTCGGCAACCGCGCCGCCGTCTTTGCGCTGGAGACGCTGGGCTTCCCGGTATGGGCGGTACCGACCGTCATCCTGCCCTGGCACCCGGGCCATGGCAGGGCGACCCGCATCGTTCCGCCGCTCGACCAGTTCAAGGCGCTGTTGGCCGATCTCGAAGGCGCGCCATGGCTGGGCGAAGTCGGCGCGGTGCTGTCAGGTTACCTCGGCGAGGCCGGCCAGGCCGACGCCGTCGCCGCGCTGGTCGGCGCCGTTAGGGCCAGGACGCCGGATGCCGTCTACATCTGCGACCCGGTGATGGGCGACAAGGGTGGCCCCTACGTGCCTGAAACAACCGCCATCGCCTTGCGCGATAGGCTGATGCCGATCGCCGACATCGCCACACCCAACCGCTATGAGCTGGAATGGATGGCGGGAGCCCAGCTTCCTGACCTGAAATCGGTCATGGCGGCCGCTCTTCATGCCGGGCCGTCGACCATGCTGGTCACTTCGGCACCGTCGATGATGGCGGGCGGCACCGGCAATTTGCTGCTCGACGGCCGCCAGGCGCTGCTTGCCGAACATCGCCTCATCGACAAGCCGCCCAACGGGCTGGGCGACCTGACGGCGGCCGTCTATCTCGCCCGCATCCTGTCCGGGCAACCGGCGATCAAGGCTCTGCAGTCGACCACGGCGGCCGTCTACGAGATCCTGGCGCGCACGGCCAAGCGCGGCGGCGACGAATTGCAGCTCGAAACCGATGCCCAGAGCCTGTCGCACCCGATGGCGATGGTGCAGCTTCGCCACCTCCTGCATCCGGAGCGGGACAAAAGGGCGTGACTTCGGACGGCAGCCCCGTCCTCGTCGGCGTCGACGGCTGCAAGGCCGGCTGGATCGCCGTCCACCGCGATGCCGGTTCGACACCTCGTAACCTCGATTCGACACCTCGTAATCCCGGTTCGACACCTCGGAACCCCGGTGCGTCATTTTCGGTCGATGTCTTTTCGAGCTTCGCGGCACTGCTTGACACTTTGCCTCCTGACGCGCTCGTAGCCGTCGACATGCCGATCGGCCTGCCGGATTTTTCGCGAAAAGGGGGGCGCGGGCCGGAAGCGCTGGTGCGACCATTGCTTGGCAACAGGCAATCCAGTGTCTTTGCCATTCCCTCGCGCGCCGCGCTCTATGCCGACACGGATGACTTCACCACGGTCGAGGCCTGGTATGCCGCGCATCGCCGGGCAAGCGCGGTGGCCAAGGCAAGTTCCGATCCACCGCGCGGCGTTTCGATCCAGGCCTTCGGCATCTTTGCCAAATCCGCGAGATCGATGCCTTGCTGATCGCACGGCCGGAGTTGCGCGGCCGCGTCTTTGAATCGCACCCTGAAGTCGCCTTCTGCCGGCTGAACGGCGACAGGGCCATGGGCTTGCCGAAAAAGATCAAGGGCGCGGTCAATCCGGCCGGCATGGCGGAGCGCAAGGCGCTGCTTTGCCGGCATGGCTATGACAAGGCTTTTCTAGACCGGGCGCCGCCACGCGGTGCGGCGGCCGACGATTTCCTCGACGCCGCAGTGATGATGCTGATTGCAGCTCGCATCGCCAATGGCGAGGCAAGACCGTCTCCGGATCCGCCGCTTTCCGATCGTTTCGGCATTCCTGTCGCCATCTGGGCGTAAGGCATGTCACCCAAAAGCATGCCCTCGGGCTTGATCCGAGGGTGCGCGGCGACTTTGGGTGACATGCATCAAACAAGGCCAAGCCATGCGCATCGCATCGCAATTGCGACGGAGCCATCCGCAATTCGGCATTGCTCGCGACGGCCTTTTGCCGTTAGAGCCTTCTCCCAGAGTTAGGTCTGTCGAGATTCAGGTCAGTCCGTGCCCTCCGCAGGCCGGCCTCACCTGAATATCGACAGGCCGCGCCGCATCCAACCCGGAAAGGGTCCAGACGCCGCCCATGCCTCACCTCCCCGAACACCTTCTCACCGGCTACCGCAATTTCATGAGCGGCCGCTATCCCACCGAAAGCGGGCGCTACCGCGACCTCGCCCGCGAAGGTCAGGCGCCGGAAACGATGATCGTCGCCTGCTGCGATTCACGCTCGGCCCCCGAAGCGATCTTCGACGCCGGCCCGGGCGAGCTCTTCGTGCTGCGCAATGTCGGCAATCTGGTGCCGCCCTATGCGCCGGATGGAGAATTCCATTCGACGTCCGCGGCACTCGAATTCGCCGTGCAGAGCCTGAAGGTCAAGAACATCGTCGTCATGGGCCATGGCCGCTGCGGCGGCATTCGCGCCGCGCTCGACCCCAATTCCGCGCCGCTCTCGCCCGGCGACTTCATCGGCAAATGGATGAGCCTGATCGCGCCGGCGGCCGAGACCGTGTCGTCCAGCACCTTCATGACGGCGACGGAGCGCCAGACCGCGCTCGAACGCATCTCGATCCGCTACTCGATCGCCAATCTCAGAACCTTCCCTTGTGTTTCGATCCTGGAGGGCAAGGGACGGCTGTCGCTGCACGGCGCCTGGTTCGACATCTCGACCGGCGAGCTCTGGGTAATGAACAAGGACACCGGCGATTTCGAGCGGCTGGAGATGGCATAGGAGGCAGCATATGATACGGGATTGCCGTTCGGTCGCTTTTGCTCTGGCAGCGCTGCTGTTTTGTGCCATTTCCGCCCGCGCCGACGATAGCGCGATCATCGGCCGCTGGTATTCCGCGCTTCTGGTCGCCGATCGCACCGAATTGTCGGACCTGCTTGCCGAAGACGTCCGCATTAAACTCGATGACCTCGGCGTCGTGCAAAACAAGCAGGAATTCATCGCCTCGATCGACGATTGGCAGGGCGCCGTCGCGGGTGCTGCGATCCGGCACCGGATCGAAAAGACCGAGGGCGGCGTCACCACGGTGATCGCCTGCTACGACTTTCCCAACAACGACATGCTGATGCAGGAGACCTTCTCGGTGACCGATCACCGCATCACCGCCAGTTCGCAGGCGGCGATCGCGGAAAACTGCGACGGCTACTGACCGGATCATTGGCCCGCTGCGCTGTTGCGCGCCGCGAGCCCGCGCCCTACATCGGTGACGACTTTGCCTCCCCGCCAATCAGCGAAAGATTGCCCATGCCGTCGCCAAAAGCCGTCGACCTCGCCGCTCATCCGCTGACCGCATGGCAAGGGCCGCTCGGCCTGCCTGATTTCGCCCGCATCGGCGACGGCGATTTTTCGCCGGTCTTCGACGCGGCGCTGAAGGCGCACGAGGCCGAGATCGAGGCGATATCGGGCAATGCCGGGACACCGACGATAGAGAACACGCTGGCGGCGCTTGAACTCGCCGGCGAGGCGCTCGACCATGTCTCGTCGATCTTCTGGTGCCGGGCTGGCGCCCACACCAACGAGGCGATCCAGGCGCTGGAGCGCGAGATTTCGCCAAAAATGTCCAGGCATTTCTCGGCGATCTCGATGAACGAGCGGCTGTTTGCCCGCATCGACGACCTCTACCAGCGCCGCGAAAGCCTGAAGCTCGACGCCGAGACGCTGCGTGTGCTGGAAAAGACCTGGAAGAGCTTTGTCCGCTCCGGCGCAAAACTCGACGCCGACGGCAAGAAGCGGCTGGCGGCGATCAATGAGGAATTGTCGTCGCTCGGCACCACTTTCGGCCAGAACGTGCTGGCCGACGAGCGCGACTGGGCGTTGTTCCTCGACGAGGCCGACCTTGCCGGCCTGCCGGATTTCCTGAAAAGCGCGATGGCCGAGGCGGCCGAGATGCGCGGCCAGAAAGGCCGCTATGCCGTCACGCTCTCGCGCTCGATCTACGAGCCGTTCACGACCTTCTCCGAGCGCCGCGACCTGCGCGAAACCGCCTATCGCGCCTTCACCATGCGCGGCCAGAACGGCGGCGCCACCGACAACACCGAAGTTGTGCGCGACATGCTGCGGCTGCGCGCCGAAAAGGCGAAGTTGCTCGGCTACGCCTCCTTCGCCGCCTTGAAGCTTGACGACACCATGGCCAAGACACCGAAGGCCGTGCATACGCTGCTCGATCCGGTGTGGGAAAAGGCCTTGGAAAAGGCAGCTTCCGATCAGACGCAATTGCAGCGTCTGGCGACCGCGGCCGGCAGCAACGAAAAATTCGCCGCTTGGGACTGGCGCTTCTATCAGGAAAAATTGCGCGCCGAGAAATTCGCCTTCGACGAGGCCGAACTGAAGCCATATTTGCAGCTCGACCGCATCATCGAGGCCTGCTTCGACGTGGCGACACGGCTGTTCGGCATCACCTTCGAGGAGAAGAAGGGCATCGCCGCCTGGCATCCGGACGCGCGCGTCTTCGTGGTGAAAAATGCCGACGGCAGCGAACGCGGCCTGTTTCTTGCCGACTATTTCGCTCGGCCATCAAAGCGCTCCGGCGCCTGGATGAGCGCGCTGAAGTCCGGCTATAAGCTCGGCGATGGCTCGAAGCCTGTCATCTACAATATCATGAACTTCGCCAAGCCGCCGGCCAGCGAGGCCGCGCTGCTGTCGGTCGACGAGGCAAAGACGCTGTTCCACGAGTTCGGCCACGCGCTGCACGGCATGCTGACCGACGTCACCTGGCCGTCGGTGTCGGGCACCTCGGTCAGCCGCGACTTCGTCGAACTGCCCTCGCAGCTCTACGAGCATTGGCTGACGGTGCCGGCGGTGCTGGAAAAGCACGCGCTGCATGTCGACACCGGCAAGCCGATGCCGAAGGCCCTGCTCGACAAGATGCTGGCAACACGCACCTTCGGCGCAGGCTTTGCCACGGTCGAGTTCACCGCCTCGGCGCTGGTCGACATGGCCTATCACGCGCGACCGGATTCCCCGGAACAGCCGCTTCGTTTCGAAGCCGAAACGCTTGAAAAACTCGACATGCCCGACACCATCGCCATGCGCCATCGCACCCCGCATTTCGGCCATGTCTTTTCCGGTGACGGCTATTCGGCAGGCTACTATTCCTACATGTGGTCGGAGGTGCTCGACGCCGACGCCTTCGCCGCCTTCGAGGAGACGGGCGACCCGTTCAACCCGGCGCTGGCCGAGCGGCTGCGCAAGAACATCTACGCCGCTGGCGGCTCGAAGGATCCGGAGGAGCTCTACACCGCCTTCCGCGGCAAGATGCCGTCACCCGAAGCGATGATGGTCAAGCGCGGGCTGGTCTGAGCAGCGCAGCTGCCAATCTCCCCACTTGAGGGGGAGATGTCCGGTCCACCCTCCGCAGTTGCTGCGGAGGACGGGCAGGACAGAGGGGTGCGCAAGGAATGAGGCGTCTCAGACGCTGCCGAACAGCTCAATGCTTCTCGCCAGCGCCGCCGCATCACCGGAAATGCGCAGTGTCTTCAGCCGTGCAGTGCCACCGGCGATGATCGAGACGGCCGAGGCCGGCACGCCCAGCGCCTTGGCGACCAGTCTCTCGAGCGCTTGATTGGCGGCGCCGTTTTCCGGCACGGCGCGGACGCGGGCCTTGAGGTGGCTTCGCCCGTCCGCCGAAATCTCGATGCCTTCCAGCCTGTCCATCGCCGCTTTTGGCGTCAGCCGGACGAACAGGTCGACGCCGTCGTTACGCGTGCGAAACGGCGCGCTCATCGAACGGCTCAGACGACTAGCGACAACACCGTGGTGAGCAGGAACTGCCGGATGAAGAACAGGATCAGCAGCAGGATGATCGGCGAGATGTCGATGCCGCCGAGGTCGGGCATGAAACGGCGGATCGGTCGCAACGCCGGCTCGGTCAGCCTGAAGAGCATGTTGCCGACGCTACCGACGAACTGGTTGCGCGAGTTGACGACGTTGAAGGCGTAGAGCCAGGAAAAAATCGCCGAGGCGATGATAATCCACCAATAAAGGTCAAGCGCCATGACGATGGTTTGAATAAGGGCGATCATGCCGGTCTCCAATTGTTGCCGACATGTAGCCATTGCGCGCCAAACCGGCAAGAGCCGGCTTCCGCCGCATGCCGCATCGACGGCTGAAACGAGGCCGTTTGCGCAAAACCCAGCCTTGACAGCAAACCGCCGCGCCCGATAAATGCGCCATCCGCTGGACGGGGCTGTAGCTCAGCTGGGAGAGCGCGTCGTTCGCAATGACGAGGTCAGGAGTTCGATCCTCCTCAGCTCCACCAGCGGATCTTCCCAGAACCATCAGTCTTCGCGGCTTTGAGTTAAATTGACTTCACTCCGCTCACCTGGAGACGGCTGTCGCCCTGTGATTGCGCTGGCGCGCATAGGCCACGCAGGCATCCACCGTACTGACGCAGAGCGCATCGACGCTGTTCGGCAAATTGTTGTCGCCGGCATAGGCGACCTCGGCGACGCGGCCGTCGACCATGCGAATCTGCGTATTGCAATAGCCGCCGGGAGCGACATTGACGGACCCTCCGACCGCAGGGATCGCACCCACGGCCAAGGTCGGCACCACGATACTGAGATTGCCACGCTGCACCACGCGCTGATAGGTCCAGATCTGGCTCGACTGGCCGGCGCCGGCGGTAGCGGTCGGAAAGCCCGCGCACATGCGCACGTCGGCCTCGCTGAGGCCGACCATCTCCTTGCGGGCCGCCGCCGTGGTGGCGTCCACCTTCGCGATGCCCGACGTATCGTCGGGGATAACACAGGAAGACAGGATTGACATGCCCGCCGGCAGAAGAAGGGCAAGCTTTCGAAAGCGCAGAAGTGTCATTGCCGATATCGGATTTGCGTTCTGCCCCATCGCCCACCCGGTTACGTAGGCAACGGGACAGTCGAGTCAACCCGCACAGCTTCACGAGAAAATTGTTGTGCCGCGCCTGAAGCTACAGGGATGTTCGCTTGTCGTATCTCAGGGCGCCGGTGAAATTCCTGGTCCAGTTCGCGATTTGCAACCCACACGCCATGCCGACGCAGCCGGCAGCCCAGTCCCAGCCATCCCGGTAGCGTCCAATCGGTTGCAAGCCTTGAAGAACCTCGATCGCGGCGGCGGTCAGCACGAGGAGCACAGTCAGCTTTGCCCTGTGGTCCGGCCAGGCAAAAAATCCGATGGTCGCCAACACGGCAAACGCAGCGACGTGATTGAGTTTGTCATGACCAAGGCTGATGGCGATGCCAAGCATCTGCAAAAGCCACCCTGGTGAAAGGGTCAGCAGGAGGACGACAGCCAAGATGGCCAGAAAAGCAATTCTTGCTGTGATGATAGGTGATCCTACATGCGACAAGGTTTGTCAGTCTTTCATCCAAAAAAGATCGGGCCCAAGAGACTTGCCCATGGCCGCACTTACTGGCTGTATATTTCACTTCCCAAACGGCACGGCGCATCGGTCAAACAGATGAAAGATAGCGCTTAAAGCAATTGGGGCCACACACTCAGGAAAACAAGGCAGGAGTCCAGGTCCCGCCGGCGGAACTTGAGGCGACGGCTGCCGCGACGAACTTTACGCCGCGCGCGCCGTCGACGACGTCGGGCACCTGGGCGGCCTGCGCCGGATCGACCACGCCGCCCGAGCGATGGGCGCGGATGATGTCGGCGGCATCGCGGTAGAAATTGGCAAAGGCCTCGATATAGCCCTCGGGGTGGGCTGCCGGCATGCGCGACACCCGCCGGCTCGCCTCGGTCGAGCCATGGCCGCCGCGCACCAGCGTGCGCGTTTCCTCGCCATATCGGGAGAAACGCAATTCCTCCGGCCGCGCGCCAGACCATTCGAGCCCGGCTCTGTCGCCATAGATGCGCACGGAGAGATCATTGTAGTGGCCGGGCGATGTCTGGCTGGCCAGGATGGTGCCGCGCGCCCCACCCGTCCAGCGCACCAGCACATGCGCATTGTCGTCGAGCCGCCGCCCCGGCACCGCGGTGAACAGATCGGCCGAAACCGCCTCGGCCTCGCAGCCCGAGATAAAACTCGCCAGGTTGAAGGCATGCACGCCGATGTCGGCCAGCACCGCCGATTGCCCGGCCCGCGCCGGGTCGGTGCGCCATTCCGCCTGCTTCTGGCCTTGCGCGTCGATCGGCAGGGTCAACCAGTCCTGGATATAGGCGGCGTGCACCGAAACGATGCGGCCGAGTTCGCCCGCCGCCACCATCTCGCGCGCCTGGCGGACCATGGCATAGCCGGTGTTGTTGAGCGTGACGACGAATTTGCGGTTTTTCGCCCGCGCCAGCGCCACCAGTGCTCGCGCCTCCGCCAGCGTCGTCGACAGCGGCTTGTCGCAGATGACGTCGATCCCGGCTTCGAGAAAGGCGGTGGCGATCGGCGCGTGCAGATGGTTGGGCGTCACGATGACGACGGCTTCGATGCCGTCCGGCCGCGCCGCCTCAGCCCGCGCCATCGCATGATAGTCGGCATAGCTTCGATCCTGAGCTATGCCGATCTCTTCAGCGGACGCGGCCGCGTTTTCAGGATCGGAAGACAGCGCACCGGCAACCAGCGCGATCTGGTCATCGAGCCGCATGGCGAGCCGGTGAACGGCGCCGATGAAGGCATTGCGGCCGCCGCCGACCATGCCGACCCGCAAGCGCTGGCGCATCGATCCGTCGGCTGTTGCGTAGACCATTTTCAAGCTCCTCCACCTGTCGCTTCGTCATCCTGAAGTCTCCGCGACGGAGCTCCGCTCCTGCTTCGCTCTAGGATGACGACGTTGGCAGGCATACCATTTTCGAACAGGATTTCCAGTTTCCATATTGTAAAACGATTGTATCGCGCTAGCCTGAAATTATGAGTGGGGCAAGCAAGTCACCAGGACGATCCATTACCGACGAGGCGGCAACCGGCAAACGCGGCCGCTCGCTGGCCGCGCTCGGCTACACCAAACCGCAGACCTACGAGGAACTGCGCGCCGTGCTGTCGTCCGGCACGGTGCATTTTCCAAAGCGCCTGCGCCAGGTCGCCATCTTCCTCTGGCAGCATCCGAGCGATGTCGCTCTGGGCACCATCGCCCAGGTCGCCGAGCAGGCGGGCGTGCAGCCCTCGACGCTGGTGCGCTTCGCCCAGATCTTCGGCTATGCCGGCTTTTCCGATTTCCAGGGCCTGTTCAAGGACCACGTCAAGGGCTCCTGGCCCGAAGGACGGACGCGCGACGGGCAGGAACAGGCCGCCACCGAACCCAACGCCAATCTGCATTTCCTGAACGGCCTGGTCGACGCCTCGCAGGCCTCGCTCGGCCGCATCGACAAGGGCTTCGACATCGCCAGTTTCGAGCGCATGGTCGATCACCTGGCGATGGCCGAGCTTATCTACGTGATCGGCTCCAAGCGCGCCTTTCCCGTCACCACCTATCTCTCGCTCACTTTGTCGCAGCAGGGCGTGCGCAATGTGCTGGTCGACAATGTCGGCTCCACCGCGCTTGACCAGGTCGGCTGCATCGGCACGCGCGACGCGGTGCTGGCGGTCTCCTTCAGCCCCTACAATTCGATCACGCCGGATCTGGTCGCGGTCGCCCATGAGCGCAAGGCGCGCATCGTCACCATCACCGACAGCACGTTTTCTCCCTTGGTAAAGCTCTCGGACACCTGGCTGGAAGTGGTCGAGCAGGATTTCGCCGGCTTCCGATCGCTGGCCGCCTCGCTCGCCGTCGGCATGGCGCTCGTGCACGGCGTGGTCGCGCGGCGCGCCGCTTGAAATCGTCACTGGCATAATTGACTAACGGGAACTATCGTTCCATATCTAGAAAAATAGAAACTTTGTTCCGGGAGGAGGAATGGAGCTTCAGCTCAACGACAAGGTGGTGCTGGTTACCGGCGCCACGCAAGGCATCGGCCGCGCGATCGCCGATGAGCTTGCGCGTTGCGGCGCTGGCGGCCTGCTGATCACCGGCCGCGACGAACAGCGCGGCGCGGAGGCCGCGGCTCAGCTTTCCGCCATCGGCACGCCGACCGCCTTTGCCGCCGCCGAGCTTGCCGACCCTGCTGCCCCGATGCGGCTGGCGGAAGCCTGCATTGCCCGCTTCGGGCGCATCGACGGGCTGGTCAACGCCGCCGGCCTCACCGACCGCGCTTCGTTCCTCGATGCCGATCTCGACGATTGGGCTTCCCTTTTCGCCGTCAATGCCCGCGCCCCTTTCTTCCTGATGCAGGCGGCCATCGCCGATATGGTCAAGCGCGGGCAAGGCGGCGCCATCGTCAACATCCTGTCGATCAACGCGCATTGCGGGTCGCCGGAACTGGCCGTCTATTCCGCCACCAAGGGCGCGCTCGCCACGCTGACCAGGAATGCCGCCAACGCGCACCGCTTCGACCGCATCCGCGTCAACGGCATCAATGTCGGCTGGACCGACACGCCGGCCGAACGCAAAATGCAGGGCGAGACGCTTGGGCTCGGCCCCGGCTGGCTCGACGCCGCCAACGCCTCGCAGCCCTTTGGCCGCCTGCTGGCGGCGCAAGAGGTGGCGAACCTTGCCGTCTTCCTGCTTTCCGACGCCTCCGGACCGATGACCGGCGCGCTGATCGACCAGGAGCAATGGGTCGTGGGAGCGAACCGGTGAGGGTCGCTGCCGCACCGCTCGAAACGCTCGGCCCGCAATTGCTTAGCCGGCTTCCTCTCGCCGTCCAGAAACCATCCTACGACCGGGCTGCGCTTGCGCCTGGCATGGCGCATCTCGGCGTCGGCGCCTTCCACCGCTGCCATCAGGCAGAATACACCGACGATCTCTTGTCCCACCGTTTGGATTCCTGGGGCGTGATCGGCATCAACATCCGCCCGCCTCATCTCGCCGAGACGCTGGGCCAGCAAGGCGGCCTCTACACGCGCCTGATCCGGCAAGACAATCAGGTCGAGCCGCGCGTCATCGGCAGCATCGTCAGGGTCGTCGACAGCCAGGACAGTACTGCACCGGCGCTCGAGGTGCTTTCCTCGCCGGATATCGAACTGGTGACCATGACGGTGACCGAAAAAGGCTATTGCCACATTCCCTCGAGCGGCGCGCTCGACCTCGACCATCCCGATATCGTCCACGATCTCGCCAACCCCCGGACGCCGCGCAGCGTGCCCGGCATACTGGCGCGGGCGCTGGAGCTGCGCATGGCCTCGCACGGGCGTCCGGTGACGCTGCTCTCCTGCGACAACATCCCGACCAACGGCGTCATCCTGGAAAATGTCGTGCAGGCCCTTGCCAGCCGGCGCGACAACGGCCTGGGCGACTGGATATCGGCCAATGTCGCCTTTCCCTCGGCCATGGTCGACCGCATTGCGCCGGCGACCACGCCGGCCGACATCGAACTGGTGGCGCAGCGTTTCGGCTATCACGACGCCGCCGTCGTCGTCGGCGAGCCGTTCCGGCAATGGGTGATCGAGCAGAAGTTCGCCGGCCGCGTGCCGCGCTGGGATCTGGTCGGCGCAAGCTTCGTCGGCGACGTCACGCCCTTCGAGCACCTCAAGATGCGGGTGCTGAACGGCGCCCAGACCACGCTGGCCACGCTCGGCGTGCTGGCCGGCCTTGAACACACCTTTGACGCGATCGCCGACCCGCTGCTCGCCGATTTCGTTCGCCGCATGCTGGTCGAGGAGACGCTGCCGACCCTGATGCCGGTGCCGGGCGTGGAGCCGCTGGCCTATGTCGAGCAGAGCCTCGGGCGCCTGCGCAACACCGCAATCCGCCACCGCAATCACCAGATCGCCACCGACGGGTCGCAGAAGATCGTGCAGCGCCTGCTCAACCCGATCCGCGACCGCCTGGCGAAGGGCGACAGCATCGCGCTGCTATCGGTGCCGGTCGCCGGCTGGATGGCCTATCTGATCCAGGCTTCGGCACGGTTCGGCAAGCGCTGGCCGGTGTCGGACCCCTATGCCGGTAAGATCGCTGATATAGCCGACGCAACCGGCCGTGACCCGCAAGCGCTGGCGGCCGGCATCCTTGCCATCGACACCATTTTCGACCCGCGCCTTGCCGCGAACGATGCGTTCCGCAGGGGCGTCACATCAGCGCTTGACGGACTGCTTTCGGACGGCCCGATGGCAGCCGTCAAGCGCAATCTGGAACAAGGCGACAGCCACAGGTTGAAGCGGCCGGTACAATCGGCATAGTAGGATAGGTCGTGAATTCGCGGCCAGGGGAGGCAAAATGAAGCTTGGACTGCTCACCGCACCATTCGCGGAGACGCCACTTGGCGAGGTCGCCGACTGGTCGAGCTCGGTCGGCTTCGAGGCGCTGGAGATCGCCTGCTGGCCGAAATCGTCCGGCGCCAGCCGGCGCTATGCCGGCACCAGCCATATCGACGCGGCTTCGACGTCCCCGGAGCAGGCCAGGGAAATCGTCGCCTCGTTGGCGGAAAAGAACCTCACCGTCTCCGGCCTCGGCTATTATCCCAATCCGCTGCACCCGGATGCCGCGCATCGCGAGGCGGTCATCGGCCATCTGAAGAAGGTGATCGTGCTGGCCGCCAATATGGGCGTGCCTGTCGTCAACACCTTCTGCGGCGGCGATGCTTCCAAAACCGTCGACGTCAATTGGGAGGAAGCGCTCAAGGTCTGGCCCGCCATCGTTGCCCATGCGCGCGACCATGGCGTCAAGCTCGCCTTCGAGAACTGCCCGATGATCTTCAGCTATGACGAATGGCCGGGCGGCCACAACATCGCCTATTCGCCACAGATCTGGCGCCGCATTCTCGAAGCTTGGGGCGGCGATGTCGGCATGAACTTCGACCCGTCGCATCTGGTCTGGCAGATGATCGACCAGGCCCGCTTCATCAGGGAGTTCGGACCCTACATGCTGCATGCCCACGCCAAGGACCTGATGATTGATCATGATGGGTTGTATGAGCGCGGAATTCTTTCGGCTGGCATAGGCTGGCAGGTGCCGCGCATGCCGGGGCTCGGCGATGTCGACTGGAATGTCATCTTCTCCGGCCTCTACCGGGCCGGTTATGACGGACCCATCATCATCGAGCACGAGGACCGGCGGTTTGAAGGCAGCGACGACAAGGTCAAGCGGGGTTTCCTGCTCGCCCGCGACGTGCTGCGCCCCTTCGTCAAATGACGGCGCAAAGAGCTTGGCTTTGATCCTGTCGCAGCTCGACAGGATCAGGCCCTGAAACTGAAAACAAAGTGGAGGAAGTCTGAAATGAAGAAATACCTGACAATGGTCCCGCTGCCCACTATTCCGCTACTTGCCGGCGCGGCCTTCCTGGCATCGGTGGGCGCCTCGTCCGCCGAGGGCAAATACACGATCGGCATCTCCAACACAGTGCAGGGCAATGGCTGGCGCGAGGAGATGGTCTGCGCCATGAAGGCGCAGGCACTGGCCTCCGGCGAGGTCGCCAAGTTGAACATCGCGCACCGCAACACCGACGCGGCGGGCCAGCTCGAGGATATCCGCAACCTGATCAGCGCCAAGGTCGACGCCATCGTCGTCAACCCGGCCGATCCGGCCGGCATCAAGGCTGGCCTGGAAGAAGCCACCAAGGCCGGCATCGTCGTCGTCGCCGTCGACCAGGCGGTCACCGAACCGTCGGCTTACATCATCTCCAACAACCAGGAGCAATATGCCTATCTCGGCGCCAAATGGCTGTTCCAGCAGATGGGCGGCAAGGGCGAGGTGTTCTACATGCGCGGCGCCGCCGGCGCTTCCGCCGACTCCGACCGCGACAAGGGCTTCAAGAAGGCGTTGGCCGAATTCCCCGACGTGAAGGTCGCCCAGGAAGTCTTCACCGGCTGGCAGCAGGACCAGGCCAAGCAGCAGATGCTGTCCTTCCTCGCCACCGGCACGCCGTTCAACGGCGTGTGGACGTCCGGCATCGACAACGTCATCGTCGACGCGCTGGTCGAATCGCAGGCGCCGCTGGTGCCGGTGGTCGGCGCCGACAATGCCGGCTTCGTCGGCCAGCTGACCTCGGTCAAGGATCTCGTCGGCGCCGCGGTCACCAACCCCGGCTCGATCGGTGGCGCCGGCGTGACGCTGGCGCTGCAGATCCTCGACGGCAAGAAGCCGGCGCAGCAGACCGTGCTGGTCGAGCCGCAGCTCTGGGAGAACGCCACCGACGAAGGCAAGGCCAAGCTGAAGGCCGCGGCCGATCCGTCGCTCAGCCCGGAATGGCCGGTCTCCATCTCTATCCCGGACTGGACGACGTATACCAAGGAGCAGATCGTGGCCTGCAAGGGCCCGGGCGAGTAAGGCTGGGCTTCGGACCGTCCGTCGGCGCTGCCCCTCACCTGCCTTCCGGCATCCTCTCCCCGTATAGAGACGGGGAGAGGGGGCTTGTCACCGGCGTTGCGGCCAGCTCTCTCTCCCCGTTTACGGGGAGAGATGTCCGGCAGGACAGTGAGGGGCAGCGCCGACATTCCTAATTGTTCGACTGCATGAAACGAGAACCGCAAGATTTGACCACCAACCCCCTCCTCGACGCCTCTGGCGTCGCCAAGAATTACGGCGCGGTCGCAGCGCTGCGCAACGCGTCGCTCTCCGTCCTGCCGGGCGAGGTTCACGCGCTGATGGGCGCCAATGGCGCCGGCAAGTCGACGCTGGTCAAGATCCTCACCGGCGCCATCCGCGCCGATGCCGGGCGCATCCTGATCCGCGGCGAGGCCCGCGACGTGCGTTCGCCTGCCGCCGCGCGCCGCGCTGGCCTGCTGCCCGTATACCAGGAGCCGTCGCTGATCCCCGATCTCGACGTGCTCTCCAATCTGCGCCTGACCGGCACGCCGGTCGAGCCGTTCCGCGCCTGGGTGCGCGAGCTCGGCATTCCCGACCTCGACATCCGCGACACCGCGCGCGACATCCCGCTGGCCGTGCTGCGCGTGCTCGACCTGGCGCGCGCGCTGGCCGTCGAGCCCGACGTGCTGCTGCTTGACGAGATGACGGCAGCCCTTCCCGCCAACCTTGCCGAAAAGGTGCTGGAGGTCGTGCGCCGCCAGGGCGACAGCGGCCGGGCCGTGATCTTCATCTCCCACCGCTTCGTCGAAATCTCGGCGCTGTGCGACCGCGCCACGGTGCTGCGCGACGGCGAGACCGTCGGCGTCGTCGACATCGTGCCGGGTGTGGAGGAAAAGATCGTCGAGCTGATGCTGGGCGCCCGCATCGTCAAGACCCATGTCGCCGCCCGCACCGCCAGCCAGAAGGCAGCGCCTGCCCCTGCCCGCCCGCGCCTCGGCGTGCGCAATCTGCGCGTCGGCGCCAAGCTCAACGATGTCTCGTTCGATCTCGCTGACGGTGAAGTCGCCGGCGTCGTGGCGCTCGAAGGCCAGGGCCAGGACGAGCTGTTTTCAGCCCTTGCCGGCTCGATCCGGCCATCGGGCGGCACCATCGAGGTCGACGGCCAGCCGGTGAAATTCTCTCACCCGATCGACGCCATCCGCGCCGGTCTCGCCTATGTGCCGGGCGACCGCGCCGAGGCGCTCGCCATGCAGCGCTCGGTGCGCGAGAACATCGCGCTGCCTTTCAGCGCCGCCTTGCGCAACTGGGGGCCTATTAACATGCGCCAGGAGCGCGCCAAGGTGGTCAGCGCCATCGAGCGGCTGCAGATCGACACCCGTGCGCAAGGCGAGGTGCAGCGCCTGTCCGGCGGCAACCAGCAGAAGGTGACCATCGCCCGCTGGATCGCGGCGGATGCCCGCACCATCCTGTGCTTCGACCCGACGCGCGGCATCGATGTCGGCACCAAGCAGGAGATCTACAAATTGCTGCGCGAGCTCGCCGGCAACGGCAAGTCGGTGCTGTTCTACACCTCCGAGCTGGAGGAAGTGCAGCGCGTCTGCGACCGCGTCATCGTCATCTTCGGCGGCCGCGTTGTCGACATCTTCCCGGTCGAGGAGGCCGACGAGCCGGCGCTGATGCGCGCCGCCTACGGCCTGCCGCGCGGCGCCAAGGCGGATGTCGGCATCCTTGCCGACCCGACATCAAGCTCTTCGGATTCGACCATACCGGGGGCGACGCCATGAACCATCTCTTGCGCCGCCAGGGCTGGGTCGCCGGCCTGTTCGCGCTCCTCATCATCCTGTTCATCATCACCAAGCTGATCCAGCCTGGCTATGGCAGCAGTGATTTCGGCTCGCTCGCGCGCGCCGTCTTGCCCTACGCCTTCGCCGTGGCCGCCCAGACCGTGGTCGTCATCGCCGGCGGCATCGACCTGTCGGTCGCCGCCATGATGGCGCTGACCAGCGTCACCGCCGCCTCGATGATGAACGGCGCCAGCGAGGAATACGCACTGTTCGTCGTGCCCTTCGTGCTGGCCATGGGTTTTGTCCTCGGCGCCGTCAACGGCATCCTCATCGTCGTCACCCGCGTGCCCGACATCGTCGTGACGCTGGCCACTCTCTTCGTCCTGCAGGGTGCGGCCTTGCTGGTGCTCGATGCGCCCGGCGGCGCGGTCGCCGAATGGCTGAAGGGCCTGATATCAGGCACCGTGCCGATACCTGGCCTGCCCGACGCCATCGATGCCTGGCTGCCGAAGGCGCTGCTGGTGCTGATCATTTGCCTGTGCATCATCTGGATACCGCTGCGGCGCTCAAAGCTCGGCCTCTCCATCTACGCCATCGGCTCGAGCGAACTGGCGGCGTTCCGCAGCGGCGTGCCGGTGGCGCGCACCCGCATCATCGCCTATGCGCTGTCCGGCCTGTTCGCTGCTTTTGGCGGGCTGGCGCTGACCATGAGCACCGGCATCGGCGCGCCCATCCCCGGCCCCTATCTACTCGCCAGCGTCGCGGCCGTGGTCCTGGGCGGTGTAGCGCTCGGCGGCGGCAAGGGCGGCCTGCTCGGGCCCATCGTCGCCGTCTTCGTGCTGCGGCTGGTGCGCACGGACCTGACGTTGCTCGCCATCGACCCCAACGTCACCGCCATCATCGAGGGCGCCATCATGGTCGCCGTGGTGATGTTCGGCGCGTTTATTACGATGCGGGGGCGGCAATGATGGGAGTGCATCGGCATGCCCTTCTTCCTTCCCCCCTTGTGGGGGAAGGTGGCCTCGCGAAGCGAGGTCGGATGAGGGGTGTTCCAGAAAACACCGACGCCTCGTTCCGTCCAGCACCCCTCATCCGTCTCGGCGCTGCGCGCCGATCCACCTTCTCCCACAAGGGGAGAAGGGAAAGACGCATCGCGCCACCCCAATCGCGAGCCGCCCCATGAGCACCACCGCCATCACCCCCGTCCCCTTCGGCCGCCGCGTAAAGCGCTTCATGGCCGACCGGCCGCTGATCCCGCTGATCATCCTGCTGATCATCCTGGTGGTGATCCTGCAGATCCTGCGCCCCGGCATCGTCAACGAGCGCTGGATCGCCAACACCATCAAATTCGCCATACCGCTGGCGATCCTCGCCGGCTGCCAGACCATGACCATGCTGACCGGCGGCATCGATCTCTCGGTCGGCACGGTGGCGACGATGAGCGCCTTCATCATGGCCACGCAAGTCGTCAACCAGGACCCGGCGGTGGCCTTCCTGCTGGCGATGATGCCGGCGGTGCTGATCGGCCTGGTCAACGGCATCGGCGTCGGCGTCTTTCGCGTCCATCCGCTGATCATGACGCTGGGCACCAGCCTGATCGGCACCGGCTGCCTGCAGGTCTACCAGCGCACGGTGATTGCCTCGGGCGCGAAAATCCCCGACTTCCTCGCCTGGCTCGGCACCGGCGTAACCTATGGCTTTCCCAACGCGCTGCTCCTGTTCGTGCCGCTGGCCGCCCTCATCGTCTTCACCTTGAGCCGCACCGGTTTCGGCCGCCTGCTCTACGCCGTCGGCGACAATGAGCGCGCGACGCGCCTGTCGGGCGTGCAGTACTGGCAGGTGATCACCGCCCTCTACGTCATCTCCAGCGTGCTCGCCGGGATCACCGGCCTGCTCTATATCGGCCTGATCAAGGCGCCGTCGCTGTCGCTCGCCGAACCGCTGGTGCTGCCTTCGGTAGCGGCGGCCGTGATCGGCGGCACCTCGATCTTCGGCGGCCGCGGCGGCTACACCGGCACCATCATCGGCGCCTTGATCCTGACCGTGCTGACGACGCTGCTGACCATTTTGCAGATGCCGGAAGGAGCAAGGCGGATACTGTTCGGCCTGATCGTGCTGTTTGTCACGGCGGCGTATTTGCGGATTGTGGAGGAGAGGTAGGGGGACGCAAAGTCGACCTACGTCTGCCGAGATGTTGACGGCAGCTTTGCGCCTAACGTCGGACATCAAAGCTGCATTGTCCAACTTTCAAAAGCTGACGTTGCTTATGGGGCATCCAAGTGCCAGCCCTTGTTCGGTGTACGCATTCGAATCCCGCCGGTCCGTCAACGCATTGTAGCGGAACGGAGAATGGCCCCGAGCAAGAAAGCTCGAGGCCGAGGTTCGATCGGCCGTCAAACTTGTGCGGCTCCGCCGTCAACGAAGACCTCGCTACCGGTCATGAAGCTACTCTCGTCCGAGGCAAGGAAGAGCGCCACAGCCGCCGTCTCCTCGGGGCGCCCGACACGACCGAGCGGTATTTGCGTGGCAAAACCCTCCATCAACGCGTCCTCTCTTCGGCCTTTGCCAGGCCCTTGAGGCCAGGCGTCTCAGTGGCGCCGGGAGAGAGTACGTTCACGCGGATACCTGCCCCCCTTAGGTCTAGCGCCCAGCTTCGGGCAAAATTGCGGATTGCAGCCTTGCTTGCGCTGTAGACGCTGAATGCAGGTGTTCCCGTCGAGCCGGTGGTCGAGCCGGTGAGGATGATGGATCCGCCGGCCCGCATAAGCGGCAGCGCCTTTTGCACCGTGAACAGCGTTCCTTTGACGTTGACATCGAACGTTAAATCGAACGATGCTTCGTCGATAGCGCCAAGCGCAGCCAGCGTTCCGAGCCCGGCATTGGCGAAGAGAACGTCTATTCGTCCGCTCTTAGAACGCACCCCGTCGAACAGCCGATCAAGATCATCCAGGCGCGCAACGTCGCCCTGCACCGCTATCACTCCGGAACCGATCTCCTGCACCGCCCTGTCCAGTTCCTCCTGACGACGACCGGTAACAAAAACCTCGGCGCCTTCCGCCACAAACCGTTTGGCGGTGGCCAGACCGATGCCACTGTTGCCACCGGTTATGACGGCGATCTTACCTTCAAGCCTGCCCATCTCTATCTCCTGGAAAATGATGACCGCTTCGACTTAGAGGCTTGCTTTCCTTTCTTCCAGTATGCACCTTTTAGTAAGTATCTTCTGACGAGCACTAATTGGAGCTACGAAATGGCGACAACTGGCTTCATCTGCGGCCTGGACGCGGCGTTGGCTGCCATTGGTGGCAAGTGGAAGCCCTTGATCCTGTTCCACCTTGCCCACGAAGCCCGACGTTATGGTGACCTGAGGCGCGCCATCGGCAATGTCAGTGACAAGATGCTCATCCAGCAACTCAAGGAACTTGAGGCTGATGGAATCGTCGATCGGCTCGACTTCAAGGAGATTCCGCCGAAAGTCGAATATTCCCTTACTGCGTTCGGTCAGACTCTCGCCGAAGCCTTAAAACCGCTCTGCGCCTGGGGAACCGAACATATGATCGAAGTCGAGAAACTCATGTTACGCCGCGGCACTGCCGAGGTGGAAAAGGCCGCCTGAATTTCCGAATATCCTGCCGGGAAGTTATGGGGGCGCCTGAGATGGCCATAGCGTGGGGAATAGTGCCTATCTGCGTCTTTCCCAGCCGGCTGGACGATTGAACCGTAGCCGCCGCGTGTCCCCAAATCACACGTAAGTCCACTTTCTTGCAATCGCTATCCAGAAGCGGACGGTCTCCAGTCGGCCCCTTTCCGGCCATCGCATCCCCTGAAGGAAACGAACCTTCGCACTCCACCGAAAGACACACACGGCAGCGGCCACGGTCCCCTTCCGACCTCCACCATCTCAAAACGGATGCACGCCCCATCGCCACAGGCTATATTACCCCCTCGGGCTGACGTCATCGAAGGGGGAGGGCGTGACATGCAGGCAGTGCCGATAGCGCATCCAGCAGCGCAACCAACCGTCAGTCCCATATCCTCGATGACCGGCTATCCGGCCGCCGTGCTGTGCTGGCTGCTTTCGGCCGGGGTCTATATCGCGGCCAAATGGGTGGCGCCCGAGATGCCGCCCTGGGGGCTCTGCTTCTGGCGGCTGGCGCTGGCTTGCGCCATCCTGCTGCCGATCGTGCACCGTCATCACGAGGCGATGATCGGGCTTTTGCGAACGCGCGCCGTGGAGGTCGTCGCCGTCGGCGCAATCGGCCTAACGCTGTGCCAGGGCATGATCTACCATGGCCTCAACGACACCGACGCCACCACGGCCGGCATCATCATGGCGCTGTCGCCCGTGATGACGATGGTGCTCGCCCGTTTCGTGCTTGGCGAGCCGCTCGGGCTGTGGAAGTCGCTTGGCGCGGTTGTTGCGCTGGCCGGGATGGTTTTCATCGTCGCGCGCGGCAACCTGACGGCGCTGCTGCAACTCAAGTTCAACATCGGCGAATTGTGGATCGTCGGCAGCGCTTTCTGCTGGGGCCTCTACACCGTTCTGTTGCGCCGTGCCAAATTCGGCATCGAACTGTTGCCGATGGTCGTGCTGCTGCTCGGCGCCGGCGCGCTGGTCGCTCTGCCTTTCCATCTCTGGGAATTGTTCATCGACGAACGCTCCACCATGGACGTCGACAGCGTGCTGGCGCTCGCCTATCTGGCCGGCCCCGGCGGCGCCTTGATGTACTATCTCTACAACAAAAGCGTGGAAACGCTTGGCGCAAGCCGCGCGAGCATGCTGCTCTATCTGCAGACGGTGTTCGTCGCCATACTCGCCTATCTGCTGCTCGGCGAGGGCTTGCACGATTACGATCTGGTCGGCGCTGCCTTCATCGTCGCCGGCATCGTGCTCGCCACCGCGCTCAAGCCCAGGCCGGCGCAACCACGCGTCGCCTAATGCATGTCGCGCAAAAGTGTGCAGCGGTTTTGCGGTAACGACATGCATAAGAACAAGAACCTAAAGTATCCGTTTTGATCAAGGGGTTTTAGGGGCCCATTTTCGCTGCGCCTTTAGGAGAGCGTTTG
>NZ_JBVVPU010000022.1:0-52597 GCF_055811295.1 Mesorhizobium sp. WSM4871 | reverse complement strand
AGCGTTCCCTCCCCCTTGTGGGGAGGGTTAGGGTGGGGGTCCTCTTCACAAAAAATCCATCTGCGATTGCCCTGCCCTCAAGGGGGGAGAAATCGCAGCAGCGGCAGATTGCCGCTGCGGAAGCTGCCCCGGCACTGGTTCCCGTTTTTCGTCCAAAGCAGGATTTGCAACAGACGCTTGTCGCTGGTAAAACATTTTTACCAGTCGAGCGAAGGAGGCTGCTGATGTCCGGCCTTGCCATGCCGAAGCCAGACGATGCCACGATGCGCCGGCGCGGCGAGATCGTCGCCGACATGCGCATCATCGTGCCGGGCGAGGGCGTCGTCGATGCCGCCAATTCAATGCGCGCCTTCGAGAGCGACGGGCTTACCGCCTATCGGCAATTGCCGCTGGTCGTGGTGCTGCCGGAAACGGTGGCGCAGGTCTCGCGCGTGCTGAAATACTGCAACGACCGCAATATCCGCGTCGTGCCGCGCGGTTCCGGCACGTCCCTGTCCGGTGGCGCGCTGCCGCTCGAGGATGCGGTGCTTCTGGTCATGAGCCGGTTCAATCGTATCCTCGAGATCGACTTTCCCAATCGCATCGTCGTTGCCCAGCCGGGCGTCACCAATCTCGGCATCACCACCGCCGTCGAGCAGGAGGGCTTCTACTACGCCCCCGATCCATCCTCCCAGATCGCCTGCTCGATCGGCGGCAATGTCGCGGAAAATTCCGGCGGCGTGCACTGCCTGAAATACGGCCTCACCGCCAACAATGTTCTCGGCATCGAGATGGTGCTGATGAATGGCGAAGTGGTGCGCCTCGGCGGCAGCCATCTCGACTGCGAAGGCTACGACCTGCTCGGCGTGATGACCGGTTCCGAAGGCCTGCTCGGCGTCGTCACCGAGGTCACCGTGCGCATCCTGAAGAAGCCGGAGACGGCGCGCGCGCTGCTGATCGGCTTCCCGACCAGCGAACAGGGTGGCCAATGCGTCGCCGACATCATCGGCGCCGGCATCATCCCGGGCGGCATGGAGATGATGGACCGCCCGGCGATCCACGCGGCGGAGGATTTCGTCCATGCCGGCTATCCCCTGGATGTCGAGGCGCTGCTGATTGTCGAGCTCGACGGGCCGGGCGTCGAGGTCGATCATCTGATCGGCCTTGTCGAGGCCATCGCCTACCGGAACGGCTCGACCACCTGCCGCATCTCGCAGTCGGAGCAGGAGCGGCTGAGCTTCTGGGCCGGCCGCAAGGCCGCCTTCCCGGCGGTCGGCCGCATCTCGCCCGACTATTACTGCATGGACGGCACCATCCCGCGCAAGGAACTGCCGCGCGTGCTCGCCGGCATGCGCGAACTCTCGGAGAAATATGGCCTGGGCGTCGCCAATGTCTTCCATGCCGGCGACGGCAATCTGCATCCGCTGATCCTCTACGACGCCAACGTGCCGGGCGAACTCGACAAGGCCGAGAGCTTCGGCGCCGACATCTTGCGGCTTTGCGTCAAGGTCGGCGGCGTGCTGACGGGCGAGCACGGGGTCGGAGTCGAAAAGCGCGACCTGATGCCGGAAATGTTCAACCAGATCGACCTCGACCAGCAGATGCGCGTCAAATGCGCCTTCGATCCCAACCATCTTTTGAATCCCGGCAAGGTGTTTCCGCAATTGAGGCGATGCGCCGAACTCGGGCGGATGCACGTGCATCGGGGTCAGGTGGCGTTTCCGGATATTCCGAGGTTTTGAGTGGGTACGCTGGCGCTTGAACACCCCCCTCTGTCCTGCCGGACATCTCCCCCTCAAGGGGGGAGATTGGCAGCTTGCGCGCCTCGCTCATTCCTCGAGGTTGAAGATTGGCGATACCCAATGCGACATTCGATCTCCCCCCTAGAGGGGGAGATGTCCGGCAGGACAGAGGGGGGCGCGAAGGAACGCGACGTATCGCCATGACCACCTTCACCCCCTCCACCGCAGCCGAAACCCTGTCCACCGTCGCCTGGGCGGCAGCCGAAGAATCCCCGCTGGAAATCCTCGGCCATGGCTCCAAGCGCGGCATCGGCCGTCCGCAGCAGAGCGAGCATACGCTCGATGTCTCCAAACTCTCCGGCGTCACGCTCTACGAACCCGCCGAGCTGGTGCTGTCGGCCAAGGCGGGCACGCCGCTGGCCGAGATCGAAAGCCTGCTTGCCGAAAACGGCCAGCAGCTTGCGTTCGAACCAATGGACTATGGCCCACTGCTCGGCGGTATCAAGGGAAAAGGCACCATCGGCGGTGTGCTTGCCGCGAACCTTTCCGGCCCGCGCCGGCTGAAGGCGGGCGCCGCGCGCGACCACATCCTCGGCATCTCGGCGGTTGCCGGCCGTGGCGAAGCCTTCAAATCCGGCGGCCGCGTCGTCAAGAACGTCACCGGCTACGATTTGTCCAAGCTGATGGCCAACAGCTGGGGCACGCTGGCCGTGTTCACCGACGTCACCTTCAAGGTGCTGCCGGCGGCCGAGACCGAAGTCACGCTCGCCATCCGCGGCTTGCTCGACGACCATGCAGCAGCCGCGATGGCGCTGGCGCTTGGTTCCAGCGCCGAAGTATCGAGCGCCGCGCACCTTCCCGAACGCGTCGCGGCGCGGGTTGCTGGCGGCAATCTCGGCAGCGATGCGGCGACGCTGCTGCGCGTCGAGGGTTTCGGGCCGTCGGTTGCCTACCGCATCGCCTCGCTGAAGGACCTGCTCCGCAATGCCGGCCCGCTGGAGGAGATTGCGGGCGAAGCCTCGCATTCCATCTGGCGTGATGTCAGGGATTGCGCCCCATTCGCCGATGGTACGGAAAAACCGGTGTGGCGCGTCTCCATGGCGCCGTCACAAGGCCACCAGATGGTGCTGGCGCTGCGCATGCAGGCGGCGGTCGACGCCTTCTACGACTGGCAGGGCGGGCTGATCTGGTTGCGCATGGAGCATGGCGACCCCGAGGCCGGCCTGCTGCGCGGGTTGATCAGAAAACATGGCGGCGGCCACGCGACGCTGGTGCGGGCTGCCCCGTCGCATCGTGCCTCCGTGCCGGTGTTCGAACCGCAGGCGCCGCATCTGGCGGCTCTGGCTGCAAGGCTGAAGCAGGAGTTCGACCCGAAGGCGATCCTCAACCCCGGCCGTATGGCGCCGGGTGCCGGCTCTGCTACTCTCGGTCCTTTAACCGAGGGAGGTTCATCATGAGCGACATCAATTCCGGCCAGGGCGACAAGCCCACACCGCGCCAGACCGACCGCTGGCTGGAGCCCGGCCCGACCAATGCGCTGGTCATCTACATCCTCTACCTCGCCAGCCTGGTCATCGGCATCACCGGTATTGTCGGCATCGTGCTGGCCTATATCAACCGCGGCAAATCAGGCGGCTTCGTCGAGAGCCACTACACCTTCCTGATCCGCACCTTCTGGATCGGCCTGCTCTATGCGCTGATCTCGGTGGTGCTGATGATGGCGGTGGTCGGCATCGTGCTGATGTTCGCCGTCGGCGTCTGGTTCATCGCCCGCTGCATTCTCGGCATCCAAGCACTGCAGCGCGGCGAGCCGGTCAAGAACCCGGAAAGCTGGTTTCTCGGGCAATAGGATTTTTGCGTGCAGACCAATTTCTCCCCCGCCCAGCTTGCCGATCCGCATGTCGCGGAATCGGAAAAAATCCTGCGCAAATGCGTGCATTGCGGCTTCTGCACCGCCACCTGCCCGACCTATGTGACGCTCGGCAACGAGCTGGATTCGCCGCGCGGACGCATCTACCTGATCAAGGACATGCTGGAGAACGGCCGGCCGGCCGACAAGGAGATCGTCACCCATATCGACCGCTGCCTGTCCTGCCTCGCCTGCATGACCACCTGCCCGTCGGGCGTCAACTACATGCATCTGGTCGACCACGCTCGCGCCCATATCGAGGAGACCTACAGGCGCCCGCTGCTCGACCGCCTGACGCGCGCCGTGCTGGCCTTCGTGCTGCCTTATCCCTCGCGCTTCCGCGCCGCGCTGAAACTGGCGAAGCTGGGCAAGCCATTCATCGGCCTGTTCGGAAAGATTCCGGCGCTGAAGCCGCTGGGCGCGATGCTCAAGCTCGCGCCGGCTTCGATCCCGGCCGCCTCGCCGATGGCTTCTCCGGGCATCCATGCCGGGAAGGGGACAAAAAAAGGCCGGGTCGCGATCCTCACCGGCTGTGCACAATCCGTGCTCGATCCCGCCATCAACGACACGACGATTGCGCTGCTGATGCGGCTCGGCGTCGAGGTGGTCGTGCCCCAAGGCGAGGCCTGCTGCGGCGCGCTGGTGCATCACATGGGGCGGGAGGAAGCGGCCCTTGCCTCGGCGAGGCGCAATGTCGATGCCTGGACGCGCGCCATCGAGAACGGTGGGCTGGATGCCATCGTCATCACCGCATCGGGCTGCGGCACCACCATCAAGGATTACGGCTTCATGCTGCGCCTCGACCCGGCCTATGCGCAAAAGGCGGCGCGAGTCTCAACGCTCGCCAAGGACATCACGGAGTATCTGGCAAGCCTCGATCTGCCGGAACCGGTGCGCAAGCCCGGCACCATCGTTGCCTATCATTCCGCCTGCTCGATGCAGCACGGCCAGAAGATCACCCGCCAGCCGAAAGAGTTGCTGGCCAGGGCCGGCTTCGTCGTGCGCGAGCCGCGCGAGGGGCATCTGTGCTGCGGCTCGGCCGGCACGTACAACATCCTGCAATCCGAGATTTCGGCAAAGCTGCGCGACCGCAAGGTGAAAAACATCGAAGCCACGGGCGCGCAAATCGTCGCCACCGGCAATATCGGCTGCATCACCCAGATCGCCTCGGCCGCTAAGCTTCCGGTGGTACACACGATAAAATTGCTCGACTGGGCCTATGGCGGCCCGAAGCCGGAAGGCGTGCCGGAGGAAAGGTTGGTCGCTGCGGAGTGACCAGACAGTCGTGGGCGCCAGCCCCCTCATCCGGCCGCTTCGCGGCCACCTTCTCCCCGCTGGGGAGAAGAAGTTGACGCCGGCGCCGAAAGTCTCCTCTCCCCTCGGGGAGAGGTCAGCCGAGCGAAGCGGAGGCTGGGTGAGGGGGCTGGCGCCGCCCTGCGCCTACTCCGCCGCGAGCTTGTCCACCACACCGTAGGTCGCCTGGTAAAGCGCGCGCTGGCGGCTGAGCGCCACCATCGTGTTGCGCAGCAGGATCGCCACGGTGAGCGGGCCGACGCCGCCCGGCACCGGCGTGATCCAGGAGGCCACTTCCTTGACGCTGTCGGTATCGACATCGCCGACGATGCGGCTTTCGCCGTCCGGCCCGATTTCCGAATTGATGCCGATATCGATGACGGCCGCGCCCGGCTTGACCATGTCGGCCTTGATCAATCGGGGCCGGCCGACAGCGACGAACAGCGCGTCGGCGCGGCGCGCATGCGCTGCCACCGAGCGCGTCATGTGATGGCAGACGGTTACGGTCGCGCCCTCGCTCATCAGCAGGAAGGCGATCGGCTTGCCGACGATTTCGGAATGGCCGACGATGACGACCTCGAGCCCTTTGAGATCGAGGCCGGTCTCCTTCAGCAGTTCCACCGAAGCGGCCGCCGTGCAGGGGGCAAGATCGAGCTGGTTGTAGACGATGTTGCCGATCGAGGCCGGATGCATGCCCTCGACATCCTTCAGCGGATGCACCGCCGCCTGCAACGTCCTGATCGGGATATGCGCCGGCACCGGCCGCTGGATGATGATGCCGGTGACGCGCGGATCGGCGTTCAGCCCATGGATCGCCGCTTCCAGTTCGCCGGCGGTGATGTCGGCGGGAAACCGCCGCTCCTCAAAGGCGATGCCGGCCAGCGCCGCCTTGGCGCGCTGGTTGCGGACATAGACGTCCACAGCGGCAGTGTCGCCGACGGTGATCGACACAAGTTTGGGCGGAAAACCTTCGGCGGTCGCAATCGCCGCGTCCTCGCGCACGGCGGCGATGATGCGTTGGGCGACCGGGCCGCCCTTGAGATAGCGGCTGTCGTCGGGCAGGGACATGAATGTCTGGCCTTTGTCTGAGAGCGTTGCCGCCGACATAGCAAAGGAGCGGGCAAAAGGCAGCGGGAAAAGCGAACCGCTATGCCTCGCGTGCGACCTGCCGGCGCGCCTTGCTTCACCATCATCCAGAAACGAAAAGGGCAGCGCGGTTTCCCGTGCTGCCCTTTCGTGACTGACCGTATCCCCACACGGCCCGTCCCCCGTTATCCCTATTCCAGAAATCTTCTGGACAGAATCACCAGTAAAAGCAACTGGAGATTACATCACCACAACCGTGGTGCCAACATTGACCCGCTCATAAAGGTCGACGACGTCCTCGTTGCGCATGCGGATGCAGCCCGATGACACCGCGCCGCCGATCGTCCAGGGCTGGTTGGTCCCGTGGATGCGGTAGAGCGTCGAGCCGAGATAAAGCGCGCGTGCGCCGAGCGGGTTCTCGACGCCGCCGGCGACATAGGTCGGCAGATAACGGCCCTTGGCGGCCTCGCGCGTGATCATCTCCGCCGGCGGCCGCCATTCGGGCCAGACCTTCTTCTGCGAGATCTTGTGCTTGCCGGCCCATTCGAAGCCCGGCTTGCCGGTGCCGACGCCATAGCGCCGCGCCTTGCCCCCCTTCTCGACCAGATAGAGGAAATTCTGCGTCGTATCGATGACGATCGTGCCCGGCTTCTGCCCGCCGTCATAGGCGACTTCCTGCGGCAGGTAGAGCGGGTTGATCTGCGGCCGCGCGACCATGCGCCTGGCCGGCGCCTGCACGGCCGCCGTGCGCAGCCGATCGGGTTGCGCTTGCCGCTGATAGCGCCGCTGCGGCTGCACCTCTTGCCGGCTTTGCCGCACGATGCCCGGGGCGTGGCCGAGCTGCAGCACCCAGGGCGCCGAAAGGTCTGGGCTCACCACCACCGGCGGCCGGTCGGCATAGCGGTCATTGGCGCTGGAGGCGGTGACGCCGGCGGCAAGCATGGCCGCGGCGCCGAACAGGGAAAACAACACTGACTTCATCGGAACGCACCTTGATCGTCGAACACGCGGGGAAAGCCCCCGATGGCGCGAGCATTGGCGCGAAGCCGCAACCGAAACATGAATCGGAATGCGTAAAATGCCGCTTTGTCAGTAAACCTTTCGGTGTGGTTACCGGCCGGTTCAGGAATCTGGTAAAGCCGCGGTAAAAGCCATGCAAAGCCCATTAACGAACGGATTCTTAGCGATGGAAAATGAAAACACAGGCCTGCTCGCCGGCCCCGACGGCGTGACACGCTGCTTCTGGCACGGCAATCTGCCGGACTATCTGCACTACCACGACCATGAATGGGGCCGTCCTGTCACCGATGACCGCAGGCTGTTCGAAAAGATCTGCCTCGAAGGCTTTCAGTCGGGCCTGTCTTGGCTGACCATATTGCGCAAGCGCGAGAATTTCCGCGCGGCCTTCGCCGGGTTCGATTTCGACAAGATCGCCGCCTTCACCGACAAGGATGTCGAGCGCCTGCTCGGCGATGCCGGCATCGTCCGCCACCGCGGCAAGATCGTCTCGACCATAAACAACGCCAAACGCGCCCGCGAAATGGTCGATGAATTCGGCTCGCTCGCCGCCTGGTTCTGGAAGTTCGAACCGGGCCCCGACGAGCGGCCGGCAATCGTCGACCTCGCCCATCTGCGCGCCAACCCGACCACGGCGGTCTCGGTGCGCATTTCGAAGGAGTTGAAAAAACGCGGCTGGAGCTTTGTCGGCCCGACCACCGTCTACGCCTTCATGCAGGCGATGGGGCTGGTCAACGACCATCTCGAGGGCTGCGCCTGCCGGGCGCCGGTGGAGAAGGAGCGCAAGGCGTTCAAGCGGCCGAAATAAGCTTCCTTTGCTTTCTCCCAAAGCGGAGAAAGTCAGGTCGCACAGTCAAACGCCGCTGGCGCCCGCGAGAAAGAGCCCGGCGACGATCGCCGCCACCGTGGCAAGGGCCGGATAGATCACCAGCAGGCCGGTCATCAGCGCATCGCGCATGGTCGGGCCCTTACGTTCAGCATCGGCGTCGAACGGACCCGCGGGCAACGCGCGGGCAGAGCTGTCGATGTCTGTTCCTTGTGCCGTGGTCATGGCCCCGAACCCCTTGTTTCGGCGTGCTTATCGGCTCTGATTGTGTCGGCACGATGCCGCGTTGGTGGCGGAATTGTTTCATTTTCGGCGTGGTTTGTTTCGGAATGCCTAAGTGTTTCGAAATTACTAATCGTAGCTACTGGCCTTTACGTCTTCAGCCGCTCGGCGGGGCGTTTGCAGGACCACTGGACTATTCCCGTCTGCCAGAAGAGTTGCCAACCCTTGCCGCACCAAGCCGCATCGGTTAGGAAACGCGCGCTCACAACAAGTCAGTTTTTACCCAGCAAAAAGACCCATCCCATGGCCGACAAATCGGAAAAGACCAAAGCGCGGCTGCCGCGCGGCTTTGCCGACCGCAGCGCCGACGATATCCGCGCCGTCGAGAAGATGATGGCGACGATCCGCTCGGTCTACGAGCTTTACGGCTTCGAGCCGGTCGAGCAGCCGCTGATCGAATACACCGACGCGCTGGGCAAATTCCTGCCCGACCAGGACCGGCCGAACGAAGGCGTGTTCTCCTTCCAGGACGATGACGACCAGTGGCTGTCGCTGCGCTACGACCTGACGGCGCCGACGGCGCGTTTCGTCGCCGAGAATTACGAGCGCCTGCCGAAACCCTATCGCAGCTACCGCTCCGGCTGGGTGTTCCGCAACGAGAAGCCCGGCCCCGGCCGGTTCCGCCAGTTCATGCAGTTCGATGCCGACACGATAGGTACGGCAAGCATGGCTTCAGACGCTGAGATGACCATGATGATGGCTGACGTCATGGAGGCGTTGGGAATTCCTCGCGGGCAATATATGATCCGTGTGAACAATCGAAAAATCTTGGACGGAGTGCTCGATGCTGCTCGAGTGCCGGAAGAGAAGCGTCTTACCGTGCTTCGTGCGCTCGATAAGCGGGACAAGATCGGAGAAGAAGGAGTGAAACTTCTCCTAGGCGCTGGTCGCCGAGATGAGAGCGGTGATTTCACGAAAGGGGCAAATCTGGATGATCGGGCTATTCGATACGTTATTGCAGTCACACAGGCTTCGACGATCAACGATCTAAAGAATCGGCTTGATCAAATTACCGTAGAAACTGGCGGGGTGCCCGATCCCCAGGGCGGAATGTCTCATCTCCCATATGATGATGCCATTAATAACATGGTTGATGAATTCGTGCCGTTGATCCGCGCCGCCGGTTACGAAGATCGAGTTCAGATCGATTTTTCCGTCGTCCGCGGCCTCGAATACTACACCGGCCCGGTCTTCGAGGCCGAGCTGCTGGCCGAGATCCCCAATGAGGACGGCCAGATCGTTCGCTTCGGCTCCGTTGGCGGTGGTGGTCGCTATGACGGCCTTGTCTCGCGCTTCCGTGGCGAGCCGGTCCCGGCGACCGGCTTTTCCATCGGCGTCTCCAGGCTGATGACTGCGCTCAAGAACCTCGGCAAGCTCGACACGTCGGATGTCATCGCGCCGGTTGTCGTGCTCGCCATGGACAAGGACACGGAAAGCCTCGGCCGCTACCAGAAGATGGTCAGCGAGCTGCGCGCCGCCGGCATCCGCTCCGAAATGTATCTCGGTGGCGCCGGCATGAAGGCGCAGCTCAAATATGCCGACCGTCGCGGCAGCCCCGTCGCCATCATCCAGGGCGGCGACGAGCGCGCCAAGGGCGAGGTGCAGATCAAGGACCTGATCGAAGGCGCGCGCATGTCGGCCGAGATAGCGGACAACGCCGAATGGCGCGCTGCAAGGCCGGCGCAGGTGACGGTGGCGGAGAGCGAGCTGGTCGGTGAAGTACGCAAAATACTCGCGGCGCAGGCGGCCGACAGAGCAAAGGGTGGCGCGTGAACACCCCCCTCTGGCCTGCCGGCCATCTCCCCCTCAAGGGGGGAGATTGGCAGCTTCGCCGACGGCACCTCCCTTGCAACCTTGAAAGCTGGGTGACGGCGGCGACGAGACTAATCTCCCCCCTTGAGGGGGAGATGGCCGGCAGGCCAGAGGGGGGTGCCTCGCGCCTCGCTTTCCAATGACCTCCCGCTACCCTGCCATATCAGCCGACATCGCCAGCCTCTTTGCCGCGCGCAACACCCATGCCGTCGAGGTCGCAGTGCTGCAGCCGGCCGATCCATTCCTCGACATGGCCGGCGAGGATCTGCGTCGCCGCATCTTTCTCACCGAAAGCGAGACGGGCAAGACGCTGTGCCTGCGGCCAGAATTCACCATTCCCGTCTGCCTCGACCACATAAGCTCGCAGGCCGGCACGCCGCGCCGCTATTCCTATCTCGGCGAGGTCTTCCGCCAGCGCCGCGAAGGCGGCAACGAGTTTTTCCAGGCCGGCATCGAGGATCTCGGCGACCGCGACACGGCCGCCGCCGACGCCCGCTCGTTGGCCGATGCGCATGCTTTGCTGTCGCTGGTGCTGCCGGACCAGGCCCTGACGATCACGCTGGGCGACCAGACCATTTTCGAGGCGGTGCTGGCGGCACTCGGCCTGCCGCGTGGCTGGCGCATGCGGTTGGCGCGGGCCTTCGGTTCGGCGCCGATGCTGGAGGCGGCATTGGCTGACCTCGCCAATCCGCCGCGCAATGGCCAGCTCTCGGGCGCGGTCGCGTCGCTTGTGCTGGACGGTGACCTGGAAGGCCTGTCGGCGCATATCGCCGGCGGCATGGAGGAGGCCGGGCTGTCGGCATCGGCCGGGCGTTCGCCCACCGATATTGCCCGGCGGCTGATCGAGAAGGCGGAACTGCGCAGCGTCAGGCTGTCGAACGAGGCGTTTTCGGCGCTGAAAACCTTTCTGGCGATCGACGTGCCGCTTGACAGTGCGGCCCAGGCGCTCGAAGCCTTTGCATCGGATGCCGGCCTTTCACTCGGCGCGGCGCTGGAGAATTTCGCCGCCCGCGCCGGCGCGATCGCAGCACACGGCCTGCCGGCCGAAAAAATCCGCTACGACGCCGCCTTCGGCCGTCCGCTCGATTACTACACCGGCCTCGTCTTCGAGATCGCGGCTGAGGGTGGCGAGCGGCCACTGGCCGGCGGCGGCCGTTACGATCGCCTGCTGACGCTGCTCGGCGCGAAGACGCCGATCCCCGGCGTCGGCTTTTCCGTCTGGCTCGACCGCATCGAGGCGCTGCGGAAGAGGGCGCCATGATCACGCTGGCGATCCCGTCGAAAGGCCGGCTCAAGGAGCAGGCGCTGGAGGTGCTGGCCAGAGCCGGGCTTGCGGTCAACCTGCCCGGCGACGAGCGCAAATACCGCGCCCGCATCGAAGGCGTCGAGAGCATCGAGGTGGCGTTCCTGTCGGCGTCCGAAATCGCCGGCGAAATCGGGCAGGGGACGGTCGATCTCGGCATCACCGGCGAGGACCTGTTGCGCGAGACCCTTGCCGACTGGGAGACGCGTGCCGAGATCGTTGCCCGCCTCGGCTTCGGCAATGCCGATGTGGTGGTGGCGGTGCCCGATATCTGGCTCGATGTCGACAGCATGGCCGATCTCGACGACGTCGCCGCCGATTTCCGCCAGCGCCACGGCAGGCGACTCAGGATCGCCACCAAATACTGGCGGCTGACCCAGCAATTCTTTTCGCAAAAGCACGGCATCCAGGTCTACCGCATCGTCGAGAGCCTTGGCGCCACCGAGGGTGCGCCGGCGGCGGGCCTGGCCGATGTCATCGTCGACATCACCACGACCGGCTCGACGCTGCGCGCCAATCATCTGAAGGTGCTGGGTGACGGCTTCGTCCTGCGGTCCGAGGCCTGTCTCGTGGCTTCGAGGAAGACGCGTGCGGCCGCCGACGAGGCGGTCTTGCGCGACATCGCGGCCAAAATGGCATCGGTGGAGAGATAGGTTGGCCTGAACCATAGCATGTTGTTCTTGCTTTGTGCCGGCAGTTATGGTAGAGATTTCGGCATGGTGCTGATTTGCGCCCGAGGATCCGCCCGCCGAGGCGGTTTTTTTATTTCAGGTCCCGGCGGTTGCCTGCGCGACTTGAGTTCGAAACCCTGCCCACTACCATCGATGGGATTTCCACCACCTTGCCGGGCTGATAGGTTCGGCCGTCTGCGGAGGAGACGGCGATGCCGATCAATCTCGACGAGTTGAAGAATGCCACCAACCTGCGCGGTCGCGGCCCGCGCAATGGCGCAACTTTCGTCGCGCCGCTCGACGGCAGGGCGCATGTTTCGGGCGAGCGCGCGGTGCCGCTGCTCAACCAGACGATTCCGGCGCTGTTTTCCGACACTGTCAGCAAATACGGCACGCTCGATGCCGCCGTTTTCGTCGCCCAGGACAAGCGTTTCACCTGGAGCGAGCTGTCGGACACGGTGGACGCGCTGGCCGCCGGTTTCCTGGCGCTCGGCCTGGAGAAAGGCGACCGCGTCGGCATCTGGTCGCCCAACCGCTGGGAGTGGCTGGTGACGCAGTTCGCCACCGCCCGCATCGGCCTGATCCTGGTCAACATCAACCCGGCCTACCGGCTGACCGAGCTGGACTATGCGCTGAACAAGGTCGCTTGCAAGGCGCTGGTCACGGCTGCCCAATTCAAGACGTCCGATTATCTCGGCATGATCGAGACGCTGGCGCCGGAGATCGCCAAAGCCACGCCGGGCAAGCTCAAGGCGCAAAGATTGCCGGCGCTGGAAATCGTCATCCGCATGGGCGAGGAGAATTCGCCCGGCATGTTCAATTTCGCCGACGTGCTGGCGATGGCCGGGCGCGACGAGCATGACAGCCTCGACCGCATCTCCGAGGGACTGAAGCCCGGCGAGGCCATCAACATCCAGTTCACCTCAGGCACGACGGGCGCGCCCAAGGGTGCCACGCTAACCCATGCCAACATCGTCAACAACGGCAATTTCGTCACCTCGGCGATCAGGCTCACCGCCGATGACAGGCTGTGTATTCCGGTGCCGCTCTACCATTGCTTCGGCATGTCGATGGGAACGATGGGCTGTGTCACCAAGGGCGCGACCATGGTGTTCCCAGGCGAGGGCTTCGACGCCGGCGCCACGCTGAAGGCGGTGGCGCAGGAGCGCTGCACCGGCCTCTATGGCGTACCGACGATGTTCGTCGGTCTGCTCGACCATCCGGATTTCGCCTCGTTCGATCTCACCAGCCTCAGGACCGGCATCATGGCCGGCTCGCCCTGTCCGATCGAGGTGATGAAGAAGGTGGTGTCGCTGATGCATATGGCGGAGGTGACCATCGCCTACGGCATGACCGAGACAAGCCCGGTGTCGTTCCAGAGCGGCGTCGACGATCCGCTGGAAAAGCGCGTCTCGACGGTCGGGCGCATCCATCCCCATGTCGAGGTCAAGGCCATCGACGCCGAGGGCGCAACCGTCGCGGTCGGCGCGCCGGGCGAGCTCTGCACGCGCGGTTATTCCGTGATGAAAGGCTATTGGGACGACACTGAGAAAACCCATGAGGCGATCGACAGCGACGGCTGGATGCATACCGGCGACCTCGCCACCATCGACGCCGAGGGCTACTGCAACATCGTCGGCCGGGTCAAGGACATGGTCATCCGCGGCGGCGAGAACGTCTATCCGCGCGAGGTCGAGGAATTCCTCTATCGCCATCCCAAGGTGAAGGAAGTGCAGGTGTTCGGCATTCCAGATCCGAAATATGGCGAGGAGCTCTGCGCCTGGATCGTGCTCAAGCCCGGCCAGGTCGCCACCGCTGAGGAGATCAAGGCCTTCTGCACCGGCCAGATCGCCCACTACAAGATCCCGCGCTACATCCGCTTCCGCACGGAACTGCCGATGACGGTGACCGGCAAGCCGCAGAAGTTTTTGATGCGTGAGGCGATGGCCGAGGAACTCGGGCTGGTGGCGCAGAAGACGGCGTAAGCGGCGGGCGCTACGCCAACCGCCCATGCCGGGGCATCGTGTCTGCGGAGCATGAGGACGACGTCATTCTACGGCGCGACAGGCGCGAAGACCGAGATCGCCTTTGGGTGGACCTTGAAATGCGCCGGGGTCGAGGTGACGATCTCGCCATCGGTGTTCACCGGCATCGGCTCGTTCGTCTCGATGTCGAACTCAACACATCGGGCCGTCCGGACCTCGCTCCAGGCGCCATGTGTTCCCGAGCGGAACGAGCGCAGCATCAGCGCAAGCTTCCAGAGATTCGTCATTTCGAGGCTGTAGAGGTCGAGATGCCCGTCATCGATCTCCGCCGTCTCCTCCACGATGACGCCTCCGCCATAGTGTCGGCCGTTCCCTACGGCGATCTGGTAGGTCTTGGCTTCGATCGTCGCACCTTTTTCTGTGATTCTCGCTTCGAACGGGGCGGCACCGGTCAGCACCTTGAGGGCGGCCAAAGCATAGCCCAGCCTGCCGAAACGCTTCTTCAGCGCCGGGTCAAGCCCATGCGCAAGCTTGCTGCTGAGGCCGATGCTCGCAACGTTGAAAAAGGCATGGCCATTAACCGTGCCGACGTCGATCAGGCGTGTTCCGCCTCGCACGATCACGTCGGCGGCCCGCAGCAAGTCGGTCGGAATGTTAAGTGTGCGAGCGAGGTCGTTCGCCGTTCCCATCGGAATGATGCCCATCGGCAAACCGCTTTCCATTACCGCGACCGCCGCTGAAGACACCGACCCGTCGCCGCCGCACACAATCACAAGGTTGGCGATGTGGTGCAGCCGGACGATATCGCGTGCGATTTCTGGCAGCGCTTCGAACGTCTCGACGGTGACGGAAAGGCCGCCGGCCTCCAGCCGCTGGACAACGGGCGCGATCGACTCCTGGCCGCGCCGCGCCTTGGGATTGAGCACGAGCAATGCGCGTCTTTTGGTGGATACATTCATTCGGAACCCGGTCGCAATTTCACGGCAACGCACATAGGATGGCTCGCTGCCGACTTCCACCGCGATCGGCCCTGATCCGTTCTAATTAGACTTTCCGCTCATCCCGATGAGGTTTGGGATGGGCCAACCCATTGGCAAACGGGAAAGCTTCGCATTTAAAGATGTTGCGCTGAAAGCGGCCAAAATTGCGATGCCACCTATTCCATACGTCCTGCGTGACTGAGGCGCCGTTCGCTGACCGGCGACGCGATCGAGCGCGGCGCGCCGGCTGAAATCAGCGACCACGGACATTGTGGCCAGCACGAGAACGAACTGCCCCTGAACAGTCAGGTCATCGATTTCGAACGACGAATCTAGTTTGCCGCCGTGAGTTCAACCTGCTCGACCCCCGCCGCGATGTTGATGCCCGTTTCGCCCTCGACTGCGAGCGGTTGAAGCGCAAAGGCTTTCTCGGTTCCGCCTAGCAGGGCATCGGCGCCAACTCCAAGACCCACGGCCGCTTCCGCGTCGACGCCATCATATTTGCCGGTCAGCAGGCCATTGTCCTTTGCCGTCGAGCCGCTGACGACGGCCCATATGAGATGGCCTTCTTTCACCTCGCCGAGTTCGATGCCGAATTCGTGGATCGAGCCGGTGTAATTTTCCGTCGTGCCGTCATTCCTGGTGAATACGCAGGTCATTGTCTGTTTGCGCTCAATGATCTCGCCGATGCCGGTCGAGGTGTCGCATTTCAGGATGCCGACCTGGGCGTTCACCGCCCAGGCCGGCGCGGTCGCGATAAACAGAAATGACGCGCCCGCAAGCGCGAAGATGCGGAAGACGGAGTGGAAAAGCATGTCGGATTTTCCCTGATTGAGGTTGCGAAACTGATGCGTCGATAAAAGGTGGTTCCCCCCGGCCGGCGCGGCGATTTTGCCTTGCCTAGCCGGGAAGCGTGGATGTGACCTCCCGCTTCGTCTTGCGCGCGGCGCGCCATTCCTCGAACCGTTGCAGGATGACGAAGAAGGACGGTACGAAGAGAACGGCGAGGCAGGTCGAGGCGATCATGCCGGAAAAGACCGTGATGCCGATCGACTTGCGTGCGCTGGCCCCGGCGCCCGTCGCCACCACCAGCGGCGCGACACCTAGGATAAAGGCGAAGGATGTCATCAGGATCGGGCGGAAACGAGCACGTGCGGCCTCGATCGCGGCTTCGACGATCGGTCTGCCGGCGGCGCGCAGCTCTCGCGCGACCTCGACGATCAGGATGGCGTTCTTGGCCGACAGTGCGATCAGCAGGATCAGGCCGATCTGGACATAGAGATTGTTGTCGATGCCGAGGCCGTTGAGCACCAGGACCGGGCCGACCAGCGACAGCGGCGCGGCCAGCAGGATCGAGATCGGCGCCAGCCAGCTCTCGTATTGGCCTGCCAGCACCAGATAGACCAGGAGCAGCGCCAGGCCGAACACCAGATAGATCTGGCTGCCGACGAGCTTCTCCTGATAGGAGAGCGCCGTCCAGTCGTAGCCTGTGCCGGGCGGCAATGTGTCGGCCGCGACCCCTTCCATCAGCTTGATCGCGTCGCCCGACGAGAAGCCCTGCGCCTGCACGCCGATGATCGATGCCGAGGGATAGAGGTTGTAGAGGCTGATCAGCGAAGGCCCGACGCTTGGCGTGATCGTCAGCAACGTGCCGAGCGGAATCATGTCGCCGTTCTGGTTGCGCACGCTCAGGCGGGCGATATTCTCGGGCGTCAGGCGGAATTGCGCGTCGCCCTGCACATAGATCTGGAACACCCGCCCGAACTTGTTGAACTGGCTGACATAAGTCGAGCCGAGATAGCCGGCGAGCGTCTGGAAGACCTGGTCCGTGGTCAGCCCCAGGGTTTGCACCTTCTCGCGGTCGATCTCGACCGTGTATTGCGGGACGTTGGCGCGGAACGGCGCCGATACGCGCTGGATGCCAGACTGCGTCTGGGCAGCCCTGGTCACCGCCTCGACCGCGCCCTGCAGCTTGGCGAGGTCGAAACTGCCGTCACGCAGCTCGACCTGCATGGTGAAGCCGGCGGCGTTGCCGATGCCCTGGATCGGTGGAGGCGGCAGCACCAGCACGGTGCCGTCAGCCATGCCGGACATATTCTTGTTGAGCGTGGCGTAGAGCGAGGCAAGATCCTCGCCCTTGCCGCGCAGGCTCCAGTCCTTGAGGATGATGTAGGCCACGCCCGCGTTCGCCAGCGTCGAGTTGTTGTCGAGCGCCGATATGCCGGCGATCGTCACCACCTGATCGACGCCAGGCGTTGCCTTGGCGATCTTCGAAACCTGTTGCAGCGTCTCCTGCGTACGGCCAAGCGCGGCGCCATCGGGCAGCTGAACCGCGGCGAGCATGTAGCCCTGGTCCTCGATCGGGATGAAGCCGGTGGCCACCCTCGCTATGCCGTAGCCGGCCGCACCGATGATCAGCAGCGCAATGATGCCCATCACCGTGCTGTGACGCACCATGGAGCCGATCAAGCCGGCATAACGGTTCTCCATGCGCTGGTAGACCGCGTTGAAGCCGCGAAAGAAGAAATTGCGCTGCTCCGGCGGCACCGGCCGCCTCAGCCAGGTCGCGCATTGCGTCGGCTTGAGCGTTGCCGCGTTGATGGCGCTGATTATGGCGGTTGCCGCAATCACCAGTGCGAATTGCGCATACATCTGCCCCGTCAGGCCGGGCAGGAACGCAGCCGGCAGGAACACTGCCATCAGCACCAGCGTGATGCCGATGATCGGCCCGAACAGCGCGTTCATGGCGGCAATCGCCGCATCGTGGCCCGACATGCCGCGCTCCATATTGTGCGCGGCTCCCTCGACCACGACGATGGCGTCGTCGACGACGATGCCGATTGCAAGCACGATGGCGAACAGCGTCGACAGGTTGACCGAGAAGCCGAGCGCGGCCATCGCCGCGAACGCCCCGATGATCGTCACCGGAACGGTCGTTGCCGGCACCAGCATGGCCCGCCAGTCCTGCAGGAAAAGCAGGATGACGATGAGCACCAGGACGGCGGCTTCGATCAGCGTCTTGTAGACCTCGTGGATCGCCTGGCTGACGAAGATCGTGGTGTTGAAGGGGATCGAATATGCCAGCCCTTTCGGGAACTCGCCCGACAGTGCCTTCATCCTGGCCTCGACCTTGCCGGCCACATCGAGCGCGTTTGCGCCCGGCGACAGGAAGACGGCCATGCCGGCGGCCGGCTGGCCGTCGAGATTGAAGAACTGCCCGTAGGTCTGGGCGCCGAGTTCGACCCGGCCGACATCGCGCACGCGCGTCATGTCGCCATTGGCGCCGGTCTTGACGATCACGGCGCCGAACTGGTCGGGGTCGTCAAGGCGGCTGGACACCTCGACCGTGTACTGGAAGGACTGGCCTTCCGGCGCCGGCGGCGCGCCCATCTGGCCCGCGGTGACCTGCTCGCTCTGCTGCCCCAGCGCCTGGACGACGTCCTGCGTGGTAAGGCCGCGCGCCTGCATCTTCTCGGGATCGAGCCAGACGCGCATGGAATACTGGCCGGCGCCGAACACATTGACATTGCCGACTCCCGGTATCCGGGAGAGCTCGTCCTTCAGCCGGATGGTTGCGTAATTGGCGAGATAAAGGCTGTCATATTGCCTATCAGGCGAAGTCAGCGTGACGATTTCGAGGATCGAGGTCGACTTCTTCTGAACGGTGACGCCCTGCACCTGCACCGCCTGCGGCAGCCCGGCGAGCGCGGAGGACACCCGGTTCTGCACAAGCACCTGCGCCTGATCGAGATCGGTGCCGATCGCGAAGGTGACGGTGAGATTGTAGGTGCCGTCCGATGCAGCATAGGACTGCATGTAGATCATGCCCTCGACACCGTTGACCTGCTGCTCGATCGGCAGCGCCACAGTGTCGATCACCGAGCGCGCACTGGCGCCTGGATAGCGCGTCGTTACCGAAACCGTGGGCGGAACCACGTCGGGATACTGCGCCACCGGCAGGGCAAAGAGCGAGATGACGCCGATGACGACCATGAGGATGGCGATGGCGTTGGCCAGGACCGGCCGCTCGATGAAGAATTTGGAGATCATTGCGCTGCGCCCGTGGCAGCCGCTTCCAGTTTCTTCTCTTGCGGCTCGATCTTCTGGCCAGGCACGGCGGTCAGCAGGCCCGAGACAAGGACATGGTCGTCCGCGGTAATACCCTTGGTGATGACGCGCAACGTTCCGACCAGCTGGCCGATCTCAACCGGCCGCTGCTCGACCACGTCATCCTTTCCGGCGACGAGCAGGTAGCGGCCTTTCTGGTCGCTGCCGATCGCCCGGTCGGGAACGAGCAGCATGTTCGGCTCCTCCCCCAGCGGCACGCGCACGCGCACGAAATAGCCCGGCAGCAATGCCCGGTCTTCATTGGGCAATACGGCACGGACCGCCAGCGTGCCCGTGGTGGCCGTAACCTCTGGCGCGGCATAGTCCAGCATTCCCGCATGGGGATAACCCGTCTCGTCCTGCAGGCCGACCTCGACCGGTATTTTCTTGAGGTCCTGCGCGGTCATTCCACGCTTGGCCATGGCGGCGCGAATGCGCAGCACATCCTGTTCCGAGATGTTGAAATTGACGTAGATGGGAGCGAGCTGAACGATGGTCGCCAGCGTGGTGGCGCCGCCGGCGCCGACCAGCTGCCCCATCGAAACCTCCCGGGAAGTGACGGTGCCAGCGAACGGCGCCTTGACCTCGGTGTAGCTCAGATTGAGTTGAGCCTGCTTGACGTCGACTGCGCTCTGCTTCTGCTTGGCGATGTCGACTTGGGCCGCCGCGGAGGACTGATCCAAGGTGGATTGCGAGATGATCTTCTGGGACAGCAGCTCCTGCTGCCGCTTCAGGTCGGCGCCGGACTGCTTGGCGGCGGCATCGGCCGAACCCTGGCCGGCCTCGGCTTGCTCGAGCGCCAGCTGGTAGGTGTCGGGCTCGATCAGGAACAGCCGGGCGCCGGCCTTCACCTCGTCGCCATCCTTGTAGTCGATTTCCTGGATGAAGCCCGAGACGCGCGCAACCAGCGGTGTCGTGTTTACCGCCGCAGTGTTGCCCGTGGCCTCGAGATAGGGGGTCACGCTCTGCTTCAATGGAAGCGCCACGTCGACCTTGGGCGGAGGCGGTGCTACGTAAGCATTCTGCTCGTTGCATGCGGACAACAGTATTGTGACGGCGACCAGGCCTGCCGCCGGCGCGATTCTACCTGATACGAAAAGCATTTTCCCCCTCTGGATACTTCCCGATGTATATCGCATTATATGAAAGTGAGCTAATTTACATATTTCAGGGGAGGTTGTCATGCGGATTGCGTTAAGCGTGCTTTTCCTAGCGACCCAGATGGCGGCCACCGTGGCGCTGGCGCAGACGGCCTCCGAGCGCGAGGCCTGCGAGGCGGATTACAAGAAGTTCTGCAGCGGCGTGCAGCAGGGCGGCGGCCGCATCATCGCATGCCTGTCCGGCCATATGAGCGAGCTGACACCCGAATGCCAAAAGGTCGTCAAGGCGAATACGCCCGGATAGGACCGACACGATCTTTCCGGGCCGCGGGTGACTTTATGTTTCGAGACTGTCGGACGCCTCGGGCGAGGCTGCGGGCGCAGGGAGTGGTCGCAGCGCGCCAGATGTGCTCCAAATAAGTTTTCAGCACGAGCATCAAGCGTAAAAGGCCGCAATGACTGGTTTCACAAGATCGGCGGTTTCCTATGCGATGCCGCTGGCCGCCCTCATTGTCGCCATCGCGGTCAGGGCCAGCGGGCTCTCGGTAGACCAGGGGTCCATCAACATGAGGATCCTTGTCGGAGCGATTTCGAGCGCGATCATGTTCACCACCATCTTTGTGGTGCTCGACCACGCCGAGGCGGTGGCGCGTCGGGTAGGGGAGCCCTACGGCACTCTGGTGCTGACCATAGCCGTGACCGCCATCGAAGTGTCGATCATCGTTTCCATGATGTTGCATGGAGCCAACAACCCCACACTTGCGCGCGAATCCGTCTTCTCGACGGTGATGATCACATCGACCGGCGTTGTCGGTGTGTGTCTGACATTTGGCGGCTGGCGGCACCGCACGCAGGCGATTGTCCGACAAGGGACCAGCGCCTATCTGGCGGTTCTGGTCGCGCTGACCGTCATGACGCTTGTCTTGCCGACCTACACGCAAACTTCGGATCCAGGCACATTTTCGGCGGCTCAGCTTGGTTTTGTAAGCGTGCTTTCGGTGCTGCTTTATGCGGGTTTCCTGTTCGCGCAGACCGTCCGCCACCGCGACGATTTCATCGGAGGAGAGACACACGGCGTTTCGACGCGAGCCGACGCTCACGAGAGCATCCTCACGGGTGTTCTGCTGCTGGCAATCGGCCTGATCGGCATCGTCATGCTCGCAGAGCAAGTCGCCGCAAGCATCGAGGATACGCTCGTTGCCTATCAGGTGAGCCAGGCCGACGCCATTGTGGGGGCCTTGATCGCCGGGCTGGTCTTAATGCCAGAGTCCGTTTCGGCGATTCGTGCCGCCCTCAACAATGAGCTGCAGCGCGGTTTGAATGTCGCGATGGGTTCGGCCTGCGCCACGATCGGTTTGACCATCCCGGCGGTTGCAGCCGCCAGCCTGCTGACGGGGAGGGGCCTGACGTTGGGCATTCCCGCGGCTGACACCGTACTTTTGGTCCTGGCGCTTTTCATAAGCAGTGTCAGCTTCAGCAACGAAAGAACGACGTTCCTGACCGGCCTGGTCCACCTTGTCGTCTTTTTCACCTATGTGCTTTTGATCTTTGTTCCGTGAAGGTCTTGGTGCGGCTTGGCAATCGGTGATTCCGCTGGCGACCCCGCCGCAGACGCCGGCATGCCGAGCCTGTCTAACTGTCCGGTCTGTCAGAGAACACCTGCTTCTCCGACATGCGGCTGAGCAGCCTGTCGCGGGCTGCGGTGACATGGTCGAATACCGCCTGTCCCGCTTCCTTCGAATTGCGATCCTCGAACGCCAGGATCATTTTCTCGTGCTCGGCGACGACGGCATCGTACACGTCCGGAGTGTAGCCGCCGAGACTGTCGGCCACCGTTCGCACTACCCGTGTGCGCCCTTCCAGGATGAGCTCAGCCTCCGGATTCCTCGCGATCTCGTAAATCCGCTTGTGGAAGACGATGTTTTCCCTGGATGCCACCAACGGCTTCCCGGACCGGATCAGCAGACTCAGATCTTCATGTAGTTGGCGGAGTGCAGCGATGTCCGCGTCCGTCGCCAATTCGACGGCCCGATGGGCGAGCATCGACTCGATCCCGACCCGGATGTCGTAGATGTTATGGATATAGCCTTCCGTGATGGACTCGATCCTGAACCCCCTGTGGGCCATCGAGATCAGGATCCCTTCACCCTCAAGTTGGCGGAGTGCCTCACGGATCGGCATGTGGCTGACGCCATAGCGCGACGTCAGCGCGTCGATCGTCAGATGTGTTCCGGGGATGAACTGCCCTGATATCAGATCTCCGATGATGGCGCGCTTGACCCGCAGGTAGGTCGGCTCGTTGAGCGGTGCTTCGCGAACCGGGTTCGTCCACGGGTCCGCAGTCTTCTCCTGCGCGTTCATTTGCCAAGCTCCTGATTCTCGTCTCGGCACTGTAACGCAGGCAGGCATTGACGCGCAAATATATTTGCGCAAATATACGATCCGTCGCGAAGTGAGGTGCCCGTCACCTCAAGCGAACATTCTGGGAGGAGCGATATGGCCAATTTCGACGACAACCGGCGCCCCGGTTTGCATGGCGCATGGTCGCGCCGCCGGGTTCTGCGCGGTGGCGCGCTGGCCGGGCTGAGCGCCATCGGCCTGACTGCGTTGGGCAGGCCGGGTTTCGTTCAGGCCGCTCAGGCGGATGCCGAACTGGTCGCGGCGGCCAAGGCCGAAGGCACCCTCACTTACTATCACACGACCGCGATAGACCCGACCGCGGTCTGGACAAAGGTATTCACCGACAAATACGGGATAACGACGCAGAACGTCCGTGGTCCAAGCTATCCCCTGTTCGAGCGCTGGCTGACGGAAGAGCGTGTCGGGCAGCACATCGCCGATCTCGTGCAGATCACCGATACAGTCCTGATCGAATCTGCCCATGCCGAGGGGATGATCGCGGACTACGCCCCTGCTTCGGGGGCGGGTATTCGCCCGGAAATGAAGAAGGACGGGGTCTGGTACACGGTTTTCGTGAACGCCATGGGGATCGCCTGGAATTCCACGAAGGTCTCGCCGGAGGAAGACAAGCTGATCCGGGAAGGTGGCTGGGCGACCCTGACCGACCCGCGCTGGGCGGGGCGCATCGCGACCGGCACTCCAGCATCCGGTGGCAGCAGCTATTCCTACGTCTACATGTTCCTGGGTGGCAAGCGCGACCAGTTCGGCCCGGAATTTCTTGCCAAGATGGCGGCCCTGAAACCACAGGTCTACGACAGCAAGTCGCCGATGTACGACCGCCTCGCCGCGGGTGAGCATGCGATCGTCGACCAGGCCTCGCAAAGCGACATGGGCGGCTTCTACCTCAAGGGCGCGCCGATCCGGTGGGTGTTCCCCAAGCCGACCCCCGCCAATCTCACCGTGCAGACGATCTCGGCAAAGGCGCCGCACCCGAATGCTGCCCGGCTGTTCCAGGAATGGGCCACGAGCGCCGAAGGTCAGGCCGCCTGGTTCAAGGTCGCGGGCGTGGCCTCTGCGCGTGAAGACACGGTCGACCCACGCAAGGCGGCAAAGGCCGACTGGTACAAGGAAGACTGGTACGCGGACCCCGAGGAACTCTATATCAACTATCTGAAGGACCCCGGCTACGTCGACCCGGCAAAGCCGATCATCGCCGAGTGGAACGGGATCTTCGGCCGCTGAGGCGCGCGCGATGACCGTCGTCATGGCCGCGCGCACGCCGAACACCGACGATCGCGCGGCCGGCTATGCCTTGATGCGCCGGCGTCGACGCGGCGTGGCGCTTCCGGTTGCCCTCGGCCTCCTGCTCACCGCGCTGGTCGTGGTTCCGATCGCGCTGATGTTTGTCGGCGCGGTGCGGACCGGAACCTTTGTGGACCCGAGGGCCGAGTTCTCGCTGCGCAGCCTGGCGGCAGTCTATACCACGCTGCCGTACCTCAAGAGCCTCGCGGTCACCGTCGGGGCATCGCTTCTGGTGTCCCTGGTCGCCTGCATCGTCGGCATCGCCCTGGCCTGGCTGCTCGCCAGGACCGACCTGCCTGCCAAGGGAACAATGGAGAACGCGGTCATCGCGCCGCTCTATCTGTCGCCCTTCGTCGGCGCGCTGGCGTGGCTCATCCTCGCATCGCCGAATGCCGGCCTCCTGAATGTGCTCGCCCGCGATCTCTTCGGCGCCACCGGTCCGGTGATTAACGTCATGACCGCCAGCGGGGTGATCCTGGTCATGGCGCTCTACAACGTGCCTTACGCCTACATGACCGTTTCGGCTGCGCTGAAGGGCATGGACCCGTCGATGGAGGAGGCGTCCTACCTCAACGGGGCGGGCACGCTGACGACGGCCATGAAGGTGACCTTCCCGGTCATCCGCCCGTCGATCGTCTCGGCCTTCTTCTTCGTGTTCGTGCTCACCTGCGGCACGTTCTCGATCCCTGCCGCCCTCGGCGGCACGCAGACGATGCCGTTCCTGGCCGTCGACATCTACCGGGCCGTCGCGACGTTCCCGCTCGATTACGCCCGGGCGGCCGCGATCGGTACACTGCTGTTCTGGATCTCCCTGATCGGCGTCTTCTTCTATCGCTTCGCGTCCAAGGTCGCGACCCGCTTCGTCACGGTGACCGCCCGCGGCTACCGCACGCGCCTGGTCAAGCTTCGCGGCTGGCGACTGCCGTCGATCCTGATGATCCTCGTTTACGTCACGCTGGCGATCGTCCTACCCTATCTCGCGCTCCTCTACGTCGCCTTCACAAGCTTCACCTCGTCTTCCATTCTCGACGCGACCTTCACGCTCGCGAATTTCTGGTCGGTGGTCGATTCGGTGGCCGTGCGGCAGTCGATCGGCAACACGCTGCTGGTCGGGATCCTTTCGCCGACGCTCTGCGTGCTGCTCGGCACCGTCATCGCCTATGCCGTGCGACGCCTGCATGTGCGGGGCGGCGGCGTGCTTGACTACATCGCCATGTTCCCGATCGCCGTTCCCGGCATCGTCTTCGGCACCGGCATCTTCTGGACCTATCTGATGACGCCGGCCTACGGGACGATCTGGATTCTGGTGATCGCCTTCGTGGCGTCCTACATTCCCTTCGCCTATCGCATGATCGACACCTCCATCATCCAGATCGACAAGTCGCTCGAGGAAGCGTCGGCGGTTTGCGGCGCCTCGCACTGGCGAACCGCCCGGCAGGTGACCTTCAAGCTGATCCGCCCCGGCGTTCTGGCGGCATGGACCCTCGTCTTCATCTTCTCGGTCCGCGAGATCAGCGCGGCGATCCTGCTGGCATCGCCGAGCAACAAGGTCCTGTCGGTGATGTCGTGGGATTATCTCGAATTTGGAAACGTGCAGAACGCCGCCATCATCGGCCTCCTGCAGACGGCAATCCTGGTCGCGGGCATCGTCGTCGGCCGATACGTCCTGCGGGTGAAGCTGTCCCAGGCGGTCTGAACGGCGACCGGGATTCTAAAAGGGTGATCATGGCTAAGCTCAGCGTGGAAGATCTCGTCGTCGCCTATGGCAGCCTCACGGTGGTTAAAAACCTTTCCTTCGTGGTCGAGGACGGCGAATTTGTCTCTCTTCTGGGGCCGAGCGGCTGCGGCAAGACGACGACGCTGCGCTGTATTGCCGGCCTTGAAGACGCCCGCGCCGGAACGATCCGCATCGGTGGCGAAATCGTGTCGGCGGACGGCCGGGACGTGCCGGCCGAGAAGCGCGGCATCAACATGGTGTTTCAATCCTATGCCGTCTGGCCCCACATGACCGTCTTCGAGAATGTCGCCTATGGCCTGCGCACGCGCCGAGAGCCTGCCGCGACCATCGAATCGAAGGTCGGCGAGACCTTGAAGATCGTCGGCCTCGACGGGTTTGCGGCTCGCTACGGCACCGAGCTCAGCGGCGGCCAGCAGCAGCGTGTGGCGTTGGCGCGCGCCATCGTCACCTCGCCGCGCCTGCTGCTTTTCGACGAGCCGCTCAGCAATCTCGACGCCGGCCTGCGCGACCGCATGCGCTTCGAACTGGTCGAACTGCAGCGGCGGCTCGGGCAGACCTCGCTCTACGTCACGCACGACCAGTCGGAAGCGATGCTGATGAGCGACCGGATCATCCTGATGAAGGATGGCGAGATGGTTCAATCCGGCAGCCCGCGCGACCTCTACGACCGGCCGGCGACCCGCTTCGCCGCCGAATTCATCGGCAACGCCAATATACTGGAGGGCGACATCGTCCGCTCGGCGGGCGATGGCGGCGCACTCGTCTCCCTCGGCGACGGGCTGACTATCGAGGGGCGCTTCTCCTCGCCGGAGGCCGCCCGGCCGTCGGGGCCTATTCTGGTCTGCATCCGCTCCGAGAGCATCGCGCGGGTGCGCGATGCGCAGGACGGCGCCAATGGTTTCGACGCCGAGGTGACATCCGTCAGCTTCCTCGGGCCGGTCGTCACCTGCCTGCTGAGCATCGGAGGCCTCGCGCTTCGTGCCGAGCTGCCGGCCAGAAACGCGCCATCCGCCGGCGAGACGATCCGTATCCGGATCGAGCCGGACGCCGTCATTCTCATTGCGAGCCCCCTCATTGCGAACTCCGGGCCGGCCCGCCAGATCAACCCCTCCTGAAGGACAGACATATGCGCATCGACAGCATTGAGAGCATTTTCGTGGACAGGTACCTGTTCGTCGAGATCCGCACGGACAACGGTCTCGTCGGGCTCGGCGAAGGCGGCGCCTGGGGCTTCCACGAGGCGACCGCCGGCGCGGTCCTGCGCTTCAAGGATTACCTGCTCGGCCAGGACCCGCTGCGCATCGAGCATCACTGGCAGTACATGTACCGCTGGGCGCATTTCCGCGGCTCGGCCGTGATGGCGGCGATCAGCGCCATCGACATCGCCCTTTGGGACATCACCGGCAAGCATTTCGACGCGCCGGTGCACGCTCTTCTCGGCGGCAAGGTGAGGGAAAAGGCGCGCGCCTACTACCACGTGTTCGGGCAGACCAAGGAGGAGCTGTTTTCCGGCATCGAAGACGCCAAGAAGATGGGCTTCACGGCCGTCGGCCACCTGACGCCGTTCGTGGACAGCCGCCGGGACGTGCCGTACTTCCAGACGCATGCCGAGAAGATCGCCGACGCGGTCGACACCGTCCAGCAGTATCGACAGATCGCCGGGCGCGGCATGGATCTTTGCATCGAGATCCACCGCCAGATGACACCCTACGAGGCGGTCCAGCTCGGGCGTGCGATCGAGCCTTTCTATCCCCTGTTCATCGAGGATCCGATCCTGCCGGACAATCTCGACGAAATGGCCTATGTCGCCGACAAGATCGCCATTCCGATCGCCACCGGCGAGCGGATGACCTCGCTCTGGGAATTCCAGATGCTGCTCGCCCGCAACGCGGTCCAGCTCGTGCGGCCCGATGTCTGCATCGTCGGCGGCATCTCGGGAGCCCGCAAGATCGCAGCACTCGCCGAGGCCTCGCATGCCGGGGTCGTGCCGCACAACCCGCTCAGCGCCGTGTCGACGGCGGCATGCCTGCAGATCGCGGCGACGGCCCCGAATTTCGTCCTTCAGGAATTTCCGAACGACACCTGGGACGTCACCGATAAGCGTCCGGACTCCGACAGTTTCCTCGTCGGCGCCGCACGGCACGACGGCGAGGGCTTTTTGACGATCAGCGACGAGCCGGGTATCGGCGTCTCGCTCCGCCCGGACGCAGCCGAGAAATTCCCGTATCGGGCCAGGAAGATCCATACCCGCCTTCACAAGGACGGCTCCGTCGTCGACCAATAATCGGTGTATGTCCGATTCCCATACGCCGTCTGGCGGCTCGAGCCTCGGCCGAGCGCCGTGTGTTCCTCTTGCCAGCCTGGAGCTATATGATTGCGGTGACCCTGCCCGCCGTGAGGCGACAACCGACCTTCGCCTGCCGGATTTCGATGCCGCCTTTTCTTGCGTAGTCTATTCGCACGTGGATCGGCGCCGTGAGTGCACTCCGACCCTGGCGCAACGCACCCGCGCTTACCGCACGGACACGGACGGCGCCAAGCGGCTTCGCGGCGGAAATGATTGCCGCGCGGCAGGCTTGCACGACCGCGGCCGGCGTACCGGGTATTATTTTCAGTGGCCCCACGGATCCAAACGGATAGCCCAGGGTCGAGTTACCCCGGCCTGTTCTGGAAGGCGTGAGAACGGATGGCAGGGAAATCGATTGCCTGGTGGTCTTGGCGGGGACAATGGATTTCGTGACGGCGGGCGGACTAGCGGCAACCGATTTGGCGTTGGCGGACGGATCGGCGCCCACACCAATTCCCGCTGAAACGCTTCCGCTGGTGTTGCTTGGATTGTTGCTGGCATTGGAGCCCACGCCGCTGCCTGTCGAAACGCTTCCGCTTGTGCTGCCGACGTTGCCACTAACGTCTGCGTCGACTGATCCTGCGCCGACCGAAGCGCCAACGTTTGCTCCGCCTACACTGCCGACGCTCGCACCCGCTCCCACGGATGTGCCTTGCGGGCCGGCGCTCACGCCAGCGCTGACGCCTATACCGCCAACGCTCACTCCGGCACCGATCCCACCACCGCTCACTCCGGCACTGATCCCGAGACCTGCGCCAAGAGCCGAGGCAGGGCCGATCGCAATCCCGATCGTCAACGCGGCAGCCACATATCTTTTCATTTTGATACTCCCGTGCGGCATGCATTCAGCTCCTTCGTCGGCACCGGCGCAGCTCGAGCTAGTTCAGTGGGCGCGTTGGGAGCAATGGTGCGGGAAGTTCGATGGCCAGCACCTCAAGTTGCGGCGACTTCCGGTACTTCACTTTCTGTTTTTTCTGCGAGCGCGGTTTACGGACTGGCTGCACGCCCGAATCCGATAATGCACTTGCAATAGCGCCCGCGGCGGTCGGTGCTTTCAGCGAGCGCTCCGCAGCGGCTCGACGCTTTTCCTTGACGATCGACTTACGCGCGGCGCTGAGGCTGCGGGCCAAATCTTTAGCCCTTTCACGCTCCTGGTCCAGCGCCGCGCTCAATTCCATTGAGTTCTGCTTCAAGGCATCGCGGTCCCGGCGAACAGTGTCGAGGTCACGTTCGGCTGAATCTGCCCGTTCGCGCTCCAGTGCGAGTGTTTCTCCCGCTAGCCTTGCAGCGGTCTCGGCCGCCTGGCGGTCCTTTACGGCGTTGGCCCGCTCGCCCGCGGCCATATTTACGCTTGTCTTGAGAGCATCGATGGTCTGACGCGCCGTGGTGAGCTCCTGTTCGAGGGACTCAACCTTCCGGCGCTCAAGCGCTTGCTTGGCGGAAGCCTGAGCGGCTTCCTGATTTGCGCTTGTCTTGAGAGCATCGATGGTCTGACGCGCCGTGGTGAGTTCCTGTTGCAGGACTTCGATCTTCCGGCGCTCGTCATCAAGCGCTTGCTTGGCGGGAGCCTGCGCGGCTTCCTGATTTGCGCCTGTCTTGAGGGCATCGATGGTTTGCCGCGCCGTGGTGAGTTCCTGTTCGAGGGACTCAACTTTCTGGTGGTCAAGCGCTTGCTTGGCGGGAGCCTGCGCGGCTTCCTGATTTGCGCCTGTCTTGAGGGCATCGATGGTTTGACGCGCCGTGGTGAGTTCCTGTTGCAGGACCTCGACCTTCCGGCGCTCGTCATCAAGCGTTTGCTTGGCGGAAGCCTGCGCGGCATCCTGATTTGCGCCTGTCTTGAGGGCGTCGATGGCTTGACGCGCCGTGGTGAGTTCCTGTTGGAGGACTTCGACCTTCCGGCGCTCGTCATCAAGCGTTTGCTTGGCGGAAGCTTGAGAGGCCTCCATTGGGGTTTGCGCTTCAGGCACGGCGCCTTTCGTGCTGTCCCAGAGACTGGCTGTCGTCTTCAGATTTTCGATAACACGATGCGCCGTCTCCAGACTATGCGCGAGCGCTTCGTCTCTTCGCTGCTGTGCTTCCAGGGCCTCTGCCTGCTTGGCCAGCTCCGCTCGTGCCGCAGCCAATTCGCGGCGCAAGGCTTCCTCGGATTCGAGCGCGCCCGGTTGCGCTTTGTCCGGCTCTTTCTCGATATCGGTGCGGTTCGAAGCCACGACCGACGCGCTGTCGTTCGCTGTGGCAACCGATGACGCTTCCGGCGCCAACTGGCTATTTGCCGGAGATGCCAACACCAGAATGAGGATTAGCGGAACGAGGGACAGCACGGCGTTACACGCCCTGCCATGTACCTTGTGAAATAAAATCATAGGCCGCCGTTCAACAAAGGTTAAGTCACAGCGGAGACATTTTGGCTTGGTACCCTGCATATGACCCATCATTGAAGCTCACTGACCGCAGCCTTCGCCGCTATTGTATTCTCCATTACTGTACGCCGCGGCGTTGGACGCCACGCACCTGGAAGTTATCGCCTGGTTCCTATTTTTCGTCATTCGAACGAACGAAATTTCCGTCATTTACTCCGGGAGCTGTCTGAAACTTCCAAAAGGCTGCCCTGCTCAGTGCCGCAGGCCACTCTGGAGCCTCAGGATCCTGGACGGCTACGCTGGCGCGGCGTGATCAACCGCCTCGGTGACGCAGGACATCCATCAGCAGGGAGGGTGGCGTGCATCAGTGGAGGTCACCGGGACCTGACATCCGTCGGATAGTGCGATGCCCTCAAGCCGCCAGCACCGCCGCATCCAGCCCGCGAATGATCTTCGCCAGTTCCACGCACTCGTCGTGCCGCGCCTTGTTGCGTCGCCATGCGAGACAAATCGTGCGTTGCGGCATCGGCTCCTGGAACGGCACGATCTTGAGATCCGGCATGGTGCTGGCCGGCCTTGTTGCCATTTCCGGGATCAGCGTGACGCCGAGTCCGTGCGCCACCATCTGCAAGAGCGTCGTCAGGCTGGTGGCGCCGTAGCTTGCCATCGCCACCGGACGCACGCTGCCGCAGACGGCGAGCGCCTGTTCGCGCAGGCAGTGGCCTTCCTCCAAGAGCATCAGCCTTTCCAGCGCCGGGCTTTCCGGCGGCACCGGCGGCGAGGCGAAGGCGGGATCGCCGGCCGGCACGGCGAGGAAAAACCGGTCGCGGAACAGTTCTTCGCTGACCAGTCCGGGTTGATCGAGGGGCAGGGCGGCGATGAAGGCGTCGAGCCTGCCCGTCGCACTGTCCTCGATCAGCGAGGCGGTCACGGCTTCGCGCAGTTCGAGTTGCAGGGCAGGGAAATGCCGTCTCAGTTCCGGCAGCGCATGCGGCAACAAATAGGGCGCGACCGTCGGGATGATGCCAAGCCGGAAGCGCCCTTCCATGGCCGGGCGACCGCGCCGGGCCGTCGTCTCGACGTCACGGATATCGGCGAGAATGCGCTCGATGCGGGGCTGCAAGGCCAGCGCTTCGTCGGTCATCCGCACCAGCTTGCCGCCGCGCTCGAACAGCTGGCAGTTCAGCCGCTGCTCCATCTCGGCGATCTGCGCGGACAGCGCCGGCTGGCTGACGCCGGCAAGCTTGGCGGCGCGGCCGAAATGCAGCGTCTGCGCCAGCGCCTCGAAATACCGCATCTGCCGGACAGTGAGGCCTATCATAAGAAAAACCTATCGGAAAAAACAGGAAAGGCAATTTGTTTTTATCGCCGATGCGGCCTAGTCTGGAATCATTCCAGAATGGTGCGGCCGCTGGGCCCGCTCGGAAAACTCATGAAATCGGAGACGAAAATGGACGCTCAAACCGACGATCCCAGCACGGGCAAATGCCCGGTCGTGCACACAACCATCGCCAGGGCCAACCGCGACTGGTGGCCGAACCAACTCAATGTCCAGGTTTTGCACCAGCAGTCCTCGCTGTCCGATCCGATGGGCGAGGCGTTCGACTATGCCGAGGAGTTCAAAAGCCTCGACCTGAACGCGGTGATCAAGGATTTGCATGCGCTGATGACGGACTCGCAGGAGTGGTGGCCGGCCGACTTCGGCCATTACGGGCCGCTGTTCATCCGCATGGCCTGGCACAGCGCCGGCACCTACCGCATCGGCGACGGCCGTGGCGGCGCCGGAGCCGGCCAGCAGCGTTTTGCGCCGCTGAACAGCTGGCCGGACAATGTCAATCTCGACAAGGCCCGCCGGTTGCTTTGGCCGATCAAGCAGAAATACGGCCGCAGGATCTCCTGGGCCGATCTGATGATCCTCACCGGTAACGTGGCGCTGGAATCGATGGGCTTCAAGACTTTCGGTTTTGCCGGCGGCCGCGCCGATGTGTGGGAGCCCGAACAGGACATCTACTGGGGTCCGGAAGGCAAGTGGCTGGCCGACGAGCGCTACAGCGGCGATCGCGACCTGCAGAACCCGCTTGCCGCCGTGCAGATGGGTCTGATCTACGTCAATCCGGAAGGCCCGAACGGCAATCCGGATCCGCTCGCCGCGGCGCGCGATATCAGGGACACCTTCGCGCGCATGGCCATGAACGATGAGGAGACAGTCGCGCTCATCGCCGGTGGACACACTTTCGGCAAGACCCACGGTGCCGGCGACGCGTCGCTGGTCGGCGTCGAGCCGGAAGGCGCCGACATCGAGCAGCAGGGTCTCGGCTGGGCAAGCACATTCGGCACCGGCAAGGGTGGCGATGCGATCGGCAGCGGCCTGGAAGTGACCTGGACGACGACGCCGACGAAGTGGAGCAACAATTTCTTCGACAATCTGTTCGGCTTCGAATGGGAGCTGACCAAGAGCCCGGCCGGCGCCCATCAGTGGACGCCGAAGGGCGGCGCCGGAGCCGGTACCGTTCCGGATGCCCACAGCCAGGCCAAGCGTCACGCACCATCCATGCTGACCACCGACCTCGCCCTGCGGTTCGATCCTTCCTACGCGACGATCTCGAAGCGCTTCCACGAGAACCCGGATCAGTTCGCCGACGCGTTCGCGCGCGCCTGGTACAAGCTGACCCACCGCGACATGGGCCCGCGTGTGCGCTATCTCGGCCCGCTCGTTCCCAAGGAAGAACTGCCCTGGCAGGACGTCATCCCGGCGGTCGACCATGTCCTGATCGACGAGCAGGACGCTGCAGCGCTCAAGGCCGAGATCCTGGCATCCGGCCTCACGGTGCCGCAACTGGTCGCGGCAGCCTGGGCTTCGGCCTCGACCTTCCGTGGTTCCGACAAGCGCGGCGGGGCCAACGGCGCGCGTGTTCGCCTGGCGCCGCAGAAGGATTGGGCCGTCAACCAGCCAGCCGATCTGGCCAAGGTCCTCGACAAGCTCGAAGCGATCCGGAACGCTTTCAATGCCTCGCAGTCCGGCGACAAGAAGGTTTCGCTTGCCGACCTGATTGTTCTCGGTGGCAGTGCCGCCGTCGAGAAGGCCGCGAAGGACGGCGGAAACGACGTCAAGGTTCCCTTCACGCCGGGGCGCATGGACGCTTCGCAGGAGCAGACCGACATCCACTCCTTTGCGCCGCTGGAGCCGACCGTCGACGGCTTCCGCAACTATGTCAGCGGCAAGCTGCGGCTGACTGTCGAGGAAGCGCTGGTCGACCGGGCGCAATTGCTGACGCTGACGGCGCCGGAAATGACGGTTCTGGTCGGCGGCCTGCGCGTGCTCGGCGCCAATGTTGGGCAGTCCAAGCACGGCGTCTTCACCAGGCGGCCCGCAACGCTCAGCAACGACTTCTTCGTCAATCTGCTCGACATGGGCACGGAGTGGAAGGCGACGTCGGACGCCAAGGACGTGTTCGAGGGCCGCGACCGCAAGACCGGCGAAGTCAAATGGACCGGCACCCGCGCCGATCTCATCTTCGGCTCGCATTCGCAACTGCGCGCCCTCGCCGAAGTCTATGCGACGGCGGACGCGAAGGAGAAATTCACCAGGGATTTCGTGGCGGCGTGGACCAAGGTGATGAACGCCGACCGCTTCGACCTGGCGGCCTGATTTAGGCACTTGATGTAACAAAAGAGGCGCGGACCGTGGTCCGCGCCTCTTTGGTATTCAGGCTTCGAAAATCAGTCCTTCTCGAAGATGCGCGTCTTGGCGACGACGCCGGCAATGGCGCCGCCGATCAGCGGTGCGACGATGAACAGCCAGAGCTGGCTGATCGCGGCACTTCCCGAAAACAGTGCCGGGCCGATCGAGCGGGCCGGGTTGAGCGACGTGCCGGTGACCGGGATGATGGCAAAATGCAGCCCGGCCAGCGTCAGGCCGATGACCAGACCGGCGAAAGCCGTGCTGTGGCTTCCCGCCGTGACGCCGAGGATCACCGTCACGAAGGTGAAGGTCCCGATCAGCTCCCACAGGAACGCCGAGCTGACGCCCCATTTCGTCGTATCCCAGCCATTGGCGCCAAAACCGCCGGTGTGTCCGCCGACCTGGCCGGAAACGATGATCCACAGCGCCAGCGACGCTATGATGGCGCCGATGATCTGCGCGATCCAGTAAGGGATGACGTCCTTGGCCGGCATCCGGCCGGCAAGGAACACGCCGAGCGTCACCGCCGGGTTGAGATGCGCGCCCGAGATCGGGCCGATCGCATAGGCCGCCGCAATAAGGCCGATGCCGAACGCCAGACCGATGCCTTCCTGGCCAAGCGGCAGCGCGCCGCCGAAGCCACCCGTCACCACCGAAGCGGTACCGATGAAAACCAGTAGAAATGTACCCAAAACTTCCGCCAGATAAGTCTTCATTGCCCTCTCCTCGTAATTTCCCGTCAATCCGCTTGCTGTTCTTGGCGAATCACGCAGCGGAAGAGTATCGCAACCTGAAAAGTTTGAAAGCGCGAGCATTGCGCCAGCCGACGCGCTTGTGCGCTCCAGTCGCACGCTGTAGAGCGCGCAAGGAACACTCCACGCCTCGCGCCGTGCCTTTCCGAAAAATCGTTCCGATTTCCGGGCCGATGCGATAGAGCAGGGCCGAACGCAATTTGCCGACAAGGCCAAACGACGGAACAAGAAAATGCGATTGGGAGGACGGCTGGCGGCGGCCATCGAAGTGCTGGAGGACATTAGCCGGCGCCACCGTCCGGTGGCCGACGCGCTGAAGGACTGGGGCCTGTCGCACCGCTTCGCCGGCGGTGGTGACCGCGCGGCGATCGGCAACATCGTCTATGATGCGCTGCGCCGCAAGCGCTCCGCCGGCTGGCTGCTCGGCGAGGACACGCCACGCGCCATCGGCTTCGGCGCGCTGCTGCTCGAATGGGACCAGACGGCGCAGTCGCTGAACGGGGCGCTCGACGGCGACAAGTTCGCGCCGCCCTTGCTGAGCGACGGCGAACTGAAAACAGTAGCCGACCGCCGGCTTGCCGATGCGCCGGCCGCGGTGCGGGCCGATATTCCCGATTGGTGCGAACCGCTTTTCGAACGCGCTTTCGGCGCGAATTGGGTCGGTGAGGGCGCCGCACTTGCCACCCGTCCGCCGCTGGACATCAGGGTCAACACCTTGCAGGCCGATCGCGCCAAGGTGCTGGCGGAGTTGACGCAGACCGGCGCGAAAGCCGCCGACATCGCGCCGCATGGCATCCGTATCCCGCCCATCGACGGCGATGGCAGGCACCCGAACGTGCAGGCCGAACCGGCCTTCCAGAAAGGCTGGTTCGAAGTCCAGGACGAGGGCTCGCAGATCGTGGCGGCACTTGCCGGCGCCGAGGCCGGCATGCAGGTTCTCGATTTTTGCGCCGGAGCCGGCGGCAAGACGCTGGCGCTGTCGGCGGCGATGGACAATAAGGGCCAGGTCTTTGCGCATGACGCCGAGAAGGCGCGGCTGGCGCCGATCTTCGACCGCATTCGCCGCTCGGAAAACCGCAACGTCCAGATCGTCAGCAGGCCGGCGGAACTCGCTCCTCTCGAGAACCATATGGACATCGTCCTGGTCGATGCGCCCTGCACCGGCAGCGGCACCTGGCGGCGCCGACCCGACGCCAAATGGCGGTTGACGCAGAGACAACTCGATGCCCGCAAGGCCGAGCAATCGGCGATCCTCGACGATGCCAGGGCCTTCGTCAAACCCGGCGGCCTGCTTGTCTACATCACCTGCTCGGTCTTCGACGAGGAGAATGGCGACCAGGTCGCGGCCTTCCTGGAGCGTCATGACGGCTTTGTCCCGGTCGACCACCGGAAGTTCTGGGACAGCCGCTTTCCCGGCCACGCGGCTGCCGCGCGCATTGGCGCCGCAGGCGGTATCTCGCTGTCGCCGCTGCTCAGCGGCACCGACGGGTTCTATCTCTGCGCGCTGCGTAAGGCTGGCTGACGCCGCGGTTGACATTCCACGCCAGTGCTCCAGTTCGGAGGTGGCGGCGCTGGAGCCGCTAAGGGGCCTTGCTTGCAAAAATACCTGTCGCTTTTTCTTTTCCTTGTTCTGGCGCTGGGCGGGGGCTTGCTGATCGGCTACGCGACCTTACCGGGCGAATGGTACGCGTCCCTGGTGAAGCCGCCCTTCAATCCACCCAACTGGATTTTCGCGCCGGTCTGGTCGCTGCTCTATGTAATGATCGCCATAGCCGGCTGGCGAGCATGGCGGTGGAATCCGGCCAGCCCGGCGATGAAGATCTGGGGTGCCCAACTGGCCTTGAATTTTCTCTGGTCCCCGACCTTCTTCGGCGCCAAATTGATGGGGCCGGCTCTTGTCGTCATTGTCCTGCTTCTGGTCAGCATCATTGCCTTCATCATCCGGGTCTGGGATCGTGAGCCACTTGCCGGCTGGTTATTCGTGCCATATGCGGCATGGGTCGCTTTCGCGACCTTGCTCAACGCGTCTATCCTTTGGTCGAATTGATATGCCTTTGTTGCAGTGCAGCAAAAGCGATTGCCTGTCGTACGCGCCTCTGCAATAAGCTTTCCCTGAGATGTGCCTGAGGTGTGAAAGCAATGGCCATGGCAGCAAAGATCGTACCCGCCCCCGACTATGAGGACCGCGTCAGGACGTCCTTCGCGCGCCAGAAGGCCATGACGACCATCGGCGCCGAGCTGACGCTGGTAACGCCTGGCATCATCGAGATCGAGATGCCATATTCGGCGGCGCTGACCCAGCAGCACGGCTTCCTCCATGCCGGCGTCATTTCGACGGCGCTGGATTCGGCCTGCGGCTACGCGGCGTTCTCGCTGATGCCGGAGAATTCCAGCGTGCTGACCATCGAGTTCAAGGTCAACCTGCTGGCGCCGGGCCGGGGCGAACGATTCCTGTTCCGCGGCTCGGTGACAAAGCCCGGCCGCACCATCATAGTCGCCGATGGTCAGGCCTATGCCTTTGCCGCCGACGGCGAGGCCAAGCTGATCGCCACCATGACCGGAACGATGATGACTGTGGTCGGGCGTGATGGCATTGCAGGGTGATCCGGTGGGCAACGCCGTTCGGATCGCGGGTAGGGACGTCCTCTTCGTCATGGCCGCCGAAGCCGAATACGGTCCGCATCTCAAGCGGCTGTTCACGCCTGTTATGACAGGGGTGGGACCGGTCGAGGCGGCTGTCAGGCTTGGCGCCGAACTGTCCTGGCTGAAGTCCGAGAAGGCGCTGCCGGACCTCGTCGTCTCGCTCGGCTCGGCTGGCAGCCGCACGCTCGAACAGACGGAGATCTACCAGGCCGCATCGGTCGCCTACCGCGATATCGATGCCTCGCCCTTGGGCTTCGAGAAGGGCGCGACGCCGTTTCTCGACCTGCCGGTGACGGTGCCGCTGCCGTTCAGGATTCCAGGCATCAGGGAGGCGACGCTTTCGACCGGTGGCGCGATCATCTCCGGCAGTGCTTATGATGCGATTGCCGCGGACATGGTCGACATGGAGACCTTTGCCTGCCTGCGCGCCTGCCAATTGTTCGGCGTGCCGCTGATCGGGCTGCGCGGCATTTCCGACGGCGCCGCCGACCTGAGGCATGTCGGCGACTGGAAGGAATACCTCCACGTCATCGACGAGAAGCTGGCCGACGCCGTCATGCGGCTCGACCAGGCGATCGCATCCGGCGCGCTGCAATTTGATTCATCGCGCGAAGACGCTGAATCGGATTGAGAGAGACGCCTCGCAACCCATTGCGCCGACTCATTTCTTTCTCTAAACGCTCGCCATGAAGACAGCCAATCACCCCGACACCGTCCTGATTGTCGATTTCGGCAGCCAGTTTACGCAGCTCATCGCCCGCCGCATCCGCGAAGCCGGCGTCTTTTCCGAGATCGTGCCCTTCCAGTCGGCCGAAGCGGCCTTCAAGCGCATCAAGCCGAAAGCGGTAATCCTGTCGGGCGGCCCGGCCTCGACGTCGGACATTGGCAGCCCGCGCGCGCCGCAGATCGTCTTCGACGCCGGCGTGCCGGTGCTTGGCATCTGCTATGGCCAGATGGCCATGTGCGTGCAGATGGGCGGTGTCGCCGAAAGCTCCGACCATCGCGAATTCGGCCGCGCCTTCGTCGAGATCGAGAAGGACAGCCCGCTGTTCGAGGGCCTGTGGGCGCCCGGCCAGCGCCATCAGGTCTGGATGAGCCATGGCGACCGCGTCATCTCCTTGCCCAAGGGATTCGAGGTGCTTGGCAAATCGGAGGGCTCGCCCTTCGCCATCTTCGGCAATGTCGAGCGCAAGATGTACGGCATCATGTTCCACCCCGAGGTGGTGCACACGCCGGATGGAGCCAGGCTGCTCAGGAATTTCGTCCACGACATCGCCGGTATCGAGGGCGACTGGACGATGCGCGCCTACCGCGAGCACGCCGTCGAGACGATCCGCAAGCAGGTTGGCAAGGGCAAGGTGATCTGCGCGCTGTCGGGCGGCGTCGATTCCTCGGTGGCGGCACTGCTGATCCACGAGGCGGTCGGCGAGCAGCTCACCTGCATCCTCGTCGACCATGGCCTGATGCGCAAGGACGAGGCCGCGGGCGTGGTGGCGATGTTCCGCCAGCACTACAATCTGCCGCTGATCCTGGTCGACGCCTCGGACCGCTTCATCTCGGCGCTGGAGGGCGAGGCCGACCCCGAGAAGAAGCGCAAGACCATCGGCCGGCTGTTCATCGAGGTGTTCGAGGAGGAGGCCAAAAAACTCGGCGGCGCCGATTTCCTGGCGCAGGGCACGCTCTATCCCGACGTCATCGAAAGCGTCTCCTTCACCGGCGGCCCGTCGGTGACCATCAAGTCGCACCACAATGTCGGCGGCCTGCCCGAGCGCATGAACATGCAGCTGGTCGAGCCGCTGCGCGAACTGTTCAAGGACGAGGTCAGGGCGCTCGGCAAGGAACTCGGCCTGCCCGACAGCTTCATTGGCCGGCATCCGTTTCCAGGCCCCGGCCTTGCCATACGCTGCCCGGGCGGCATCACCCGCGAGAAGCTGGAGATCCTGCGCGAGGCCGACGCCATCTATCTCGACGAGATCCGCAAGGCCGGCCTCTACGACGCCATCTGGCAGGCCTTCGCCGTGCTGTTGCCGGTGCAGACCGTTGGCGTGATGGGCGACGGCCGCACCTATGAATTCGTCTGCGCGCTGCGCGCCGTCACCTCGGTCGACGGCATGACCGCGGATTTCTACCACTACGACATGGCCTTCCTCGGCGCCGCCGCCACGCGCATCATCAACGAAGTGCGCGGCATCAACCGCGTGGTCTATGATGTGACGAGCAAGCCCCCGGGTACAATCGAGTGGGAATAAACGTCGGTCGTTCGCCAGCATTCGGGGACTATCGAGGAAACTTCATTAAACGTCTGAATTTTATCTGCTTTCGTCTCTACGTCTATCGCTGACTATCGCCCCCAAGCGGAACCATTTGACGGTAGATCTGACGGCATTCCTTTTCGCGTCATCTTCGCTGCAGAGTGATGCCGTCACTGCGCCGGACTCAAGCCTGTTGGCATCTTTCGACGTAAGGCATTGAATCCAATGGGCTCTCCCAGAGCCTTGACGGTAAAACGAATGACGGTAAAATTAGGCATTTCACAATCCTAGATGCGCCCATTTGTCTCCTCCTATGCTCACAGACATCGCACTTAAGAAGCTGAAATCAAAAGATAAAATATACAAAGTCACTGATCGTGACGGTATGTACGCGACCGTTGCTCCTACAGGGCAGATATCGTTCCGATACGACTACCGCGTGAATGGTCGGAGAGAGACAGTGACGCTGGGCCGCTATGGTGAGGGAGGCATCTCGCTAGCAGAGGCGCGTGACCGCTGTCTTGCAGCACGAAAAATGGTGGCAGCCGGAAAATCACCAGCCCAGGAAAAGCAGCGTGACAAGAGGCGCTTGTCTGAGACGGGGACGTTCGGCGATGCCGGCAGAAGATGGTTTAAAGAGGCGAAGATGGCGGACAGCACGCGCTCCATGCGCAAAGCCGTCTTCGATCGAGACATCTTGCCGATTTGGGACAAAAGGCTCCTCACAGAAATAACATCGGACGATTTGCGGGCGCTGTGCGCAAAGGTCCGGGACCGTGGCGCACCAGCAACCGCCATTCATGTCCGGGATATTGTTAAGCAGGTCTATGGTTATGCCATTCTGCACGGCGAGAAGATCGCTAATCCGGCGGACAAGGTAGGGCCATCTTCGATAGCCACCTTCGAGGCGAAAGACCGGGCGTTGTCACCCGTAGAAATTCGAATCATGCTGAAAGAGTTGGAGAATGTGCCTACTTTGCCGACCATTCGGCTGGGCCTAAAGCTGATCCTGCTCACGATGGTTCGGAAGAGTGAGCTTCTGGACGCGACGTGGGATGAGGTCGACTTCGAGAACGCGGTATGGAGCATTCCCAAAGAGCGAATGAAGCGGAAGAAGCCACATAACGTCTACCTATCCCGCCAGTCCCTCGACATCATGATTGCGCTCAAGACTTGCGCTGCGAACTCTCGATACGTGCTTCCATCTCGCTATGACGCCGACGAACCCATGTCGCGCGCGACCTTCAATCGGATTACGATGACGATTGTGGACCGCGCAAAACAACAAAATCTGCCGCTTGCTCCCTTTACGGTGCACGATCTACGGCGGACCGGCTCCACGCTGCTAAACGAGATCGGATTCAATCGCGACTGGATCGAAAAATGCCTTGCACACGAAGACAGTCGCTCCTCCCGCGGCGTCTATAACAAGGCTGAATACGAACCGCAGCGGCGCCACATGCTGCAGGAATGGGCCGACATGATTGAAGCGTGGGCGGCTGGCAACAAACACGCACCCACACTGCAGCCGATTTCCGGGGCAGCCGTCATCCTCGATCCGATTTGACGGGCTTCGTCTTCCGCGACCGCACGTCTGGTCCCGGGGCCAGTTCGATCGAACCAGCAAAGGACGCGTTCCGGCGTTCCTGAATCCAGGCTTCGACTTCTCCCAGGTCCCAAACGACGCAGCGGGGGGTCAGATTGAACCGTCGGGGGAACTCGCCTCGTTGTTCCATTTCATAAATGGTCGTGTCCGATAACGGGACGATTTCTCGCAATTGCGATCGGCGAACGGTTCGCACGACCTGTCGCGTCTCAATGTGCGGTAGAACCGGAAGCGAGCTATCCGCTGGCGCGCCCCCTATGCCTTGGCAGCTTTCGCATTGAGTTGGCTTCTGCCGTTTGACCATGTGCTTACCGAAGGGCTCCGTCGGATCAAAGATCGTGCGTCTGCTCCAATCCAGGTATAGCTCTCAACTACGATCCCACCGTCTCCTTTGACCAGCAGGCGAGCTTTGGAGGCATCATGATAGCGAGGTCTGGAATCTTCATCGCCATGTCGCCAGCTCGTCCTCCGCACCATACGGACGCCAACAAGCCCCCTGAGCCGGGGTAGCACTAGACTAGTTTCCGTCCACAAACGCACGTATTCTGTTTTGTTTACAATCACTTGTCCTTAACTGGAACGGCTTTGAGCGTCATGGACAGGATCGAGGGGTTGGCTAATTGAGCAGAAAGGCGTTGTGGGCGCGATCACGCGCACGCCACGAGGCCGGCCTTGGCCGGTGCGACGCAATTCCAATAGCGGCTGGCATCAGGTCGGCTTGAGGCGCGTGAAGACGACGAGATTGTAAGCCACGACCGAGGACCAGACGTAGCTCTTGAAGTGATCAAGACCGCGCCAGGTGCAGCGCGCCAATCCGTAAGCGCGCTTGAGGCATGAGATGTCGGCCTCGATGCCGGCACGGAAGTTGCGTAGCTTGCGATAGACCCAATTGCTTCTGACCATGTCCTCGATCCTGAGGCCGGCTTTCTTGTGGAATGCCATGTCGCGAACGCCCAAGGCCTTGGCTGTAACCAGATTGCCGCGACTGGCAAAGCCGCCGTCGGCCGCCGCTTGCCGCGGCGCGTGACCATAGAAGGCGATGTGGCGTTCCAGCATCGGCAGCAATCGATCGCTGTCGCGTGGATTACCCGCCTCGATCACCAGATCGAGGATCATGCCGCTCCTTCCTGTGGTCAGGTTGAGCTTGTGGCCGTATTCGGTATCGCGGCTGCCTTTGACGATGATATCGGCATGGGGTTCGAACAGGCTGACCAGCTTATCGCTGGCCGGCACCAACTCGCCGGCCAACACCCGCCGCTCACTCTGTGTGATGATGCGTTCGATCAGCGGCCGATAGTGACAGAGTTGGGCTTGCCACAGTTCGACGAGCGGACTGCGCGCCACGGCCAATTGCGCGGCTGCCTGCCGCAGATAGGCCAAGGTCGCGCGGGTGATCGCAATCAGTTCACGGTAGAGTTGGACACGGTTGGGTCGACCACGTGTGAACTGGATCTTGCGGGCACGCTTCTTGGCCGCGCGGCAATGATCGCGCCATGCCAAACCTGCGCCGCCGGCCAAGGCACCAGCCTGCTTCAACAGGCGCACCATGATCCGGACGGCGTCCCACAACAGACTGCTGTCGCTCGGTTCGTGCATGAGCGCTGAGGTCACAGTGCTGTCCAGCCGCACGACACCGCCATCTTCCAGTTTTGCCTGCCGGGCACTCGACAGCAGTGCCCGATTGATCTCTTCCCAGACCTCGGGCCGGATCGCACTGATCGTCTTTTGCAGCACCGACTTCTGCGGGCTCCAGGACCACGGCAGCCGCGCAAAGGCTCGAAATGATGCTGAATCCTCAAGATGGAATGCCAGCTCCTGATAGGTCAACTGCCGGTATTGCTTGAGAAGCGCGCAACGTAAGACCGCTTCGGCAGGTAGGCCTTGCCGTCCGGTGGCCCTGACGCTGCGCCGAACCAAGTCTCGCGCCACCAATCCAAGCAGATCGTGGTGCTCGTCCAGCCACTGCGACATCGCCTTCAGTTCGTGGCCGATCTCGTGTGTCGCGAAGAGATCGAATATACTGGCTTGGACGGTGCGTTCTTGGCGCATTGTCGGCTCCGGCGGTTGCAGATTGTGCTTTGGAATCAGTGGCATGAGACCAAAGTGTACCTGAAACCGCCGGGCCTTGCCTGCGCAAAGTCACGATTTAGGCAATAAAATCAACAGTTTGACGTTTGTGGACGGAAACTAGACTAGGCAGCAAAATGTCCACGTCGACTCTCGCCGCTTGCAGCGCCCACAAACCGAGTGCACACGGGCAATTTGCAGGCCCGAATGGCCGCCTCTCCGCATGACTCCGTTCGGGAGTGCTTTCGGGATGCGAACTGGCGAGCCACCTCCCCACGCCCGAGTTTCTACGATGTTGTGCCGTACCTCTAGCTCTTCCAGGTCAAAGGACGCACTAGAAGGACAGCAATACTGACTTATTTGCTTGTGCTTCCCTGCTCACAGGACGGGAATCTCTGTTTACTTGCCAAACAAGTTCTGCATAAAAAAGAGGCAGGCGCCGATTCGGTAGCCTGCCTCTGTCTTTACGCGTACTCGCGGTCAATGTGGCGCCGAGTGGACGAACAAAGACCGCGAGTCCGCTCCCTAGCAGGTCGGTAGCTAGCGTCCTGAGGCTTCATTGGCAAGCCACAGGAGTAAAGACTAATGGCGAAGAATCCTCCCCTTCGGCCTGGTCAACCCGCTCCACGGTCAGGTCAGTACGAAATTACTGGCCCACGTGGCGGCAAGGGACCGGAAAGAACAGTGACTCGCAATGAGCCACTACCGCCGACTCCGTCAAAGGGATCCACTTACAAGCTTGTGGATCCGACCAAGCACGGAAAATAAAATGACGGCGGGCTTCGGCCCGCCGGTTTCACGATTAGCGGAGGGACGAAATGGTTAAGAAGATTGAAGTTGTTAAAAGGCCTGCAGGTGACGGGAAGACTCGCACTGGCGCAACCAACGAAACAAAATCTCTGAGTACCGATCACTACAAAGCGCGGCTGGGCGTGAAAAGCGGCGGGAAGAAGTCTTGAGCCTCAGCAATTTGGCCGATCTCTTCACAGTGATCGGCTTTCCTCTTGGCTTGGTTGGCGTCGGACTAGCAGGCTGTTGAAGAAGTGTCCCGTTTGGCTTTGAGGATGGCCTCATCGCCATTGTGATAGGCGAATGTGATCTCGATGGAGCCGTCGTCGAGTAGTTCGGCGGAGCCATCACCAGTGGCTTCGTCCATTTCGTCGAAGCCGGCCCATGTGAAGAATACCATCGAGGGACCGTAGTTGAGATCGAGGCTGGCTTGCAGAGCGCCAAAGGCGATCTCACCGGTGTTGTCGGCCCCGATGGTGACCATGGCGGGACCGCAGAGGCTGAGATAGCCGCAATCCCACAGATCGGCCTCGACGATATGCCAGCGGTCAATCAGCTTGCAGTCCGCCGGCGCGCTCATGTCGGCACCGCGATCAACTTGGGCAGCCGCACCAGATTGTAGGCGGCAGCCGCGATGGTGAAGGCCCATCCGACGCGGTCGCGACCGCGGAACTTCGTCTTCTCTTGACCTGCGATGACCTTGATCCAGCCGAACGCCTCCTCGATGCGTTTGCGGATGCGCTGGCTGACGACATAGCCGACTTGCCGGGTCGTGCGACGATCTATAGCGGAACGGCGCCCGTTCGTGTTCTGCGCCACGTGTGGCGTCACCTTCATCGAGCGCAACTCGTTAATGAAGTCCTCCGCGTCATAGGCCTTGTCGGCGCCGAGGGTGATGGCTTGCGGTCGCTCGGCGCGGGGTTCGATCATGTGCAGAGCCGCCACTCGTTCGGCATGCCCGTCGGCCAGCGTCAGGCAGGCATCAACCAGAAGACCATGCCGGTTCTCCATCAGCCCGTGCCCCATGAAGCTGAGCTTGGCCTCCTTGCCTTTCCCCTTGCGGAACAGCCGAGCATCACGATCAGTGGTCGAGGCATGCGTCTCGTTCGAGCGCTTCTGGCCATGGAAGTCCGCCTCCTCATTGCGCCCGCCACCCGACGGTGGCTCATCCAAGCCGTCCTTCCGCTTGAAGCTCTTCATCGACGCCCAGGCCTCGATCAAGGTGCCGTCGACTGAGAAGTGATCCGTGGAGAGAAGCTTCTTCACCTTTGGCTGCGCCAGGACAGCGTTCAAGAACTTCGCCGCGATGTCGCCCTCCAGCAGCCGGTCGCGGTTCTTCGAGAAGACCGAGTGATCCCAGGCCGCGTCGTCAACGCCGATGCCGACGAACCAGCGGAACAGAAGATCGTATTCCAGCCGCTCCATCAAAAGCCGTTCAGAGCGGATCGAATAGAACGCCTGCAACAGCATTGCCCTGAGCAGCTTCTCCGGCGGGATCGAAGGTCGCCCGATCGGCGAATACAGCGCCGCGAAGTCCCGCTCTAACGCTGCCAGCGCCTCATTCACTATCCGACGGATCGCGCGCAGTGGATGATCGCGCCGAACCCGCGCCTCGAGATCAACGTAGCTGAACAACTCGCCAGTTCGATTGTCGCCGCCGCGCACGATTCACCCTCCGCATTCTCGCGAAATGAGTGAATCACGGAGCTACCCCAACCGCGAGCCCCTTTTTCAACAGCCTGCTAGTTTTATACCAAATGCGAACCGACAAATTGTCAGCCTCTGCAGGAGCCGTGGCTACACTACACGAGAATATTCGCGTACGGATCGACATGTTGTCCCGCTTAGATCCGACTCTCGGCGATAGCGAAAACCCTGAATGGGCCGGTGCCTTTCGCGACCTCCTAAACGATCTGGAAGTAGCTTGCGCCACCTACCTTGATAGCCAATTCAGCGGTAGGACTGGAAAGCTGGCCGAATTCCTCATTCACGACATGTTGAAGTTGTTCCAAGATGATGAGTCGCTACGGGAGCATCTAAGGGCTGCAATCCACGATCCAGATACATTTGCTAACATCAGGGATTTTTTAGCTCTGGAGAAATAGACCGAGGTGACCCCAGGGCCATCAGAGCTGGTATGCGACACCGAGCCGTCTACGAGATCCTCTTGCGTCGCTCTCTAGCGTTAACCCCAAGCGATCGGTGACGCCATATGCCACCTTCCGGCGCATCCAACCCAGTGTGCTGTTTGGCGCAGTCGGCTTTCACAAATATTGAGGCCTAGCCGGCATGAAACCTTTTATTCACAAATTTCAAAAGCGACTGGTTTTTTTATTGCGACTGCCATTGCGTAGGTTCTATGTGTTTCGTTCTGCATGGGGGTGTAGTTGTCTGACGTCGAAAAATCGGTCTTCCAGAGCGATCTGCCTCTGAGGGAGAAACTCGAGCGTGCCAGGATGGAGCTGCTCGACCTTTCCGCGCGCAATCGGCTTTTGAATGTGCCGCGGTTTTCCAAGAGCGCGAAGACGATCGACATCGTCGATGAGAAGTCGTCCGAGATTTATCGGTTGCTGGTGAACGAAGGCAAGGCCTTTACCTTCCTCGCCGGCAAGCCCGATAGACCGAAGGCAGGCCAAGAAGCCGCCGCGGATGACGAGATTGACTACTCGCCCATTTCCCTGGCTCAGCCAGAGGACGATGGGGTCGACGATCGGGGGATCTCGACGCGACATTCAGACACCAAGCTGCAAACGCGGATGACTCCCACCGGCTTGCAACGCCGGCTTCTTGATCTCTACCACGATGCCAGGACGCTAGAAGAGGAGCAGGGCGTTAACGTCCTCTTTCTGGCGCTCGGAATGCTGAAGTGGGTTGACCCGAACAACAAGGAAAACATCCGTCAAGCACCGCTCATTTTGGTACCGGTTCGTCTCGAGCGAGGAACGGCCGGAGAGAAGTTCCGGTTACGCGCGAGGCCTGAGGATCAGAGCGCGAATCTCTCTCTCGAACTCTATCTCGATCGGATGCACAAGCTCGCCATGCCGAGCTTCGATGCTGGAGACGACTTCGACGCCTCAAAGTACCTCGATGCCGTGGCCGCAGCGATCTCAACCAAAGAAGGTTGGGAGGTGCTCCGGGACGACATGGTGCTGGGGTTCTTCTCGTTCGCGAAGTTTTTGATGTACCGGGACCTTGATCCCGAAATCTGGCCCGATGGCACCAAGATTATCGAACAGCCGAAGATCCGCTCGCTCCTTTCAGACGGCTTTGAAGCACGCGAGCCGCTGATGTCTGATGATATCGCGATCGATCCGCACATTGCGCCTGCGGAGATGTTGCATATTGTCGACAGCGACAGTTCCCAGACGCTCGCGATCCATGATGTCAGGAAGGGGCGCGACCTTGTGATCCAAGGTCCTCCCGGCACAGGCAAATCGCAAACGATTGCAAACGTTATCGCGTCGGCCGTGGCCGACGGAAAAACCGTCCTTTTCGTAGCCGAAAAAATGGCTGCGCTGGAGGTCGTTAAGCGTCGCCTCGACAATGCCGGGGTAGGTGACGCTTGCCTGGAACTCCACAGCAACAAGGCGAACAAGCGCATGATGCTGGAGGAGCTGCGCCGCACCTGGCAGCTCGGATCGCCCCGAGGCCAATTTCCGTCCGCGCTCACCGACCAGTTGTTGCAGGCGCGAGATAGACTCAATGCGCATGCCGACCGGATGCATGTACCGTTTGGCGCATCCGCCCTGACGCCGTACCAGGTGTTCGGCCAGTTAACCCGGCTCAGGCAGAGCGGGCAAAAACCCGTTGATATCGAACTCGCGGGTGCCACCGATTGGACGAGTGAGGGCGTCTCGTCACGCCGGAAGCTGCTCGACGAGGTCTCTCAGCGGATCAACGAAATCGGGCTACCCATCCACCATCCCTGGAGAGGGGTTGGCCTGGATGTCGTACTGCCGACCACCGTCGAACGGTTTATCCCACGGATATCATCCTTGCTGGATCAAGCGAAGGCCGTACAGGCCAAACTGATTAACATTGCCGCGCGGATCGAGGCCGAGCCTCCGCGAATTCTGAGCGACAGCGGCGAGATAGAAGATCGCGGGGAACTTCTTGCTTCCGCACCAGAGCTGCCCGCCGACGCGTTGGTCTCGCCGGCGTGGGACGACCAGCCGAAGGAAATCGCGTCGGTCCTTTGGACAGGATCGGATTTCGCCCGCAAATTCGAAGACGTTTCTCGGCATTTGGCGGCGACAGCGATCGACACCCCAATTGACGATCTCGAGACAGAGCTTGCGAAACTGCCATCTGAATTTCCGAAAGAAGGCTTTGTCCGCGCGCACCATCTGGCCGTTCTGCTCCCGCGATTGCGGGATGAAGCGGAGCGGTTGAATCAGGAGCTGGGGTCAACGGTTGTACCGGACACGCTGGCAGGGCTCGTTAGACTAATCGTGACGGGGGAGAGAGTTGCGGCCGCCCCTGACGCAAGTCCAGAAGCGTTTGCTGCGACCGTGTGGGACTCTGGACTTGAGCAAGCAGCAGATCTTGCCGAGAGCGTCGCAACGCTTGAGGCGGTTCAAGCAGAACTGAAGGGCAAGGTTGTCGACGCTGCCTGGAACACGGACGTAGCACCGACAAGGCAGGCCCTCGCAACCCAAACCGGACTGCTGAAGGCATTGAGCGGCGACTACCGCCGCGCCAAAGCACTTGTGCAATCCCTTCTGGTTGATTCCAACGCGCCGTCGACCGAGATCGTGCGTCTTCTAGACGTATTGATGAAGGGACAAGCGGCGGCCTCGAGGGTCCGTGATGGCGACACCTTTGGTCGTTCCGCCTTCGGAGCAGATTGGCGCCGGGAGAAATCGTCGTCGGCACCGCTCCTGGCGCTAGTGGAATGGATGCGCACGCTGAGGGGTCTTGGCTCGGAACCGCGTCTTATCGCTGGGCGGATGGCCGAACGCTCCGAAGCGGGCGCGCGGGCGCTCCGGGTTCGCAAGGTGATCGATATCGGCCGGCCGATGATCGAGGGCTTCTGGAATGATCTCGGTCACCTCGCGCCGTCCATGCTGGGTGACGTGGCTTCCGCAGAAAGAGCTTCACTGCAGCTGATGGAAGTGAAGGCGCGCTCCGTGGCACGAGCGGACGAAGCGTCTAGAGAGCTTCTGGCCATCGTGCCCGATCAGTTGTCGCATCGGCTGGAGCTCGTAAGACGCCTGGGCGCCCTACAGACGCTTGCTCAAGAGATCGATGCGGCTCACGCCCTTGGCACGTCAGCATTCGGTTCGTCTTGGCTCGGGCGAGGATCCAACTGGGCCGCGCTTACGCAGGCCGAGCTCTGGCTGAAAAATAATAGCACACTTCGACACCTTGTCGCCCGTTTGCCTGACAGGGCCGAGATAGCGAAATCAGCTCGTGCAACGCGAGAAGCGACCCAAGCCGCGGCGCTGCAATTCAGGGCGGTTGCAACGGATTTGAAAGCAGACGCTTCGTCGTTGTTTGGAGTAGGCGATTTCTCCGAGGTCGTGATATCCGAGTTGATTGCTCGATTGCAGGGCTGGGTCGAGCATCACGAACAGCTCTCGAAATGGGTTGGGTACGAAGAACGATCCGACACTGCCCGAAAGGCCGGATTAGGGCAGTTGATAGACGGCCTGGCCAACGGCCAGATTCCAACCGCATTTGCGCGGTCGGTTTTCGATATGGCCTATTACGAGAAAATGCTGACGGCGATGGCTTATAGAGAGCCGGAGCTAGGGAGGTTCGACGGCGAGCTTCATTCCAGAGCTGTCCGCGATTTTGCTGATTTGGACCGACAAAGGATCAAGGCTAGCGCCATCGAGGTCGTGACCGCACATCATCGGAAGATACCTCCAAGAGATGGCGGAGCTGGGCCTGTCGGATTGCTTCGATCTGAGATGGCTCGCAAGAGGGGCCATATGCCTGTCCGGCAGTTGATGCTCAAGGCAGGGCCTGCTGTCCAAGCGTTGAAGCCGGTATTCATGATGAGCCCGCTTTCGGTGGCACAGTTTTTGTCGCCCGGTCGGATGTCGTTCGACCTCCTGGTTATGGACGAAGCGTCTCAGATCCAGCCGGTGGATGCGCTCGGCGCAATTGCCAGGGCGAACCAGGTGGTTGTCGTTGGCGATGAACGGCAACTGCCGCCGACCACATTTTTCGCGAAGATGACGGGTTCGCAGTCTGAAGATGACGACGGAGAGGGTGCACAGGTCGCTGATATCGAGAGCATCCTCGGGCTTTTCACGGCTCGTGGTTTGCCGCAGCGGATGCTTCGCTGGCACTACCGCAGTCGCCATCAATCGCTGATCGCCGTGTCGAATAGCCAGTTCTACGAGAACCGGCTATTCATTGTGCCGAGCCCCTACACCCAGGAGGCAGGCATGGGGCTGCGATTCCATCACGTGCCGGACGGGGTGTTCGATTCAGGAGGGACCGGAACGAACCCGATCGAGGCGCGAGCTGTAGCAGAAGCGATCATCCGTCATGCGAAGTCGAATCCGCAGGAGTCTCTGGGCGTTGCGACTTTCTCTGTTAGCCAGCGTCGTGCAATTCAAGATGAGCTTGAAGCGCTGCGGCGATTGAATACCGACACGGAAGACTTCTTCCACGCCCATCCGAGTGAGCCGTTTTTCGTCAAGAACCTGGAGAACGTTCAAGGCGACGAGCGGGATGTAATCATTATCTCGGTAGGGTACGCGAAGAATGCCCAGGGCCATATGGCCATGCGCTTCGGCCCACTCGGTTCGGAAGGCGGTGAGCGTCGCCTCAACGTTCTCATAAGCCGGGCCAAGCGTGCCTGTGAGGTGTACGCGTCGATAACAGATGAGGACATCGACCTTGAGCGCGGAAAGGGCAAGGGGGTGTTCGCCTTCAAGCTCTTTTTGCACTACGCGAGGACCGGGCGTATCTCGCTCGCCCAGACGACGACCCGGGAGATGGATTCAATCTTTGAAGAACAGGTAGCCAACGCATTGATTGAACGAGGCTACCAGGTCCATGCGCAAGTCGGTATCGCGGGCTTCTTCATCGATCTGGCGGTTGCTGATCCGGAGCGGCCAGGGCGCTACCTACTAGGCATCGAATGCGACGGCGCTGAGTATCATTCGTCGCGCTCTGCCAGAGATCGGGATCGGCTGCGTCTGGCTGTCCTGGAAGACCATGGCTGGATCATACATCGCATTTGGAGCGCTGATTGGTTCCAACGGCCGCGCGAACAGCTCGAGCGGACAGTGGCGGCGATTGATGCTGCGACAAGAGAACTCGCTGAACGAGCAGAGTTGGGAAACCAGAGAAGCCGTGCCGCAGCCGTACGAGTCGTAACCGTCGACCGAGGTAATGTTACCGAAATCGGCTTGGAAACCGCCAACGGAACCGCGGCACCAGATCGGACCTACTCGGAAGCCCATATACAGAGACCGCCCGGCCAGTTTGAACTTCACGAGACGCCCACCGGTCTTCTGGCTGGGCTGGTCGAGCAGGTCGTGGCTGCGGAGACGCCAATCCATCTCGATGAGGTGGTATCGCGTATTCGGCTTGCGTGGGGTCTGCAGCGGGCCGGCGGTAGGATTCAGGACGCGATTGAGCGCGGCCTTATTGTCGCCGAAGCACGGGGAGCGGTGGCACGGCGGGGCGACTTCTGCTTTAAGCCCGGCGCCCCCGTTAAGCTACGGGACCGCAGCGGTGTCATGTCCCCTGGATTGCGTAAGCCCGAAATGATCTCATCGGAAGAAGTTGCCCAAGGAGCCATTGAGGTGGTGAGATCCAATCTCGGCGCGACGGAGGACGAAATTGGACCGAGCATCGCGAGGATGCTGGGCTTCAAAGCCACAAGCGCTCAATTGAGGCAATTGATTTCAACGGCGGTCGCCGCTGCTGTCGCCAAGGGATCGTTGCGGTACCAAGACGGGCTGCTGATAGACGGCGCAAACGCTCAGTAAGAAATCAGCGAAATGTGAGGGTGGGCTTAATCGCCCTCGCTAAATCAGAGCGAACCTGGGACGAACCCTGTCCCTTGGCTGGAGACTGAATGGCATTTCGATTTGTTCACACGGCCGACACCCATCTCGATTCACCGCTGCGTTTGTTCAGCGAGTTGTTACGCTAGTTTCGATGAGTGAGTTGACGCCAGAGAATCCAAATTGCGAATCGCTTTTTTTCAGCTGAACAACTAGACTTGCTCACCCGTAGGTGGGCCGGTAGAAGTAAATGATGCTGTTCTCGCCAATGGATGGTCCGCCGAAGATGGGTACGAATCTCCGTGTATACAGTACCCATCCGGTGATGCTTCCGATTACCCACATCATCGGCTTGATCCAATGGAGATGCCGAAGACGATGTCATGCAGGGTCATGCCGCGCCAGACGACCATATTGCCGGGTGGCGGATCATGGTTGCGCGCGAGATAGCCGCCAAGCATGGCGATTTGCAGCAGGTAAGCGGCGAGCGTGGGTCGTTGGAGGCGCGGTCGCGTTCGGGACGCGTCGGGTCGAGCGCAGTGATCTCGGCGAAGGTGAGAACGCCGTCGGGCGCGGCGTCTGGCTTGGCGCGCG
>NZ_JBVVPU010000021.1:0-55238 GCF_055811295.1 Mesorhizobium sp. WSM4871 | reverse complement strand
GAGGAATTCAAAAAGCAATGGACTGGCGCCCTGGTGCTCCTGGTTCCCGCAGACACCTTCAAGCGCCGCGACGAGACCACCTCACCCCTGGGTCGTTTCGCGCGTCTGCTTGCGCCACACAAGGCGGCGATGGCGCAGGCTCTCGCGGGGGCGCTGGTGACGACGATCCTTGGCCTCTCGACTGCCATTTACGTGCAGAAGATCGTCGACCATGTGATTACAGCGGGCAACCGCAATCTGCTCAACCTGATGAGCGTCGCCATGCTCTTGATCCTGGTTGTGCAGATCCTGATCAATCTCCTCAGAAACCGGCTCGTCCTGCAAACGGGGCAGAAGATCGACGTCCACCTGATCCTCGGCTACTACAATCATATCCTAAGCCTGCCTCAGAAGTTCTTCGACAGCATGCGCATGGGCGAAATCATCTCCCGTATGAATGACGCGGTGAAGATCAGGAGCTTCCTGAACGACGTCTCCATCAACATGTTCGTTGACGTGCTAACGGTACTGTTCTCGTTGGGGCTGATGTTCATCTACTCGTGGAAGATCGCCTTGGTCGTGGCGGTCTCCATCCCTTTGTACCTCTCGGTCTATTGGATCATCAACCGGCTGAACAGGAATCGCCAGCGCGCCGTAATGGAGAACGCTGCCGAACTGGAGACACAACTGGTGGAATCACTCGGAGCTGTCTCCACAATCAAGATCTCCGGCATGGAGAGCTTCGCCAACTTCAAGGTGGAGACCCGCTTCATCAAGATGCTGCACTCCGTCTACAGCTCCGGCCTGATCTCGATCTTCGGGGACAGCACCTCGACATTCCTCGCGACTTTATTCACCATCGTGCTGATGTGGTTCGGAACGACACTTGCCCTCGATCAAACCGTCACGCCTGGCGAATTACTCTCCTGCTATACCTTGCTAGGCTATATCACCCGGCCGATTGCCAGTCTGATCCAGACCAACCGGATCGTTCAGGATGCTTTTGTCGCAGCGGATCGCCTGTTCGAGATCTTCGACCTGGAGCCGGAAAGCGGTGGCGGCATCGATGCAGACAAATCCGACATTGGCGACATCCACCTGGAGAAGGTCACGTTCCGATATGGTAGCCAGTTCGAGCTTTTCCAGGATCTTAGCGGCACCTTCCGCCGGGGGGAAATGACAGCAGTGGTGGGGGAAAGCGGCTCGGGCAAGAGCACCCTTGCGGCGCTGCTGCAGAATGTCTACCCGCTTGAAGGTGGATACATCCGGATCGGCCGTTATGCCCTCCAGGACCTGTCGACCGTATCCCTGCGCAAGGTTGTCGCTGCGGTGCCGCAATCGATCGATGTGTTCTCGGGCTCGGTGATCGACAACATCGCCCTTGGCGAGTTCGAGCCGGACATCGAAAAGATCCTCCGAATCTGCGATGAAATAGGGCTGCGGGAGGTGATCGAGCGCTGGCCCGGTGGCTTCCAGGCCTATCTAGGCGAAAACGGTGTACGCCTCTCCGGGGGCGAGAAGCAGCGCCTTTCGTTGGCTCGGGCTCTGTACCGGGATCCGGAGATCCTGATCCTCGACGAAGCAACCTCCTCTCTCGACTCGGTCGCCGAGGGGTTTGTCCTGCGAGTGGTTGAGGATCTGCGTCGGGGCGGCAAGACCATCGTCATCATATCTCATCGACTGAGCACCATCCGTTGCGCCGACAAAATAGTGGTCTTGGACAAGGGGCGGGTCGTTGCGGAGGGAAGGCATGCTGATCTGCTGACAGCTGAAGGCGCTTACGCTCGCTTGTGGCGGGCGCAAACCGGATCCGGCTAAACAGCTTCCGAGGCGGAAGACCCGTGGGATTTTGTGCACGATTAGGCTTCTCGCATGCCAAATGCTGTTCGGATCGCCGTGCGCATCAGCCAATATTCCAGCGGCAGGCAATCGGGGCGGCGGCACTCGAAGGAGCCGCCGCCCGGCTTGGCACCTATTCGCGGACGAACAGCGACTGGACCCTGGCCCATTGATCGGCGGTGCGGAAGCCGCCGCGTTTCGTGTAGCTTTCGACCGGGAATTTCATCCAGTTGGGCAGCCAGTTGTCGATTTTCTCGCGGCCGTTCTCGCCCGCGAGGCAATCGCGGATGATCTTCTTTTGCGTCTTGACCTTCTCGGCGACATTGCCGTCGGCGACATGCTTGCCGCCGAGGTCGGCCAGCATCGCATTGGCGATCTCCCTGTCGCGCAGCAGGTCGAAGAAGGCATCGTCCGCTTGCCACCACGCGCCCATGTCGATGCCCAGATGGTTGCCGAGCGCCTCGACGGCGGCGCTGCCGGCTTCGAGCGTCTCGGCCATGGCAAGGCTGAGAACGCGCATGACGTCGTCGTCGCAAAGTGCCAGCAAACGGGCGAACACGGCGGCAAGCGCAAAGGCGTCGCCATTGCCGCCGGCTATCGCACCCTCCTCGTCGGCCTGCCCAAGCAGCGCCAGCACCGCGCGCCGTTTTTCGGCGAATGCGGCTTCGGCCCTGGACGCGGCAATGCTTGCCGCCACCGCTTCATTGGCGGTGCGCTGCGGCTCGCGGCGAACCTGCCACAGGCCCGAACCCGCGATGGCATGCGCCACCATCAGGCGCAGCGCGACACAAGGATGGTCGAGCATGGCGGTACGCACGGCTCCGTGGCGGTGCAGATCGACATAGTTCTGCATCGGCCCGGTGAGTTCCGGTCGCGACGGCTTGGCGGGCGTTTCTTCGGGCGCGCCGCCCTCGCCTTGCGCGCGGGCGCGGCGGGCCTCCTTGCGCGACAGCCAGCCCTCGTGGCATTCGACCGCGCCGCGATGCGAGACCGATATGAAGACCTTGCCGCCCTTCTTCCTCGGCGTCTTTTCATGGTCCCATGACTGGAAATGCTGCCCGGGTTCGAGCACGGCCACCTCGGGCCAGCCGGCTTCCAGATAGGCATCGCGTTTGGCGGCAATCGCCTCGTTCTGCTTTTGCCAGAACAGGTCGGCATCGGCGAAATAGCTCTCCTCGCCGAACAGGTCACAGACGATCAGGCCGGGATACTCCTCGATGGGGAACAGCGCGACCTTGGTGGAGATCGACTGGCCGCCGAACAGCCATTGCTTCAACTGGTGACCGCGCGGCGCGTATTGCTGCGGATCGGCATAAAGCGCCAGCCAGTCCTTCTGCTGCGCCTTGGAAGCCATGGTCAGATGGCGCGCCGTCTCGGCGTCGATGTCCTCGCGCCGATAGGCCTCGCGGATCTTGGGAAGCAAGTCGCCGAGCGCCAGAATGCGTTTGACCAGGAGCTCGGTGATGCCGAAAGTGGCGGCGATGTCGGCAACGCCGCGGCCCTCCTTGATCAGCCGCGAAAACGTCTCCCACTGCGACACTTCGTCGGGATCGAGCCGGGCGAAGTTTTCGATCAGCGAGGCCTCGAGCGCGCCGGCGTCGTCGCCGTCTTCCATGACGGCGCAGGGCAAGGCATTGCGCTGGCCGCGCTCGTCGGCGAGCGACTTCGCGGCGAAATAGCGCCGCCGGCCGGCGACGATCTCGAAGCTTTCCGGCGTGCCGTTGGGCCGCACCAGAAGCGGCACCAGGACGCCGCGCGCGCGAATCGACGGCAGGATGTCCGACACGTCGGGCGCGCGTTTGGAATGGCGCATGTTGAGCGCGGAAATGTTGAGCTTATCAAGCGGAATGTGGGCAAGTTGCATGGTTTGTCTCCTTCGTTGAGGGGTGGAATTGTCCCCCCCCAGAGGCTGCAAGCCGGCGCGGCGGGACGGTTTTCGCGCCTTATCGGCGCGTCTGTTCCGCCGTGTCGGGCGGAAGCTTGGAATGTGCGTTGCCAAGGGCTTTTGCCGCCTGTCGCAGCAGCCGCTCGGCTTCGGTGATGTGGCCGGCGCTGCACGCTGCCTGGGCGTAGACGGAGAGCGGAAAGCGCGGCTTGAACCCGAGGTCGCGCTCGATGCCGAGGCCAAGCCGCCCCTTGACGCTTGCAAGCTCGGCAAGACTGACGCTGCCGAGTTCGGGGAAGCCGAAGCCGAGGTCGCAAAGCCCGAACATTGTGTCGCCGTCGGCGTCGAGTTCGGTGAGAAGCCAGGTTGCTGGCCCGGTCGGATCGAACAGTTTGACCACCGGGACATGGTCGGTTTCGGTGTCGGTTGCGCCATTGGCGAGCAGCCGGGCGCAAAGCTCGTCGGTGATCAGGATCATGGGAGACTCCTCTCAAAACAGGTCGAGTTGAATTCGGGCGTTCGGCGGGAGAAAGATTCACTGGATCTTTCTCTGATCCGCTATCGAGCGGCTTCTGCGCCGCGCGCGGGCGCATCGGCGCGTCCGCCAGAAGGGCACGCCTTGCGGCGTCGGCTCGGTCTGCAGGGTGTCGGGATTGCGCGCTCATGCCGCGATCTCGTCTTGTTGCGCGCCTTCGGCCTCGGCGTTAAAGCCGAGAAGAAAATCGGCGGCCTTGGAGGCAAGGCTGGCGGCGCGGAAAATGGCGCGATTGTCCTCGCGCAGCACGGTGAGCCATGAGCCGATATAGTCGGCATGGCGCACGGTCGGCTCGATGGCGAGAGAGCTGCAGACGAAGGCGGCGCAGATTTCGGCGACCAGTTCCTCGCGCGCATAGGTCTTGGAACCGAAGGCGCCGGAGAGGTCGCGCGCAAGCCGCGCCGGGTGGCCGGTCCAGTGGCCAAGCTCGTGGAAGCAGGTGCGGTAATAGTCGATCTGCCGAAAGAATGCCGGCTGCGGCGGCACCTGAATGAAGTCGCTGCCCGGCATGTAGAAAGCGCGATCGCCGCCGATGCGGAAATCCGCGCCGCTTCCTCGAATAAGCGCCTCGGCCTGCGGGGTGATCTCGCGCTCGGGCAGCGGCTCGGCGGCGGCATGGAGATGGTCGGGCAGCCCGTCGCACTGCGCGACATTGAAGACGGTGAAGCGCTTCAGAAAGGGAACGGCGTGCGGTTCGTCGCCATCGGTCTTGGCGCGCTCCTTCTCGCCCTTCGGGACGAAGCGGTCGGCATGCACGATGGTTGTGCCGTGCTCGCCCTTCCGGACATTGCCGCCAAGCGCAAGCGCCTGCCGGAAGGTCAGCCAGTTCTGGCTGGCATAGCTGCGCTCGAAGACGGCGCCCCACAGGATGAGGATGTTGATGCCGGAATAGAGCCGGCCGGTGGCGGCATTGCTCGGCAGGCCGAGGCCGGCCTTTGCGCTGCCCCATGGCTTGACCCACGGCACGGTCCCGCGCTCCAGTTCGGCGATGATGCGATCGGTGATCTCCTGATAAAGGCTGGCGCCGGGGCGCCCGTCCTTGCCTGCGCCGGCCTGCCGGCAGGCGGAACGCTTGTTGTTTGCACGCATCGTCTGGTCCTCCGCTCTTCAATCGCGCGCCCTCCCCCGGAAAGCGGGGTGGGCGGCGAGAACGACCGGAAAGGTCCGCCGTCGGAGGCAGACCGCATTCGAAGGACCGGAACGAAGAGGAGGACCCTGAGCGGCAGCGAAGGGTTGCGGGATGCCGCGGCGGACCTAGAAGGGAGAGCCGCCCACCGCGCGTCACCGGGGGATGGCCAACAGACAGACCACGCCGGCCAACGGCCGGCGGCCATCAGCAGGCGAAAGGCTGCATGCGCCAGGGGGCGAAGCCGAATGGCCGAGACCGCCTGAGGCTTGCCGAAGAAAAGCGGGCTCGGTTCACGAGCACCCGGCGCGCGCCTTCAGGCGCGCGGGCGCCACTCAGGTCCGCGACGACCGTAGCTTTGATCTCGGGGGGATGCGCGTGCAAATGACGGCACGCGCTTCGGAATGCACCCTCGAAGACATCGTGATAGCTCCTTGGGAGCGGCGCGAGCATCGGTGCCCCATCTGTGTCATGGTTGCTCCGAGGCGGACGCCGAGTCTCTCTCCCGGACCTTCGCCCGCCCACCGAAATCCCTGCTTGCCCTCTTCCTCTGCTGGCCGCACCGTCGCCTATCGAGGCCCCGGCGACGTGGCAGTGCCCAAACGCACGCCCAAGGTGAAGACCCAGCCGCACACCGGATGTTCAGTCAAGCGCAGCCCCGTTCCGGTAAGAGAGGCGGGTCAGCATGTCCTGACGAACAAGCCCGTTGCTTCGACGGCAAAACCATGACTCAATGGGCGTGGGGATGCGGCGGCGTCCGGAGCAACGGAGGCAATACGAGGTTTCAGAGTTGCTGACCAGGTGATCGAGGAGGCGGCGCCTGGTCTACAAGCTGCGCTAGGGGATGATATCGCGGAAAGCTGCCACCGTTTTGCGTGTGCAAAGAGCCGTGCCCGGCGATGTATATTGCGTGATTCGCGAGCAATATACGGCAGGTGCCCACGATACGTCCTGTTCCTCTTACGACCCGCCCGACGAACTGTCCGGCCTCGGCGTGCTGATGGGCAGCGCAAACCAGGTCGATTCCGAGAGCGGCATGGCCGCGCTGAAGCTGGATTTTCGCCTGTCGAAGGTAGGCGCGCTCGCTGCGTCGGCAGCTGGCATTCCAGATTCGAACAGCGTGGTCGGGGACACCAAGAGACTCTCCCTGGGAGGCCTGCTCCATTATCTCTGGCACGAGGCGGAGCTGACGGTCTGGACCTCGCGATGGGCTGGCAAGAGGCATTGGTGGGACATGCGTTGGCACCTCGTCGAGGCCGCGGGCCAGATGAGGGTCAAGGGCGGAGCGCGACATACTGTTCGTGCCCGAGCCGTTCCGGTCCGCCGACAAGATTGCGATCGAGAAAAGGCGCGGCCAGGCGCTTGCTTCCGCGCTGCCCCCGAAGAGCGGCCCCAGAAAGCTGATGATCCTGGTCGGCGAGGTCAAGGAGTTCAGCCCGGCTCGCAGCGGCCACAAGTTGATCATCAAGCACATGCCGGGGTTCGTGTTCCTGTTGGACGAGAGTCTTCATCGTCGGCTTCAAACCCGTTTTGAAACCGGGATGGCACTTTGGGGCGTGGATGAGGCATCGCATTTGATCGCGATAGCCATCTTCGGGTTGAGTTCGGCGGGGCTGGCGGTGATCGAGGAAACGGCCCGTCATGGTGGTGGCGGAGAATTGGGTGCCGTACGACTCCGCCTATGAAAAGAAGCTGGTCGACGCCCTTGCCAGGACAAGGGAGCGAAGCGTGAAAGGACCGCGCTTCAACCTGCCTATGGACAAGCCAACCGCGACGGCGATATTGCAGATACAGCCGCGGCCGGTTGGCCTGTATGTCGTACCCCCTCCTCCGATGGTGCGTACCAGGAAACGCTGGGCGAACTGATCGCATCGCGACCGGAGTTTGATTCCTGGATCTGGCGGACGGCCGATCGTGAGATGCCGACTTTGCCTGGTCGGCAAGACGTGGGCCTATCATATGAAGCAGGCACCCTTCGCGGACGCTATTGCAGCATGATTCGCAGGCCGGCGAGTATTTTCAGGTGCTCGCTTGAGCGATCTTCCCAGCAAATGATGTGTGCGACCTGGATCACGAAGGGCCTCCCAGTGCAGCACGTGCGAGCGATCCTTGCTGCTCGCAAGTTGGGCGGGTCAAGCCATGTTCACAGCGGCCAGTCAGCCGCCTCATCGCCTCAGGCGCGCATGAAAAAGGCCGGGCTTGCAAAAAGCTCGAGACTGTTCGGCTGGCCGTCGATTCCGGCCGACTGCTCGGCCGTTAATTTCACATAATTTCACATTCCAAATAAGACACAAAATTCGGCCCATAGCTTACGGCCGAAACGCGTCTAGGCATTGGGATGCGCCGCAATGCGGGCCAGGCTTCCGGGCCGATTCCAAATCTTCTGGCTCTTCGGCCGTCCGCTCATCCGTCTTGACCAGGACGAACCTACAGCCTATCTCACCGCCACGTTAGCACTCCCAACTGGCGAGTGCTAACCCAGGCTCCGGCAACGAAGAACCGTTCAACCTCTGCACCAGGGATATCCAAAATGGCAAAGTCGAATTTCCGGCCGCTTCATGACCGTGTGGTCGTTCGCCGGGTCGAATCCGAATCCAAGACCGCCGGCGGGATCATCATCCCTGATACGGCGAAGGAAAAGCCGCAGGAAGGCGAGATCATCGCTGTCGGCTCCGGCGCCCGCGACGAAGCCGGCAAGCTCGTCCCGCTGGACGTCAAGGCTGGCGACCGCATCCTGTTCGGCAAGTGGTCGGGCACCGAAGTCAAGCTCAATGGCGAAGACCTTCTGATCATGAAGGAATCCGACATCATGGGCATCATCGGCTGACACGCCGCCGCCTTTCATCCGCACCATCCAATCTGAATTCGGGCGAAATGCCCAGGAGTTAAACATGGCTGCCAAAGACGTAAAATTCTCCCGTGATGCCCGTGAGCGCATGCTTCACGGCATCAACATCCTCGCCGACGCGGTGAAGGTGACGCTCGGTCCCAAGGGCCGCAACGTCGTCATCGACAAGTCGTTCGGCGCGCCGCGCATCACCAAGGACGGCGTCACCGTTGCCAAGGAAATCGAACTTTCCGACAAGTTCGAGAACATGGGCGCTCAAATGATCCGCGAAGTCGCTTCGAAGACCAACGACATCGCCGGCGACGGCACCACGACGGCGACCGTCCTGGCGCAGTCGATCGTCCAGGAAGGCAACAAGGCCGTTGCCGCCGGCATGAACCCGATGGATCTGAAGCGCGGCATCGACCTCGCGGTCAGCGACGTCGTCGCGACGCTGATCAAGAACGCCACGAAGATCAAGACCTCGGAAGAGGTTGCCCAGGTCGGCACGATCGCCGGCAATGGCGACGAGTCGGTCGGCGCCATGATCGCGGAAGCGATGCAGAAGGTCGGCAACGAAGGCGTCATCACCGTCGAGGAAGCCAAGACCGCCGAGACCGAACTCGAAGTCGTCGAAGGCATGCAGTTCGACCGCGGCTATCTCTCGCCCTACTTCGTCACCAACGCCGACAAGATGGTTGCGGATCTGGAAGACGCCTACATCCTTCTCCACGAGAAGAAGCTCTCCAACCTGCAGGCCATGCTGCCGGTTCTCGAAGCCGTCGTGCAGACCTCGAAGCCGCTGCTCATCATCTCGGAAGACGTCGAAGGCGAGGCTCTGGCCACGCTGGTCGTCAACAAGCTGCGTGGTGGCCTGAAGATCGCCGCCGTCAAGGCGCCGGGCTTCGGTGATCGCCGCAAGGCCATGCTGGAAGACATCGCCATCCTCACCGGTGGTCAGGTCATCTCGGAAGACCTCGGCATCAAGCTCGAGAATGTCGGCCTCAACATGCTCGGCCGCGCCAAGAAGGTGTCGATCTCCAAGGAGAACACCACCATCGTCGACGGCGCCGGCAAGAAGGAAGAGATCCAGGGCCGCGTTGCCCAGATCAAGCAGCAGATCGAAGAGACCACGTCGGACTACGACAAGGAGAAGCTGCAGGAACGTCTCGCCAAGCTGGCGGGCGGCGTTGCGGTAATCCGTGTCGGCGGTGCGACGGAAGTCGAAGTCAAGGAAAAGAAGGACCGCGTCGATGACGCGCTGAACGCGACCCGCGCGGCCGTGGAAGAAGGCATCGTTCCCGGCGGCGGCGTTGCCCTGCTGCGCGCTTCGCTGAGCATCAACGCTGTCGGCGCCAACTCCGACCAGACCGCGGGCATCAGCATCGTGCGTCGCGCCCTGCAGGCTCCGGCCCGCCAGATCGCGGCCAACGCCGGTGCGGAAGCCTCGATCGTTGCCGGCAAGATCCTCGACAACAAGGGCGCGACCTTCGGCTACAACGCCCAGACCGGCGAATATGGCGACATGATCGCCATGGGCATCGTCGATCCGGTCAAGGTCGTGCGCACGGCTCTCCAGGACGCGGCCTCGGTCGCCGGCCTGCTCGTCACCACCGAAGCCATGATCGCGGAGGCTCCGAAGAAGGAGTCGGCTGGCGGCGGCATGCCTGGCGGCATGGGCGGCGGCATGGGTGGCGGCATGGGTGGCATGGGCGGTATGGACTTTTAATCCAGCCGATCTGACTTCACATACGTGAAAGGGCGGCGATGCCGCCCTTTTCCTTGAAGTCGGATCCGGCCGGAAATGTTCAGGGCGTAGTAGAGATGGTCGTGAAAGAGGACAAGGAGAGCGCGGGCAAGGATGCGGCGGAGAGCCGCTGGCCGTGGCTTCGGAGACACCAACGGCCGGCCTCGGTTCGTCTCGAGAAGGGATGACCGACCACTTCGTTTCGCCAGCACGAATGCGGCAGCTCCTTACAATCGCGGTAATTCGGATCGGCACGGGGCGCCGCTGCGACCCTCAGGGGCTGTGTCCGTCGGTGCAAGGCCTATCGCTCAGCGGCGCTCAAGCCATCGGCTTTCGAAAAGCGCGGCGACGCTTCGTCTCAACGACTATGCCGGTCGGGCTGTCGGCCGTATTCTTCGCCCTGTACCCGGCGGTTCGCTTCGGTTTTGGTTTGGGTGGCGCTCGAGGCTCTACCCTTGGCTCCGGCGTTTGCTTGGCCTCTTGTTTGTGCTTGCGGGCCCTCAGCAAAGCCTTGGCGGTCGCCGCGTCGGCATCCGAGACCACGCCGGCCGGCTTGCCATCGAGATCGACCCGTGCGGCGCCGGCATCCAGTCTCGCCAAGTATTTGGCCATCCTGGTATACGCCAGCAGGGCTCTCCTTAATTCATCATCAGACAGTTCGCCGTCAAGCACGCGAATGTCATGATGGATGCCGATCTTGAGCGGCCTGATTTCGGACGCCGGAGAAGATCGACACGAAATGCTGCAATGAGCCGACCTGCCAGAAACCTGTCGCGTTCGTTCCCGTTTTCGGATCGGTAAGAATCCTCCGACGGTTGTTGAAGCCTTTATCCGAGCGGTGTTCCACGTTCGGCATGAGCTGGCGCTTTGTCCGCCCCGTAACGGGCCTTTCGATCGGATAAGTCCTGTGTCCTGAATATGACATTGGCTCCACAGTTCCTTGTGCTTTGCAGGGAGCTTTTGGCTCTCACCGCTTAGACGTTGAGGAAAACCGTTGCGATTCAACTACCTAGCTGGACGTGTTCTCAGTCGGCACGCCGCTTGCATGGAGAAGCATATTCATCAAATGCTTTAAATTGAGGGGCCCAGAATGTCGCGTCAAATGAAGTTTGTAGCGTTTCTTATGGCGGGGCCAACTTGCCATCATCATGGAATGTGGCGCCATCCGCAGACAGAGAACAGGTTTCTCGATCCGGCGTTCTGGGAGACGCTGGCGCGAACGCTCGAGGCGGGGAGATTTGACGCGTTCTTTTTCGCCGATGCTCTAAGTTTTTATAACGAAACTATTATGGCGCGGGGCGGCCAGATGTCGCTGCTTGATCCTGTCCCGCTTGTCGCGATGATGGCGCGGGCGACGTCGCGCATTGGACTCGGTGTGACGATATCGACGAGTTTCCAACAGCCCTATGCGATAGCCCGCGTGCTTTCCTCGCTCGATGCGCTGACCGCCGGCCGTATCGCCTGGAACATCGTGACTTCCGTTATCGACCAGGAGGCGCAGTTTTTTGGCGAGGAGGCGCTCCTGCCGCGCAGTGAACGCTACGACCGCGCCGAGGAGGTCCTGAAAGCGTGTCTCGACCTGTGGACGGGGTGGGCCGACGGCGCGCTCGTCTGTGACAAAAAAAGCGGCCACTTCATTGATGAGGCGAAGATGCGCCGCACCGAGATCGCCGGGCAATACGTCGGGGCAAGGGGCGTCTTCACCGTTCCGCCCAGCCCTCAGCGGCATCCGGTCATCATGCAGGCCGGTTCGTCACCGCGGGGCCGCGCTTTCGCCGCCAGCTACGCCGAGCTTGTCTTTACGCTTCAGCATTCGTTGCCGGACATGCAGAAATTCTATGTCGAGATGAAGGGTCGCGTCGATAAGACAGGGCGAAATCCGGACGATTGCGCCATCCTGGTCTCGGTGGACCCGATCGTCGGCGAAACGCAATCGATTGCCCGCGAGAAGCAGGCTTACATCAATGACTTGGTCGACCCTCGCCTCGCCATCCCCTTCATGTCGACCCATAGCGGACTCGATCTGTCGCAATACCCGATAGACAAGCCAATTAGCGATATTCCGGCAGAAGCCGGTTCTCGCGGCTCTTTTGATGTCATTCTTCAAGCCACAAAGGCCTGCAATCTCACGCTCGGCGAAGCGGCCAAACATTTTGCCATAAGCGAACTTTGCCCTCAAGTCGTCGGCACGCCCGAGAGCGTGGCCGACGAGCTTCAGGGATTCTTCGAAAATGAGGGCTGCGATGGCTTCATCATAACGCCCACCGAAATGCCGGGCTCCTTCGAGGCCTTCACGCGATCGGTCGTCCCGATCCTCCAGAAGCGCGGCTTATTCCGCAAGGAGTATCCGGGCTCGACTCTGAGGGAAACTATCAAAGCGTAAGCGATGAGGCATTTTCTTTCACCTCCAAGCAAAGGATCGCAGCTGAGTTTGAATACCGTTTCACATCTTCGCTTGTTGCAGCCACTCTTCTTGCCTTCGCGAGGCTCCACGGCTGGCTGGCCGGTGTGGCCTCGGTGCTGTCACATTGAGAGTAGGGCGATGGTTTGGTCCGGCGCAGAGGGTTAGCCGGATGTGGGTTTTGAGGTTAGCCGATTCGTTTCTGCAAGGGCGGGGCAATCGTCTGGCTATAGGACAGCTGTGTTTTACTCCGCAGCCCCCGGTTCGAACGCAAGTCCGTCAACCGTTGGGAGCTCCACAGCGAAAGCGGTTGCCGCTTACCTAGAAACTCTGGCGATGCGGTGGGGCGACGAGTGAAACGTTCTCGGCCAGACAAATTGCGCTTGGGCCAGGGAGAAAATATATGAAGCATATACTAGAGCGCATTGCCGCCAAGATAATGCGCGGCGATATTAACCAGCGGTCTTCCGGATCCTGTATCGGACATAAGTGCGAAGCTGACAGTTATGGGGAGATAGTTCCGCGTTTTCCAGAAGACGACGTCTATGACGAAATCTATCGATTTATCGGTCACCCTGATGCAATATTTCCAGACGGGGGCGGTCTAACAGAAACGGTCACCAAACCGGAGGGTCGCCTGCCTTGGAGCGAGATGCGTGACACAGACCATAACGCCCAGATTACGGCGAAGGATATTCCAAAGGCTCTGGACGAATTTGGAGATTCCCTAAAGGTACTCTCACTTGACTGTTTCGATACGTTGCTATGGCGCAAGACGGCGACACCTACAGACGTTTTTGCCGTGCTGGCCGATACCCCAATCGCGCGAAAATTAGGGGTAACTCCTCACCAACGAATTAGCGCTGCGGCTCGTGCCCGTCGAGCGAAGCATTTAGAGAACGCATCCAGGGAAATCGATATCCGTGACATTTATCGGTCTTTTACATCGCTCTCCAATGACGAACGGGAGCTACTAGCCGAGGCAGAACTCCGGACCGAAATGAGTGTTTGCTTTGCATTCTCACCGTACGTAGAACTGATCAGGCTGGCGCACACTCGCGGTATCAAAACAATCGTCGTGAGCGACACATATTTTCGCGAAGACGAGTTGAGGCGCCTTTTGGCTCGGCATTTGCCTGCCGACGTCATGCAGTCAATCAGCAAGGTTTACTGCTCTATCGATTATGGGACATCCAAGAGCGATGCCCTTTTTCGGGTCGTAATCAAAGAGTCTGGTGTACATGCATCGCAACTACTTCACATCGGAGACAATTATGTAGCCGATGCGCAAGTGCCGCGGAAATTGGGCGTACGAGCGCTGCATTTTGTGCCGTTTGGTCGTGAGGTTGCTGATTTCTTGCGCCTCCAGCACGCAGCATCATCGTTGATTGTATTCGAACAGGCAGCTCCGGACGTACTTATTCTGCCACGCTATAGTCCGTTTCGCCCAGTGTTTTCTGTCGCAAATCTGCATCAGTACACACCTGCGACACTGATCGGCTACATGTCATTCGGCCCGGCGCTATACGCCTATGCCCGCTTCCTTATGGACGAGGTGGAGGCGCTACAAAAACAGGGCAAGCGAGTGAAAGTCTTCTTTCTCATGCGTGATGCTTATCTTCTTTCCGCCGCGTGTGAAGCGTATGCACGCAAGCCCGTCGGCAAGCTGGTACGAATCCGCAAATTCCATGCCATTGCCGCCTCTTTCAAAACCCGCGCCGATATCGATTATTACATCAGCGGGATCGAGCCCGAATGCGATACTCTTCCTGCCATCGCCAAGCAGCTTTTGCTTCCGCCTGAACTGACTGAATTGTTAATACAAGTCGCCCATCAATCTGACGATCCACAGGCAGCGTTCCATCAGTTGTTGAACGATGAAGATGTGTTGGATTTAATTCTCAAGAACTCCTTTTCTTTGCGTACCCGCTTGATGCGCTATATATCGAAGGAATTGGAGTTGGAGGACGGTGATACGATTCTCTTTGCCGACATCGGCTTTAATGGCAGAACGCAGGACTATTTGTCTCGCACGATTATGGGCAACTTTGACATTGATCTGCTTGGCCGATACGTGTTCGCTTCAGACGAACCTTACAAGGCGGCGAATAGCAAGGCACTTATTACATCAACATGGGATAATACGACTGTATTCGAACAATGTTGCACGCATCGGGAAGGAGCGGTAGTTGACTATGAATTCGACGGAGAGCCAATTATTGCGGACATAATACTTAGTGAGAAGCAGTATGAGAAGGTCGCGAATGTTCAAGCTGAATGCTTGCGTTTCATCGATGACGCGAGGACGTTGTTTACCAAATCTGGCATGACGCACGAGTACTCTATTTTGCAGCGAGCGGCCCACGCAGCTCTGTTCCGTAATGCCTACATGCCTGTTGAAGCGGAGTTGGAATTTTTCAAGGACTTCCAGCACGACAAGTTTATGGGACCAGATCGCAAGAAGACGATCTATCATCTAGAAAGCGCATGGCAGAATATGAGGCGCCTGCCCTCGCCCTATCGGTTGGGCGCATATGAAACGCGTGGCTTGGGGCTTGACTTCACATTCAGCGGCCTAGTGCAAAGAAGATTTCAGCTTGATCTAGGCCCAGACGATATGAATGTGCGGTTTTCACCTCTGAAAGTCTCGATGGTGAGCGTAAATGAGTCCAAACTCTTCTTGCTTCAAGCACACCATCTGCATGATGGCTATTTCTCCATTATGCTGCCATATGGGAGCGGCACCAGTGTGAAAATGCTCTTTGGGGAGCACTACGAATGGTTGCAAATTGCGGATATCCAACTATTTAATAATGCAAGAAGCGTGTGTAGTAATATGTTCAGTTCTCTCGATCTGGAAGAAATCAACCGAGAGGGAGAGATTTACCAGTGCCTGTCACAGGCGAGTGCGGCGACAATACACCCCATTGAATTGCAAAAAATAAAAGCACCTCATTATTATCAGGTGATCTTTCGCCCATTGGTTTCGAGGGCGTCTGGTTCTGCCGCGGAGGCCATGCGCGTCCCAATAGAGGAAAATTCCTGCCGGCCGCGCAACGGTGAGTTACTGGCTGCGAAGGGATTCGGAGATAGAGAGTGCGCCGGCGGCGACGATTGGACTGACTGTTCAAATCCTATGAGGAGTGGATAGCGACCGGCGCGGCGTTGTCACGTCGTTTGAAATGTAGCCGCGTGAGGCCGATCCGGCGCCTTTCAGGCAGGCCGTGCACTCACGGCTCCCATGCGGCCATGGCTCGGCGTGGATGGACTCGAATTTGTGCTGCGGAACGGTTGGTCTGGGATGGGACGATGAGATTTACGAGAAGATCGACACGAAATGCTGCAATGAGGCGACCGACAGGAAACCCTGTCGCGTTCGTTCCCGTTTTCGGGACCGTAGGTGAGAACTCTCCGCCCGGTTGTTCAAGCCTCTATGCGAGCGGTGTTCTAAGTGCGGCATGAGCTAGCTGCGTCTTTCAGTAAGTCCCGGACGCATTGGAGTGCCCCCCCGGTTGAGACAACGAAAATCGCGAACAGCTACCCCGCAAGGAGAGGAAACCGGCATGGCCGGACGGTTGCCACAAGAGGGAGCGGCCCGGGATCGAAGACATGGTCCGCAGTCGCTAAATCTATCCACAAGCTAACAAACTTCTGCGGCGGCCTCGATTGGAGTCTCATGCCCCAGACGTGTTTCGGCCTGGCCCGAATTTACCTGGCGCGGTTTCGACCGCTTCAAGGCCTATGTCGGTTTCAGTAGCAATCTTGGATTATTCAATGTGGATTCCAGACCTGTCTAATTCAGTCGGCCCGCGATACAAGGCAATCATCGACGCGGTTGACCGAGCCATTGCTTCGAAAGCCCTACAGCCGGGTGATCGTTTGCCGACGCACCGCGAACTCGCAGAAAAACTCGGCGTCAGCGTACAGACCGTAGCTCGCGCGTACGCCGAGGCGGCACGCAAAGGACTACTCTCGGGCGAAGTGGGTCGAGGAACGTTTGTTCAGTATTTCAGGCCGGAACAGCGTGCGCGGTGTTTCGCCGATAGCGAAGAGCCGAACGTGCGGGACTTCTCAAACATTGTGCCTGTGCTCTCCGAAATCCATATTGAGGTACTCAGGGAGGCGATGGTCGCGTCAGCCAAAGACGGCGCCATCCAGCGCATGCTCGAGTATCGGCCAACCCAGGGCATAGCGCAGCATCGCGAAGCTGGCGCCGCCTGGCTTGAGCGCAACGGGGTTCAGGCGAGTGCTGACAGGGTGATCGTAACGAACGGCGTCGCTCACGCGATATGGACAGCAATGGCTAGCATAACTGAGCCTGGTGATGTGGTCGCCACCGAGTCGCTTGTGGACACATCTATTACCATTAATGCCTCAATCCTCAAGGTCAGGCTCCGCGGCCTGGCTATCGATCATAACGGTATTATACCCGAATCCTTTGAAGAGGCCTGTGCGCACGAAAACATCAAGGTTTTGTGCATTACACCCTGCTACAGTGCTCCCACCGTCTCCCTCATGGATGAGGCGCGCCGCGAGCGGATTGCCGAAATTGCACGGCGGCATGATGTAGCGATCATTGAGGACGATGTCTTCGGTCCTCTAATACCCAAGCGACCAAAGCCCATGTGGTGCTTCGCTCCCGAACGCACATACTACGCGACGAGCTTTACGAAGTGCGTGATGCCTACTTTAAGGACAGGATTTCTTGCAGGCCCTGTACCGGCAATACCTCGATTAACTTCACGCGTTCGCGCAACCGGATGGAGTGCAAACATCTGGACCGCTGACGTTGCTGCTCGCTGGCTGCAGGACGGGACAATTGATCGGCTGATCGAATGGCAACGACAGAAGCTCAAGACAAGATATGAGATCCTGAACCACGTACTCGGGGCATATAGCTATGAAGCGGAGCCATACGCGATGCACGCTTGGCTGAGTCTGCCTGAACACTGGCGGTCCAGCCATTTTGTAGATCATGCGCGATCTCTGGGACTCCTTGTCAGCCCGCCCGATCCATTCATCATCGGACGAGCAGTCGAACCCCATGCAGTACGTTTGGCACTTGGCGACACCAATAGAAATGACCAGGACTTCAAAGATGGGCTTGAACGAATTGCGGCCCTTCTGCAAGAAGATCCCGATCCAATGAGCATTCCGTACTAATGCACAGCTCTATCGCGCCAATGGGCCCTCCTCCAAGATGCGGATCCGATTGGCAAGCTGGTGTGTGAATCGGCCCTTTTAATTGCGGGTGATTGTCAATCCGAGTTTCGCTCTGTCATCGCCGGGGTCATGGTCCTTTCCGAGGTCGAATGCCTCATGATGATGTTCGGGTTGGGCGACTCAACGTGTGCAACGAAGTTCGAGGTCGACGTCAGCCGATTCAACGAGGTCACCACAACCACCGTCCCGGCGGGGACATCACGGGTTTCGGAAGCGGACCCGCGATTGGGATCGAGCGCGGATCTGTCACGCCATCTTTTCGCCGCCCCACTCAAAGCTGGTGCCGTCAACCCAGAGGCAGTGGAGCAGAACCGCGATCTTGCGAGCAACCGCCACTTTCGCCTTTTTCATGCCGATCCGCTTCGACAGGCGAACGCCCCACGCCTTCAGCGTCGACCATTTCTTTGTCCGGTGCATGAGGACGCTGGCCGCTTCGTATAAATAGGTCCGCAACAGCCGATCTCCCCAGCGTGAGACACGGCCGTTGACATCTGTTTCCCCAGATTGTTTTCGCCGCGGTGTCAGACCAAGGTAGGCGCCGACGTCACTGGCCGAGGAAAAGCGCGAAGGATCATCGATCGTGTGGCGGTAGGTCAACGCCGTCACGACGCCTGGTCCCACGTCATAATGCCCATCTCGCTACGCTATTGAAAGACAAGGGTCTTCTGGATCCGAATCTGATGATGGCGGCCCCTTGGAGCACGACGTGATCCGCTCGATCAGATGGGAATCTTCGATATTCCCTCGTTTGATAACCCAAGGTGCGCCCATGCAATATTGTTGGGCAGGGATGATGCCGGCGCGAATCTGGCGAAGGACCGTCGCAGGGCTCAGATTGAGAATGCTGGCGGCTTCAGTCAACGTGACTTCGCCGCGCTCGGCCCATTCGCCATCCCTGTAGACCGCGATGTCGTGCGTATTGCGGAAGCCCCGCACACGCGACTGTGTCCATCCATTCGATCGACCTGTCCGCTTTCCCATCCGGTTGAGCATGCCGGCAATGGCCTTGTCAGGCATCATTCGTGCGCAGGCGCGGATCAACTCCACTGTCTCAGGCTCGACGGACCACCGCGTCTGACCCCGCCGGTTCTTTCTCACCGTCAGGCTGGTGTGATCGCCACCCTGCCAATGCAACAACAAATGAATCTGGTCACCCTCGACTTGTGCCACGATCTCGCGCAACACGACCCGGACGATACGCTTGCGCGTGACGGAAGTGGCCGCCGGATGATGCCAGGCGGCCTCCAGATCGGCCCCCATTTGCAATAGACGCTGGCGCTCCTCGACGCCCAAAGCTGCCGGCCGCTGTCGCAGGAGGGCCTCCAATTCTTCCTCGAGAGCGCGTACGCTCGCGAGGGCGCCATTCCACCGCCGCTCAAGTTCGCCAGCTACCAGACGATTGTCGGGGTCGACCGTGTCATATTGTCGGTGCGCCCTGGTTGCCTCATATCGCGCCTGTTCGAGCGCCAACTCGATCTGGCGCTGTTTTTCGCCAGACTGGTGCTCGCACTGCGTGATCGCTTGGATGGCCGCTTCAACGCCGAGCGGCTGCAGCAACCGCACGATCTCGACACCCACCGCTTCATCGACGCGCAGTGCGCCGAACGAGATACAGGGATCACCGCCAGGGTTGCTTCGGGTGGCGTCACACTTATAGCGGCCGACATCGCCCTTGGTGCCGTTGTAGCTGACAAGCAGTCGGCGGCCGCAATGGCCGCAGCGCAGCAGGCCTGCGAGCAAAGCCTCCCCCTTGCGCACCGGCCCGCGCACCATCATGCCCTTGCCGTTGGCATTGTCAGCGATCAGCCGTTGGTTCCTTTCAAACTCCGCCCAGGACAAATAGCCTTCGTGATGGTCAACGAGCAAGACAGCCCAATCTGAACGATCTTTGCGACGGCCGCGCACGATTCGCTTGCGGCCGTTTTCGATTATCGTTCGACTTCCGGTTCGGCCAAAGGCGTAAGCGCCGGCATAAACAGGATTGGTGAGAAGATTACTCACCGTCGCATAGACCGGAAGCTTCCACAGCACCTGCCGTTGTCCGGAGTTCCTGGAGTTGAGGTACGGCAGCGCGATCTGGTCGCTTCGAAGCGACAAGAACACCTGGCGGATGCTTTGCATTTCGGCAAAGCGGGTGAAGACCAACCCGATCGCCTCTCGCACACGCAGGTCTGGATCCATTTCGATCTTGTCGCGGCCCACTTTCACATAGCCGACAGCTACCGTGAAGAAGAGCTCGCCCCGTCGAGCCTTCTGCTTCAAGGCTTCCATCGAACGGGCCCGCAGGAGCGACAGTTCGAGTTCGCTCATCGTCCCTTTCATGCCCAGCAACAACCGATCGTTTGGATGGCGTGGTTCATAGATTCCATCCTCATCGACAATCACCGTGCCAACCAGTCCGCAAAATTCGATCAACGTGTGCCAGTCGCGTCCATTGCGCGCCAGACGCGACACTTCGATCGCAAAAACGGCACCGACCCGGCCTTCACAGATCGCTGCGAGCAGCTTCTCGAAGCCCGGACGACTGATGCCCGACCCCGAGCGGCCAAGGTCGTCGTCGATGACTGTCACATCCGTCCAGCCAAGAGCATGGGCACGGTCGGCAAGTCCATATTGACGCCGCCGGCTCTCATGGTTGTTGGCAAGCTGATCGACGGTGGATTGCCGAATGTAGATGAAGGCACCGCGCGCCAGGTGATCAGACGTGATCTTCATCGCCGGCCTCCGTCACTGCGGGGACGCTGAGTGTTTCCGACAGCAGCGCACTCACCAGTGGCAACAGCTTCGTCCGCTCGGACGCTGCTACCGGCACCGGTGGGGTCTTGGGCACGAAGAGATCGAATTGGCGGTGACAGGGTTGCCGTTGCTTCATGCTTGTCTCCTCCTTCGTGACGGGAATCGTCACGCAGCAAGGTTAGACAGGCATCGAGCTCCAGACGAAGTTCGTGCAGATACGCCAGCGGCAGACGGGGACGCTCCGTCATCATCATCGCCTCCGCCTGATCTTCCGTCATCCAGATCGGCAGATGCGCCAGGGTGCCGTCAGGCTGGCGGATGGTCAGACTGACCTCGTCACCACGACGATTGCGCCCGGCAACAGTAACCGTTTCCCCGTAACGGGGATGGAATCGGTAACGGATAATCGTCTCCCCGGCTGATAGCGGGTATTATGAAGCTGTCGGCCCGACGCCAGGAACCGTCACAAGCCGGCGCGTGGTGTCATCCTCACGAGCAAGGCGTCGTACCTGCCGGTCCAGCTTTTCCTGTTCCCTGCAGGCCTGTTACATGGACGGTCAGAAGCGGCTCGATCACGGATCGAAGCTGATGCCCGTCGACAACCAACGCCACGACCTTTCGCCGAAACTGCGCACCGATTGAGCGACTGAACTGCAGCCCGTACTCTTTCAGCATTGACCGGACTTGGTTCTCGAGATCGCGGCGGATGGCGACGAGTCGCGATCGCGCCACCAGGTTGCCTGGCTCTCTGTGCTTTTTACCTTGACCTCCCGATACCAGCCGACGCGAACCAGCTCGGCCAGGCCGCGGGCATCGTTCTCATCACTTTTGTTCATTCGAACTGAAAGTGCCGCCTTCGCATGTCGAGCAGCAATGCAGACAACCGGCATTCCGACCCGTTTAAGCTCATGCCAGAGCCAGCTGGACATGGCGCCCGTCTCGAATCCGATGCGCTCGGCGTGAGGTGCGCGTTTTCGCAGCAACTCGGTCAGTGCTCCCGGATCGGACTTCACTTTCGCTTGGAAGACAGACCTTGCAGCATCATCGACGACGCAAACACTGGTCTCTCGCTGCGACACATCCAATCCGACATATTGCTTCACTGCGGCCTCCTCGATCTCAATGGTCGGCGGCTTTTGCCGTCAGCCGAATCTTCGTTCAAAGGAGCGACGGCAGCAATTACGTCATCGTGTGCAAAATTGGACGCCGATCTGGAGTGCGCCCCTCGGGCCGGACAGGATCAAGCCGCAGTTTTGACCATGTGCCGGGCGTGTTGGTCCTCGAACTGCTGCGGGCTGAGATAGCCGAGCGCTGAGTGCAATTGGGCTATCTGAGCCCCGTGGAGTTCGAGGAACAAGCTATGTTAGCTTAACCTCGTGTCCGAAAAACCGGCAGCAGGCCAGGCATCCTTCAGCGATGGAGACACCGCCGGGCCGGTGATCACGGATGTAGTCCCGCTTCTCGGACGTGGTGCGCTTTTCAGAGCCCCCTTTAGAAACTCGAATTCCAAGGCTTGCCGGCCTACCAGCCGCTCCAGCGCTGCGATCCGCGCCTCATAGGCATCGTGTCGGCCGCCGCCACGTCCTCGTCGAAGGAGCCGGCCTCGTGTTTCTGGACCCAGATGCGGATCAGGTTACGCGGCAGTCCATGCCGCTTGGCGAGACCATGCAGCGTCTCGCCGGAGAGGAACTCCTGCACTACCTGACGTTTAAACTCGATGCTGTGCGTGCGATAAGTCACCATGGGCTTCCATCCTTCGAAGCCCGGCTTCCAAGTCAATTCTGCTTGTTCAACCTGTCTGGCCCGAGGGGCGCACTCCAATCTAGGGTCAGTTTTGGAAACGATGACGTAATTGCTGCCGTCGCTCCTTTGAACGAAGATTCGGCTGACGGCAAAAGCCGCCGACCATTGAGATCAAGGAGGCCGCAGTGAAGCAATATGTCGGATTGGATGTGTCGCAGCGTGAGACCAGCGTTTGCGTCGTCGACGATGCTGGAAAGACGGTGTTCCAGGGAAAGGCGAAGTCCGATCCGGGAGCCTTGACGGAGTTACTGCGTAAACGTGCGCCTCACGCCGAGCGCATCGGATTTGAGACTGGTGCCATGTCCAGCTGGCTCTGGCACGAGCTGAAAAGGGTCGGGTTGCCGGTCGTCTGCCTTGATGCTCGGCATGCAAAGGCGGCACTTTCAGTTCGAATGAACAAAAGTGATGAGAACGATGCCCGCGGCCTGGCCGAACTGGTTCGCGTCGGTTGGTATCGGGAAGTGAAGGTCAAGAGCGCAGAGAGCCAGGCCACCCGATCCATGCTCGTCGCACGGTCAAGACTTGTCGAGATCCGGCGCGATCTCGAAAACCAGACACGGTCGATGCTGAAGGAATACGGGCTGCAGTTCAGTCGATCGATTGGGTCACAGTTCCGGCGAAAGGTTTGGGAACTTGTTGCTGACGGGCATCCGCTTCAGTCGTTGGTTCAGGCGCTTCTGTCTGTCCACGAGCAGGTCTGCTGTGAACAGGAGAAGCTCGATCGGCGAGTCCGGCATCTCGCTCGTGAAGACGAAACCACACGCCGGCTGATGACGGTCCCCGGCATTGGCGTGGTGACCGCGCTCACCTTCCGCCACACGATCGACGATCCCGCGCGCTTTCGCTCGGCCGCCAACGTAGGTGCCTATCTCGGCCTGACCCCGCGACGAAAGCAGTCCGGCGAAACAGACGTCAACGGCCGTGTCTCACGCTGGGGAGATCGGCTGTTGCGAACCTATCTCTACGAGGCGGCCAGCGTCCTCCTGCACCGGACGAAGAAATGGTCGACGCTCAAGGCGTGGGGTGTTCGCCTGTCGAAGCGGATCGGCATGAAGAAAGCGAAAGTGGCGGTTGCTCGCAAGATCGCGGTTCTGCTCCACTGCCTCTGGGTCGACGGCACCAGCTTCGAGTGGGGCGGCGAAAAGATGGCATAACAGATCAGCACTCGATCCCAATCGCGGGCCCGTTTCCGGAACTCGTGATGTCCCCGCCGGGACGGTGGTTGCGGCGACCTCGGTCAAACGGCTGACAGCAGTTCATCTGCATCTCGTTGGAAACGTTGAGGCGCCCGACCCGAACATCATCATGAGGCACTCGACCTCGGAAAGGACCATGACCCCGGCGATGGCAGTGCGAGATCCGGATTGACAACTACCCGCAATTAAAGGGCCGTTTGACAAGCTGGTGAACCTCAACAACGCATCGGCGGCAACTATTACATCGTTCCCGTTCGCATTCGACGCGGACGAGATCGTCATGGCTGACCCGCCGCTCCAGCTTGAGCAGGACGTCGAACGGAACTGCCGGAAGGGATTGAAGTTTCAGCTGCTTTGCCGCAAAGACCTCGCTCGTGACCTTGGTTTGACACGTGCGCGCAGCAGCGTCTGCAGGTCCTGGTGCATGACGCGCGGGCGAAGATGTGGCGCGAATGGCCAAGCACCACCGAAAAGAGCCAGCCGATGCGTATCGACGGCTCGTGGGTGAACTCGATGATGGATCGCGAAGTCGACCTGCGCCTGATATCCGGCCGGCGTCCGCGTTCTATCTCGAGCGTCAAGCGAACGGCGGCGAGTTCGGATAGGCGAGGCGCGGTCACGCATTTAGTTGATTAGGGCTCAGGGCGGACCTGCTCCGTCGCCGGCGCCGATCACAAGATGATGCGCGACCAATCCCGTTGTTAAACCCCGTCGGATTCCTAAGAAAACGCAGGCAACCGACGCCTCCTGTCGTGTTTGTCGTATATCCGCGACACAGTTTTTCGGCCTCCATGCCTGCGGCATTCCCGGTCAAGTCATTGAACAAAGCTCAGAAAATCTTTCTGTTGCTCCCTGGGCGCTATTGGCATGATTTTTGAGAAGTCCTCTTCGTGAAGTCGACGCGAGGCGGCACTGGTGTTGCGCCCGGAGGATACAAATGGTCAGTGATAGCCAGAGGTTCTCGTTGCCTCCCACCGTCCAGTTGTCAGGAGTGACATTCCGAGAGCCCACGGAAATTCATGCAGCCGACGTATGGGACCTCATCGCGAAATGCCCGCCCCTGAACCGCAACTCGCTGTACTGCGAGCTCCTGCTCTGCACTGATTTCGCTGACACCTGTGTTCTCGCGGAGCGGGATGGCGAGGTGGTTGGCTGGCTAGCGACGTATCGGCGGCCGAGCGAGCAATCGACGCTCTTCATTTGGCAGATTGCCGTGCATCCTGAGGCACGCAGTATAGGGGTCGGCAAAGGGTTGATCATCTCAGCCCTAAACAGGCGATCTTGCGACGGCGTGACCCACATCAGCGCCACGGTCACTCTCAGCAACAGTACCACCCAGTCGCTCTTCGCAGGTGTGGCTCGGGATATGCGCGCGCCCATCCGGCAGGCTATTCGCTTCGACCGCGATATCCATTTTAAGGGACAGCATGAGAGCGAGTACACGATAGCCATCGGCCCTATCGTATGCTCTAGCAGCGCTGAGGGCATGCTCGCCGAGCCCCCAAACCAATAAGCAAATAAGAGGGAAACATGACTGACCGAAGTGGCCCATACGGCGGGGGCGAATTCGCGACCTTCCACCATCTCGAGTCCGAAGTGCGCAGCTACGCTCGTCGCGCTCCTACTGTTTTCACGACAGCGCGGGGGGCCCAGTTGTTTGCGCGCGATGGAACCGTCTATCTCGATTTTCTGATGGGGTGCTCAAGTCTAAACTATGGCCATAATCCCCTCGAACTGAAGAGCGCGCTCGCAGAATACATTGCCCGCGACGGCATCACGCATAGCCTCGATCTGTATAGTGAGGCTAAGGAATCTTTCTTACGAGAATTGGACGAGACGATTTTCAGACCGCGACAACTCGACTACGTCGTTCAGTTTCCCGGTCCAACGGGCGCTAACGCGGTCGAGGCTGCCCTCAAGTTAGCGCGCAAGATAACTGGTCGGTCCAACATCATAGCATTCACCAATGGCTTTCATGGCGTGAGCCTTGGCGCGCTCTCCTGTACCGGCAGCCGACACCACCGTGCAGCCGCCGGCCAGTTGCTCGGCGGCGTGACCCGGCTGCCGTATGACGGATACCTTGGATCTACTGTAGACACCGCCGATTACCTCGATCGATTGCTGTCGGATCCGTCCAGCGGCGTCGACGTCCCGGCGGCGGTGATTGTCGAAACAGTTCAGGGCGAAGGCGGCCTGAATGTCGCCGGCACGGAGTGGCTGCGGAAAGTAGCAGGCATTGCGCGGAGACACGGAGCTCTGCTGATCATCGATGACATTCAGGCCGGTGTTGGCCGGACCGATGCATTCTTCAGCTTCGAAGGATCCGGGCTCCGTCCAGACATCGTCACAATGGCCAAATCGATATCGGGCTATGGTTTGCCCATGGCCCTCGTCCTAATTGATCGACAACTCGACAAGTGGGAGCCTGGAGAGCACACTGGGACATTCCGCGGCAATTGCCATGCTTTCGTGACCGCCAGAGCAGCTCTAGAGCACTTCTGGCGAACGGAAAGCTTGGCAGCTTCCGTCAGGGAAAAAGGCAAGCTGCTGAAGGGTCGCCTCGATCAGATCGCCCAGAAGTACGACCCGAGCCGAGTGTCAGCTAAAGGTCGGGGTATGATGCGAGGCATCGATTTGAAGTCTGGGGAAGTTGCAGGTCAGGTCGTCAGCACCGCCTTTCAGAATGGTCTTGTTCTCGAGGCCGCTGGTCCCAAAGACGAGGTCGTAAAGTGTCTGCCACCCCTCGTCATCGCCGAGGATCAGCTTAGCCAGGGTCTCGACATCCTCGAGGACGCTATCGATAGCGTGATCGGCAGCATAGGGCATATGGCAGCGTAAGAGGTGAATCATGATCGTGAGGGATTTCAATGAGGAAAAAAAGACAGCTAGGCGGGTCCAGACGACGAACTGGGAAAGTGTGCGGTTGCTCCTCAGGAACGATGGAATGGGCTTCTCCTTCCATATCACTACGATCCATCCGGGCGCCCGGCTCAAGATGCACTATCGAAACCATCTTGAGGCGGTCTACTGCATCTCTGGAACGGGTTCTATCGAGAATCTGCAGGCAGACGAGGTTCATGTCGTTAGACCGGGCATCATTTATGCGCTCGATAATCACGATGCTCACCTGCTGTGTGCCGAAACCGAATTGGTTTTAGCCTGCGTCTTCGATCCTCCCTTGGCCGGCAGCGAGGTGCATGACGAGACCGGCGCGTATCCTCTCGATTCCGAGGCGATCTGATTTCGCTTCAGTGAAGGTTAGCGAGTGTCGACATGGAGAGTTTTGACTTCTCCGCGTCGCTCGTCGCCCAGGGGATACGACCCACCTCGCCGAAAGGGTTTTGAGGTGAAACCTCCTCTTGCCTAGCGCCCACAATACACGGTCTCGGCTTGAAGGCGAGGCTGCGGCAGCTTTCTCCGCTCATAGATTACAACCTGTGGAGAATCGGTTCAGGCTCCTCTGTTAGCATGGCGGAAATTATCTCAAGGCCCCGCCTCAACTCATCTGGGCGCGTTGATCCAACAGAGATGCGAATTGCAGGAGGCTGCGCGTGTTGGGATAGCGTAAATGCACTGCCGCGTGCGACGCCCACTCCGCGGAGACGAGCATTGGCGACGAAGCCATCTTCGGTGTGACCTTTCGGTAGCGGAAGCCAGATGTGAAGACTTTGTGGGTGCGAAATATATGGGACGCCACCCAAAAGTTCGGTCGTAATTTTGTGCCGCTCCGCCAATGCTTTCCGCTGCCAGTCAATAAGGCCTTTCGCAGTGCCATCTTCAATCCATCGGCTGGCAATCTCCGCTACCAGTGGTGTAGCCATCCAGGTCGTTACCAGAGATCGGTTCGTGACCGCAGGGATCAGGCTACTTGGAACGACCAGATGACCGGTTCGCAAACCCGGCATCAGGGACTTTGTCAAAGAGGTAATATAAAACGTCCGTTCGGGAGCGAGTTCAACAAAGGACAGCAAGCCGCGATCGACCAGCGCACCGAGAGGATCATTTTCAATAATAAAGAGCCCATGGCGCCGCGCAATGTCAGCGATTTCTGCTCGCCGTCCATTGCTCATAACACTCACAGTCGGGCTGATGGGACCAGGCATAATGAACAGCGCGCGCGGGTTGTGTTCTAAACAAGCCTGCTCCAGCGAATCTGGACAAATCCCCTCCGAGTCTATTTTCACCGCATGGAGCTTTGAGCCGAGGTACGCAGCGAGCGGACTTAGCGTGTGGTGGCCAATTTCCTCGGATAGCAGGGTCGACCCCGGGCTTAGAACAGACATCAACGCAAGTGTCATGCCCGGCGTTGCACCATTGGTGACCATCAAGTTGCGTTCGTCGACTTCGATGCCATACGAGCGCAACCAGTCTACGCCGATGCTGCGATGACGCGCCAATGCATTATTTGGCCGGAATGAAAAGAAATTCGTAAGAGGCAGATCCACCGCAAGATCTTGGAGTACCCTACGCATATGCTCAAGATGAGTTGAATCACTCACCGGCTTCAAAATCGAAAGGTCAATTGATGTTTCGGAGCGTTCAGGGGAGTGCGGGTAAGCCGGCTTGTCTAATGAGTGCTTGACGAAACTCCCACGCCCAACAGAACTGGTGACCAAACCCCGTCTAGCCAATTCTTCGTACGCCCTGCTAACAGTCTGAGCTGAAACCTTTAAGCGGAACGATAACTCGCGGTGCGTTGGCAAGCGCGCTCCCTCTGCCAGTTTGCCAGCTTGAAGAGCTTCTACGACTTTCTCAGCTAAAGAAAGATAGATTGGACGTTCAAGTGAGCCTGGCTCAGGTAGCCACACATCCATAATGCACGATCCTCTCACGGTACGGCAGAGCCCTAACCAACTCGATGAATTCCGGCATCCGATGTATGTTCGCCGAGACACTCCCCGAAGCGGATCGGCTGGTCGCTTGATTTTGACCAGCCGTTTTTGCCATCAATACCCTCCGAAAAACAAGGTTTTTCAATATCCTAGGTCGAGATCGATTTTCCAGGTAAGAGGCTTGTCGTTTTGGAACTCAAGCAAACTTTCCACCGATCGCGCTATGTTGCGATCGAGAACGTCATCGGCATTAGCACCTTGATCACCCGTGCCGATGACATTCGGCATCTTCTGGATTCCGGTTCGTGAAGGCACCGGAAAATGGTAACTTGCTGGAAATGCGTTGTTATATGTCCACCACACGTCAGAACCATAGCCCGCAATCTTTCCGCTTTGCAGAGCGTCATAGAGCGGGCGTTCCTGAATAAGATTGCCACGAGCAATGTTTATGAGGAATGCCCCTGACTTCATCGCATCAATTTCAGTTGCCCCGAAAAACGAGTTCGTTTTGCGAGTGATAGGTGTCGCCAACACAACGTAATCGCTGTTTCCTAGCACCTGCGCCATCTGGTCGACGCCGAAAACCGCATCCGCCGCACCTGCACCGAGTTCAGGATGGAGGCGAACGCCCAAGACTCTCATGTCGAAAGCCTTGGCGCGCTGGGCGATCGCACTTCCAATCTGCCCAAGGCCTATTATCCCAAGGGTTCTTCGATGCAACATCGCTGAGCGGGAATCGGCATCGTAAACTGGCACTGGGAGAGCGTTGACGCAGGCTTGGTGCTTGGCAATCAGCCGTTTGGCCAACCCGAGAATGATCGCCATCGCATGTTCGGCAACAGCAATACTGTTGGCCCCACGTAAATTGGTAACTTGGACACCCAGTGTCTTTAGGCGAGCCAGGTCAAGTTCATCACAGCCGGCATGCATCCAGCATATCAACTTTAGGTTTTTGGCGATGTCTAAGGACCCTTCGGGTAAAACATAACCTACGAAAGCGTCCACGTCTCCAAGGGTATCTGCGATCGACTCTAGAGTTAGATCGAATCGAGAAAGATATGGCTCAGGGCGTGGCCCAACGACAGTAGCTCCAGGAAGCGACTGCCGGACCGTCGCCAACTCCTCGTCCGTAGCATGCCATCCCAATAAAACCTTCATTTTGATCCTCTGACCGGTTGCGAAAACAGAAAGCCGCTTGCTGTTAACACCGGATTTGACATGCATCAATAGCTAACTTGAATCATATCAATCTGGCTTTGGCGCATTGCTCCGCAAGCAGCATGATACGTAGCGGCATGCTCCGTTTCATCACTGTGGCCGCCAGAGTGTGCACAGGACCTTGATCCCAAGGATTGAACTGTGTCAATTTCGAGATTGACAGCTATTTAAAACGCAAGAATAGTTGGCATTGCCCCTCATCGGTGCATATCAATGGGTCTCGATCGGGGACAAGGGTCCCGCCTTGGAGAACAAAGAAATTGAAAGTATTAGGGTCAGGTCAGTACCGTTATGAGCGGGTCGAGCGTTGGCCAAACGTTCCAAAATATTTTGAGATGGGACAGCCAAGCGATGTTGCCATCAACTCTTCTGGAGAGATCTTCGTGCTCGCTCGAGGAAACCATCCAGTAACTATCTGGACCCCGGAAGGCGACTTCATTGGGTCGTGGGGCGATGGAATGTTCTCTGCTATACCTCATGGAATCTTTATCGGGAAAGACGATAATGTCTGGATAGTTGATTGTGGTGCTCACGTTGCGATGGAGTTCTCACCGCACGGTCAGATTTTGCGTACTTTAGGGAACAAGAACTCCCCATCGCCTACTTGCGAGGGGCGCCTCGTACACGCGCAACCCTTCAACCTGCCCACAAATCTCGCGATTGCACCGAACGGAGATATTTTCGTCGCCGATGGTTATGGTGGCCATAAGGTTCACCGCTTCAATTCGAAAGGTGAGCTGCTGCTGTCTTGGGGGCGTCAAGGACGAGGACCAGGCCAATTTGAGCTGGTTCACAATGTTTGGATCGACAGCAGGGACAGAGTTCTTATCTGCGATGATGAGAACGACAGAGTTCAGCTATTTAATATGGAAGGAAAATATCTAGAAGAATGGGAACTCGGAAATCCGAGCGGTATTTTTATCAAAGATGATATTGTTTACTTCGCCCAGTTACAACCGTTTGAGGACAAGACGAACGGACGAGGGAGTGGCTCCATTTCACTCTATGACCTCGACGGTAAACGGCTTACTAGCTGGGATAATACGGCGAGTGACGACAAGGAGACTCTGATCGGACCACACGATCTATGCGTCGCTCAAAATGGCGATATTTATGTCTGCGAAGTGTACGGCTGGCGTATGTCAAAATTCCGAAAACTAAACTGAGCGCGCGGTGTGAGCGGATGACGCCTTAACAAGAGATCTGAAGCAACCTTCCGCTCACGCACAAACCCCTGATTTCGTGGAGCACGAGCCTGATACCTTTTTCGCAATCTCGTGATGAGGCCCGGGGCAAGCCCGCGCCCATCATCAAGATCGACGGCATTTCGAAGAGCTTCGGCGCCTTCAAGGTGCTGGAGGGGCTGTCGATGCAGGTCATGCCGGGCGAGAAGCTGGCGCTGATCGGTCCCTCCGGTTCGGGCAAGACGACGATCCTACGCATCCTGATGACGCTGGAGAAGATCGACGGCGGCCATATCCAGATCGACGGCGAGCAGCTCTATCACATGGAGCGCAACGGCCAGCTGCTGGCCGCCGACGAGGGGCATCTGGCCAAGATGCGGCAGAAGATCGGCATGGTCTTCCAGTTGTTCAACCTGTTTCCGCACAAGTGCGTCATGGACAACGTGACGTTGGCGCCGATGCTGACCAAGGGCGTCACGCGCGCCGCCGCCGAGAAACGGGCGATGGAACTGCTGGACATGGTAGGCATGGCCGATAAGGCCAAGGCGATGCCGGCGCAGCTTTCCGGCGGCCAGAAGCAGCGCGCGGCGATCGCTCGGGCACTCGCCCTGTCGCCCAAGATCATGCTGTTCGACGAGATTACCTCGGCGCTCGATCCGGAACTGGTCGAGGAGGTGCTCAACGTCATGCGCAAGCTGGCCACCGAGACAGACATGACGATGCTGCTTGTTACCCATGAAATGGGCTTTGCCCACGACTTCGCCGATCGCGTGCTGTTCTTCGACCGCGGCAGGATCTTCGAGGAAGGCAAGCCCGATGAGATTTTCCGCAATCCGAAGCAGGAGAGAACGCGGAGCTTCCTGAAGAAGATCATCGCGGCCGGACATCGGGTCTGACCGCTATGCACGGGCGACGCAGCGAGTTCCGAGGAGCGTCCTCGGACCTGCGCGCCCAGTTCGAGCAACCAGAAGAGAAACAAGGAGTTGGGAACGATGAACAAACTTGGCATTATGGCTGGCGTCGCCAGCCTCGCAGTGAGCACGATGCTACTCGCCTCCGGTGCACGTTCGGCAGATGACGCCAAGCTCGGGGAGCTCAAGGCGCAAGGCTTCGCCCGCGTCGCCATCGCCAATGAGCCGCCCTACACGGCGGTAGCCGCCGACGGCAAGGTCTCGGGCGCTGCGCCCGACGTGGCGCGCGTGATCTTCAAACGCCTCGGCGTCGCCGACATCGTTGCCTCAATCTCGGAATATGGCGCGATGATCCCCGGCCTGCAGGCCGGCCGCTTCGACGTCGTCACTGCCGGCCTGATGATGAAACCGGAGCGCTGCGCGTCGGTCGCCTATTCCGAACCCGTGCTTTGCGACGCTGACGCCTTTCTGGTGAGAAAGGGGAATCCAAAGCATTTAATGACGTATGAGGATATTGCCAAGGACTCCTCCGCCACCATCGGCGGTCCGGGTGGTGGACTTCAGGCAAAGTACGCGTCCAAAGCCGGCGTGCCGAGCGACCGCTTCATCGTCGTGCCTGACGGTCAGAGCGGGCTGAAGATGGTGCAAGACGGTCGCATTGACGTCTATACGCTCCCGATTCTATCCATCACCGACCTTGTCAAGAAGGCCAACGACCCAAACCTCGAAGTGATCGCCCCGGTGCAGGGATTGCCGGTCTCCTGCGACGGCGCGGCCTTCAAAAAGGGTGACGAGGCGCTGCGCGATGCCTTCGACGTCGAGCTCGCCAAGATGAAGAAGTCCGGCGAATTCGCCAAGATAATCGAGCCATACGGCTTCTCCGCCAAGGCGGCGATGTCGACGACGCGCGAGAAGCTCTGCGCCTCGGCGCAATAGGCTCGCTCTGACCCCCCACAACTGGAAGGGTCGGCGAACGGGTGGGTTTCCAAGCTGCCTTATTAACCCCACCCGTGCCCGCCGCATGACCTCCCTTTGAACGGGAGGTCATGCGGGTGTCCCGTCCTCAGCTGCTAATTGGTAAACACGCGATCTCATGACAGACTGGTGCGGATATCTTAACTTGATCCTGCAGGGCGCGGTGGTCACGGTGGAACTCACCGTGATGGGCGCAGTGCTGGGGCTGGTGATGGCCTTCGTCGCCGGGCTAGGGCGGCTGTCACGCTTCGGTGCAATACGGTGGTTAGCGACGGCCTATATTGAGTTCTTCCGCGGCACGTCGGGCTTCGTACAACTGTTCTTCGCTTACTTCGTTCTGCCTCTGGTGGGAGTGACTTTGACGCCGCTCCAGGCTGGCGTGCTGGCGCTGGGCTTGAATATCGGCGCCTATGGCGCTGAAGTGGTGCGCGGCGCCATCCTGTCGATCGGCAGCGAGCAATACGAGGCCTGCACGGCGCTCAATCTCGGCCGCTGGCAAGGCATGCGCCACGTGATCCTGCCGCAAGCGCTGCTCATCATGCTGCCGACCTTCGGCAACAACGCGATCGAATTGCTCAAGGCGACCTCGGTCGTGTCGCTGATCTCGCTCTCCGACCTGACATTCCAGGCGCAAATCGTGCGCTCGCAAACGGGCAGCACGCTGATGCCGTTCACCACCATTCTCGTCATCTATTTTATGCTGGCGCTGATCATCTCCTGGGGCGTACGGACGCTGGAACGGCGCCTGGCGCGCGGCCTCGACGGGGTGCGTGTCTGATGGAATGGGATTGGAATTTCGTCCGGGAGATCATGCCGAATCTTATCCAGGGCGTGAAGATCACCATCCTGGCGACGGTGCTCGGCTCGATCCTGGCGGCGATCGTCGGCCTGGCCATCGCTCTGGCGCGGCGCTTGCCGCACCGGCTCGTTTCGCGCAGCGTCGGCTGGTTCGCCGAGTTCATCCGCGGTACGCCGCTCTTGGTGCAACTCTACTTTATCTTCTACGTGCTGCCCAACATTGGCATCCTGTTGCCGCCGCTGGTGGCGGGCGTCATCGGGCTTGGTCTGCACTACGGCACCTACACGGCGGAAGTCTATCGCGCCGGCATCGACAATGTGCCGCGTGGCCAGTGGGAGGCTGCCAAGGCTTGTAATCTCTCCGCCCGGCAGACCTGGACGCACATCATCATTCCGCAGGCCATCCCGCCAATGATCCCAGCGCTGGCCAATTATTTCATCGCCATGTTCAAGGAGACGCCGCTGCTTTCGGCGATCACCGTGCTGGAACTGATGAACCAGGCCAAGATCGTCGCCAACAGCTCTTACCGCTATCTCGAGCCGATCACGCTGGTCGGCGCCTTTTTCCTAATCATCAGCCTCTGTTCCGTCGTGCTCTTGCGCTGGCTGGAGCATCGTTACGGCAGGATCGAGAGGTGAAAGTCATGAAACCACTGCCTGAGATCCGCCTCGAAACAGGGCGCCCGACATTTGATGGGCGCCCACTGGCAAAGCGCGTCGGCCTTATCGCTTTAGCCACCGACCACACCAGCGAGGTCGATTTCCGCCGGATGGTGGCGAGCGAGCGGATCGGCGTCTATGTGGCGCGCATTCCCTATGCCAATCCGACGACACCGGAAAATCTGCGCAAGATGCAGCCGTCACTTTCGGCCGGCGCGGCGCTCATCCTGCCGGACGAGCCGCTCGACGCCGTCTGCTACTCCTGCACCTCTGCCTCGGTGGTGATCGGCGATGCCGAGATTGAGGCAGCAATCCAGGCTGCGAAGCCCGGCGTTCCCGTGGTCACGCCGCCGATGGCAGGCATCCGCGGCCTGAACGCCTTGGGCGTGAAGCGCATCAGCATTCTCACGCCTTATACCACCGAGACCAGCCGGCCGATGGCCGCCTATTTTGCGGCGCATGGCTTCGATATCGAGAGCTTCACCTGCCTCGGCTTCGAGGACGATCGCGAGATGGCACGCATCAAGCCGTCTTCCCTCGTGGAATTGGCGCGCAAGGCCACGCATGCACAGGCCGACGCGCTGTTCGTCTCGTGCACGGCGCTACGCGCTGCGCTCGCCGTTTCCGGAATGGAAGACGCGATCGGCCGCCCGGTCGTCACCAGCAATCAGGCCAGCGCCTGGAACTGTCTGCGGCTTTGCGGGGACGGCACAGCGCGCCCCGAATTCGGCAGGCTGATGACGAAGCGGCTGACTGAGTGATGTCAGCACGCACATCTGCGGCGCATGATCCCGTGGGCCGAAGTGGGACGGGCATTCGACAACAGGTGGCTCATGCTCGCTCAACAATCCGCCGTGGATCTCACCGGCTGAGGCCTACGGGACACCGCGATAGTCCAAAAAGCAATCGACTCCGCGCGGACCAACAAAGGAGACCACCAACGATGCAGCCAAACCTGAAATTCTCACGAGGAGAATTTGCCGATCGTCTTGCGAAGACGCGGACGGCAATGGAGGCCAAGGGAGTCGACTTGCTTATTGTTAGCGACCCTTCCAACATGAACTGGCTTACCGGCTATGACGGGTGGTCGTTCTATGTTCATCAGGCGGTGATCGTCCCACCTACAGGCGAGCCCATCTGGTACGGCCGGGGCATGGACGCCAATGGAGCGAAGCACACCGCCTATCTGCAGCACGACAATATAATTCCGTATGCCGACCACTATGTACAGTCGACTGAGCGCCACCCCATGGACCACCTGGCGAATATCCTTGCCGGCAAGGGCTTTGGTTCGCTGCGCATAGGCGTTGAGATGGATAATTACTGGTTCTCGGCAGCGGCATTTGCGGCCCTGGTCAAGAATCTTCCGAACGCCCGCTTCGTCGATTGTACAGCGCTGGTGAACTGGCAGCGGGCGGTCAAAAGCCCGACCGAGATAAAATATATGCGCAGCGCCGCGCGCATTGTGGAGACTATGCACCAGCGTATCGCGACCAAGATCGAGGTCGGTATGCGCAAATGCGATCTTGTCGCCGAAATCTATGACGCTGCAACTCGTGGGGTGGAAGGCGCGGGCGGAGACTACCCAGCTATCGTTCCAATGTTGCCCTCCGGGGCGGAGGCCAGTGCGCCGCACCTGACCTGGGATGACCGACCAATGCGTGCGGGAGAAGGCACCTTTTTTGAAATTGCGGGATGCCATAATCGATATCATGTGCCTCTGTCGCGAACCGTCTTCCTAGGAAAGCCTACCCAAGCCTTTCTCGACGCGGAAAGCGCAACTCTCGAAGGCTTGGAGGCTGGCCTGGCCGCCGCCAAACCGGGTAACACCTGTGAAGATATCGCCAAGGCGTACTTTGCTGTGTTGGCCCGTCATGGCATCGTCAAAGACAGCCGTACGGGTTATGGCATCGGTGTCAGCTATCCGCCGGATTGGGGTGAGCGCACTATGAGCTTACGTCCCGGCGACCGCACGGAATTGAGGCCGGCCATGACTTTCCACTTCATGACAGGTCTTTGGCTGGAGGACATGGGTTTCGAGATCACTGAAAGCATTTTGATTACCGAGACCGGAGTCGAGTGCCTAGCCAACGTGCCACGCAAACTTCTCGTGAAGGATTGAAACCATGCTGGACCGCCCTCTCCGCCAGTCACCGATCGCGCCCACGGTTGATTTTTCGTCTAAAGGCACACAGCACGGCTTTATGCGCCTGCCTTTCAGCCGCGATGACTCTGCCTGGGGGGCCGTGATGATCCCGGTTACGGTTGTACGGAACGGCGAGGGGCCGACGGCTCTACTCACCGGCGGCAACCATGGAGATGAATATGAGGGACCGATTGCGCTTTTCGACTTGGCGCGTTCACTGAAGGCTGAAGACGTAACCGGGACTGTCATCATCGTGCCGGCCATGAACTATCCCGCGTTTCTCAGCGGTACCCGAACTTCGCCGATCGATAGGGGGAATATGAACCGGTCCTTCCCCGGCGCGCCGGATGGGACCGTCACCCAAAAGATTGCCGACTATTTCCAGCGATATCTGTTGCCGTTAGCCGACATCGTGCTGGACTTCCACTCAGGTGGCAAAACTCTAGATTTCCTGCCCTATTGCGCGGCACACCGGTTGCCAGACAAGGTGCAGGAGCGAAAGAGCTTTGAGCTTGTTCAGGCCTTCGGCGCACCATATTCCATGGCTATGCTGGAGATAGACGCGGTCGGCATGTACGACACCGCGGCCGAGGAAATGGGGAAGGTCTTCGTCACCACCGAACTCGGAGGCGGGGGTACCACGACTGCGAAAAGTGTCCGAATTGCCAAGACTGGTGTTACCAATGTCTTGAAAGCAGCGGGGATCCTGAAAGGTGAAGTCCAGACCCTCCCAACCATCTGGCTCGATATGCCTGACGGCGATTGTTTCTCCTTCGCTGAGGATGGCGGGCTTTTTGAACCGCTCCATGACCTTGGCGATCGCGTCGCAAAAGGTAATGCGGTCGCTCGCATTTATCCCCTAGGTCGCACCGGCGCCGAACCGTTGGTGGTGAGTGCGAAGATGGACGGTGTGATCGCGGCCCGTCATTTCCCCGGTCTTGTGACCGCCGGTGACTGCATCTCGGTCTTGGCTGTCCTCTCGTAGTTGCTAAAGCGAGAGCAGCATCCATTGAATTGGCCCGGCGTTTACCAGGATCTTGAGACCCCGTCGGCGTCATCCGACTTAGAAGGATTGCACTATGAACGTTGCCTGCTCGTGGCATGCCACCGAAGAGGAGCTAAAGTACCTGAAGGATGCATTGCCGGCCGGTACCAACGTGGTAGCGCCTCGTGGCGACTATTTTTCACGATTTGAATGTACATTCAACGATGTCAGAGATCTTGTCGTAGACGCAGACGCTATCATCGGCTACACCTTTCCTAGAGGAACGATAGAAATAGCAGAAAAACTTCAGTTCATCAGCTTCATGCACTCAGGGATAAATGAACTAGCAGGCTGTTGAAGAAGTCAGGCGCGCTCGCAGACGAAGCCTGAATCGTCGGCATTGTGGATATAGAAGTGGCCGACGAGGCGACCCGCGGTGCCGATCATCGCCCATCCGCGACCGCAAGCGGGATCGCTTTCGTCGTGACCCTCCCACGAGAATTCCGCGCAGGCCGAGCCGTCTCGCGCGCCGTAGCGGACATCAAGGAAGCCCTTGAGGGCACCGAAGCCAATCTCGCCGTCCGCCGCGCCTTTGAACGTCAGATGCGCCTCTTCGACGAGATCGAGGAAATCGTTGTCCCAGACATCCATTTCGACGATACGCCAGCGACCGGCAAAGGCCTTGGCGATGACTGGAACCTTGGCCATGTCAGTTGGTCCCAGCGATGAGCTTCGGCAGCCGCACCAGATTGTAGTCGGCAGCCGCGAAAGTGAAGGCCCATCCGACGCGGTCGCGGCCGCGCAATTTGGTCTTCTCCTGCCCGGCGACGGTCTTGATCCAACCGAATGCCTCCTCGATGCGCTTGCGGATGCGCTGGCTGATCGCATAGCCGCTGTGCCGCGTCGTGCGCCCGTCGATCGCCGAACTACGGGCGCTGGTGTTCTGCGCCACATGCGGTGTCACCTTCATTGAGCGCAGTTCGTTGACGAAGTCTTCTGCGTCATAAGCCTTGTCGGCACCGAGCGTGATCGCCTGCGGTCGGTCGGCGCGAGGCTCGGCCATGTGCAGTGCCGCCACCCGCTCGGCATGCCCGTCGGCCAACGTCAGGCAGGCTTCGATCAGCAGGCCGTGGCGGTTCTCCATCAGCCCATGCCCCATGAAGCACAGCTTCGCCTCCTTGCCTCGCCCTTTGCGGTAGAGCCTGGCGTCGGGATCGGTGGTCGAGGCGTGCGTCTCGTTCGATCGCCTCTCGCCGTGGAAGTCCGCTTCCGCGTTGCGCCCGCCGCCGTCTGCCGGCGGCTCGCCATGACCACCGCTTGGGCCGTCCTTCGGCTTGACGCTCTTCATCGACGCCCAGACCTCGATCAGCGTGCCGTCGACCGAGAAGTGATCCGTCGACAGAAGCCTCTTCACCTTGGGCTGCGCCAGCACCGCGCTTAGGAACTTTGTAGCGATGTCGCCCTCCAGCAGCCGGTCACGGTTCTTGGAGAACACCGAATGATCCCAGCCTGCGTCGTCCACGCCGATGCCCACAAACCAGCGGAACAGGAGGTCGTATTCCAGCCGCTCCATCAAAAGCCGCTCCGAGCGGATCGAATAGAAGGCTTGAAGCAGCATCGCCCTGAGCAGCTTCTCCGACGGGATCGATGGCCGTCCGATCGGCGAATACAGCGCCGCGAACTCCCGCTCCAGTGCCGACAGCGCCTCGCTCACGATTAACCGGATCGCCCGCAACGGATGATTGCGCCGCACTCGTGCCTCAAGGTCAACATAGCTGAACAGTTCGCCAGTTCGATCGCCGCCGCCGCGCACTCGTCACCTCCGAATCCCTTCGGAACCAATGAATCACCGCTGCGGTCCGATGGCGAGCGCCTTTTTCAACAGCCTGCTAGATCTCAATTTTTTGAAAAATAGAGGAATAAAGGTCGCAAATATTCGTGGGTCGAATGCAATTGCGGTCGCTGAACAGGCCAAGATGTTCATGCTTTCATTGGCTAAATTGACCGTGCTGAAGCACAATATGGCTTCGAGCGGACAGCAGGTTTTTCCCTGGTGGGAGGATGGAACCCGGGCAGCCATGTTGAACGGTCGTACTTTGGGACTTCTCGGTGTCGGTAATGTCGGAGGTCGCGTCGCCAAACGTGCAAAGGCGTTTGACATGCAAGTCTTGGGCGTTCGTCGCGACAAAGACGTAGGCGTCGATCATGTCGATTCCATGTACGGGATAGATGACCTGCATTCCGTGATAGCTAGAAGTGACTATGCGGTATTGGCAATGCCGCTCACCCGAGACACCGAGCAGTTTTTCGGCAAGTCCGAAATCGAGGCAATGAAATCATCGGCATTTCTTATTAACGTCGCACGTGGCACACTGGTTGCTGAAAAGCCTCTTCATGATGCCCTCATTTCCGGTCGTTTGCGCGGTTACGCAGCCGATGTCTGGTGGTGGTATGAGAACGCGATGCCAGCAACGTGTTACAGCGGCACTATGTCTCGGCTGGGGGTACATAAATTGCCGAATGTCCTGTGTTCAGGTGATCAAGCCTCCAATGCCGACGACGTCCGGGAACGGAATCTCGCCTACGGCACCCAGAATCTAGTAGAATTTTTTGGAGGTCAGGTGGTTAAGAACGAGGTCAGTCTCGACCTAGGATATTAGAACCCGCCAGCGTTGATTTTAAGATCGATACGGGTTTCGGCGGATCGCAAGTCGATTCGTCGACGGGCGCTTGTAAGGCAACCGCATCAAGGATCATCTGTCCCGCAGCTCTCGCCACGCTTGCGAAATTCAACGACCTCACCTCGTCGCCAATAGCGCGGACTTGTACCAATGCTTCGCTTGAATTCGCGGCTAAAGTGATAGGCGTCAAAAAAACCGCATTGATCGGCAACGTCGCTAGCGGTCAGATCAGTCTCGAGGAGCATCTTTTGCGCCATCATGATGCGCTCCTTGGTAAGCCATCGCCGGGGACTTATCTGCAGATGGGTCGGTTCGAATCTCGCCGACATTGCTACAGATCGGCCCCGCGGGAGACAATCTTTAGTGCCGAAAACTGGCCGGTCTTTGGTTGGAACGGTGGCCGGCTTCATACCACACTGATGGCTGGTGTTTTGCGTACCGGCTGCGACGAGGAGATGGTCGGGGTTCCGCAGCCCGATTGGGGCGGTTCAGGATCCCGATTCCGTCGTCATTGGCGGTCAGTTGCTTGCTGCTTAACCCTTGCCTCCCGATCCCAGCGTGAACGGTTAGGCGCAATCGAGCTTGGGCATAAGCGAGGCTTGTCATGCCAATCCGCAGGGCTGTGGAAATGGCGACGGAGCCCCTTACCGCAAATTTTTACGCCTACCTATTTGTCTAACTCGCCAATGCCATGCGGATATGGTTGCGCGTGGCCTCGTAATCGGGCTCGCCGGCAAAATCGACGGCTTGATTGGCATGCTCCAATGCCAAATCAGGCTGCTTGGCGTTGAACAGCTCAATTGCAAGGTTGTTGTGGGCCGGCGCATGACGGGGATCGATATCGAGGGCCTTCTGATAATGAGCGATGCTCTGCTCAGGCTTCTCCAACTCGGAATAGGCAAGACCCAAGTTGCTCTGCAGGTCCGCATGTGAGGGAACGAACTCAGCGGCAGCAAGGTAAGCTTCAATTGCAGAAGAAGGGCTTCCGGCTGAGAGAAGGATATTGCCTTTCTCCAGCAGAGCTCGCCATTCTTCCGGCTTGATCGACAGAGCGCGATCAAGATCGGAAAGCGCGCCTTGTGTATCACCGAGACGTTTACGGAGACCTGCCCGGTTCAAATGCGCCTCGTAGTAAGGCGGGCAGAGCTCGATCGCGCGCGCATATGCATTTGACGCGTGAACTTCACGGCCCGGGACTTTGCCGAGGAGATTGCCAAGATCGTTCTGGTATTCGCCGTAATAAGGATCAACGGCGATGACATCGCCAAGCTTTTTCTCCGCGAGAGAAAGTTCGTTTACAAGCTCGTATACCTGACTGATATTATACATCAAAATTGACTGATGGAGTTTGAAGCGATTGTCGCCATATATCTCTGACATTGTCGCCTTACCTTCCGTGCAAAGCTGGAGGGCTTCGTCAAATTGACCCTGCCTTGCCTTGATATAGGCATAGGCGTTTTCCGCGAAAACCTTTATGTAGTGGTATTTCTCGTGATATTTGAAATCCCGCTCAATAGTATCGATGTTTCGCAGCGCGTATTGTTCCGCCAATGGAAGGTTCACTGGCTGTTGATATCTGGCATAGGTCATTGATTGGGCGTAAAGCACCGTAGGCGTGTAGCGGCTTGATGGGAATTTCGAGTAGAAAAGATCGAGATAGGGAACCGAGACGCAGCCGCATCCCAAGCTGTAGAGAACAAACGCTGCATTGATGAAAACCGCGTTGACCGCATCGTTTCCTGTTCCGTAAACGCGCAGCTCGGGATCCGCAAACATTTCGCCGAAATAGCTGAACCAAGTGTCATAAAGCCCAATGCTCTTAAGAATTTCGCTTGGCTCCGCAATAAGCTCGAGCCGCTTGAATTTGTTCCGAACAGACAAGGCGTGGAATGTCACCAAGGGTGACTTTCCGGCAAGATATTTTTCAATTGCGGCCCGATGCATTTCTGCATGCAGACTGTCAGCATACTCCCGATCAAATGTCTCATAGTTGCGTTGGGCGATTAGATCGGTCGGGTTGCAGTCTGCTTCCACATAAGATCGAAGCATCTCGCTGCGTTCCTCAGGGCTCAGGCTCGCCAGGTGCAAGTCGATAGCAGCATTGGAGGTCAAGTATCCAACAACTGGCATGCCGGCCTGATTGCAGGTGATCAGAGCGCGAAGGAGTAGCGGATTCCCGCGAGCCGCCTCAAAAATCAACCGCCGCTTCTGTGGTGCCATGTCAGGTTTAAAGAGATCGACGAGTTCATCGATCGAATAACAGCCGAAGTTGACTTCACAGGCCCCTTCAATGAACACGGAATTGGAATGGTCCACGAGAACAAAGCGGAAATGGCGTTCGCTGTCGAGCCGCCGCAACACTTTCACCAGGTTGACGGCCGTAGGTGACATCTCTGAAGCTCGATCGATGACCAGCACACAGCGGAGACCGCTTCGGCTAGCATATTCGAGCAGATATTCGGCGAGCCCCACGAGCAGCTTGTTCTGATATTCGTGATGGTAGAACCGTGTTCGCTCTTCCTTGCTCGATGTGTTGGTGAGGTCTTTTGGAACGGTAAAGGCGGCGCTGGAGAGAAGCGGAAACAGGCGCTTAAGCGATTGCTGGTGCTTCTCGATCAGGTGCGGGCATTCTTTGGTCGTCCATTCCAAAGCCGCATCAACCAGGTTTTGGAATCCCGCGAGATAGCCGCCACGTTGCCAATCACCATCAGCAAACTCGACATTAGATCCACAGTCTGCAAGAGCTGTCGCGACCGTGGCTCGAGGAGCCATGCCTTTGTCAGCCTTGAGCACGGTTATTGTTGAGGCGCCAACCGCCTCCGAAATCAACGCCAAAGCGTGCGACTGTACAAAATCGGCCATACTGCTCGCCTTCTTGGTTGAGGGAGGGTGGCGCATTGCCACCCTCCCAAGTCATCAGACCGTGCCCGTGTACGGCGTGGTCGTACGGATGACCGTGGTGGTTTCTGCGATCTTCTTCTTCATGGTGCATTCCTTTCTCGTGGTTGGCGGATGCTACTCAGTGATGTTGCCGTACGCCGGCTTGCTGCGGTCAGCACCCTGCAAGGATGAACAGCAACTTTCGTGCCGCGCGTGTAGCGTCGTCGAAGAACCTCCGAAATTCCATGAGCGATCTCAATTGCTTGAATAAAAGGTTTGTCGCGCCGCTCCACCCTCGGGGCGGCAGAATTGTCGTGTGTGGGACAAATGTTGGCTACTTTCGGCGGTGCAATTCGCTGGGACAAACTGCCCGCCCATACGGCCGCCGGCGTGCGACGCGATTGTCGCACCCGGAACGTGATCGGAGCGGCGCAAGCAGGGCGACGGCCGCAAAACCCTTTCGGGTTTGTTGTCGGTCGGGCTTATCAAGACAGATCTCAGCGCCCTCGTCCGGCCCGACGCTTGCGGCGGTGGCTATCTCGTTCGACCTTGTCGGCGACTGGATCCTGAACCGCAAAACAAGTCTGAAGGGAGGACGCGGTCATGGCGATGGCAAAGCGAAATCCGGCGTGCTCCTCAATATTCGCAATCTAGGGGGCGAAGCCGGATGGCCGAGACCGCCTGAGCCCGTCGAAGAAAAAGCGGGCTCGGTTCACGAGCACCCGGCCCGCGCCGTCAGGCGCGCGGGCGCCGTCAAGCTTAGGACTACAGTTGCGGGTCATTTGGTTTTCTGATTCACTTCGGCAGGTTATGGAGGGAACCATGTCTGTCGCTTCATGGTCAGGGGTCGTTGTTGACCTGGGAGCAGGAGCTGACAGTGCTGAAGGCGCGGGTTGGGCGGGTGCTTCCTCGTCGTGAGTTGCGGGAGACGGGCGCCGATTTCCTTGACGGCCTTCTTTCCGGCATTGAGCGCAAGACAGGCTGGCTGATGGCTGAGCAATCCGGAGCGGGGCGGCCCTATCGGATGCAGTCGTTATTGGGGCGCAGCCACTGGGACGCGGATCGATCCCGGAGATGGTCGAGTTTGCGACCAAGCCAAAGATGGCGCGCTCCATGGTCGAGGCGGCGCTCGATGCCGGCGTCCCGTGCGCTTACGATCTGGGCGACGCTGTCTACTGAGCGGACAGCAGCTTTCGCCGGATGCTGGAAGCTCGCGAGCAGCCCTACGTCCTGGCGGTTCGAGGCGCTCACTTCATGCGCCGTGGAGGGGATCGTCTGTTTGAGGAAACCTCGCCCGAGGAACTGGCCAGCGAGTTCGAGCCCGACGACTGGGTCTGTCATGCGGCAGGTGATGGCGCCAAAGGGCCTCGGCTCTACGACTGGGCACGCATCCACCGTCCCTGGACGTCAAAAGGGCGGCTTCGAGCATTGGCTTCTCGTCAGCCGCAAGCGATCGACATCGGGAGAAAAGCCTATTACCTGGTCTTCGCCCCGCCCGGTTCCTCTTTGGCCGAATTGGTGGCAGTGGCCGGCCTGCGCTGGGCGATCGAGGAGTGCTTTGCGCGCGCCAAGGATGATCTCTTGATCATTGCGAGGCTCGGTCCTGGCACGGATGGCATCGCCATATGAGCCTGTGCATGGCCGCCCCTGGCATTCCTCTCGAAGCTATCGGCTGATCTTCGCCGCAGCGCAGCTGCCGGCCCCTTGAACGTCACTTGCCATCGCGCCTTCGACATGACGCGCGATCCGTCTGAGGCGTTGGAAGCATTGATCCGCTGCAAGGTCGGCCGCGACCAGCGGCCAGCGCGACATGGCAGTCGAAAGCGCTTCACTCCTGGCGGACCTGGTGCGGCAGGCCGGCGACCGCATCGTCATCCTCGGTTGCGGCGGGCTCGATCTTGGCAACATCGCCGAAGTGCGCAGCAAGACCGGCCTGTCCGAAATGCATTTCGCCGCGCTCAAGGATGTGCCGAGCGCTATGTACTACCGCAATCCCAATGTCGGCATGGGCGGCTCCGACCTAGACGAGTATCGCAACACGCTGACCGACACCGCCCTCGTGGCAGCCACCATCAAGGCAGCCAAGGCATGAGCGCGGGGCCTGCCCCGATAGCCCATGTATCGGCCGCAGACGAAGCGGCGATCCTGGCGCTCAACAATGAGCACCCCGCCGAACTGTTGTGGCTGGAGGCTGAGCGGCTGTCCTTCCTGCTTGGCGAATCATTCTATGCGCGCCGCATCGGCGATCTCGAAGCCTTCATCATGACCTTCGACCAGGACGCCGGTTACGACAGCCCGAATTTCTTGTGGTTCCGCGAGCGCTACGAGCGCTTCGTCTAGGTCGACCGCGTTGTGGTGGCGGCGCAAGCGCGTGGCCGAGACCATCCCGCCTCGGATGCCTTTTCACGCCGCCCTTGGCTTCAGTGAGGCCGGCGACGCGGTGATCCATGGCGGCAAGAATGCGGTGCGCTATTACGTCAAGCAGATCACCGCCTAATGCGGTAGATGGGGTATTCGGCTTGCGCCCCTTCTTCAATGGTGAAGCAGGAAGGTACTGCGCTTCGAGCTGATGATAGAACGTGGTCTGTCCAAACAGCCACAAGCATCAGGAAGGAAGCGCAGCATGAAGTACTCGCCTCGTTCTTCTAACCCAATACTGGTGCTGAAGAATCCTGCCTTGAATATTGAACGGGTTTTTATGCCTAGTGTCAAGCATAAAGCTCAATTCGAATTGCGTAGCTTTGGCGTGAAGGGGACGACGCGGGTATCTAGATGGCCCTTCGGGAGGCCACAAAGGCGTTCAATGTCACCCAGGTTCAACGCCAATGCTTGCTCAACTTGATTTCTTGTCTGCACAGATTGATCCAAAAGCATTTTCACAGATGCCCCAAGAATAGCAGGCGCTCGTGTTTGGAACAATTCGTCCAATGGCTCGTGCGTGCGAATGCGCTTCATGTTTAGCTGGCGCATTACATAGCTGTGCTGATTTCCGCTAATTATCTCAAGGTCCCTACAGCGATAGGCCATAGCGGCAATCGAAATGCCCCACTTTTGTTTGAGGAATTCAAAATGACTAAGAGAGGTACCTAGAACCTCACGGCTAAATGAATCTTGAGGTAGAAGAAAAGCACTAGCGAAGCGATCCGCCTGTCGCTCGATGTCGTTGATATTTTCGGACGTAACCTCAACAGACGAATGGAGCAGCATATGTCCAAGTTCGTGAGCAAGGTTATAGGCGGTACGCGGCCCGCTGGTTACATCTGCTGAAAACAAGACATACGGCCTGCCTGCCTGCCAGCATGAAACGGCATCCATATCAGGACAGTCGACCGCCTCGCGAACAAGGATGAAGCCATGCAGCTCCATGATCGCTGAGAGGTCCCGGAGGGGACCGCGCCCAAGCGACCAGGCGGATCGCAGTGCATCTGCCGCCGCTTCAATTTGATCCGTTGATTGAGAAGACGGATCAAAATCAAGGGCTGGGAGATCGAGCGATGGCATATCAATGAAGCGCTCCAAATATGCGACGACATCGCTAGCCCACTCAAGCCGACGAGCGATGCGCTTGCGATGGTACAATTCGACTCGCTTTAAACTTCGCCAAAACGGCGCGATGCCCGCGCCGGATCGTTGTCTTGGGGTAGTGAAAAACGCCGGCGGCTGCTCAGTCACGGCTATGATGCGGCCGAATGTTTCCCCACTCGGGGCGGAGAGACCGCTTTCCATCCGGGATACAGCCTGCTTTGTCACGTTCAAGAGTTCGGCGAATGGCTCAATCTGTAGCCCGCGAGCTTCCCGCGCCTCGCGGATTCGCTCGGGAATAACCCGAGGCAGATTCCGCCTGTCTGAAGAAAATAGATCATCCATTGCTGCTGCGCTTTATGCGCCTTCCTTCTTGGCGCTCTCTTCGAGCGCTTGGGCAATATGGTCCTTCAGGCGAAGCTTTGCCCCAGCGTCGGGCACCGTCGATCCCACCGGAACCTCTACGCCACGTTTAGCCACTTCCTCAAGAACATTGACGTGCCCGATCCATGTATCTGAGTCGGGAGCCGGCGCACCCCAGCAAAGATGGCTGAGCTTGCCATCACGCGCCGCGCGAAGCGTCAGCCACGCGTAAAGCTTTGGGATCTCGCGGACGAGGCTTTTGATGTCCTTGTCCTTCTCTGACCAGCTCAACAGATCAGGCTGCAAAGAAAGCCGCGTGTCCTGCCTGCTCTCGGCCTCTTCTGGGAAGCCGTCTACATCATCGGTCCGGACGACATGGGCAATCGCGCCAGTCGCGGTGACCTCCAACCAATGCCAGCTTCCTTTCGGCATGGGCTTCATTGATGCGAGAAAGGGAAGATCGCCTCGGGCGCAGTAGAGGTCGATCTGATATGCGATCCCGATCCGGCGAATATGGCCACGGAGGTCTCTACCGATGGCGTTGTTGAGGAAAGATTCTCCCTCAAAAAGATGGCCCGCCAAGAAACTGCCTTCTTGGACCGCGCGAGCAAGAGCCAAGTCGCTTGATTGCGGGAAGGCTAGCCTTAAGCGGTTCTGAATTTCTGGAATGATGGGCATGCAGCGCGGGCTCAAATCTGATTCGGTAAACCAGATTCCCAAAAACCCGATCTCCGGTCAACTGAATTACAGCTTACCCCACTGCTTTTCAGCAGCTTTCTTCGCAATCTCTGCCCGGCGCTCTGGCGTCATGTTCTCGGCGCGCTTCTTGCCGCCCTTTGAGCCAAGCGCCTTGGCGGCAGGGTCTTTGCCGTCGTCAACGTCCTCGGCTTCATCGCCAGTGGCAATGCGCATGACGCGGACGGCGTTGCCGATCACGTCGGCGGGGCGCTTCTGTCCTTTAGGTCCCGTGGGCATTAGCTGGCCTGCACCAAAGAGTTTTCCTTCAAAGCATCCAGGGCTATCTTGATGATGCGATCATCAAACAGCCGCAACTTCCGCTCAGCCGCATCCTCGCCACCGGGCCATTTGGACAGGGCAGCCCTGATCTCATCCACTTGGGGGGCAACCTTTTCGTGGCGCATCAACCAATCGACGGTCGCAAGCAACTCCATCCCCAGGGGAGACTCGAAGCCGTCGATAAGCTTGCTGGTGGCCTCCAAAGCTGATCGATATGGCTTTGCTTCAGCGGTAGAAAAGTAGGCAGAGACGCGTTCCTTTCGCTCATCATCAAAATGAATTGGCTCAAAGGGGCCGGCATCACCAAGTCGCTTATCGCAATGTAAATAGCTTCCATCCAGAGCATTCAGCATATGCTTCATCTTGTCCGAATACGGCCCATATTTATTGGCTCCGAATTCGAATTTCATCTCATCCAAGCCCTCTCGGTTCGCGAATCTCTCCACGAAATAGCCAAGTTTCTGAACTTCCAGCAACGAGCACTGGATTCCAGGAATACAATATCTCCTAACAAGTTCAGCTATCAGCGCTCGCGCTGGAGTCAACTTATCTACGCCGGCACGCTTGCCCACGTTCTGGCATTGTCGGGTCGGCTCGTAAACAAGAACTTCGACATCATTTAGCGAATCAAGCTTAGACAGGATTATCTCGCGAACTTCAGGCCAATCTAAGCCGCCGTTGCCAGCACCCAAAGGTGGAACAGCTATGGATTTGATGTTGTTATGTTCCACGACAGCTTTAAGATCGTCCAAGCCCTTTGCTATCCATTCGATCTTAGATGGATATCGCCAGTGCGCCTTAGTGGGAAAGTTGATTATCCATTTCGGGCCATAGAGGTCGTTCCGCTCCGTAACGAACATCTCGCCAAGCCGCACGCGCTTATCCTCACAAGCGGCTTCGTAAAGCTTGAAGTTTTCGGGGAATGCCTCTTTGAACATCAAGGCGACGCCCTTCCCCATCACGCCGACGGTGTTGACGGTGTTCACCAGAGCTTCAGTGTCAGCTTCAAGTAGGTTGCCACGGACAAACTTGACCATCAGAGGAACCATCTCCTTTCTGCCAGGACCTTCACCTTAGCGCCTGCTTTCGCGGCGGCAGCCTCGATCTCGGCTTTTGCGTTTTCGTCATAGCAAACGATGCCAAGCAGGGCAGTGAGCGGAACGTGCTTATATACAAGCGCTTCAGCCTGATATTTCTCGAACTTGTCGATGTCATCTTTCTTGAAATCGCGCGCTTGCAGGGTCAGCCAGATAATCCAGTTCAGATCGGCCAAATCGTCCGAGAACTGCGCCAACTTCAGATAGGCATGCCGGTCGGTAAGCACAAACGGAACCTCTAGCTTGGCCAGGTGATGCAGCGAAGATACGAGGATCACGATGTCTCGCATCGAGCGCTGCTTGATGCCGTTGTAACCCGTCTTGATGTTGTAGAGCATCGGGCTATAGGGTGTGAAATAGAACGGAACGTAGTCGCTCAAAGTGCCGCCCGGATCGATCGGAACCGCCTTGTCAGTGCGCTTCGGATCAGCTCCGGATTCCCGATCTCGATATATTTCTTACCTTCCATGGTCGCGCGGCAGTGGCAACCATCAGCCAGCACTGGTCCGATATTGTCCCTGTGGACAATCCGAAAAATGAGCGCTTTCTCTGGGTTGAGGTCTTTGGACATGATTCGCGCGAATGCTGCCACATGCTTAGCGGCAAGCACAGCCCGGAATGGTCGCCGTGGCTACACGGCTGACAAGATTTCAAACCGAGACACTTCTCTATTCGGCGTGTTGAGGTCAAGCGCTATCGGGCTTTTCAGTCTCCGGCATTTTGACGTCTTTCGCAGGGCCTTGCTTCTCTGCGGGATCGGCGTTTTGCCCTCCCAGTATGGGGTCAGAAGAACGAGGCGGCCCAATCTGCCAAGCGTCCTGATCGCACTGTCTCTCTCCTTCCCGGCCTCCTGGATCAGATGGCTGACGCCATGGTTTCCCGCGTCCAGCGGAACTCGGCGCCGTCCAGCCACATGCGATGCATGATGACCGCCAGGCGACGTGCCAGCGCGACAATTGCTTTGCGCATCCCGCGCCGCTTGGCGACGTTCATCGCCCAGGTCTTGAGCCACGACCATTTCGTCACGCGAGTCATCAGCGTTTGGGCAGCCTCATAGAGCAACGTCCGCATCATGCCGTCCCCGCACAGGGATATGCATCCAACGCGCTTGCTTTCCCCGGACTCGTTGAGCTTCGGCGTCAGTCCCAGGATGGGCCCCACCGCCTTGGAGTTGCTGAACCGCTGCGGAATGTCGATTGTCGCGGCATAGGCGAGCGCCACAACAGGGCCGACACCGGGAACCGTAATCAAGCGCTGGCAGGTCGCATCATTCCTGGCGATCATGAGCACTTTTTTGTGCAGGCGAGCAAATTCGGCACGCAGCTTCCGCCTGGCGGCCAGCAGCGGTTCCATGATTTCTTCGAGATCGGGCATGCCTTCGACGAGCTCGCGAGTGCGCTCCTCGAACTTCACCGTTCCCACAACACCGACCTTGAGGCCAAAGTTGCGCAGAAGGCCGCGGATGTCATTCTCGATGGCGATTGCCTTGCCTTGCAGTAGCTTGCGGGCTGTTAGGAGTGCCCGCCGCATCTGGCTCGTGAGCGTTTTCACATGCACCGGGCGGTACAGGTTGACCCGCATCATCTGCGCGATGCCGCGCGCATCATTGCGATCCGTCTTGTTCGGCTGCGCCTTCAAGAACGCTTTCACATGGCGCGCCTCGATGCAGATGACCGGCAACCCGGCCCTGGCCAGCCCCTCGAAAAGCCATTGCGACAACGGCCCGGCCTCGAGGCCGACCCGTTCAATATTCAAGGCAGCATGCTTCAGCACGGCGAGGAGATCGTCGGGATGGCTGACCACCTTCACCTCACGCCAGATCCTGCCGGTTTCATCAACGATGTAAACGGCAGTCTCTTTCACCGCGACATCGAGACCGATAAAGTACTTCATGCTGCGCTTCCTTCCTGATGCTTGTGGCTGTTTGGACAGACCACGTTCTATCATCAGCTCGAAGCGCAGCACCTTCCTGCTTCACCATTGAAGAAGGGGCGCAAGCCGAATACCCCATCTACCCCTAATGCGCTGCACTGGCCAGACAACCAAGCTGAAGCTAATATCGGTGTTTCCACCAACCGGAGGAAATGCAGCGCCCAGCAACTTCGTCCGCTGGACGAAAGCTGGCACGTCCCCGAGGGCACGCCGCAGGAAGTGTGGGAGTGCTCTCGGATGCCGAGTTGCTGCCGCTTTGGTGGTGCGACGTCTACAAGGAAGTGGTCCCGCTCGGCAGCAAGGGCAAGGCGACCATCGGGTCGCGCGCAAGAGCCGGGCTCGCGGCGCCCTGCCCCTACGAGCTCAATTTCATCATCGAAGCGGCGGAGCTTGTACCCGGCCGCCTGGTGGTGGTGAAAGCCCTCGGCGATTTCGACAGGCTGTGGCGGGCGTGTCCGGCCGACAGGGCACCGGCACCCACGTCCAGTTGACCTGGCAGGTCACGGTGCTGAGGCCGATCCTCAAATTGCTAGCGCCGCTGCTGCGGCCAGCCTTCGCGTGGAACCATCGCTGGACGAGGCCGTGCGGCGAAGCCGGCCTCCGGCGGTATCTGATCGAGAAGAAGAGCCGATCGACCTGACCGTCATCTCAAGGTTCCAATGTGCCTATTCGCACCAAGGGCGGCGGCATTCACCAGTTGCGGCGGCATTCACCAGTTGCGGTCGAGCCATTCGCGCGCCGGTCGCTCGATAAGATAGTCGCTGCGGGGCGCGCCGGCGAAGACGCCAGTGGCTGGGGAAGTCACCCCTCCATCACCCGGGTATTCGGAAACCGACGCAATGTCTCGAAGAGAAAGAAATCGTTTATTGTGCAGTGCAGCAACACCAACTAGCTCCGAGGTGTTGATGCAGGAGGCTATGTTGGTATGCGGACCATGGGCGAAGTGCTGGACCGAAACAAAGGCATTGGACCCGGCTTCGATTTTTTGCGTATCGCGCTGGCTATGTCCGTGCTGTTCGCCCATTCGTTTCTGATTGCCGAAGGCGAGAAATTTCAATACAGCACCCCGCCCTTGGCGCTGATGCATGCAAGCATCATCCCGATGTTCTTCACCCTAAGTGGATTTCTTATAACGGGCAGCGCACTACGACTCCGTCTAAAGGACTTCATCTTGAATAGAGGCATGAGGATTGTCCCAGCCTTGGTCATGGATATATTCTTTGCTGCTATCGTTATCGGGCCAATATTCACGACACTTAGTTTAAGGGAATATTTTTCAACCTACGAATTTTTGTCATACTTCGCCAACATCGTTGGACTGATTCACTATGTCCTGCCTGGCGTTTTCGAAAGCAACCCATTTCCCAACACCGTAAACGGCTCGTTGTGGACGGTTCCGTTCGAAATCGGGTGTTATGCGATCATGGCGTTGATCATCCTCACGCACCTGCTGAAGCGCCCGCGAATTCTCTTGTGCGCCGCACTCGTTTTCGCCGTGCTGGTCTTCATCTCTCTCGCCTATGAGTGGGTTCCATTTGGTGGCGAAGGTCGGATCTTCACGGCCACGAACCATTTCCTCAAGAGCGACGGCAGGACCTTGTACGTCTATTTCCTCGCGGGCATTCTGCTGTATTTGTTCCGTAACAAAATACCTTTCCATCCTGCGATTTTCGGCACTGCAATCCTGTTGTTTTTCCTGGCGGCATTTGACGTGTTTGCTGCTCTCCCGCAAATGCCGGTAAAGCTTCTGCTGATTCCGATTGTCGCCTACGTAACAGTCTATGTTGGGCTATCGCCGATCCCGCGCATTCCGATTTATGGTCGAGGCGACTACTCCTACGGCATCTATCTCTACGGCTACCCATTTCAGCAGGCTTTGGTGACGCTCTTCCCGAAACTGACATCGCCATGGCTGCATTTTGGCATCTCGATGGTACTGGTGACAGGAGTGGCGATGCTCTCATGGCATTTCATTGAGAAGCCTACCCTTGGATTGCGCAGGAAATACAGTTTCACCGCGCGCAAGGGTGACGCCAAAGAGGAACTTCCCACAGCAGCGGCACCTTCTAGCTGTTTAGTCCCGGCATTTGCCGGATCGGATCGAGAGTGAAGAGCTCGGGCTGGGAAGCCCATGCCTTGCAGATGAACTCGTAGGGCGTGAGGCCGTGAGCTTGCGGCCGAAGTTGTAAGCTGCGACGAAGTCAGCAAGATGCCGACGTAGTTGGTCGTGATCTTCCTAGTGCAAGCGCTTGACGGTTGGGTCCTTGATGGTGCGATTCGTGCGCTCGACCTGGTCGTTGGTCCATGGATGCTTTGGCTTTGTGGTTCGCAATGAAGTTCTGATCGAAGCACCAGGCCACACAAGCGCCGGCGTCGCCTTTTGGTCCTCAACACCTGTACTGAGCACGACCATCTGATAGAGGTGCTGCAGGCGTATGGCCGCCCTGTGCTCTGCGCCTTTGAGGCGACTGGGAACTATCACCGGCCGATAGCATGGCGCCTGGCTGAAGCGGGCTTTGAGGTGCGGCTGGTGTCGTCGCTGGCGCTGGCCCGAACACGAGAAGCGTTGCACAACAAGATGCACAGGTGATGCTGCACATGCTCAGGATCCAGGCAACACAAGTCTACCATGATCCGCTGCGCGCCGGCATCAACGACGTGCAGGAGCTGTCGAAGACCCATGAAGCGATCGCCAGGGCCAAGACCGAGATCCAGCACCGTGTCCTGACGCACTACCTGCCGCTGTATTTTCCCGAGATCGACCGCCTCCGGGGGAACAGCCGCAGCGACTGGTTCTTCGCTTTCCTCCATGCCTTTCCTACCCCGGCAAGCATCACGGCACTGACGAAGGAGGAGTTTGTGACAGGAGCGTGGGATGTCGTCGGTCGCAAGGTCAGCAAGACACAGATTCTGACGGATATTGAGACGGCGCGCTCATCGATCGGACTGCCGCTGCCACTTGAAGGAGCGGATCAACCAGACGCCGCATCTGTCGCTACACGGCCTGAAGGACGAACTTGCCGCACGCGGTGTGAAGGTCTCGCACGACACGGTATGGCACTTCCTGCGGTGCGAGGGTTTGCGGTTCAAAAAAAACGCTGTTCGCCGTTGAACAGGTTCGCGCCGACATCGCGCGGCGACGGCAACGCTGGCGCTCCTGGCAAGCGGGTCTCGATCCGGAACGGTTGGTGTTTATCGGCGAAACCTGGATCAAGACCAACATGGCTCCGCTGCGGGGCTGGGGACCGTGCGGCAAACCCCTGCGCGGCTTTGCCTCACACGGCCACTGGCGCACGCTGACCTTCCTCGGCCCTGCGGCTTGTCCCTTTGTCCGGTCGGGTCAAGCGGCTGCCAGAAGTCGGGGATAGGCAGCGCGCCCGTACATCTGGCGCTTGATCGTGAGGCGGTTGATCTGGCCTTCGACCGGGTTCGCACTCCAGGGCTTGGTGATTGCCGCCCGGAGAGCCTCAATGTCACGGCTGGAGGCTGCTGCAAGGGAAGCCCCATTGACCGAGGCCTGCATCGTCGTCGCCATGTATGGCCGCGGCAAAGCGGCGGGCCAGGTCAGCCGCGATTGAAAGTTCCGGAGCATGTTCATGCAGATGGTGGGGAACCGCCGGGTCTGCTCACCCGACGTCGCGTGCTTCACGTTCGATAACATCGAAAGAATCGGGCCATTTGCTCGCTGCCGTGAATGTTCGGTGCGACGCGCTCTCAGTCGGTTGAACGCGGGTTCTGAGTGCGGCTCGACGTTGTTCTGGAAGCCTACGATTGAAGGCGATCAGCTCACAGCTATCGCGATGGGCCTATTCGATGGCCCAACCGGCTTGCATCTCTCCAAACGCCATTTGTCGGGGACAAGGACGATGCTGCGAGATCAGAGACGGTCTACCGCGGAACGACAGCTCGGCGAAAGAACGTCGTTCCTATCGCGCCCACCAATTTCTGCACCGTTGCGGACATCGGTTTGGCGTTCCGGTCAGAACGAGGTCCTGATGCCGACCATCACCGTCGCCGCGGCAAAATCGCCGCCGCTCCGATCGTCGTAGCCGCGAGTCTCTGCGCCGGTCGGAATGTCATAGGTGTTGTAGTCGGCGCGAGCGGTGAACATCTTTTCGTAGGAACCGGAGACGAAGAAGCTGGTCCGCTCGTTGTACTGGTAGCCGACGCTGCCGCCGACCATCAGAACCGGCGCCGATTCGAAATGATCTTCGAAGCGCAGGTCACGCAGCCAGTGATGATCGGTATCACCGGCCGAGAAGGTCATGCCGCCCTTCAGCGCAAAGCCGAAGTTCCAGCGATCCTTGACATAGGTCGCATCGATGCCGGCGAAGGCGACCGGCAAGTTCTGCTGGTAGCTGTTGGACTTTTCGCCTCCTCGGTAGTCGCCAACCGAATCCCGGAAGCCGCCAACGCTCTCGACATAGGAGCCGCCATAGGCAGTCCACTTGACCGAGGTGTACTTGAAGCCGCCGTTGACGTTGATCAGCAACTGATCGCTGAGCTGGAAGTCGTGGCCGAGCGCGACGGTTGCCGAATAGAAGTGATCCAGATCGGTCTCGGAAAAGCGCGAACGGTCGCTCCAGTCGTTCCAGCCATCATTGGTCGAGAAGGCCGGGCTCCAGTCATAGTTTTCCATGTAGCTGTCGCCGCTGAAGGCGAACTGGCCGGAAAGCTTGGCGGTCCAGCCGGCCTCGCTGCGCGCCGTCATCTCGGCTGAGATGACCGGAGAGGTGCTTT
>NZ_JBVVPU010000020.1:0-67263 GCF_055811295.1 Mesorhizobium sp. WSM4871 | reverse complement strand
CCCCCCCCCCCCCCCCCCCCCCCCCCCCCCCCCCCCCCCCCCCCCCGCCCCCCCCGCCCGCCCCCCCCCCCCCCCCCCCCCCCCCCCCCCCCCTCCGGGGAGCGCCACGCGCCGGATTCGACGCGCACGACGCGCTCCCGTATTTTCAAACCTGCGCATGCAACCGATCCCGGTTTCAGGCGTCATGCGCAAAGAGTACCGCAAGGAGCAGGGCATGACCGCGCAACCCGCCGCAGCTCAAATCGCCATCTCGATGACCGGCATCTCCAAGCGTTTTGGTCCGGTCCAGGCGCTTCACGATGCCGATCTGGAAGTGGCGCGCGGCACCATCCATGGCCTCGTCGGCCAGAATGGCGCCGGCAAGTCGACGATCATCAAGGTGCTGGCCGGCATATTGAAGCCCGACAGCGGCACGATATCGGTCAACGGCGAGACCGTCGGCAATCTGACCCCATCCTCGGTCGAACGGCTCGGCGTCCATTTCATTCACCAGGACCGCCTGCTGGTGCCGACCGCCACGGTCGGCGAGGCGGTGTTCCTGCGCCATGAACTCGGCTTCGGCCCCTTCGTCAGCCGCCGTTCGATGAACCGGCGCGCCGCCGAACTCCTGAAGCGCTATTTCGACCTCGAACTCCCCGTGGGCATCCTGGTGCAGGATCTGACCACGGCGCAGCAGAAGATCGTCCAGATCACCCGCGCGCTGGCGCAGAAGGCCTCGGTGCTGGTGCTCGACGAACCGACGGCGGCCCTCGTCAAGCGCGAGGTCGACAGCCTGTTTGCCGTGTTGCGCCGTCTGCGCGACGACGGCATCGCCGTGATCTTCATTTCGCATTACATGCAGGAGATCGAGCAGCTTTGCGATCGCGTCACCGTGATGCGCAACGGCACCGATGTCGGCACCGTCGATCCCTCGGAGACGCCGATCGACGAGATCATCGCCATGATGATAGCGCGCGATGTTGGCGAGATGTTTCCGAAGCGCTCGGTCGAGATCGGCGCGCCGATGCTCGAAGTCTCGCATCTCGGCATGGCTGGCAGTTTCGAGGACATCTCGTTCTCGGTGCGCCGCGGCGAGATCGTCGGGCTGACCGGCTTGCTGGGGTCAGGCGCCAAGGAGATCGTGCAGTGCCTGTTCGGGCTGGACCGCGCCGAGCGCGGCTCGGTCAAGGTCGAGGGAAAGACCTTGTCGCTGTCCACCCCCGTGCACGCCGTCCAGGGCGGCATCGCGATGCTGCCGGAGGATCGCCGCGCTCATGGCGTGGCAATTGATCTCTCGGTGCGCGAGAACATCAGCCTCGCCAGTCTCGGCCGCTACAGCGGCAGCGGCTTCGTCAAGCGGCGGCAGGAGAACCAGGCGATCGACGGGCTGATCCGCGAACTCTCGATCAAGACGCCTGGCCGCGACACGCTGGTGCGCCAGCTCTCCGGCGGCAACCAGCAGAAGGTGGCGATCGCCAAATGGCTGAGCTGCCAGTCGCGCGTCTACATCCTCGATGAGCCGACCGTCGCCGTCGACGTCGGCGCTAAGGTCGAGATCTACAATCTCTTGAACCGGCTGGCCGGCGAGGGCGCCGCCATCCTGATGCTGTCGTCCGACCTGCTCGAGCTGGTCGGCGTCTGCGACCGCGTGCTCGCCGTCTATCGCGGCAGGCTCGCGGGCGAATTCTCCGGTGCCGAGCTCGACGGCGACAGGCTGCTTGCCGCCTCTTCTGGTGCCCGTGTCGCCAAGGCGGAGGCCTTCTCATGACCGCAACAACGATGAAAACCGCCGGCACGGACACCGCGCAGAGCGAGAAGCAGCCGCGCGTGCAAAACACCGGCAAGCGCCTCGGGGCGGCCGCCGTGCGGCTCGGCGCCATCGCCACCTTCGCGCTCATCCTGCTCTATTTCGCGCTGTTCGCGCCGGGCTTCCTGTCCTCCTTCAACCTCATCAACGTCGTCGAACAGTCGGCGATTCTCGGCGTGCTCGCTTTCGGCATGGCCGTGGTCATCATCGGCGGCGGCTCGAACGTCACCGAAGGCGGCATCGACCTGTCGATCGCGGCCAATATGGGCCTGTGCGCCGCGGTGTTCGCCACCGTGCTGCAGGCCGGCTATCCCGATGCCGTGGCGCTGCTTGCGGCCATCGCCTGCGGCATTGCGGTGGGCGCGCTGAATGCGGTGGCCGTCGTCGGCCTCGGCATCCTGCCGCTGCTGGCATCGCTGGCGGTGATGAACATCGCCGCCGGCGCCGAGCTGACGCTGACGCAAAACACGGTGGTCGGCGCCGCCTCGCCGCTGCTCGCCTTCCTGGTCTCTGGCAGCTTCCTCGGCATCTCGGCGCTTGCCTGGTGCCTGATCCTGTTTTCCGCCATCATGCTCGTCTTCATCCACAAGACGACCTTTGGCCTCCGGCTCTACGCCGTCGGCGGCCATCCGGAGGCAGCGCGCGCCGCCGGCATCAATGTGCCGCTGCATGTCGGCTTCACCTATCTGTTCTCAGGCTTTTGCGCGGCCATCGCCAGCGTGCTGGCGGTCTCGCGGCTCAGCGCCAGCACGCCCGGCTCCGGCGAGATGCTGTTGTCGGTCCTGGCCGCCGCCCTGCTCGGCACCGTCTTTTCCCGGCGCCTGGTGCCGACCATCGGCGGCACGCTGCTCAGCGTGCTGTTCATCGGCTTCCTCGCCAATGGCTTCCAGCTCCTCAACGTGTCGAGCTACTGGGTCAACGGCGTGCAGGGCGCGCTGATCCTGCTGGTCGTCGCCGTCACCTCATTCGCCCGCGGACCGGAGGCATCACGATGAGCGTTTCGCACGACACAGGCACCTCCGGCGCGCAAAGGCTCGGCGGCTTCATCGCCAGCTACAGCGTCGTCATCACCTTCCTGGCGATCTGCCTGTTCTTTGCCCTCGCCAGTCCGACCTTCCTCACCGGGGCCAACCTCTACAACGTGCTGGTCAACAATGTGGTGATGCTGGCCATCGTCGCGCTCGGGCTCACCATCGTCATCTCGTCGGGCGGCATCGACCTTTCGGTCGGCGTCTCCGTCGACATGGCCTCGATGGTGTTCGTCATGCTGCTTGCCGCCGGCTATGGCGGCGTCTTCGGCGTCACCGTCGGGCTGCTGGCAGCCGTTGCCGTCGGCGTGCTCAACGCCATCCTGATCACCAGGCTGAAGATCAGCCCGTTCCTGGCGACGCTCGGCGTGCTGTTCATCGGCCAGAGCACGCAGCAGCTCGCAACCAGCGGCGGCCAGCCGATCTACCTGATGTCAGGCTATGCCGGCGACCAGTTCAACGCCATCGCCAGGACCGCATTGCTCGGCCTGCCGACGCCGGTCCTGGTGCTGATCGCTTGCATCGTCGTCGTCTATCTCCTGCTGCACCGCTCGGTCTTCGGCCGCGCTGTGCAGGCGATGGGGGCGCAGCCGGGCGTCGCCTGGTATTCGGGCCTTGCCGTGCCGCGCCAGCAATCGCTGGTCTATATCGGTTGCGCGCTGCTTTGCGGCATCACCGGCATCCTGTTGTCGGCGACGGTGAAATCCTACGTGCCGCTGTCGGGCAACGCCTTCCTGCTCGACGCCATCGGCGCCACCTTCATCGGCACGACGCTCAGCGCCGAGCGCCGGCCGACGGTGGTCGGCACGCTGCTTGGCGTGCTGCTGCTCGCCGTTGTCAAGAACGGGCTGCTGCTCATCGGCTGGAACTTCTACTGGCAGCAGGTCGGCATCGGCGTGCTCGTCTTCCTGGTGCTTGCCGTGAGCTTCGGCTTGCGCCGCGCGCGCCAGTAATTTTCCGCGTCTTCGTCAAAGGATTTTTCCACCATGCCCAGATTCGATGTCAGTTCGGTCGGCTTCTACGTGCTCGACATTCTCGGCCGTCCGGTCTCGCGCATCCCGGAAGGCGGCAGGGCCGACTATATCGAGGAAATCCGCATGACCGTCGCCGGCACCGCCGGCGCGACGGGAATGGACTGCGCCATCCTCGGCCTGAAGACGCAGGCCGTGACCACGCTCGGCACCGACGACATGGGCGACTGGTTCGTCGCCAAGTTGCAGAAATACGGCCTCGACTGTGGTCTGGTCCGCCGTGACGGCAGCGTGCAGACCTCCTCCACCATCCTGCCGGTCCGCCCCAATGGCGAGCGGCCGGCTCTGCACGTGCCGGGCACGGCTACGGTGTTCCGCGTCGCCGACGAGGATCTCGACGCCGCGCTCGACGCGACCGTCGTCCATGTCGGCGGCACCGGCCTGCTGAAAAGCTTCGACGGCGAGCCGACGGTGCGCCTGCTCAAACGCGCCAAGGAACTCGGCCGCACCACGACCTTCGATCTCATCCAGGCCACGCCGGAGACGATCGCCTTTGTCGAACCGTGCCTGCCCTATATCGACTATTTCGTGCCGAGCATCGACGAGGCCAGCGAAATGGCGCACGAGGCCGATCCGGCCAAGGTCGCCGCCTACTTCAAGTCGAAGGGCGTCAGGAACTGTCTGCTCACGCTAGGCGGCGAAGGCGTCTATGTCGCGCCGGAGAACGGCAAGCCGTTCCATCTGCCGGCCTTCGACATCGAGGTCGTCGACACCACCGGCTGCGGCGACAGTTTCACCGCCGGCATCATCGTCGGCATCGTGAGGGGATGGGATCTCGAACGCTCGGCGCGCTTTGCCTCGGCGGTCGCGGCGAAAGTCGCGATGGGCCTCGGCTCGGACGGCAAGCTCGTCTCCTTCGACGACACCATCGCCGCGATGAATTCCCTTCCGGTCAAGGCGCCCGTGCGCACCTCAGCCCGCGCCTGACAGCAGCATTTCGAAAGGACTTTTTTCCATGAGCAATTCAAAAGTCGGCACGGTCGCCCTGGTCACCGGCGCCAGCCGCGGCATTGGCCGGGCGCTTGCCGTCGGGCTGGCGAAATTTGGCTACGATGTCGCGGCCACCGACCTGCCGGCGCAGGCGAAGGAACTCGACGTCACGCGCGCCGAGATCGAGGCCACCGGCCGCAAGGCCTATGTCTACACGATGGACGTCAGCAGCAAGAAGGAGGTCGAGGCGACCGCGGCAGCGCTGCTCGGGGACGCGGGTCGCATCGACGTGCTGGTCAACAATGCCGGCATCCTCAAGCCCAGCCTGCTGCAGGATCTCGACGAGGCCTCGTGGGATGCGCATTTCGACGTCAACGCCAAGGGCGTGCTGTTGATGTGCCAGGCGGTGCTGCCGCACATGCGGGCGCGCAAATCGGGCCGCGTCGTCAATATCGCTTCCATCGCCGGGCGCCAGGGCGTGCCGACGCAGGGCCACTACGCCGCGACCAAGGCGACCGTGATCACGCTGACCCGTGTGCTGGCGCAGGAAGTCGGCATGGACGGCGTCACCGTCAACGCCATCTGCCCCGGCATCATCCTGACCGAGATGGGCAAGAACAATCTCGGCAGCGACGAGGCCATCCGGCACTGGGAGGAGGTCGCGGCGCTGAAGCGTCTCGGCGACCCCGAGGATATCGTCGGGCCGGTGTGTTTCTTCGCTTCGGAGCAGTCAGCCTTCGTCACCGGCCAGGCGCTCAACGTCTGCGGCGGGATTTATTTCCACTAGAGCGGGATGAGATTCTAGCGGTTCATCCCAAAATCTCCCGTCAGCCCCCGATTCTGATTGTTGCTACGCACGCACCAACCAGTTTTCGAGTGTCAGTCCGGGCACGCGCGAGAACTCCCACTCGTTATCCGTTACCAGCGTCGCATTGACGGCAAGCGCTTGAGCGGCGATCCAGGTGTCATTCGCTCCGATCGCCGTTCCCTGGGTCTCAAGGAATGCTCTAATTTTCGCATAATGACGCGTGGTATCGTAATCAATCCCGATCAACGGGAGTCGTCGAGCCAGCGTGGCCAATCGCGCGCGATTGCGGTCGCCGTAGGCGCTCTTTTCTGCGCCGAATTCCAGTTCGCCCAGAACAATGGCTGAAAGCCGCATGGTGCTCAGTTGCTCCGACTCCAGCCGTTTACGTATCTCTGCTCGCCCTTTCAGGGCCGCAATCAGGATGTTCGTGTCCAGAAGATAAAGTGATGGCACGGACTTAGTCGTCCAGCGAAGCCACATCTTCAGCCGGTCGGTCCTCCGGTGCCATTAGATCAATCTCGTCGGCATCGGCCCAGAAGTCCCGAAACGCGTCGGCTGCCATGCGGGGATGGTCCGGAACCAGGCGCGCAATTACCTTGCCGTGCCTCGTGACGGCGATTTCTTCACCCGCTTCGACTTCGGCCAGCAACGCCGAGAAGCGGGCTTTCGCCTCAACGACCGTTATATTTTTCACCGGCGTTCCCATAAAATGACCATATGGTCAGAATATAGGTGCGAACCCACGACTCGTCAACGACCGCTCCGTTCGCTTCCAACGGACGATCACGCTCGCGAAGCTCAAGTCAGCGCGCGGCTTCGCGTAGCACGAATTTCTGGATCTTGCCGGTCGCCGTCTTCGGCAATTCGCGGAAGACGAAGCGTTTCGGGATTTTATAGCCGGCCAATCTGGAACGGCAGAATGCGACCAGCTCTTGCGTCCCGACCTCCTTGCCGGCCTTGGTCTCGATGAAGGCGCATGGCACCTCGCCCCATTTCTCGTCCGGCATGGCAACGACCGCGGCCAGCAGAATGGCGGGATGCTGGTGCAGCACATTCTCGATCTCCAGGCTGGAGACGTTCTCGCCGCCCGAGATGATGATGTCTTTCAACCGGTCCTTGATCTCGATGGCGCCGTCCGGGTGGACGATGGCGAGGTCGCCGGTGTGGAACCAGCCGCCCGAAAACGCGCTCTCGCTCGCCGCCGCGTCGCGATAGTAGCCGGCCATCAGCGTGTTGCCGGAAAGCTGGATCTCGCCCATGGTCTTGCCGTCGGCCGCCACCGGCATTCCTTGCTCGTCGGCGACCCGGACTTGGCTTGCCGTGATATGCCGCACGCCCTGGCGCGCCAGGAATGCGGCTTTTTCTCCAGCGCTTGCCGTGGCCAGGCGGCCGGGCAGTTCGCATAGCGTCGCCGGACCGTAGGATTCGGTGAGGCCGTAGAGATGGACGAGGTCGACGCCCAGCGCATCGAGCTGTTCGATCAAGGTGCTGGTTGGCGACGCGCCGCCGGTCGCCACCGTGACGCGCTTTTCCAGGGCGCCGGCAGGGCGCCCGGGATGGTTGAGCAGCATGTAGAGCACCACCGGCGCGCAGGAGAAATGCGTCACAGCGTGGGTCGTGAGGGCGCCGAACACCAGATCCGGATCGATCCGGTCGAGGCAGACATGCAGGCCGCCCGCGGCCGTCACCGCCCAGGTGTGGCACCAGCCGTTGCAATGGAACATCGGCAAGGTCCAGAGATAGACCGTGTCGCGATCGAAGCCGAGCGCCATGACATTGCCCAGCGCATTGAGATAGGCGCCCCGGTGGTGGTAGACGACGCCCTTGGGCCTTCCGGTCGTGCCTGACGTGTAGTTGAGGCAGATCGGCTGCCATTCATCGGCAACGCCTGATATTTCGAAGCGGTCTTCTGCGGGATCACCGGCCAGGAGATCGAGCCTGTCCTCGCCGCTGTCTTCACTTTCCGCCAACAGCACGACGCGCGTGTTGCCGAGGCGCCCGGCTTGCCGTGCAATGTCGATGCTTCCAGGGTCCGCCACAATGAGGCGGCTGCCGGAATGGTCGAGTATGTAGGCGACGGTGTCGGCGTCGAGCCGGGTGTTGATGCTGTTGAGCACCGCGCCGATGGAAGGCACAGCATAATGGGCGGCCAGCATCTCCGGCCGGTTGGAGCACATGAAGCTGACCACGTCGCCAGCCCCGATCTCCTGCCTTCCGAGCCAGGCGGCAAGCCGCGCCGCGATGCCGCCGAATTGCCGGTAGGTCCAGCGCCGATCGTTCCAGGCGATTGCCGGGCGGTCCGGATGGACTGCCACGGCCCGCGCCAGGAAATCCGCAGGGGTGAGCGGATGGAAATTCGCCGGCCGGCGCGAAAGATGTGGCTCTACCTGCATGCTCCTGATGTCTCTAAGGTTTTAGCGTCTCGACGAACCAGTCACGCGCCATCGTCGCCGCCACCTTCACCTTGGACTGGTCCGAATAGAGCGTCATATGCGAGGTGTGCGGCAGCACTTCCAGCTTCTTCTTCGTCGACGGAATCTGGTTGAAGGCGCCGATTTCGAGATCCCATAACGTCAGATCGTCGCCCTCGGCCACGATCATCAGCGTCGGCGTGTTGTAGATGCGCTTCACGAATGGCCCGACATCGTAATTCATCAACAGGTCGACCGACTCCACCGTGCTGCGGTTCTCGTAAAGCGGCGCTTCCGAGGCCTTGATGGCCATGAAGGTGCGCACGGTTTCCGGGAACGGCCAGGCCGAGACCTCCTCGGCCGAGTTTTCGGTGGCATGCGGCAGATAGAGCTGCTCGCCGGGCTTTTCGTAGCGAAGCTTGCGGTCTTTCAGCACGAGATCCCAGAGCGCCCGGTATTCCATAGTTCCATGCGCGCGGCGCATGTTCTCGTACCCGTCGATCACCGGAATCTGGCTGACGATGGTTTTTACGCGCGGGTCGATGGCGGCGAGGATGAGAGCGTGGCCACCCGAGTAGGAAATACCCCAGACGCCGATGCGGTCGGGATCGACATTGTCGTGACGCTCGAGGAAGCTGATGGCGTTCTGGTAGTCGCGGATCTGCTGCCAGGGATCCAGGTGCTGGCGGTTGTCGCCATCGCTGACGCCCAGGTTGCGATAGTCGAAGATCAGCGCGTTGATGCCCGCATCGGCGAATGCCTGGGCGTATGTCGGCATGACGATCTCGCGCACATAGCACCAGCCGCCGGCCAGCACCACGGTTGGCGCCGGCTTCGATGCGTTGGCCAGATACAGCCAGCCCCGCACGGTCGTGCCTTCGGACTTGAATTCGACGTCCACTCGTTTGGTCATAAGATTTCCTCTGCTAGTCAATCGATTGCATTTGGGGTTGAAATTTTCGCGCGCGGCATATCCCGTCAGCTCCGGTAGCAGACGGTGCGCGCCGCCTCGGCGATCCGCGCCGCATTGGGGATGAGTTCGCGTTCCAGTGCGGAATTGTAGGGCATCGGCACATCGGCCATCCCGACGCGCGCCACCGGCGCGTCGAGCCAGTCGAAGGCGTTCTCCATGATCAGCGCCGAGATCTCGGCGCCGAAGCCATGCGTGGTCCAGCCTTCATGGGCGACGACGCAACGGTTGGTCTTGCGCACCGAGGCAAGGATCGTCTCGCTGTCCAATGGCCGCAGGCTGCGCGGATCGATCACCTCGGCCTCGATGCCGTCGCGCGCCAGTTCGCGTGCCGCCGAAAGCGCGACGTCCACCATCGCCATCGTCGCGACGATGGTCACGTCCTTGCCCGGCCGGCGGATGGCCGCCTTTCCGATCGGCAAGGCATAGGGCGCCTCCGGCACCGGGCCGCGGCTCTGCTGATAAAGCAGCTTGTGCTCGATGAAGACGACTGGATTGTCGTCGCGGATCGCCGCCGTGAGCAGGCCCTTGGCATCGTAGGGATTGGAGGGCGCCAGCACCACCAGCCCGGGGATATGCGCGAACCAGGTCTCCAGCGACTGCGAATGCTGGGCGCCGAGGCGGATGCCGCCGCCCTGCGGCCCCCGGATCACCAGCGGAATGCGCGCCTCGCCGCCCAGCATGAAACGCAGCTTCGCCGCCTGGTTGACGACCGCGTCCATCATGTGGGTGATGAAGTCGAAGAACTGCACCTCCACGATCGGCCGCAAGCCGGTCAGTGCCGCCCCGACCGCGGCATTGGCGATCACATTCTCCGAAATCGGAGTGTCCCGCACACGCTCGGTCCCGAACGCCTGCTGCAGGCCTGCCGTGCACTGGAACAGGCCGCCGATCCGGCCGACATCCTCGCCGAGCACGATGACGCTATCGTCGCGCGCCATCTCCTGGTGCATGGCTTCGCGCACCGCCTCGACATAGCCGAGCTGGCGTGAGCCGCCTTCCGGTTCGGGTGAGGCGGCCAAGGACGGCGCCATGACGGCCGGAAAGAGGATGTCCATCGCCGGTTCCGGCGCCTGCCCGGCAGCGGCGATAGCCTGTTCGATCTCGGCGTCGGCCTTGGCGGCGATGGCATCGATGCGCTTCTGGTCCACCTGCCGCTGCCTGAGCAGCGCCGTCATCTTCAGGATCGGGTCGCGCCGGCGCCATTCTTCTTCCTCGGCCTCGGGACGGTAGCGCGGCAAATTGGTGCGCATCGAATGATCGCCGGAACGATAGGTCATCGCTTCGATGAGGCTCGGGCCTTCGCCGGCGCGCGCCCGTTGCACGGCGATGCCGACGGCATCCCGCACGATGACGGCGTCGTTGCCGTCGATGGTCTCGCCTGGCATGCCATAGGCGGTTGCGCGGGTGGAAATCCTTGGCACGGCGGAAGCCTGCTCGACCCCCAGCGAAAGCCCGTAGCCATTGTTCTCGCAGACGAAGATGACCGGCAGCTTCCAAAGTGCTGCGAGATTCAGGGATTCGTGGAAGATCCCTTCATTGGCGGCGCCATCGCCGAAGAAGGCGACGCAGACCTGTCTGGTGTCGCGGATCGTTGCCGACAGTGCCGCGCCCGTGCCGATGCCGAGCCCGGCGCCGACAATGCCGTTGGCGCCGAGAATGCCGCGGTCGAGTGCCGCGATATGCATGGACCCGCCGAGCCCATGGCCATAGCCGGTGATGCGACCGAACAGCTCGGCCATCATCTTGCCGGTGTCGGCGCCCTTGGCGATGCAGTGGCCATGGCCGCGATGGTGCGAGACGATGTAGTCGTCATCGTCGAGCACCGCGCAGGCGCCGACCGCGATCGCTTCCTGGCCGACGCAGGAATGCGCAGTGCCCTTGATGGCGCCCGACTTGAACAGCTCCGCCGCCCGCTCCTCGAAGCGGCGGATGCGCCACATGTCGAGAAAACAGGTTTCAAGCTCGGTGGTCTCCAGCATGGGAGACACCGTAGCCGAAACCGTACTTTCCCGACGCGCCACGCTCATGAAAAGAGGCTCATGTGAACAGGCAGCCGCCATTGACGTCGATGGTGGCGCCGGTCAGGTACGAGCCGTCCGGTCCGGCCAGGAAACTGATCGCCGAGGCGATCTCCGACGGGTAGGCGGCGCGACCGAGAGGGATCTTGTCCCACTCCGTCTTCTTCATCTCCTCGAAGGTCACGCTGCGCTTCTCGGCCTCCTCGCGCAATGCATCGAGATGCATGGAGGTCGCGACATTGCCGGGCGCCACGGAGTTGACCCTTATGTTGTCGGCCGCGAGCTCCGCCGCCGCCGTATGGGTCAGCGAGATGACGCCGGCCTTGGAAGCGCAATAGGCGCCGAAAAAGCCATGGCCGCTTTTGCCGTACCAGCTCGAAACCGTGACGATCGAAGCGCCTTTTGCCGCGCGTAGCGCGGGAATGAAATGCTTCATCAGGAACACATTGGCGCGCAGGTTGACGTTGAAGACGCGGTCCCACTCGGCAATGTCGAGCGTCTCGATCGAGCCGACCTGCTGCAGCACGCCGGCCACCAGGCCGAGGAACTTCAGCGGCGCGCCGATAGAGGCGATCGCGGCGTCGATGGCGCCATACTGGTCGGGGTTGGTGATGTCGGCGGCGACGCCGATCACCTTCTGCCCGTCCTTGGTTGTTATCCCCTTGGCGACCTCGGCCACATTGTCGAACTGGTCGACGAGCACCAGCGACCATCCGTCGGCGGCGAGCCGTTCGGCCGTCGCCCGTCCGATGCCACCGGCGGCACCGGTCAAAACTCCTGTCTTCGCGCTCATTGCAGGATCATCCCGCCGTCGATCAGCAGCACCTGACCGGTCATGTAGTCGGATTGCGGCGACCACAGGAAGCGCACCGTGCCGACGACATCGGACGGCTTGGCGACCCGGCCGAGCAGGATCTGGCTGGCCAGCGAATTCATCGCTTCGCCGGGCGCCTTGCTTGCGCCCATCGCCAGCAGGTCGGCGTCGAGCTTCTCCCAGAGCGGCGTATCGACGACGCCCGGACCGAACGCATTGACCGTGATGCCCTTGCCGGCGAGCGCCCGCGCGCCGGCCTGCGTCAGGCTGATGACGACGGCCTTGCTGGCGGAGTAGGGGGCGAAGTCGGCAAAGCCGGTGCGGCCGGCGATGGAAGCGGTGTTGATGATCTTGCCCTTGATCCCGCGCTCGATCATCGCCTTGGCGGCCTCCTGGATGCCGATCAGCACGCCAAGCGCGTTGACGTCCATGATCGCATGCCAGGTCTTTTCGCTGGCCTCGAGGAAGGGCTCCGGCTTGTTGAAGCCGGCATTGTTGATCATGACGTTGATGCCGCCGAATTCCTTGCAGCAGGCGGCGACCGCCGCCTTGACCTCGTCGCGCTTGGTGACGTCGACCCTGCTAAAGACGACGCGGCCGGCATGATCCTTCGACAATTCCTTGACGGTCTGCTCGCCGACGGCCGGATCGATGTCGGCGATGACCACGCCGTAACCGTCCTTCAGCAACGCGGTCGCGATTTCCCTGCCGATGCCTCGCGCGGCGCCCGTGACGACGGCGCCGCCTCTGTTGTTCTCACTCATCCCGAAATCTCCTCTTTTTGAAATCCTGCGGCACGGGCTCAGACCCGCGCCGGTTGCAGTTTGCGTCCACGCTGGCGCAGCCAGTAATCGAGCAGCAGCATGGCAAGCAGGATGCCGCCGACAACGATGCTCTCGAACGAATTTGGTATGCCGCCGATCGACACGGCCGACGAGATCAGGCGAATGATCAGCGCGCCGAGCAGCACGTTGAGGATGGTGCCGCGCCCGCCTTCGAGCGGCACCCCGCCGACGACGGCGACGGTGATCCCCGAAAGCAGGAAGCTGTCGAAGCCGATGCCCGACGCCGAGCCTGAACGCATCGCAGCGAGAATGCCCGCACTTGCGCCGAGCATGGCCGATCCCGCGAACGCCGTCATGTAGACCGGCAGGGTGGTGACGCCGGAGCCGCGCGCGCGCTCGAGGTTGCCGCCGACCGCATACATGGAGAGGCCAAGCCTGGTGTAGCGCATCAGCAGCCCGACGATGATGACGACGGCAAAGCCGATCAGGCCGAGCAGCGTCACCGGCCCGAACTGGGCGACCAGCGCATCCGAGGCCCAGAACAGGTCGGCGGGCAGAATGGCCGGGCGCTGCGGCGCCATGACAAGAGCCAGGCCGCGCAGCGCGATCAGCATGCAAACCGTCAGCACCAGCGAATTCACCCCGGTCTTTTCGATGATATAGCCGATGGCCGCGCCGTAGAGGCCGGCGGTGATCAGCGCCGCCGTAATGCCGAGCGCCAGCGAGGTCTCCGAGAGCGACAGCGCCATGATTGCCGCCACGGCGGCGACAGAAGCAACGGCAAGATCGAGCTCGCCGACCACCATCGTCAGCATAATGCCGGTGCCGACCAGCGCGATCAGGCCCATATTCTCGGTGATGGAGGCGGCATTCGAGATGGAGGCGAAGCCCGGCATGGTGAGGGAGAAGACGACCAGCAGCACCGCGCAGATGGCGAGCCGCACCTGGAAACCGGTATCGAGCTTGAGGGCGTTTCTCATGAGCCGCGCGCCTTGAGCAGTCGCATCGACAGAAGCACGCCGGCCGCGAGCAATCCCTTCAGCAAGTCGCGCACGCCCGCATCGATGCCGAGCAGGAGCATGATGTTGCCAAGCATGGTCAGCACGATCGCGCCGAAGCCAGCGCGCCAGAGCTGGCCTTCGCCGCCCTGGATGGCGATGCCGCCGACCAGGATGGCAGCGACGACATCGATGGTCAGGCCGCGGAACATGTCGCTCTTGGCCTGCGACACCTGCCCGACCACGAGGATGCCGACAAGCGCCGCCGTCAGCGCCGCGGCGACGAAGGCGATCATGACGATGCGGCGGGTCGGCACGCCGATCAGGTTCGCCGCCTTCGGATTGGCCCCGGTCAGCACCATCTGGCGGCCGAGCTTCGTCCGCGACAGGAACAGCGAGCCGAGCACCAGGAGCACGACGAAGATGATCGCCTGGTTGGGAATGCCGAAAGTCGTGCCGCCGCCCAGCCATGCGATAGGATTGGGGCTGAGCGTGATCGTTCTGTTATCGGCGAGCATGACGACGCTGCCGAACAGGGCTGAGCCGAAGGCCAGCGTGGTGACGATCGGGTTCAGCCCGCGCGACACCAGATAGCCCTGGACCAGCCCAAGGATGATGGCCACGGCAAAGGCCAGCACGAGAGCCAGGAGAACGGGCTGGCCCGCCGACACCGTCGCCGCGAACACATAGGCCGCGGTCACCGCCTGCTGCTCGATGGCAAGGCTGACGAACTTGCCCGAGATGGTGATGGCGGCGGTGCCGATCGCCGCGATACCGGTGATGGCGGAAGCCTGCACGACGGCGATCAGATTGGGCGTGGTGCCGAAGCCGTCGACCGTCAGCGCCGCGATAATGGCCAGCGCCGCGATCGGCACGAAGGGGCCAAGCCGCCTCAGCCAGACGCGGCGCCGGCTGTGCTCTGCCGTTGCATCGCGCTGCTTTGCGGCCATGTCACTCACGGTCGATACTGCCATGTGTGATCCATGTCGCCAGTTGGTCGCGGGTCAGTTCCGCCGATGGCGCCTGGTGCACCAGCTTGTTGTCGTGGAAGACCAGAACGCGTTCGCCAAAGCCCAGCACCTCGTCGAGGTCGGTGCTGGCAAACAGGATCGCCAGCCCGTCATCGGCCAGCGCGCGCAGCAAGCGGTAGATTTCCGCACGGGCGCCGACATCGACGCCACGCGTCGGCTCCTCGAGCAGCAGGATGCGCGGCTTGCTCGACAGCCATTTGCCGATCGAGACCTTCTGTGCATTGCCGCCCGAAAGCGCATTTACCGGTCGCTCGCGATAGGCCGGCAATATGGTCATGCGCTCGGCGATCGCATCGACGGATTGCCGAAGCCGCGATGGCCGCACCAAGCCCCACAGGCCGGACTGTGCGAGCCCCGGCGCGCTCATGCTCTCCCAAACCGGCAGGTCGCGAAAGAAACCATCCAGCTGGCGGTCGTCCGAGCAATAGGCGACAGCCTCTGCCTTGGCGTTGGAAGCCGTGGCGCCCTGGAATTCGATCGCTCCACCCGACAGCGGGCTGACGCCGGCGATGGCGCGTAGCGGCTCGACGAAGCCGCTGCCGAGCTGGCCGCAGACCGCGACGATTTCTCCCGGCCGTAGATCGAGACTGACCGGGCTCGCAAGGCCGCCGGCAACGACATCCTTCAGCCGCACCACGGGCGCTGGCAGAGCCTTGTCTGCCCGAGCCGGCGTGTCCGGATAAAGCTCATCGAGTTCGCGTCCGATCATCGCATGGACGATGCGGGTCAAGCTGGCATCCTTCGTCTCGAACTGGTCGGCGAGCCGCCCGTTGCGAAGAATGACCGCCGCATCGCAGATCTCGTCGAGTTCGTTCAGCCGATGGGTAATGTAGAGAACGACATTGCCCTCGTTTGCCAGGCGAAGCACGGCCTTGTGGACGAGTTCGATATCGCTGTCGGCGAGCGCCGCGGTCGGCTCGTCGAGGACCAGCACGCGGGCGTCCTGGGAGAGCATGCGGGCGATCTCGACCAATTGCCGCTCGCCGATCGTCAATTCACCGACGGCGGTGCCCGGATCGACATGTCCGAGCCCCAGCCGGTTGAGGTATGGCGCGCACAGGGCAGGGGCCGACCCGCGCCGCAGCCAGCGGGAAGGCTGCGTCAGCATGAAGTTTTCCGCCACGCTCAGATTGGGCAGCACGCTGATCTCCTGCTGCACCACCGCGACGCCCGAGCGGCTGGCGCGCTCGGGGCTGGACAAATCGACCGGCGCGCCGTTGACGCGGATGGCGCCGGCCGTCGGCGTGACCAGGCCGGAAAGGATCTTGACCAGCGTCGACTTGCCGGCGCCGTTCTCGCCGAGCAGCGCCGTCACCTTGCCGGGCTCGACGCTGAACGTCACGTCGCTCAGTGCGTGCACCGGTCCATAGGATTTGGACAGACCACTGATTTCAAGCATTTCGCAACACCGGCCATGGCTGGCGACATTCAGCAGTCGCCAGCACTTGGTTTGTCGGGAAGGCTGCCTTGCTCGCCTCCTTCAGATCAATACACGCAATGGTCCGAGAAGGTCTCGCCCCAGAGCTTGAACTTCGAAAGGATCTCTCCAGCCTTGGCCTTGTCGGTGCCGACGACGACCTGCGGGTTCGGAATGATGTTGATCTTGCTTGGCGCGAAGTTGAATTCGGGCCGCGCATCCGCCGTGTCGGGCGCGATGTACTGGCCGTCCTTGACCTGCTTGCCATATTCGAAGTAGCGCGCCACGACGTTGAGCGAGAACCAGCCTTCGAGGCCGGCGGCCTGCACGCCGGTCGCGAATTCCTTCGCCGACTGGATTGCCGAGATGTCGGCGATGCAGGTGGCGCTGATCAGGTAGACGTCCTTGCCGGGCACGAGGCCGACTTCCTCCAGCGCCTGCACGGCGCCGGTCACCGGTCCGTCCGAAGCGCCATAGACGAAATTGATGCCTTTGCCGCGGATGCTCGGGATGAGCTGGCTCATTGCCTTGTAGCCGCTTGCATTGTCGAAGCCCGCATATTCCGAAGCGATGACGTTGAACGGCTTGTCCTTGGTCGCGTCCGCGAAGCCGGCCTCGCGATCGTCGCCGGCCGAATATCCCGGTATGAACTTAAGGATGACCAGATTGCCGCCGTCGCTGGCCAGCTTGTTGCCGGCCGCGACATAGGCGTCACGCGCCGCGATGGCGTTCTTGCCGGCAACCTGACCGTTGAAGAAGTCGTCGACGCCTGCGTAGGCGACGACGAGATCCTTGGCTTCAGGCCGCAGCGCCTGATTGACCTGGAAGACCGGCACGCCCGTGCGGCTGAGGCGGCGCAGCGTCGCCAGACCAGCCTGATTGTCGGCGGGCCACCAGATATAGGCCGCCGGCTGGTTTGGCGAGCCGATGCGCTGCTGGGCCTGTGCGTCCTGCTCGGTCTGGTCGAAATTGTTCTCGATGATGGTGATCTTGTAGTTCGCCTCCGCCGCACTCTTCTCGGCGCCGCGGATCCACTGCGCCAGATAGGCGTTGCTGCGGCTGGGCATCAGGACGACGATCTCCTTGCCCTCGCCGTCGAGCTTGCCGTCGGGCTCTTGCGCCATGACAGGCGCCCATGCCAGCACCACGGCAAACAACGCCGCAAAGGCGGCACCAATCTTCGTTCTCATGACTTCCTCCCAGTTTGTAGTCAAATGAGTAAGCGCCTGAAAACATCTTGTCAATCGATTGCAAAAAGTGTTGTCATGTGACCAACGGTCGCTGGGAATCGACGGCCGAGCACAGGGGGAGAGCGATCATGGAGAGACGAGCAATCTTCCATTTGGCCATTCCGATAGCCGCCACGGCAAGGCCGGCGGCGAACCATCGCTTGCCAAATATCGGCGGGCCTGCCAGCAAGATCATGGGATTGGGCGGCGCAACGAGGATGCGGGCGAGGCCATGGCGCGCTTGAACATGCGAGAGCTCGCGCTCAAACTTGGCGTTGACCGCGCCACCGTCTCGCGCGCGCTCAGCAACGACAAGGCTCATCTGGTCGCGCCGGCGACGCGCGAACGCATCCGTCAGGCGGCTGGTGCTGCCGGCTACCGGCCGGACCTGACTGCCGCCACGCTTCGCCGCGGCCGCTCGCATACGGTCGGGATACTGGTATCCGATCTCGGCAACGAAACCTTCATCGATGTCATTCGCACCATTTTCCGCCATCTCGACGCGCGCTCGGATGCGCCTCCGATCACCCCGCTCATCGCCGAGACGCTGGATCAGCCCGACGCCACACGCCGCCTGATCCATACATTCCTGTCGCGTCGCGTCGACGCCATTATCTCGCTCGCTTCGACGGAAGCCGACACCGCGATCCTGCAGGATGCCGCCCGCGAAGTCCCTGTGGTGCTGGCAATCCGCGCCATTGCCGGCGCTGTCTTCCCGTCCGCCCTGTGTGACGACCGGGCGGGAGGGGCGATGGTGGCCACGCACTTTGCCGAGCGGGGACACAAGATCGTCTGCCAGGTCCAGGGGCCGCCTTTGTCGGCGACCTTCAAGAACCGGGCGCTCGGGTTCTCGGAGGTCTGCGCCTCGCGATCCATCGTCGAAACGCCGCAGCGCATATTTGCCGAGACCGCGACTTCGGCCGCAGGCAAGAGGGCGCTCGACGCCCTGCTGGCGGTCAGCCCGCGGCCGACGGCGATCTTCGCCCACAATGATGCGCTGGCGCTTGGCGTCATCGAGGCCATGCGCCATCGCGGGCTTCGCTGTCCGGAAGATCTCGCGATCGTCGGCTTCAACAACACGCAGCTTTCGCGGATACTGGCCGTGCCGCTCTCGACGGTGGACTATCCGGTCGAGGAGGTCAGCCGCCATGCCGGCGAGCTCGTCCGCAATCTGATCGCCGACCCGTCGTACCGTTTCGAAAGCCGGCTGTTTACGCCTTCCCTGATCGTTCGCGCTTCTTCCTGAGGGCGGCCGGATGTCTTGTGGCGAGTGGAGCTTGAGGACTACCTGTCTCGCGGCAATTTTCTGCAATCGATTGACAAGCGCCTGCATAGCGGTTCATAAAAATGCGACGGACATCATGTCGGGCACTCTGCGCCGAGATCGGGCAGGGCCCCGGCTGAAGTCTCAAAATGATAAATTTTGCGGTTTGATCCGAGGCTTGGAACTGCAAACTGTCATGTGGGCGCCGGGGAGGGCGTCTCAGGTTAATCAACGAACCCGGCAATAACAGTGACCGACCCGTTTTCGGGGCCGGATCGATGACATGCAGACGGCGCAGCATCGTTCGCATAGGCCGGCTGTCGATGGAAAAGGGTGAGGGAGATGCGGCGCAAGGGGAAACGCATCGCAAAAAGCAATCGATTGTAGAAACATCGAGAAATAACCAAAGGGAGTGAAAAGCATGTCTCGTGAAGAAGATATTGTAAGGACGGTCTCGCAAATTCAGGATCCGATGTCGCGCCGCGTGTTCATGCAGCTCGCCGCCGCCGCCGGCATCAGCCTGCCGATGGGCACGGCGCTGGGCATGCGGGTAAACCAGGCCTTTGCCGCGCCGACCGGCAAGGCGGCGACCTGCGTGGCGACGCTCGCCAACGACTATTGGGCGGCCTTCATCAAGGGCTTCAAGGCGACGTCCTCGGCCTTGAAGATCGACCAGGTCGAGCTCTATCACGACAATGACGCGGCCCGTGAAATCAGCCAGGTTCGCGGCCTGCCCACCCAGGGCGTCAACATGCTGATCAACACGGTCGTCGCCGCCGGCGAGGTGCCGATGATCGCCAAGCTCTGCCAGGAAAACAGCGTCTATTACTCGGCGATCTGGGAAATCCCCGCCTGGTTCACGCCGTCCGATGTCGGCGACTACTTCGTCTCCTACATGACCGCCAACTCCGTCGAGGCCGGCTACCAGGTCGGCAAGGAATTGTTCAAGTCGATCGGCGGCGAGGGCGAGGTGGTCCACATCAAGGGCCTCGCCACGCCGACCGACGATGCCCGCACCGCCGGCATGATGAAGGCCGCTGCCGAATTCCCCGGCATCAAGGTCGTCGGCGGCCTGCGCGGCGACTGGGTCCGCGAAAAGGCGCGCACGGTCATGCTCAGCATGGTCACCGCCTATCCGAACATGAAGGCGGTCTTCGCGCAAAACGATTCCATGGCGCTGGGCGCGCTCTCGGTGCTCAAGGAGCGCAACCTGACCAACGTCAAGATCGCCGGTATCGACGGTCTCTCGGAAGGCCTGCAGGAGGTCGCCAAGGGCGGGCAGTTCGTCGCCACCAACACCTCGCTCGCGCCCTACCAGGCCGGCTTTGCCGCGGTCATGCTGTTTGACGCGCTGAACGGCTGGAAACCCACGCTTGCGGAGCGCCTGCTCTACACCGGCTCGCTCACCGCGACCGGCGAGACGGCCGCCTCGATCGACGAGAAGGTCTACAAGGGCGCCGAACTGCCGTTCGATTTCGCCAAGATGAGCCGCACCCTCAATCCCGACAATTGGGATCCGCAAAACAACATCTACCCGATCGATCCCGCCACCCAATGGGCGGGTCAGGAGGGACAGGACAAGCTCAACGCAGCCTATGGCGACGCGGCGAAGTGGAAGGCCGAGTTCGACGCCGTCACCAAGCTCTACGCGGACCACTACAAGAGCGGCCCGTTCAAGTGACCTCCCTGACTGTGGTCGGTCGTCCGGATCTCCCGGGCGGCCGGCCGGCCGCAGCGCCCGCGCTCGAGCTTCGCGATATCTCCAAGACTTACCCCGGCACCAATGCGCTGACCGGGGTAAGCTTCGTGCTGCGCCGCCACCAGATGCTCGGTCTGGTCGGCGAGAACGGCGCCGGGAAATCGACGCTGCTGTCGATCATCAACGGCACCGTGCGCCCGGACACCGGCACCATATCGATCAATGGCGAGGCGGTGCGCTTCGGCCATCCGACGGAGGCGGCGCGCAACGGCGTCGCCACCGTCTTCCAGGAACAGGGACTGATCCCGACCATCCCCGTCTTCGAGAATATCTTTCTCGGACGCGAGACCAAATTCACCTTCGCCGGCGGTCTCAGGCGCAAGGCGATGATCGCCGAGGCGCGCGCCGTGCTCGAAGAGCTCGAAGTCGATGTCAGCCCGACCGCGCTCACCGGCGCCCTGTCCTTCGGCCAGCGCCAGCTTGTCGAGATCGCCAAGGCTTTCGCGCTCAGCCGCGTCTATCCGGTCGAGCCGATCATCCTTCTCGACGAACCGACCAGCGCGCTTTCGGATCACGAGACCGCCAAGCTTTTCGACGGCATCAACCGCTGGCGCTCGCGCGCCTCCTTCGTGCTCGTGTCGCATCGCCTGTCCGATGTCTTCGCCATATGCGACGAGGTCGTCGCCTTGAAGGATGGCCATGTCGTCGATCAGCGGCCGATCAAGAGCATCGACGAGGTGGCGCTGCACGAACTGATCGTCGGCCGCCAGCGCAACGCCGAATACTACCGCGAGGCCGTCCAGCGCGAGCCGTCCGCCACCGTGGCGCTGCGCGCCACCGGCATCAGCAAGCCGGGCCATCTGCGCGGCGTCTCGCTCGATCTGCGCGAAGGCGAAATCCTCGGCGTCGCCGGCGTCCTGGGTTCCGGCAAGTCGACGCTTGCCAGGATCATCGCCGGCGCCGAAGCGCAGGGCGAGGGTGACGTAATCGTCGAGGGCGCCACGCTGCGCCGTGGCTCGCGACGCGACGCCATACGCCATGGCATCGGCTTCGTGCCCGCCGAGCGCAGCGTCGCCGGCATCATCGGCACCGACACGGTCGACTGGAACCTGACGCTGCCGAACCTCAAGCAGATCGCCTTGGGTTTTCTCGGCCTGATCTCGCCCAGGCGCAGCCGGGCGCTCACCGTTGAATGGATGCAGCGTCTCAAGGTGCGCGCCCCGGGGCCGTCGGCAGCCTGCCGCACGCTGTCGGGCGGAAATCAGCAGAAGATCGTCTTCGCCAAGTGGCTGGCGCGCGGCGTTCGCATCCTCGTCCTCGACGACCCGGGCCGCGGCCTCGATGTCGGCGCCAAGGAGGACATCTATTCGCTGATGCGCGAGATCGCCGACAAGGGCGCGGCCGTGCTTCTGGTCTCGGACAATCTGCCCGAGCTGATCGGGCTCTCGAATCGGATCATGGTGCTTCGCGATGGCGTGGTTTCCGCCATCGTCGAAACGCCGAAGGACGCCAAGCCACGCGAAGTCGACGTGGTTTCGGCAATGCTATAGGGGTTGAAATGGCAGAAGTACCGGCCACCGTGGCCAAGAAGCAGGGTGACTTCAATCTTCGCACGATCGTGTTGCCGATCATCGCGATCGTCGTGCTGGTCGCCTATTTCTCCTACGTCAATCCGCTGTTCTTCTCGGCCTCCAATGCGCTCAACATCGGCCGGCAGTCCTCGGTGCTGCTGATGGTGGCGCTCGCCGGAACCGTGGTCATCCTGATCGGCTCGATCGACCTTTCGGTCGGAGCGCTGGTGACGCTGACCGGCATCCTTGCGGCGCTCACCGTCGACCAGTTCGGCCTCGCCGGCGCGACATTGGTCGGCATCGGCGTCGGCGCCCTTGTCGGCCTGGTCAATGGCAGCCTCGTCACCATGCTTAAGGTGCCGTCCTTCCTGGTCACGCTCGGCATGCTGTCGATCCTCTCCGGCGTCGCCAACCAGATCTCGCAGGGCCAGTCGATCCTGTTCGCCGACAGCCTGCTGCCCGACCTGGTCAACGGCTCCTTCGTGCTCGGCATCCCCAACGTCATCTGGTTCGCGCTGATCGCCACCGCCGTGCTCACCGTCGTCGCCTTCCGCACCAAGCTTGGCCGCTATCTCTACGCGCTCGGCGGCGGCGAGATCGTCGCCTCGCATGCGGGCGTCCCGGTCACCTTTTACAAGATCCTCGCTTTCGTGCTGGCCGGCGCCATCTGTGGCCTCGCAGGCGTCATGCTGACCGGCCAGGTCGGCGCCGGCACGCCGACGGCGGGAAGCAGCCTGCTGCTCAATTCGATCGCCGCCGTCGTCATGGGCGGCACGGCCCTGTCAGGCGGCATTGGCGGCCCGCACCGGACGTTTCTTGGCGTGCTCGTCATTGCTATCCTGACCAACGGCATGGACGTCACCGAGGTCAACAGCTTCACCCAGGACATCGTCAAGGGCTTCGTCATCATCCTGGCGGTCTCGCTCACCATCGACCGCTCGAAATATCTTTTCATCAAGTGACAGGAAGGGTTTTGTTCATGAACGCGTCGGACAAGAAGAAATTCGGCCGCACCGGCCTCGAAGTCACCACGATGGGTTTCGGCACGGCGCCGATCGGCAACCAGTTCCGCGCCGTCCCGGAAGCGGACGTTCGCGACGTCATCAAAGGTGCGTGGGATGCCGGGCTGCGCTATTTCGATACGGCGCCGATGTATGGCCATGGCCTGTCCGAGCGCCGGCTGGGCGAAGCGCTGCGCGCCTTCCCGCGCGACGAATATGTCCTGTCGACCAAGGTCGGGCGCCTGCTCGCTCCGGTGCCGAAGGGCGAGATGAAATCCTTCTTCTGGGTCGACATGCCGCCCTTCGAGGTCGTTCACGACTATAGCTATGACGGCTGCATGCGCTCCTTCGAGGACAGCCTGCAGCGGCTCGGCGTGTCGCGCATCGACATCCTGTTCATCCACGACATCGATGTCTTCTCGCACGGCCCCGAACTACAGAAGCAGCATTTCCGCACCGCCATGGACAGCGGCTACAAGGCGCTGGAAAAGCTGCGGTCCGAGAAGGTGGTTTCGGCCATCGGCGTCGGCTGCAATGAATGGCAGGTTTGCGAGGCGGCACTGCGCGAGCGCGATTTCGACTGTTTCCTGCTGGCCGGCCGCTACACGCTGCTCGAGCAGGAGGCGCTCGACACGTTCCTGCCGCTCTGCGAGGAACGCGACGTCGCCATTGTGCTCGGCGGCGGCTTCAACAGCGGCATCCTCGCCACCGGCGCGGTGAAGGGCGCGCACTACAACTACAGCGAAGCCGAGGAACCGATCCTCCAGCGGGTCGGCAAGATCGAGGCGGTGTGCCGCGAGTTCAATGTGCCGCTCGCGGCCGCGGCACTTCAGTTCGTGCTGGCTCATCCGTCGATCCCGACCAACATACCGGGCACCCGCACCAGGAAGCATCTCGACCAGAATGTCGCCCTTATCGGCCATCCCATTCCGGCCGAATTCTGGGCGGCGCTGAAGAAGCAAGGCCTGATCCGCGAGAATGCGCCGACGCCGGCCTGACGGCCATGTTCCAGGACCTTGAAGGCAAGACCGCGCTGGTCACCGGCGCCTCCGGCGGGCTCGGGTTGTATTTTGCCGAGCTTCTGGCCCGGCACGGCGTTTCGGTCACGCTGGCCGCGCGCCGAAGGCAGGCGCTTGCCGAAGCCGCCGAAAAAATACGGGCGGCCGGCGGCAGCGCTGGCGCGGTCGAGATGGACGTCGCCGACAGCGCCTCGGTGGCGGCGGCGCTTGCACAGGTGGACACGCCTTTCGACATCCTCATCAACAATGCCGGCGTCAGCGGAACCTCGCCGGCGCTCGATCTCGACGAGGCAGGCTGGGACAATGTGGTCGACACCAACCTCAAGGGCAGCTTCGTCGTGGCCCAGGCGGTCGCGCGCGGCATGAAGGCCTTGGGCCGCGGTGGCGCCATCGTCAACATCGCCTCTATTCTCGGCCATCGTGTCGCCGGCAATGTCAGCGCCTACGCCGCTTCGAAGGCCGGCGTGATCCAGTTGACCAAGGCGCTGGCGCTGGAATGGGCGCGCCATGGAATTCGCGTCAATGCGCTTTGCCCCGGCTATATCGAAACCGACATCAACCGCGATTTCTTCACCTCGGAAGCCGGCCTCCAGCTTATCAGGCGCATTCCGCAGCGCCGGCTGGGCAGGCCGGATGAACTCGCCGGTGCGCTGCTGTTGCTCGCATCCGATGCCGGCAGCTACATTACCGGCTCGACCATCGAGGTCGATGGCGGCCATCTCGTTTCATCCTTGTGAGTGCTCATGAATTTCGACATTCCCGCCCGCACCGAAGCCTTTCGCGCCGAGATCGCCGACTTTGTCGCGCGCGAGATCCTGCCGCTGGAGGCTGACAGATCCTCCTACGATGCCCATGGCAACATCGCGCTGCCGTTGCTGGAGACGCTGCGGGCCAAGGCGCGGGCGGCCGGCCTGTGGTGCCTGCAACTGAAGCCCGAGACCGGTGGTGCCGGTCTTTCCAAGGTGGAGATGGCCGTCTGCTACGAGGAGATGAATCGCTCGGTCTTTGGTCCGGTCGTGTTCAATTCCGCGGCGCCCGATGACGGCAACATGATGGTGCTGGAAGCGTTGGGGACGGCTGAGCAGAAGCAGAAATGGCTGCAGCCGATCGTCGAGGGCCGGGTCCGTTCGGCCTTTGCGATGACCGAGCCGCATCCGGGCGGTGGTTCCGACCCGTCGATGATCCTGACCAGGGCCGAGCGGCGCGGCGACAAATATGTGGTCAGCGGCCGCAAATGGTTCATCACCGGCGCGGGGGAGGCCAGCCATTTCATTATCGTCGCGCGCACCTCGGACGATCCGCGTCGCGGGCTTTCGGCCCTTCTGTTCCACAAGGACCAGCCGGGCTGGCAAATCCTGCGGCGTATCGAAATCATGGGTCCCGAAGAGCATGGCGGCCATTGCGAACTGGAATTCGACGGGCTGGAGGTGCCGGTTGAGGATGTGCTTGCCGGCGAGGGCAGCGGGCTGAAGGTCACCCAGGTCCGGCTCGGCCCGGCGCGGCTCACCCATTGCATGCGCTGGCTGGGCCTCTCCAAGCGCTGTATCGAGATCGCCCGCGCCTATGCCGCCGAGCGCCATGGCTTCGGCAAGCTGCTGGCCGACCGGGAGAGCATCCAGCTCATGCTCGGCGATCTCGCCATGCGCATCGAGATCGGCCGCCTGCTGGTGATGAAGGCGGCCTGGGAGCTCGATCGCGGCGGCTTTGCCCGCAAGGAGGTCTCGATGGCCAAGGTCCAGGTCGCCAACGTCCTGCATGACGCCGCCGATGTGGCGATCCAGATCAATGGCGCGCGCGGCTATTCGAAGGATACGGTGCTCGAATGGATCTATCGCTATGCCCGCCAGGCTCGCCTGGTCGACGGCGCCGACGAGGTCCACAAGATGGTGCTCAACCGGTTCCTCAACGAGGAGGGCACAGGCTTCTGGCGCTGGAATGTCGAGCCAGGCGAAACAGGCCATGCCGGAAAGCGCTGAGCCCGTGACGCGGCCGGATTTCGATCCGTTGCGGCTGGAGGGTTTTCTCAAAAGCCGCTTCGGCGCTGGCCTTCTGTCGCTGCAGCGGATCGGCGGCGGCCAGTCGAACCCGACCTATTTCGTCGACTATGGCGTACATCGCATGGTGCTGCGCAAGAAGCCCGGCGGGCCGATCCTGCGCGGCGCCCACGCCATAGATCGCGAATACCGGGTGATCGAGGCGCTTGCTCCAACCGATGTGCCGGTGCCGCGGCCGGTGCTCTACCACGCCGGCGACGAATTGCTCGGCACGCCCTTCTATCTGATGGAACGCCTCGACGGCCGCGTCTTCCATGATTGCGCATTGCCGGGACTGTCGCGCGACGAGCGGCGCGGCATCTATTTCGGCATGGCCGAGGCCATGGCCAAACTGCATGCCATCCAGCCGCAAGAGGTCGGGCTCGGCGACTACGGCCGGCCGGGAAACTATTTTGAGCGGCAAATCGCGCGCTGGACGAAACAATTGCAGGAATCGCCGAGCGACCGCATCGCCGCGCTCGAAACCGTGGCAGAATGGCTGCCCAAAAATCTTCCACCGGACGATGGCCGTGTTGCCATCGCGCATGGCGACTTCCGCCTCGGCAATCTCCTCTTCCATCCCGAGCGGCCTGCGGTGATCGGCATTCTCGATTGGGAATTGTCGACGCTCGGCCATCCGCTCGCCGATCTCGGCTTCTGCTCGATGCCCTGGCATTCCGCGCCGGACGAATATGGCGGCATCCTCGGCCTCGATCATGCAGCGCTCGGCATCCCGGCCCAGCGCGAGTTCCTCGACCATTATTTCGCCCATGCCGTGCCCACCGGGCCGCTGCAGCCGTTCCATCTGGTTTTCGCGCTGTTCCGCTTCGCGGTGATCTTCGTCGGCATCGCCGACCGGGCGCAGGCCGGCAGCGCGGCCGCGGCCAACGCGGCTGATATCGCGCCGCTGGCCGGCCGTTTCGCCGCACGCGCCGTGGAAGTCGTCGACGATGCGCGGCCCTGGTGATGTTCGCCGGCTGATGCCAGGGACCGCAGCAATGCTTTTTCTTGCCTGCCACGCCGGAAGGAGCGACCTTGCCTGGCCGGAATCCAAAAATGGAGAAGCTCGATGACATCCGACGTTGCAGTTATCGCGGGTGCGGGAGCGGGGCTGAGCGCCTCGCTCGCCCGCCTTCTCGCCAAGGAGGGCTTTCGTGTGGTTCTGGCTGCGCGCAACGTCGGCAAGCTCGCCGCGCTGGCCGATGAGACCGGCGCGCTGGCGGTCGAGACGGACGTTGCCGACGCCGCTTCGGTCGCAAACCTGTTCGAGGCAGCCGACAGGGCCGGTCCGCTGTCGCTTGCGGTGTTCAACGCCAGCGGCCGCACTCGCGGGTCGATCGCTGACCTCGACCCCGAAGCAGTCAGGCAGGCATTGCTGGTCGGCGCCTATGGCGGGTTCCTGGTCGGCCAACAGGCGGCTCGCCGGCTGCTTTCCCGCGGCTCGGGCTCGATCCTGTTCACCGGCGCCACCGCGAGCGTCAAGGGGTTTTCGGGCTCTGCCGGCTTTGCCATGCCAAAGTTCGGCCTGCGCGGACTGGCGCAATCCATGGCCCGCGAATTGGCGCCGAAAAACATCCATGTCGCGCATTTCATCATCGACGGTGTGATCGCGCCGCCGGGGCAGGCTGATGAATCGGACCGCCGGCTGTCTCCAGACGCGATCGCGCAAACTTATCTTGCCCTCCATCGGCAGCATCGCAGCGCCTGGAGTTCAGAAGTCGAAATCAGGTCATGGGTCGAGACTTTCTAACCTTCGGCCGCGGCGGTTCGCTGGTAGGTCGTGAACATTCGGTCCCACCCCGACGTGGCCCGCCGCCACTATTCGGACTTGCTTGCAACCGGTGCGGCGCCGGTTTGAATCGGGGATGGGAATTTCATCTTTGCCTGAGGTTTTGGAATTTTTTCCGTCGCCAGCGTGCTCAAATCAGCTCATACAGGTAAAATCGTTCGGTGGTTTCCTCCCATTCCGCTGAACGGTGTTCCCCTCTGAAGGTTGTAAACCTTCTTTCTTGGCCGGGCCGCACTCGAGCCCGGCCATTTTTCCGCGCTTCTTGCAAATCGCCTTCGATCAAGGCAGGAGTCTTCCTCGATTCCCGGTTGCGACAACGGCTCGATCTTGCCGGGAAGCCTTGCATTCGCCGAAAGCCTCATGCGCGTCGCGAACGGGGAACGACCGACCGGCAGCGTCAATCCAGAAGACTGAGGATATTTCATGCAGCTTTCGATGTGGACCTATCCCTGGGATGTCCAGGATCTGGGCCTGGAGACGGTCGAACGCGATCTTGTCGAACGCGCCGGGCTCAACATGATCAGCCTCGCCACCTCCTATCATGCCGGCCGCTTCCTGCAGCCGCGCAGTCCGCGCCGGAAGGCCTATTTCCCCGAAGATGGCACCATCTATTTCAAGCCGACGGCGGCGCGCTGGGCCAGCCTCGCCATCCAGCCCAAAACAGCGGACGTGATCACCGAGGGTGGCGACGTGCTTGGCGACCTTCTCCGCAGGCGCGATGCGGGCGGGCTCGGGGTTTCCTGCTGGACGGTCTGCCTGCACAACACCCGCCTTGGCATGCTGCATCCGCAGACCGTCACCCGCAACGCCTTCGGCGATGCCAACTACTACAACCTCTGTCCGTCGCATCCGGATGCGCGCGCCTATGTCCGCGCGCTGGTCGCCGATGTCACGCACAGCTACAGGCCGGACAGGATCGAGCTCGAAAGCCCGTCCTTCATGGGCTTCGCCCATGAATACCATCATGAGAAGGATGGTGTTGGGCTGACGCCGGAAGACGACTTTCTGCTGTCCCTGTGTTTCTGCCCGTCCTGCCTCGCCCGTGCGGCCGGCGCCGGGGTCGATGGCGAGGCGGCGCGCAAGCGCGTCAGCCAATGGATCGTCGAGACCTGCGAACGCGCGGTGCCCGAACGGCGCTTTCCCGATTTTCCCGCCAGCGGCCTCGACGCATTTCTGCCGTGGCCGGAACTCCATGCCTATCTCATCTGGCGCTTCGAGCCGGTAACCAGCCTTGTCGCCGAGCTGCGCGAGGTGGCCCATCCCGGAACGAAGGTCGTCATCATCGACCTGAAAGACGGCTGGCTCGGCGGCTGCGATCTGGCGGCGCTCGGCAAGGTCTGCGACGGCGCGATCCTGTGCGCCTACGACATGCAGGCCGGCGATGTCGAAAGCCTGATGGCGGCCGGCCGTGCCACGCTAGGGGCGGAGAAATTCCTCGGCGCCGGCTACCGGCTATTCTATCCGGAAATGGCGGGCCCCGACATCCTTGCGGCCAAGGTCAAGCCGGCGCTGGTGCCCGATGTCGACGGCATCAACTTCTACAATTACGGCCTTGTTCCCGCTGCGCGTCTGGACTGGATCGGCGCCGCGCTGCCTGTTTGAACAAATTGATCCGCGCCAGGCCTCATTTTGCCTCCGATACTCTCGCCGCCGAGTGATCCCGATGCTCCGAACGATCCGCACGCTAGCACCTGACGAAGTGGAAACCCTCGTCGACTGGGCGGCGGCCGAAGGCTGGAACCCAGGCCTCGGCGATGCCAGGATTTTCCAGGCGGCCGATCCCGAAGGTTTCATCGGCGCCTTTGTCGACGGCGAAATGGTGGCCGGCATTTCCGCCGTCGCTTATGGCGACGATTTCGGCTTCATCGGCCTCTATATCTGTCGCCCGGACAGGCGTGGCGAGGGGCATGGCAAGGCGGTCTGGGACGCCGGCATGGCGCGGCTCGGCGACCGCACGATCGGCCTCGACGGCGTCGTCGAACAGCAGGCCAACTATCGCAGCATGGGTTTTGCGCCGCTCTACCGGACGATACGGTTCGCAGGGCCTCTCGATGGCCTGGCAGCTACCGGCAGCGGCATCCGCCCCATAGGGCCGGAACTCGTACCGGATATGTTGGCCTATGATCGCCGGTTCTTTCCCGGTCCGAGGCGGTCGTTCCTGGAACACTGGCTGCGCCCGCCGCACATGGCGCTTGCGATCGTCAGGGATGGCGTGATCGAGGGGTATGGCGTCGCGCGCCAATGCCGGGACGGCTGCAAGATCGGCCCGCTGTATGCCGATGGGCTGGATGCGGCAAGCCATCTCTTCTCCGCGCTCGCCAGCCTCTCCGGCCCCGGAAATATCCATCTCGACGTTCCCGAGACCAGCGGGGATTTTGCAAGCTTGCTGTCGTCGGCGGGCCTGCGGCCGGGCTTCGAAACGGCTCGAATGTACCGGGGAAAAGCGCCACAGGTAGCGCAGTCTGGCGTCTTTGCGATAACGACTTTGGAGCTTGGCTGAGACGGCTATTGGTTCCTCGACGTAGAAGTCTTGACTGACCGCTTGCGTTGACGGAGCGCGTGCCTTGGCGATTAGCGGAAACATCCATCGCTTCGTCATCCTGGGGCGGAGCAAGGAGCGAAGCGACGCAGCGCAGACCCCAGGATCCATGCCGTGACGTCAAAGCGTTGCGACAGTGCAGAATTCTGCTCCGTCGCGCTCTTCGCCCAAAGTTACGGCATGGATCCCAGGGTCTTCGCGACGGAGCTTCGCTCCTGCTTCGCCCGGGGATGACGAAGTTGGGGGCTTCGGCTGATTAGCGATGAATCAGTCTCTAATACAGCGGCTCGGCCATATGCCGGGGCGTCGGCCATTGCGTCGTGATCCCCGGCTGCACCGGCCGCTCGAGATAGGTCGACAGCACCACATAGCTTCGCGTCGAGGTGACGCCCGGCGTTTCGTAGAGGCGCGACAGCAGCCCTTCGAGCGCCCTTGTGTCCTCGGTGCGGACCTTGATCAGCATGCAGGTGTCGCCGGCCACCGAGTGGATCTCCTCGACTTCCGGGTACTCGGAAATCGCCATCAGTTCCGGCGTCTTGCCCCAGCCCTTGGTGTCGATGTGCACGAAGGCGAGCAGTGGCTTCTTCACCGCCTTGGGATCGATGATTGCCGCGGTCGTGCGGATGGCGCCGCTGCGCCGCAGCCGCTTCACCCGCTCATGCGCTGCCGGTGGAGACAGGCCGACGCGGTCGCCGAGATCGGCGTAGCTGATCGTGGCGTCGTCGACCAGAACGCCTAATATCCTTCGGTCGGTCGCGTCGAGATCGCGGGCGGCGGGCCTGTTCTGCGGAATGCCATCTGTTTCTTCATCCATATCGAAATTCCTTGTTGATACAGAATTTGATACGGCCATTATGGGCATATGTCGAACAGTGATCAAGCCGCAACATTGGCAGCAAGACCGCCCATTCCGGCGCTGGCCTATCTCCTGACCGGCTGCATCGCCGTCATCGGCTCGAACTCGCTGGTCCTCGGTCCGATCGCTCCGGCGGTGGCGACGTCATTTGGAGCAAGCGTGCCGGCCGTCATGATCGCCTCCGCCGCCTTCGGCCTCGGCACCTCGGCAAGCGCCCTGTTCCTGGCGCGCTATATCGACCGGGTCGGTGCGCGCCGCATGCTTCAGGGCGCGTTGCTGCTGCTGGCGATAGCGCTTGTCGCCAGCGCGCTGGCGCCGACGGTGATCGCCCTTGTCGCCGCCCAGTCCGTCGCCGGCATCGCTGCCGGTGTCGCCATGCCGGCCATCTACGCCAGCTCCGCGGCGATCGCGCCGCCCGGCCGCGAAAGCGGCACGATCGGCGTCGTGCTGACCGGCTGGACGCTCTCCATGGTCGCCGGCGTCTCCCTGTCGGCCGTGCTTGCCGATATGGTGCATTGGCGCGCCGTTTTCGCCGCTGTCGCGCTGCTCGCGGCCCTTGCCGTGGCCGGCCTGACTTTGACCTCGCTCAGCGATGCCAGAAAGAGCGGCCCGGCGCCGACGCCGCTCGGCGCCTTGGCCGTGCCCGGCATCGTGCCGCTTCTGGTCGCCTGTGGCGCCTTCATGACCGCCTTCTATGGCGTCTATGGCTATCTCGGCGATCATCTTCATCAAGGCCTGGGCGAGCCCGTCAGCGCCAATGGGTGGGCCGCACTTGCCTATGGCGTTGGTTTCGGCATGGCGGCGCTTCTCGATGGCGTCATCGATCGCCTCGGCGCACGGCGCGTCATGCCCTTCGCCTATCTGCTGGTCGCGCTCGTCTATGTCGCGATGGCCGCGGTCAGCGGCAGCTTCGGCCCGACCCTGGCGATGGTGGCCATCTGGGGCCTTGCCAACCACTTCGGGCTGAACGTGCTGGTGATGCGCCTTACCGCGCTCGACCCGTCGCGTCGCGGCACCATCATGGGCCTGAACAGTTCGGTGACCTATCTAGCGGTCTTTGTCGGCACGACCGGCTTCGGACCGCTTTACACCGGCCTTGGTTTTGCCGCCTGCGCGATAGCAGCGGCGTTGCTGATGCTGGTCGCGGCCTCAGCGGCAGCATGGCGTTCGCCACGTTCCAGATAGCGTGGAAGCTTGCGGCGATTCGCAGGGCGACCTGCCAATTGTCGAAGTCGGCGCTGCCCCTCATTGCCCTGCCGGGCATTTCTCCCCGTATAGTGACGGGGAGAAAGAGGCTGGCCGCAACCTTGGCATCCTTTCCGCAACTCTGGTGATTGGCGAAACCGTCGATGAGAGCGTCCCTCTCCCCGTCACTATACGGGGAGAGCGACTGTCTTGGCAGTCAAGCGGTTTGCCGTGGTTTTTGGTCCCGCACGATAGCGTTGAGGATAGTGAGGAGTTTTCGCATTGTGGCGACGACTGCGACGATCTTTGGCTTTCCGGCTGCGACAAGGCGGTCGCGGAAGGCCTTGAGGACGGGGTTGTGTCTGATGGCGACGAGGGCAGCCATGAAGAGGACGGCGCGCACGCGGCTCCTGCCGCCACCGATGAAGCTTTTGCCACGCCATTTGCCGGACTGCCTCGTCCATGGCGCAAGGCCGGCGAGCGCAGCGATCTGGCGGCGGTCAAGGCTGCCCAGTTCCGGCATCTCAGCAATCAGGCTACGGGCGACGATGGGACCGACACCCGGGACGGAGGAAAGCAACTTTTCGTTGACCCGCCAGACTGGAGACTTGCGGATATGATCGTCCATGTCGGCGTCGAGGCTTGCCAGTTCGCGCCTGAGCGCGACGAGCAGCCGCTGAATGCTCTTTTGCGCCTGCTTTGCCGTGGTGGTGCGGGCACGGTTTTCCTCGGCAACCATCATCTGCACGATCTGACGCCGGCGGGCGACGAGCTCAGCCAGGGCCTCGGTTTCGGTATCGCGCAACGGCCGCAATTGCGGCTTGGTCGCGGCGACGAAGGCCGCGATGACAGCAGCGTCAATCGGGTCGGTCTTGGCCCGCTTGCCGAGTGCGTTGGCGTAGGCTCGCACCTGCGCCGGATTGACCACGACAACCGCCAGGCCAGCGCCCGCCAAGGTGGCAACGGCCAGTCTCTCGAAGCCTCCTGTCGCCTCCAAGCCGACAATGGACGGCGAAAGGCCTACGAGCCGCTCGATCAGATCCTCCACCCCGGCGTGGTCGTTGCTCACCCAAAATGCTTCCCCGGACGGCAAAACATGCACGTCGAGCCGGTCCTTGGAAACGTCGATGCCAACAATGATTTCCATCCTGTCCCATCCTTGCCTAATCGGGCTTCGCTTGCGGCCCAGGCGACTGTTCGGGTTCGATGGAACGGCGGACGAAGACCCTTGCTCTCCCACGGGCTCGATCGCCCAAAGATGCTCCGGTCTCTCGTCCGCCGCCGCACCTGCTTTCATAGCAGACTCGGCACAGAACAAGTTACAAAGATGCCGGCAGGCAGATGAGGGGCAGCACCAAGCTGAAGCGATTGCCCTGCTGCCGCTCGCCGGCAAGCTTGCGTCCCCGTCCTGTCCTTCGCTAAACGGAGTGTCCCGCTCCGATCTGGACATGCGATGAAGACGATTCTTGAGACCACCGCCGACCCTTCTCCGGAAGAACTCGCCTTTCTGGGCGAACGGCTGACTGCCTTCAACGACAGCGATGTCGGCGCTTCCCGGCGAAAGGCGCTCGCCGTCTTCGTCCGCGACGAAGCGGGCAAGGTCGTCGCCGGCATTTCGGGCTACACCGCCTGGGGCTGGCTTTATGTGCAGTGGCTCTGGGTCGACGAAAGGCTGCGTGGCCAGCACATGGCGGGCAACATGCTGGAGGCTGCCGAGCGGGAAGCGGTCGCGCGCGGCTGTCACGGCGCCCTGATCGACACGTTCAATCCCAAGGCGGCGAAAGCCTATGAGCGCCAAGGCTATCGGCCCTTCGGCACGCTGCCTGATTTTCCCGTCGGCCGCAGCCGCATCTTCCTGCACAAGACGCTGTCAGCCGCTTGATCAGCAGGCAAGGCGTCCGCCGCGCATCGGCTGCGGCACGCCGGTCGTGCTGGGGAAGCTGATCGGCAGGCCGCGCAGCACGCGCACCGCCAGGAAAGCAAAGCATTCCGCCTCCACCGCGTCGCCTTTCCAGCCGAGCGTCTCGGCCTGCACGGCTTCGACGCCGGCGCGGCTGGCAAGCATCGCCATCATCGTCCGGTTATGCCGGCCGCCGCCGCTGACGACCAGCTTCTTGGGCCGATGCGGCAGCAGGTCGAGCGCCTTGCCGACGGCGGCGGCGGTGAAGGCCGTCAGCGTCGCCGCACCGTCCTTTGCGCTGAGGCCGTCAGCCATCGCCGCGCCAAAGTCGAACCGGTCGAGTGATTTCGGATACGGCTTGGTCAGGTAAGGATGTTGCAGCAGCTTGGCCAGCCGCGCCTCGTCCACGGTGCCGGAGCTTGCCAGCGCGCCGTCACGGTCCATGTCGCCCAGCCCTTTCGCCTTGATGAAGTCGTTGAGCGGCGCATTGGCCGGCCCGGTGTCGAAGGCGATGACATTGTCCTTGCCATCCCACCAGGTGATGTTGGCGACGCCGCCGAGATTGAGCACCGCCATGTCGCCGCTGGCGTCCGCCGCGCGCAAGAGCGCGGTGTGGTAGGCGGCCGCCAGTGGCGCGCCTTGCCCGCCGGCGCGCATGTCGGCCGAGCGGAAATCATAGGCGACCTTGGTGCCCAGGATGGCGTGCATCAATTCGCCGTCGCCGAGCTGGCGGGTCTCGCCGAGCCGGCCGGCCTGCGGCGCGCGATGCAGCACGGTCTGGCCATGGAAGCCGACAACGCCAATATTGGCCATCGTCAGGCCGTAGCTTTCGACGAGGTTCTTGACCGCCGCGGACTGCGCGCGCGTCAGCGCCTCTTCTGCCTCGCGGAAGATCGCCGGTTCTGGCCCGGTGAAGTTCCACACCCGCGCCTGGCGCAGCGTTTCCTCCAGCAAGGTGCGGATCGTCTGAGGGTAGGGCGCCAATGTGTAAGTACCGAAATCCGCGATCCGCTCGCCATCGGTCCGGATCAGCGCGACGTCGATATTGCCGTCAAGCACCGTGCCGGTCATCAGGCCGACGGCCCAGATTGGTTCCATGGTCGAGTCCCTAACTTCCGTTGACGAGATCGCCAACCGTCTGGCGAAGCTCCGCGATTCCGCTATTGAAATGACGTGTCGGATGAATCCGGTTGGTGAGCAAGGTCCATGCCTTGCCCTTGTCGAAGTCGATCCACAACCCGGTGCCGGTAAAACCGGTGTGGGCGATCGTACCGGGGCTGCACAGCCCGCCGCCGGACCAGTTTTCGTAAGGGTGCTCCCAGCCATGCGTACAGGTGGCGGACAGTGGTGTGCACCTCGGTGCCGAAAGCCGGTGGGTTCTCGTAGCCTCGCGTAAAGGCCGTATTGCCAACTCAAACGCTCAGGCGGTCATCCGCCCCGGCTGAAACACTTCCACCCCCTGGCGCAAGCCCGTCGCGACGACCGAGACCCTGAATTTTCCCTCCAGCGCCTTGTCGAAAATGGCGCCGACAATGATATCGGCGTCGGTGTCGACCTCTTCTCGTATACGGGTAGCCGCTTCATCGACCTCGAACAGCGTCATGTCGACGCCACCCGATATCGAGACAAGAACACCCTTGGCCCCGGCCATGGAGGCCTCGTCGAGGAGCGGGTTGGCGATTGCCGCTTCGGCCGCTTTCCTGGCGCGATCCTCGCCCGAGGCTTCGCCCGTGCCCATCATTGCGCGGCCCATGTCGCGCATCACGGATTTCACGTCGGCGAAGTCGAGATTGATCAGGCCTTCCTTGACGATGAGGTCGGTGATGCAGCCGACACCGGCATAGAGGACGCGGTCCGCCATGATGAAGGCGTCCGCGAATGTCGTCTTGGCATCGGCGACCCGGAAGAGATTCTGGTTCGGGATGACGATCACCGTGTCGGCGCTCTCACGCAGCCGTTCGATGCCTTCGTCGGCCGATTGCATCCGGCGTTTCCCCTCGAAGGTAAAAGGCTTGGTGACGACCGCCACCGTCAGGATCCCCGCTGCCCGCGCGGCGTGCGCGATAACAGGTGCGGCACCGGTACCGGTTCCGCCGCCCATGCCCGCGGTCACGAAACACATATGCGTTCCCGCAAGATGGTCCATGATCTCGTCGATCGTTTCCTCGGCTGCCGCACGGCCGACCTCGGGCAGTGAACCGGCGCCCAGGCCTTCCGTCACATGGGCTCCGAGTTGGATCAGCCGGGATGCCTTCGACATGGTAAGCGCCTGGGCATCGGTGTTGGCGACGATGAACTCCGCGCCTTGCAGGCCTTCGGCGATCATGTTGTTGACGGCGTTGCCGCCGCCGCCGCCGACTCCGACAACCGTTATCTTCGGCCTCATCTCGGAGATTTCCGGCCTCTTGTTGGCGTTCACTGCCCGTCCCTCCGTTGAAATTCTGGGCGCTGCAAGCAACCGAATGCTTTTCCGAAACCGTCAGGGCTCCGATGCGGCAAGCTCGCGAATCAGGCCATGCTCCCCACCATCAAGGAATCAGAGCGCGAACGCGCCCGCAAGTGCCGCTGTCGAGATTTGCCCTGCTAAGCGCTGCTCAGGCTGATGCGCGGTCCGTCAAAAACGGTGGATGCGCAGCCCCAGCACCTTCTCCGAGACGATCACCACCACTAGCGTCAGCACGATCGACACGGTCGAGACGGCAGCCGCTTCCGGCGTGAAATTGGTCCGCAGATAGTCGAAGAGCTGGATCGGCAGCGTCGACGTTCCGATCCCCTTCAGCATGAACGAGATGGTGAAGGTGTCGAAGGATATGATGAAGGCGAACAGCGCGCCGCCGATGACGCCGGGCTTGATCAGCGGCAGCATGATGCGCCGGAACCTTGTCAGGCGGCCGGCGCCCAGCGAGCGCGCCGCCATGTCCCAGGACGAATCGAAGCTTTCCAGCGAGGCCGAGACATTGATGAAGACGAAGGGCAGCGTGATCAGCACATGGCCGGCGACCATGCCGATCATGGTCGTGGTGCCGATGCCGATCGCATAGACGAAAAACAGCAGCGCGATCGCCGTCAGCACTTCCGGCAGCAAGAGCGGCGCCAGCATGGCGATGCGCACCGTCTCCTTCCAGCGGCCGGCATGCTGGACATAGTAGAGCGCGGCCATGGTGCCGATGGTTCCGGAAATGACGGTCGCCACCGCCGCCACCCAGAGCGAGGTGCGGATCGCGCGCATGAACACGTCATTGTGGAAGAAGGTCACATACCAGCGCAGCGACAGGCCCTGCGGCGGGAACGTCAGGAAATTGCCGGCATTGAAGGAGGCGCCGACGACGACCAAAATGGGCGCCAGCAGGAAGGCATAGACCAGCAGGCAATAGAGCGTGAGCACCGGCCGCTTCATGTCCGCGCCACTTTCCATTTCATGCGCGTCAGCCGCGCGAAGATGACGACACAGAGCGCGCCGGTGACCGACAGCATCAGCGCCAGCGCCGAACCCCACGGCCACTGGAACGTGTCGGTCAGCGCATCGACGACGGTGACGGCCATGGTCTTGACCCTGAGCCCGCCGATCAGCGACGGCGTCACATAGGCGCTGAGCGACAAGACGAAGACGAGGATGCAGCCAGCCTGGATGCCGGGCGTGCACAGCGGCAGAACGATGCGGCGAAAGGCGGTGAAGCGCGACGCGCCGAGCGAGCGCGCCGCCGATTCCAGCGACGGGTCGACCCCCTGGATCGCCGCCATGATCGGCAGGATCATGAAGGGCAGGAAGACATGCACCAGCGCAATGACGATGCCGAGCGCATTGTACATCAGCGGCAGCGGGCGATCGATCAGGCCCATGCCGGTCAGTGTGCGGTTGATGAGGCCGGCATTGCCCAGAAGTATCGTCCAGCCATAGGAGCGGATGACGATGCCGACCAGCAGCGGCGACAGCACCAGCCCGTAGGCCAGCGCACGAAAACGCATGGCGCCGCGCGCCAGTTGCCAGGCGACGGGAAAGCCGACGACGAGGCAGATGGCGGTGGTGATGAGGCCGATCCACAGAGTGTTGGCGACCTGGAGCAGGTAGAAACTGTCGGCGAAGAATTTCGTGTAGTTGCCGATGGTGAAGCCCGCACCGTAAGGCGTGCCTTGCCCCGGCATGCGAAAGCTCATAACCACGATGTTGAGATAGGGCAGGACCAGGAATACGCCGAGCAACACGGCCGCCGGCGCAATCAGGATCAGCGGTCCAAGGCCTTTGCGGCGTGCCGGCATCATTGAGCCGCCCCGAGCAGCCAGAACCCGTCCGCTGGCGCCTGCACGCTGACACGGTCGCCTTCGGCGATCCTGATGTTTGGAAAGGTCTGGACGTGCAGCGTCTCGCCCGAATCCAGCGCGATGCGATAGTCGATGATGCTGCCGGAATAGTAGCGCGCCATGACCTTGCCCTGCGCTCCGCCCAGACCAGCAGGTTTGAGTTCGATCGCCTCCGGGCGCAGCGACAGCGTGACTGCGGCGCCCGGCGCGTGGTCCGCGCGGCTGTCGACGGCGACGTCGCCAAAGACCGACGCGACGCGGTTCTTGCCGGCTCCGGCCGGCCCGGCGATCGTGCCCTTGACTAGGTTCACCTGGCCGACGAATTGCGCCACCTCGAGGTTTTCGGGGCGCTCATAGATGTCCGACGGCGCGCCGATCTGGGCGATGCGGCCGCCGAACATCACCACCACCCGGTCGGACATGGTCATCGCCTCGGCCTGGTCATGCGTGACATAGACGGTGGTGATGCCGACACGGCGCTGCAGGTCGCGGATGAAGACGCGCATTTCCTCGCGCAGCTTGGCGTCGAGATTGGCGAGCGGCTCGTCGAGCAGCAGGATCTTCGGTTCGATGACCAGCGCGCGCGCCAGCGCCACGCGCTGCTGCTGGCCGCCGGAAAGCTGGCTCGGATAGCGGTCGGAATAGCCGCGGAGCTGCACCATGTCGAGCACCTCAGCGATGCGGCTCAGCATTTCGGGCTTGGCGATCTTGCGCATCTCCAGCCCAAAGGCGAGGTTCTGGTCCACCGTCATATGCGGAAACAGCGCGTAGTTCTGGAACACCATCCCGATGTCGCGCTTTTCGGCCGGCACGTTGACGACGTCCTTGCCGTCGAAGCGGATCGCGCCTTCGCTCGCCTCCTCGAAGCCGGCGATCATCTTCAGCGTCGTCGTCTTGCCGCAGCCCGACGGACCGAGCAACGAAATGAACTCGCCATCGGCGATGCGGATCGAGATGCCGTCGACCGCGCGGGCGCTGCCGAAGGTCTTGGTCAGCCGCTCGATGCTAACCTCGGTCATGAATGCTCCACTTCACAGGCGATCGACCGCAACCGGAGGTGCGGCGCGGCTGGCGGGAGGCGCCCCTCGAAATCGAGACGCGTCATCCCAGTTCAATATCAGCCCTTAGAGACTGTTTCGAAATTCGCTCTGGCGAGTCATATGGTGGTGATTTCGAGAACCGGAGCGCAGCGGACATTTGGGTCCGTGAGCACCGGAAGCGCAGAAAACGCCATCAGATGGCCGCCAGAGTAGAATTTCCAACAGTCTCTTAAAGGATCGTCTTGGCCCAACGCTCGGCCAGCTCGCCCTGCTTCTCGTTGACGAAATCCCAGTCCCAGGTGAGGATCTTGGTCATTGCCTCGCCCGACACAGGCACATCGGCCTTGAGGTCGTCGGGAATGATCACCTTCGAATTCGTCGGCGAAACGAAGAATTCCTTCGCCATCAGCATCTGGGTTTCCGGCGACAGCAGGAAGTCAGCATACTGATAGGCCAGCTCCTTCTCCGGTCCATTGGCCAGGATCGAGACCGTCTGGTCGAACATGAACATGCCCTCCTCGGGAACGACGCAATCGACCGGCAGGCCCTGCTTGCGCAGCCGCGCGATCTCGCCGAAATCGAACGGCGCGACGACGATCTCGCCCGACGACAGGGCCGTGGAAAGGTTGAAGTCGACCTGGATCACCTGGCCCAGCTTGGCCAGCGCGTCAAAGCCGGCATCGACATCGTACTGGTCCTTGCCGAAGATCTTCGAGGCCAGCAAAAGCTCCATCTTGCCGGCGCTGTTGGCGAAATTGTAGAGGCCGATCTTGCCCTTGAATTCCTCGTTGTTCCAAAGATCCTTCCAGGCCTTGGGCGGCGTCTTCACCAGGTCGGTGCGGTAGCCGATGCCGATCGGCGAGATGGCGCCGGTGGCGCCGAAACCGTCGGCGATCTTGGCCAGCGGATAAAGGTCGTTGTAGTTCGGCAGCTTCGCCAGGTCGAGCTTTTCGAAGAAGCCTTCCTTGCGCAGGCCGGAGGCGAAGACCTCATTGGTCATGATGATCGAATAGGGCGGCTTGTCGACGCCGGCGGCGCGCAGATTGGCGCCGAAGACGCGGCCATTGCCGACATCGAGCGTCACCTTGGCGCCGGAGGCCTTTTCGAAGGCCGGTGCGATGGTCGAGCGCCAGAACTGCTCCCAGACACCACCAAGCGTCGGCACGATCAACGTCTTTTCCTGGGCGATGGCGGGCATTCCGATCAGCCCGGCGGCACTGAGCGCGCCCATTCCGGCAAGCGTCTGTCGTCTGGTCAGTTTCGTCATCACAATTCCCCTTGTTGATTTCTTTTAATCAATTCGTTCTTTGGGACGGCCGAAGCCTTCCATCGTTCAGCGGCCGAAAGCCTGTCTGGTCTTCAGCTCGATATAGTCTCCATAGGTGATCGGTTCGTACTTGGCCTGCTTGCCGTCCTTGCAGAATGGCTCCAGGCAGGAGATCAGCGTCTCCTTGGCAGGGTTGACGAAGAACGGGATCGATTGGCGGCGCGAACTGCCTTTCTTGTTGCGCGGCGGATTGGCGACGCGATGCGGCGTCGACACCCATTCGTCATTGCTCCAGCGCATGAAGGCGTCGGCGATGTTGACGACATAGGCGCCGTCGATCGACGGCGCATCGAGCCAGCGGCCGTCGCGGGTCTGCACCTGCAAGCCGCCGGACGAAGCCTCAGAACGCAGGATGGTCATGAAGCCGTAGTCGCTGTGAACGCCGGCGCGAAGCTGGCCGGGCAGGGGGTCCACGTCCTGCTCGGGGTAGTTGATGACACGCAGCGCCGACAGATGGTTCTCGAAGGCCGGCTCGAAATAGTCGGACTCGAGGCCGATCGCCTGGCAGAAGATGCGGCGCAGGTGCCTCGCCAGCGTCTCCATCTCCAGGAAATAATCGCGAAAGGCGCTCTCGATGTTCTCGGGCTGGTCAGGCCATGCGTCGCCCTTGAGGCGCAGGCCGAAATTCAGGCTTTCCTTGTAGTCGCCGGGCGTCTTGATGCCCTTGGTGGCGGCCAGTGCCTCGTCGGCGATTGGCGAGAAGGCCATCCCGCCGGTCAGTGTGGTGCCACGCCCATGGGCGCGTTTGTACTCCTCGGGCAGATCGAAGAAGGCGCGCGCCAGATTGTAGAGCCGCATCGTCCTTTCCGGCGATACGCCATGGCCGGTGACGAGGAAGAAACCGGTATCCCGGCAGGCGGTCTCGATGGCTTTGACGACAGCGTCGGCGCCGGCCTCGCCGCGGATGAAAGGCCCGACATCGATGACGGGAATTCCCTGGTCCGTTGCTTCGGCCTGAGGTGCGGTCTGCATGATCGCGATCACCTTTCTGTTGCCTTGTTCCGCCTTGGGGACAGACGGTGGAAACGCCGGTTGAAGGAAACGTTATAGCTACAAACGAATGTTGACAAGATCATCTGTTGTTGTCCATATCGAAAATGTTCAGCCACGAATTGGACGGGGACGATGGACGACCTTGGAGCACAGGAGCAGGCGGTTCTGGATCTCATCGCGGCGAACCCGTTCGCCGGCCAGCAGGACATAGCCACCGCGCTCGGCATCGCCCGTTCGACCGTTGCGGCCCACATCATGCAGCTCGTCAACAAGGGCTACATTCTCGGTCGCGGCTACGTCCTGCCGGCCTCCAAGCGCATGATCTGCATCGGCGGCGCGGTCCTCGACCGCAAATACCACGCCAAGAAGGATCTGATCTTCGAGACGTCGAACCCGGTCGACGGCTATCGCAGCTTCGGCGGCGTCGCCCGCAACGTCGCCGAGAACCTTGTCCGCCTCGGCGTCGACGTCAGCTTCGTCTCGATTGTCGGCGACGACGAAACCGGCCGCTCGCTGGTGCGGCATCTGCGCGACCTCGGCGCCGATGTCAGCCAGGTCATCACCACCACGGAACGGCCGACGGCCGAATATGCGGCGATCCTCGATCTCAACAACGATCTCGTGCTCGGCATTGCCGATATGGAGATCTTCGATCTGTTCTCGCCGTCCTATCTCGACCGCTTCTGGCCGCATCTTGCTTCGGCGACCTGGGTGTTCATCGACTGCAACCTGCCGGCAGCCACGATAGCAGCGCTGATGTCACGCAAGCAGGGCGCGCGTTTCAAGCTCGCCGTCGACACCGTGTCGTCGCCGAAATCGGCGCGCCTGCCGAAGGATCTGACCGGCATCGACCTTCTGTTCACCAATCATGACGAGGCCAATTCGATGCTCGGCATCGCCGATGCCGACAAGCGGCTGAAGCCGAAGGAGGCGGCAGCGGCACTGCGCGCGGCAGGGGCCGCCGAAGTGATCGTGACCATGGGCGCGCATGGATTTGCGGTGGCGACCGAGAGTGGCGTGGCGACCATGCGCTCCGTGCCGGCCCGCGCCGTCGACATCACCGGCGCAGGCGACGCAATGATCGCCGGCACCATGTACAAGGTGCTTTCCGGAGATTCCGTGCCGCACGCCGCGCGCACCGGCGCGTTGCTCGCCACGCTGACCACCGAAAGCGAATCCAGCGTGCACCCCGATCTGTCGCCGCGCTTCCTCACCGCCGGCATGTACCGCATTCCCGCCTGAAAGCGAGACGATCATGAAACCTTCCCTTATCCACCTGAATGACGAGGTTGCGGCAGCGCTTCGAGAAGGCCGCGCGGTGGTGGCGCTGGAATCCACCATCATCACCCACGGCATGCCTTATCCCGCAAATCTGGAGACCGCCCGTGGTGTCGAGGCCGTGGTGCGCGAGAACGGCGCCGTTCCGGGAACGATCGCCGTGGTCGCCGGCAAGATCAAGGTCGGGCTCGACGACGCTGAGCTGGAAAAGCTGGCGGCGGCGAAGGATGTGGTCAAGGCCTCCGGGCGCGACCTCGCCGCCGTCATGGTGCGCGGCGGCTCGGCCGGAACTACGGTGTCGGCGACGATGCGGATCGCCGCCCTCGCCGGCATCGGCATTTTCGCCACCGGCGGCGTCGGCGGCGTCCATCGCGGCGCCGAAGCCACCTTCGACATCTCTGCCGACCTGACCGAACTCGGCCAGACCGGCACGACCGTCGTCTGCGCCGGCGTGAAATCGATCCTCGATATCGCCAAGACGCTGGAATATCTGGAGACCCAGCGCGTGCCGGTGATTGCCTATCAAAGCGACGACTTCCCGGCCTTCTATGTCAGGTCCAGCGGGCTCAAGGCCGATCATCGCCTCGACACACCGGAGGAGATTGCGCAGGCCATGCTGCTGCACGAGCAGATGGGCTCGGGCACCGGCATCCTGATTGCCAATCCAATTCCGCAAGCGGACGCGCTTGATCCCGCCTTCATCGACGGCACCATCGCGGCCGCGGTGGCGGAAGCCGACAAACGCGGCATCGGGCGCAAGGAATTGACGCCGTTCCTGCTCGCTCGCATCAACGAGCTTTCGCAAGGCCGCAGCCTGAAGGCCAACATCGCGCTGGTCCGCAACAACGCAGCACTCGCCGCCCGCATCGCCGTGGCGCATGCGGGATCGAAGCGCGAGGCAGCGTAGAGGTGAAAGACCAGTCGGCGCCTTGCTGGCTCTGATTTTCGAAAGCATCCCAGGAGAACCGCATGAGCGCGCAGGCCACCTACGAGACGATCCTTTACCAGAAGGATGCGACGGACAAGTTCGCGACGATCACCATCAATCGTCCCGACAAGCTCAATGCGATGAACAAGACGGTGATCCGCGAGATCGGCAAGGCCCTTGCCGCCGCCGTTGCCGATCCGGACGTTAACGCACTGGTGATCACCGGCGCCGGCCGCGCCTTCTCCTCCGGCTACGATCTGCAGGGCGGCGATTTCGACGTCGACATCGATTTCTGGCGCGCGGATATGGGCGAGAACGCCGAAGCGCTGCTCAACATCTGGAAGGCGCCGATCCCGGTCATTGCCTCCGTCAACGGCTATGCGCTGGCCGGTGCGCTGGAGCTGATGATGTGCTGCGACCTGGCGATCGCCGCCGACAATGCAAAATTCGGCGAGCCCGAGGTGCGCCATAATTCCGGTCCGCCGGCGCTGATGATGCCCTGGCTGCTTGCCACCCGCGATGTGCGCTGGCTGATGTATACGGGCGACCTGGTCGATGCCGAGGAGGCGCTGCGCATGCATCTGATCAACAAGATCGTGCCGGCCGATCGGTTGAAGGAAAAGACCGAAAACCTCGCCCGCAAGCTGGCGCGCATGCCGGTGCCGGCGTTGAAATTCACCAAGGCCTCGATCAACAACCAGCAGATGGTGGCCGGGCTGCTGCCGTCCTTCCAGTACAATATCGAGGCGATCGCCGCACTCCACGTGACCAGGCAGGGCCGCGAATGGATGGCAAACCTCGCCAAGATGAGCCTCAAGGAATACCTCGCTTTCCGCGACGGCCCGTTCAAGGGCCTCGACTGAGCCGTGACCGGCCTTGCCGCTTCGCGTGAGGCGATGCGGGCGCTGATGGCGCCGCGTTCGGTCGCCGTCATCGGCGCGACGGAACGCGCCGATGCGTCGTCGAGCTACGTCATGCGCAATTTGATGGCGTTCGGATTTTCGGGCGCCATCATCCCTGTGCATCCGAAGGCCGAAACGGTGTTCGGCATCGCGGCCATCCCGTCGCTCGACCGGCTCGATGCGCCGGCCGACGTGGCGGTGATCGGCATCGGCGCGGCTCACGTGCTGGGCGCGCTCGAAGACGCAGGCAAGGCCGGCGTCAAGGCGGCCGTCGTGCTGGCCAGCGGCTTTGCCGAGACCGACGGGGAGGGCAAGGCGCGCCAGCAGGCGCTGGTCGGGATCGCGCGAAAATACGGCATGGCGGTCTGCGGACCGAACTGCCTCGGCCTGTTCAATCTGCAAAGCGGCGCAGCGCTTTATTCCTCGACGCTGTCGCCCAACCTGAAGAAGGGCCAGCTCGCGATCCTGTCGCATTCCGGCGCCAGCGCCATCGCGCTCGCCAATTCCGGGCGCTTCGGCCTGAGCCACATCGTCTCCTGCGGCAATAGCGCTGCGACCGATCTTCCCGATTATCTCGCCTATCTCGCCGATGACGAGGCGACGCACGTCATCGGACTTGTCGTGGAGGCCATCCGCGATCCCGCCGCCTTCACCTCCGCGATGCAGGCAGTGCATGCCGCGGGCAAGAAGGTGGTCGCGCTACGCGCCGGCAAGTCAAGCAAGGGGGCCGAGGCCGCCGCCGCGCATACCGGTTCGCTCGCTGCCGCCAACGAGGCCTATGAAGCCTTCTTTCGGCGCACCGGCGTGATTGAGGTCGCCGACATGGACGAGTTCGTCGAGACCGCCACACTTTGCCTGTCGCTGAAGGCGAGGCCCGCGCGCAAGGGCGTCGCGGTTGTCGGCGTCAGCGGCGGCGGTGTCGCCCATGTCTCCGACATCGCCGAACAGGTCGGCATCGACCTGCCGGAATTTTCGCAAGATACCATCGCGCAGATGAGGGCCCTGCTGCCGCCTTTCGCGACGCCGCAGAATCCGGTCGACACCACGGGCGTGGTCTTCGCCGATGGCGGGATCTATCGCAGCGTGCTCGACACCCTGGCGCAGGATCCCGCCGTCGGCCTGATCGTCGCCGCGCAGGACGCGCCTGTCGGCCTCGATGCCACAGGCGCTGCCGAATATACCGGCATTGCCGATGCCGTTGCCGCCTACGCGAAGGATGCGGCCGTTCCGGTCGCCTTCATCAGCAACCTGTCGTCCGGACACCATCCCGCCGTCAGGGAGCGGCTTGCCGGCGTCCCGGTGCTCAACGGCACGCGCGCTGCGCTCAGTGCCGTGCGACGGGTGCTCGACGCGACCGGCGCCACGACACCGAACGCCCCGGCAATCGAACCGGCCGGCGAAAACGATCCGTGGGCAAAGCGCCTCATGACTGGCGAAAAATTGACAGAACGTGAGGCCAAGCAATGGCTGGCCGAGAACGGCCTGAGAGTGACGCGCGAGCGTCTGGCCGTTACCGCGCAAGAGGCAGTCGCGGCCGCCGAGGCGATCGGCTTTCCGGTCGTGATGAAAATCGAGTCGCCCGACATTCCTCACAAGACCGAAGCCGGTGGCGTGCGGCTTGGCATAGGCAGTGCAGCCGAAGCGGCCGAAGCCTTCACGGCGATCATGCGAAGCGCTCGCACTCACGCGCCGGATGCGGAATTGCGCGGCGTGGTGGTGCAGGAGATGGCCGGACGCGGCGTGGAAGCGCTGGTCGGCCTTATCCGGCACGAACCGTTCGGCCTCGGAATTGTCGTCGGCGTCGGCGGCGTTCTGGTCGAACTGGTCAAGGAGGCAGCCTTTGACCTGCTGCCGGTCGACCGCGTGTCGGCCGAGGCACTGATCGACCGGACGCGACTAGGCGCTCTGCTCGAGGGCTATCGCGGCGCGCCGCAAGCCGACCGGGAAGCGCTGGTCGAGACGATTGTGGCGCTGTCCGATTTCGCCGGCCGTTATGGCCATTTGATCGAGGCCGTCGACGTCAATCCGGTCGTTGTGTTCGAGAAAGGCGCCTGCGTTCTCGATGCGCTGATGATTCCGGTCGACAGCGCCGCTGGGCACTCAAAGGGCGCCGCAATGCCTTGAATCTGCTTCTGAGGTGCAACCGCTAAGCCGCTGTTTCCAGGCGGCTTTCCTTACCCAGTTTTTCCAGCAGCGCCGCCTTCTTCTTCTCGAAGCGTTCGACCGCCGCCATCTTGACGTGGCCGAAGCCGCGTACCTCTTCCGGCAGCCGGGCGAGTTCGGTCGCTACGACGTGGTTGCCTTTTGTCAGCCGCGCCGAAAGATCTGCGATCAGCCCTTCATAATCGGCAATCATCCGCCGTTCCATCCGCCGCTCTTCGGTGCGCCCGAACGGATCGAAGCGCGTTCCGCGCAGGCCCTTCAATCGCGCCAGCATCGCGAAGACCGGATTGATCCAGGCGCCGAAGGCGATCTTGCCGGGATGGCCGGTGCGCGGGTCGATGCGCGAGATCATCGGCGGCGCAAGATGATGCCTGATCCTGAAATCGCCCTCGAATTGTTCGGCCAATTTCTTCTTGAAGGATTGGTCGCGATGCAGCCGCGCCACCTCATATTCGTCCTTGTAGGCCATCAGCTTGAAGGCGCCGATCGCCACGGCCCTGGCGAAATCCTCGGAGCCGGATGAGAGGCCGGCTTCGGCCGCGCGGGCGGTGTCGACCAGCTTGCGGTAGCGGTTCGCATAGGCGGCGTCCTGGTAGCCGGTTAGGAATGCCATCCGGCGCGCAACCATGGCGTCGAGCGTCTCGGGTTTCGGTGCTTCTAGACTGCTCGTTTGCGCAGCATCCAGCACCGCCGCAAGGTCGACCGCCGCGCGGCGGCCCCAGTTGAAAGCTGCGCGGTTCATGGCGACGCCGGCGCCGTTCATCTCGATTGCCTTGTCGATGGATGTCAGGCTGATCGGCACCAGTCCGCGCTGCCAGGCATTGCCGAGCAGGAACATGTTGGCGGCGATGGCGTCGCCCATCAGCGCGAGGCCGAGCCTGGTCGCTGGGATCAGCGTGATAGCCTCTTCACCGGCCGCCCGCCGCAATTGCTTCAGCGTCGCCTCCTGGCGGAAGTCGATCGCGGTGTTCTGCACGAAGGACGCCGTCGGCGCGAAATGATCGTCGAGCACGGCCCTTGTGCGGCCATGCGCGAAGGTCGCAAGTGAAGCTGCCGCCGCCGACACGACGATGTCGAAGCCAAGCACAAGATCGGCCTCGCCCGGGCCGATCCTGACCGTGTTGAGCATATCAGGGTCGCGTGCAAGCCTGATATGCGAAACCACCGCGCCGTTCTTTTGCGCCAGCCCGGTCTGGTCGAGCGTCAGCAGGCCAAGCCCGTCGAGATGCGCTGCTTGCGACAGGATCGCGCTGACCGTGATGACGCCGGTGCCGCCAATGCCGGCCAGCAGCATGTTGTAGGGACGCTCGAGTGCCGCCAGCGCCGGCAGCGGCAATTCGGCGGAACCAGCCTCCACGGCCCGCGCCTTCGGCTTGCGAATCGTGCCGCCTTCCACGGTCACGAAGCTCGGGCAAAAGCCCTTGATGCAGGACAGGTCGGTGTTGCAGCTCGACTGGTTGATCCTGCGCTTGCGGCCGAACTCGGTTTCCTCGGGCTCGATCGAAATGCAGTTGGAGACGGCGGAGCAATCGCCGCAGCCTTCGCAGACGAGCTCGTTGATAAAGGCGCGTCTTGGCGAGACCGGATAGGCGCCGCGCTTGCGTCGGCGGCGCTTTTCGGCGGCGCAGACCTGGTCAAAGACCAGCACCGTCACCCCCTCGATCTCCCTGAGCTCGCGCTGCACGGCGTCGAGCTCGTCGCGATGGTGAATGGTCACGGACCGTGGCAGGACGCCGGCCCAGGCTTCGGGCTTTTCGGACACGACGACGACGCGTTTCGCGCCCTCCGCCAGCGTCTGCTCGACGATCGACGGCACCGAAACCTCGCCGTCATGGCGCTGGCCGCCGGTCATGGCGACGGCGTCGTTGTAGAGGATCTTGTAGGTGGCGCTGACCTTGGCGGCGATGGCGGCGCGGATGGCCAGCAGGCCGGAATGGAAATAGGTGCCGTCGCCCATATTGACGAAAATGTGCTTCTCGTCGGTGAACGGCGACAGGCCGATCCATGCGCCGCCTTCGCCACCCATCTGGGTGAAGGTGGAGGTCTCGCGCTCCATGCCGATGACCATCATGTGGCAGCCGATGCCGGTCGAGGCACGGCTGCCATCGGGCACCACGGTGGAGATCGAGTGCGGGCAGCCGGAGCAGAAATAGGGATCGCGCTTCAGCGCGATGACCTCGCCGGGCGCTGAAGCCGCGACGGCCTCGATTGTCTTCACGTGTGCGCTAAGCTCTGCGTCCGGCGTGCCGAGCCGCGAGACGATTGCGCGGGCGACCGAAACGGCGCTGATCTCGCCGATGGAAGGCAGCAGTGGCGCGCCGCGCTCGTCCGTCTTGCCGAAGACGCGTGGGCGATTGGGCGCGTTGAACAGCAGCGCCTTGATCTGGTCCTCGATCACCGGCCGCTTCTCCTCGACGACGAGGATTTCCTCCAGCCCCTCAGTGAAAGCCCTGAGCCCTTCCGGCTCGAGCGGCCAGACCATGCCGACCTTGTATAGCCGGATGCCAAGCTTGGCCGCGCGCCGCTCGTCGATGCCGAGGGCCGACAGCGCGCCGAGCAGATCGAGCCACGACTTGCCGGTCGAGACGATGCCGAGCCGCGCCTTGGCGGCGCCATGCACGATGCGGTCGATGCCGTTGGCACGGGCAAAGGCATGCACCGCCGCCATCTTGTGTTCGATGCGGCGCTCCATCGCATGCGGGCCGTCCGGCCAGCGCAGCGACAGGCCGTCGGCGGGCACCGTCAGCTGCGGCATGACGATACCAAGTCGTGCCGGGTCGACATCGACAGTCGCTGTGCATTCGACGATCTCGGTCTGGCACTTGAAGCCGATCCAGGCGCCGGAATAACGGCTCATCGCCCAGCCGAGCAGGCCATAGTCGATATATTCGCCGACGCCGCCGGGCGACAGCAGCGGCACCATGGCCGAGATCAGATTGTGCTCGCTCTGGTGCGGCAGCGTCGAGGAGACGGCGCCATGGTCGTCGCCGACCAGGAGCAACACGCCGCCATGGCGGTTGGTGCCGACAGCATTGGCGTGGCGAATGACGTCCATGGTCCGGTCGACGCCGGGACCCTTGCCGTACCACATGGAAAACACGCCGTCGTAGCGCGAGCCCGCGAACATGCCGGTCTGCTGCGTGCCCCAGACCGCGGTCGCGGCCATGTCCTCGTTGAGGCCGGGATGGAAGACGACATGGTTCGCCCTAAGGTACTTTCCGGCACGCTGCATCTCGCGATCGAAGCCAGCCAGTGGCGAGCCGCGATAGCCGGAAACATAGCCGGCGGTGTTGAGGCCGGCGGCAAGATCGCGCTGGCGCTGCACGAGCGGCAGCCGCACCAGCGCCTGCGTGCCCGAGACCAGGATGCGGCCGCGTTCCAGAACATAGCGGTCGTCGAGGCTGACTGGGACCGCATGCGCCTGTCCGGCTTTCGGGAGAGCGGCAGCCGTCATAGGGTCACTCCGTCAGACAACGCAGTCGCCGGCACAAGGTCGAAGACGCGACCGGCATTGAGGATATTGTTCGGGTCGAAGGCTGCTTTCAAGCGCCGCATGGCGGCGATCTCGGCGTCGCTGCGCGCCAGGTGCAACCATTGCTTCTTGTCGAGGCCGATGCCGTGTTCGGCCGAGACGCCGCCGCCACCCGCGGCGACGCCACGATAGACGATCTCATACGCCGCTGCCGGTTCCACGGTGCCGACCTGATAGTGCAGATTGCCGTCGCCGAGATGACCGAAGACATAGATCTCGGCATTGGGGTCGACAGCCCGGATCGCGGCTTCCGCCTCCCGCAGGAAAGCCCCCATCCTGGCCAGCGGGATGCTGATGTCGACGCCGATCAGGCCCTTCATAGAAAACAGGAAGCGGTTGGCGTCCTCGCGCACCGCCCACAGCGCGCGGAATTCGCGCGGCGACTGCGAGACGACCACGTCGTCGACCACGCCGTCCTCGACCGCCTGCATCAGCACCGCGGCAAAGCGGTCGCCATCGCGGTCGGGCTCGTTGCCCTGTATCTCGGCCAGCACATAGACGGGCGCGCCGACCGGCAGCGGCGCCGGCGCATCCATGCCGGCGACCATGGCGCCGTAGAGCGGCGCGAAATTCACCTCATAGGCCGACAGCAACGGCCCGAGCTTCTGCCTGAGCAGCGCAAGCAGCGCGATCGCCGCATCGAGCGAGGCAAGCGCGCAGAAGGCGTTGACCTCGGTGGCCGGTTTCGGATGCAGCCGCAGGCAGGCGCGCGTGACGACGCCTAATGTGCCTTCGCTTCCGATGAAGAGCTGGTTGAGGTCATAGCCGGAATTGTCCTTGGGCAAGCCCTTGAGCGACGTCAGCACGCTACCGTCGGCAAGCACCGCTTCGAGGCCCAGCACCTGCGCCCGGTACATGCCATAGCGCAGCACGCGGATGCCGCCGGCATTGGTGGCGATATTCCCGCCGACCGTGGATGTGCCGCGCGCGCCGATGTCGACGCCGAACAGCAAGCCGGCCGCGTCCGCCGCGTCCTGCACCATCTGCAGCGGTGCGCCGGCTTCAGTGATGATCGTCGCCGCCTCGCGGTCCGGAGCCGCGACCGCCGTCATCCGCTCCAGCGACAGCACCGCTTCGCCGGCTTGAATGCGCGCCGCGCCCGCAAGCCCGGTCCGGCCGCCCTGGACGACAAGCCGCTGCCCGGCCTCGTTGCACAGCCGCAGAATGTCCGACACTTCGCCGGTCGTGCGCGGCCGCAGGACGATCGCCGGCGGCGCGCCGTCCTTGCCGTCCGGGTCTTCTTGATAGCGCGGTCCGGCTTCGTCGGCCGAGACGACAGCGGACCTGTCCAGCCGCTTTTCCAGCCGCGATAGAAGCTCGGCAATTCTCTGGGACATAAGGTTCAAGGAAACGGATGACCCGGACGCCTAGAGGTGGCCGGGAGAGTTGTGGATGAGGGTCGTGAAAGCGGCCGCGGCTGACTTCCACCGTCCAGCAAATGCGGGGAAACCCCGCCAAAAATGCAGCCGGTTGTCTTCGCCATGCGTCGCTCCTGTAATGGATCGACCATAGGCGCGGCCTGCTATTTGTCAAACCTTCGAGAACCCGATCGCCATTGCGCGGTCAAGATGAAACAGCCGCTTGCCGTACACACGGCGCTTGACTTCGGCGGCGCCTTGTGAAAAATTTTGCAACAACTGATAAAAATATCACAGGGCGGAAATGGTTGGTTTTGGCAACGGTCTTCTGCGCGACGATGAAACCAGCATGGCGACCCGGGCCGCCTGGCTTCATTATGCCGGCGGGCTGACCCAGTCGGAGGTGGCCAAGCGGCTCGGCCTGACCAGCCTCAAGGCGCACCGCCTCATCACCAAGGCCAATCAGGAAGGTCTGGTCAAAGTCTATATCGACGGCGAAGTGTCGGAATGCGTCGCGCTCGAGGACGAACTGTCCGGGCGATACGGCCTCGATTATTGCGAGGTCGTTCCCGACTTCGATGCCGAAGACCTGCCGCTCAAGGCGCTCGGCATCGCCGGCGCGCAGTTTCTCAAGCGTGAGATCGAACGCGGCGAGGGCACGCTGATCGGCGTAGGTCATGGCCGCACGCTGGCCGCCTGCGTGGAGTATCTGCCGCGCATTGCGGCCGACGGGATCCGCTTCGTGTCGCTGCTGGGCGGCTTGACGCGCAAGTTCTCGGCCAACCCGCACGACGTCATTCATCGCCTGGCCGAACGCACTGGCGCGGAAGCCTATGTCATGCCGGTGCCGATGTTCGCCAACACGGTCGAGGACCGGGCCGTGCTGCTCGGCCAGAAGGGCATCAGCGAGGTCTTCGATCTCGCCAAATCGGCAGACCTTTTGATTGCCGGCATCGGCACCGCCGAGCGCGAGGCCTCGCTTGTCGCCACCGGCATGATCGAGAAGGGCGAAATGGAGGAGACCCGTCGCAAGGGAGGCGTCGGCGAACTGCTCGGCCATTTCTTCGATGACACCGGAAAGGCGGTCGAAACGACACTTTCCAACCGGGCGCTGGCGCTGGCGCGCGAAGACATCAGCAATCGCAGAATTGTCGCCGTTGCCGGCGGCAAGGTGAAGGTTCGTGCCATCAAATCGGTGTTGGAGGGCCGCTATCTCAAGGGCCTGGTCACCGATGAGCGGACGGCGCGAGCGCTCGTGGGAGAAACGCCGGTCGGGTAGCCGGCAACATCCAAGTTGAAACTACCCTGTGGAGGAGAAGAAAAATGCATGAGAAAGAAAAAGACCTGATCGACGCGTTCCTGCGCGGACAAGTCGATCGCCGTGGGCTGATCAAGGGCCTTGGCGCAATGGGCCTTGCCGCCGGCACGGCCGGCACGCTGCTCAACCTGGGGCAGACCCAGGCACTGGCCGCGGATTTCGATTGGAAAGCGCATCAGGGCAAGACCATCAAGCTCTTGCTCAACAAGCATCCCTACGCCGATGCGATGATCGCCAACCTCGAAAACTTCAAGCAGCTGACCGGCATGAATGTCGTCTATGACGTGTTCCCGGAAGACGTCTATTTCGACAAGGTCACGGCCGCGCTCTCGGCCAGTTCGCCCGAATATGATGCGTTCATGACCGGCGCCTACATGACCTGGACATATGGCCCGGCCGGCTGGATCACCGATCTCAACGAGTGGATCAAGGACCCCGCCAAGACCAATGTGAACTATGCCTGGGACGACTTCCTGCCCGGCGTCAGGAAGTCCTGCGCCTGGAATGGCCAGCCGGGCGGCGTGCTCGGTTCCGAGGACGCCAAGCAGTGGTGCATTCCGTGGGGCTTCGAGCAGAACAACATCACCTACAACAAGGGCATGTTCGACAAGGCCGGCGTCGCCGTTCCCGGCAATATGGACGAGATGGTCGCCGCGGCGGCCAAGCTCACCAAGGATGTAGGTGGCGGCGTCTACGGCATCGGCGTGCGCGGCTCGCGTTCATGGGCGACGATCCATCCGGGCTTCCTGTCGGCCTACGCCAACTTCGACCAGAAGGACCTTAACCTGTCGGCCGACGGCAAATTGTCGGCTGCCATGAACACCGCCGAATCCAAGGCCTTCCACAAGCAATGGGTCCAGATGATCCAGGAGAGCGGCCCGAAGGACTGGTCGACCTACACCTGGTATCAGGTCGGCACCGATCTCGGCGCCGGCGCCTCGGCGATGATCTTCGACGCCGATATCCTCGGCTACTTCATGAATGGCGGCGACAACAAGATGGCCGGCAAGCTCGCCTTCGCCGGCTTCAAGGCCAATCCCGCGGCCAAGGCGCCGACGCCCAACATCTGGATCTGGTCGCTGTCGATGTCCAACTTCTCGAAGGACAAGGACGCCACCTGGTACTTCATGCAATGGGCATCCGGACCCGAACACGCCCTGTTCGGCGCTACCAAGATGGACTTCGTCAATCCGGTCCGTCAGTCGGTCTGGAAGGACGAGGTATTCCGCGAGAAGCTGAACAAGAGCTATCCCGGTTATGTCGAGATGTTCGACGCTTCGGCGCCGGGAGCCAGCATCAAGTTCACGCCGCAGCCGCTGTTCTTCGATCTGACAACCGAATGGGCCGCGACGCTGCAGAAGATGGTGGCCAAGGAAGTGCCGGTCGACGAAGGCCTGGACAAGCTGGCCGAGAGCATCAACGGCCAGCTCAAGGAAGCCGGGCTCGGCTAAACCGGGCCGCCGGCTGGCTGGCCCGCTCGGGCGGGCCAGCCAGCCGGGAACTTCAACATTTTGCGATGCGGCGCTCCCGGCGCCGCCATTCGCCCGACCCGGCCGCCTTGCTCCCTTGGGCGGCCGGCAGGGCGGAGCAACAGGAATGACGGGTGAGCCACGATGACTGCGGTGACGGTACAAAGAAACAGGCCTTCCGGCTTCAGGATCAGCAAGCGGGTTCTGCCCTATGTGCTCAGCCTGCCGGCCTTGCTGGTCTGCATCGGCATCCTGATCCCGTTTTTCACGTCTGTGGTCTATTCGTTCCAGCGCTACCGGCTGAGCCAGCCCTGGGCGCGGCAGTTCAACTGGGGCGAGAATTACCTCAACTTTTTCACCGACCCGAAGTTCTGGAACACGCTCCAGGTTTCGCTGCTCTATGCGGGCATCACCGTCCTGCTCGAGCTGCTGCTCGGTCTTGCCATCGCCATGCTGCTGCAGAAGCGCACGACGCTGAACAACTTCATCTCGATCATGCTGTTGATGCCGCTGATGACGGCGCCCGCACTTGCCGCGTTGATGTGGAAGTTGATGACCAACCCCGGCTTCGGCGTGCTCAGCTACCTGGCCAGCCTCATCGGCCTGCAGGATTTCCGCTGGGCCTCGTCGCCGTCGACCGCGCTTTTCACCGTCGTGCTGGTCGATATCTGGGTCTACACGCCCTTCATCATGATCCTGCTGCTTGCCGGCCTGCGCAGCCTGCCGACTCAGCCTTTCGAGGCGGCCGCGCTTGACGGCGTGCCGAGGAGCTTCGTGTTCTTCCGCATCACCCTCCCGATGCTGACGCCCTATATCCTGACGGCGACGCTGTTTCGCCTGCTCGATTCCATCCAGCAGTTCGATATCATCTATGCGATGACTCAAGGAGGCCCCGGCGATACGCTGACCGTCTTCCAGGTCGAGGCCTACCTCAACTTCTTCCAGTCGACCAATGTCGGCCGCTCGGCCGCCCTGATGATCATCCTGTGGGCGATCACCTATTTCCTCTCCAACATCTTCATCAAGAACTGGCTGCGCCTGCGCGAGCGCGCCCGTGGCCAGGCATAGGAGGCCGGGATGGAACATACCTCGCTTCTCGAACGCATCCTGCGCGGCGTTGCACTCACGCTGGTCGTCATCTTCTTCATGTTCCCGATCGTCTGGATCTTCATGATGTCGTTCCAGACCAACGAGACCATCCTGCGCATCCCGCCGCAGCTTGTCTTCGAGCCGACGCTCGCCAACTACACGGCGCTGATCACCGGCAAGCTGACGACGATGTCCGGCACGCTCGATATCGCCTTCATGCGCAACCTCTGGAATTCGGTGTTCCTGTCAACCACCTCGGTTGCCGTCGCGCTGCTGCTCGGCGTTCCCGCGGCCTACGCCTTTGCGCGGCACAAGTTCCGCGGCTCTGAGGACATCGCCTTCACGCTATTGTCGTTCCGCTTCGCGCCGGCGCTGCTGGTGCTGTTGCCGCTCACCCTCTATTTCCAGAAGCTCGGCCTCGCCAACACCTATATCGGGCTGATCTGGGTCTACCAGTTGATCTGTCTGCCGCTGATCCTGTGGATCGTGCGCGGCTATTTCGAGGATATCCCGGCCGACATCGAATACGCCTATCGCATCGCCGGCCATTCCTGGTTCGCTACCTTCCGCAAGATCGCGCTGCCGCTTGCCGGACCCGGTATCGCGGCCGCCGGCCTGCTCGCCTTCATCTTCGCCTGGAACAATTTCGTCTTCGCGCTTGTGCTCGCCTCGGCCGACAAGCAGCCGGTAACGGTCGGAGCGCTTGCCTTCATCACCTCTTCGGGCATCCAGTACGGCCAGATATCGGCGGCGATCGTGCTGTCGATCACGCCGACGCTGGCGCTCGCACTCTACGCGCAGCGCTATCTCGTCGAAGGCCTGTCGCTTGGCGCGGTGAAAGGATAGGTCCGATGGCAAGTCTTGAACTGAAAAACATCGTCAAGCGCTACAAGAGCCAGACCGTCCTCGACAATCTGTCGCTGACCGTCGCCGATGGCGAGACGCTGGTCCTGTTCGGACCCTCAGGAGCTGGCAAGACCGTGCTGCTGCGCCTGGTCGCCGGCGTCATCGACCCCGACGAAGGCAAGATCCTGATCGGCGGCGAGGACATGACCGATGTCGATGCCGAGTTCCGCGGCGTCGGCATGGCGTTCCAGAACTTCGCGCTGTTTCCGCATATGAGTGCCTTCGACAACATTGCGACGCCGCTTGAGGCTAGGCACTCGTCGCAGTCGACGATCAAGGCAGGTGTCGAGAGCGTCGCCAAGCTGCTCAAGATCGGCCATGTGCTCAGCCACAAGCCGCGCGCGCTGTCCAACGGCCAGAAGCAGCGCACCGCGCTCGCCCGTGCTTTGGTCGGCGCGCCGCCGCTACTGCTGCTCGACGATCCCTTGCGCAATGTCGATGCCAAACTGCGCTTCGAGATGCGGCTCGAACTGCCGCGGCTCCTGGCCGATCGTGGCGCGACCGTCGTCTACGTCACCCAGGACTACAAGGAGGCGATGGCGCTCGGTGATCGCATAGCGGTAATGTCGCAGGGCGTCGTCAGGCAGCTCGGCACGCCCGAGCAGATCTATCGTGAGCCGGCAAACATCGAGATCGCCCGGCTGTTTGGCGACCCGACCATCAACCTGCTCGACGTCAAGCCCGCGCGTGACGGCAAGGGTGTCTATGTCGGCCTGTCGAATGTCCAGGTTCATCTGCCTGCCGCCTATGAGATGGCGGTCGGCCGCGACTGCGTCATTGGCTTGCGCCCGGAAGCGCTGAGCTTCGTCGATGAAGGCACGCCGGCCGCCATTCCGGTGACCGTCGAGGCCGAGACGCCGCTCAACGAAAAGATCGTTACGCTGGTGCGCACCGTGCGCGGTCGCGAGATCCTGGTGTCGCGTCCGGCCGGAGCGCCGGGCCAGGCCGAAGGCAAGGCCCATATCGCCGTCGACAGCAAAAGCGCGCTGTTGTTCGATCAGGCAAGCGGCGAGCGGATAGGCTCGAAGAACGTCGTCAGTTTGCGCAATGGAGAAGCGGCATGAGCGCCAGCGCACTCACCATTTCCGGCGTCGACAAATTCTACGGCCCGATCGACAGAGGCGTGCACGCCGTCCAGAACCTGACGATGGAGATCGGCAAGGGTGAGATCGTCGCGCTGCTCGGCTCGTCCGGCTGCGGCAAGACCTCGACATTGCGCATGATAGCCGGCTTCGAAGAGGTCTCGCGCGGCACGATCTCGGTTGCCGGCCGCCAGGTACACAGGCTGGCGCCGGTCAAGCGCAATGTGGCGATGGCCTTCGAGGGCTATTCGCTCTATCCGCCGCTGACCGTGCGCGAGAACATGGCTTTCGCGCTGAAAGCGGCAAGACTGCCGAAGAGCGAGGTCGACGCCAAGGTCGCCAGCATCGCCAAGCTGCTCGAGATCGAGGATATCCTCGAGCGCTATCCAAGCTCCATCTCGGGCGGCCAGCAACAGCGCGCCAGCCTTGGCCGGGCGCTGATCCGCGAGGCCGACCTGCATCTGCTCGACGAGCCGATGGGCCAGCTCGAGCCGCAGTTGCGCGCCGTGCTGCGCGGCCGCATCAAGCACTTCATCAAGGAACGCGGCCTGACCGCTATCCTGGTCACCCACGACCAGACCGAGGCCAATGCGCTGGCAGACCGCATCGCGGTGATGGAAGGCGGCGTGCTGCAGCAGTTCGATACGCCTGACAGGATCAAGCAGCGGCCGGCCAATCTGTTCACCGGCACCTTCGTCGGCGAACCGCCGATGAATGTCTTCGAAGCCTATGTCGGAATGAACGCCGGCAAGATCAATCTGCGGCTCCCCGATGGGCTTTCCCTCGACTACGACAAGGACGCTTTCAGCGCCCCCGTGCGCGATGAACTGCTCAACCGCGAGCGGGTGGTGATCGGCATCAGGCCCTATGCGGTCCGCCGCTCCAAGGACGGCGTGCCGGCCACCGTCTCGGCCAATCAGTGGCTTGGCGACCAGACGCATATCGCCGCCGATTTCGCCGGCGGCTCGCTGGTCCTGGTCGAGCATGACCGGACCCGCCTTGAGCTTGGCGCGCCTATCAACATCAGCATCGATCCGAAGAACCTGCACGTCTTCGACCAGGCCAGCGGCAACGCCATTTCGCACGGCATGGAGCTCGCCTGATGCGGGATGTGCTGATCGGCATCGACGCCGGCACGTCTGTCATCAAGTCTGTCGCCTTCGACACGGCGGGCCGGCAGATCGCGGCCGCCGCGCTGCCGAACAAATATGAGACGTTGCCGGGCGGCGGCGCCGAACAGGATCTCGCTCGCACCTGGCTCGATACCGCTGCCACCTTGCGCCAACTCGCCGACAAGGTGCCTGATCTCGCCAGTCGGGTGATTGCGATTGCCGTGACCGGGCAGGGCGATGGCACTTGGCTGATCGACAGGGAAGGCGAGCCGGTCGCCAAGGGCTGGCTGTGGCTCGACGCGCGCGCCGCAGGGGTGGTCGAGGAAATCCGCGCCCGGCCGGAGGATCGGCAGCGGTTTGAGAAGACCGGCAGCGGTCTGGCCGCCTGCCAGCAGGGATCGCAGTTCGCATTCATGAAGCGCAACATGCCCGAAATGCTTGGCAGCGCGGCAACCGCATTCCACTGCAAGGACTGGCTCTATTACAAGCTGACCGGCGAGCGCGCCACCGACCCGTCGGAAGGGACCTTCACCTTCGGCGATTTTCGCACGCGCGGTTACAGCGACGAGGTGCTGGATGTGCTCGGCGTCACCGATCTCAGGCATCTGCTGCCGCCGATCGTCGACGGCACCAGGCATAGTGCGAGCCTGTCGCAGGCGGCGGCCGACGCCACCGGGCTCGTCGCCGGCACGCCGGTCGTGCTCGCCTATGTCGACGTCGTCTGCACCGCGCTTGGCGCCGGACTGTTCGATCGTGAGCGCAAGCCCGGTTGTTCCATCATCGGCTCTACCGGCATGCACATGCGGCTGGCCGAGACGCCGGACGAGGTGTTGCTGAACGAGGCTGCGACCGGCTACACCATGACGATGCCGGCGCCCGGCGTCTTTGCGCAGATGCAGTCGAACATGGCGGCGACGCTCAACATCGACTGGGTGCTTGGCCTTGCCTCCGGCATTCTCGCCTCGCAAGGCATCACGCGGACAAATGGCGAGATGATCGCGCTGGTCGACGAGTGGATATCGTCGTCGGAACCGGCCTCGCTGCTCTACCAGCCCTATGTGTCGGAAGCCGGCGAGCGCGGGCCATTCGTCGATGCCAATGCCAGGGCCGGCTTCGTCGGCATTTCGTCGCGGCATGGCTATGCCGACCTGGTCCGCGCCGTTTTCGAGGGGCTGGCTTTCGCGGCCCGCGATTGCTACGCCGCCATGGGTCCGCTGCCCATGGAGGTTCGTTTGACGGGCGGCGCGGCCAGAAGTCCGGCCTTGCGCAAGATACTGGGCGCCGCGATCGGTGCCGACATTCGCACCAGCGAGCGCGAGGAGGCGGGTGCGGCGGGCGCGGCGATGATCGCAGCGGTGTGCGTTGGCCAATACGCATCGATGGATGAATGCGTCGAGGAATGGGTCACGCCGCTGCTTGGCGCGGCCGAGCCGAGCGACCAAACACTTGCCGCCGTCTACGAGCGGCTTGTTCCATCCTACACATTGGCGCATGAGGCGCTGCGGCCGGTCTGGCGTTCGATGGCCGCGCCCAGAACAAAAACCGACGTGACCAAAACTGGCCTGACGAACTGAGAAGTCGAGTATGCGCAAGATAGCGATCATTGGCGACCGTTTCATGCTTCCCGAAGTGTTCCGCGCGAAAATCGAGGAAGCCTGCGGCGACAATCTCGACATCCGCACGCTTGAGACCGCCTGGCCCGACGAGCCGATGCAGTTCGGTAATGCAGCCCTCGGCCTCGACAAGGTCAAGGAGTACTTTGGCGATCCGGACGAGGTGGTGGATTTCATCGGCGATGGCGAAATCTTCGTCACTCAGCTCTCGCCACTCTCCGAGGCCATGATGCGGCGCCTGCCGGCGCTCAAGCTGGTTGCGGTGTCGCGCGGCGGTCCGATCAACATCGATATGGCCGCCGCCAAAGCGCACGGCATCAGAGTGGTCAACGTTCCCGGGCGCAATGCCAGCGCCGTGGCCGAGTTCGCCATCGGCGCCATCCTTGCCGAAACCAGGCTGATCCGGGTGGGGCACGAGGCCTTGCGCAAGGGGGAGTGGCGCGGCGATCTCTACCGCGCCGACCGCACCGGCCGCGAGCTCAATGAAATGACCGTCGGCGTCATCGGCTATGGCAACATCGGCACCAAGGTTGTCCGCTTGTTGCGCGCCTTCGGGTGCCGCATCCTGGTCACCGATCCCTACGTGCAACTGAGCGCCGACGATCGCAATGGCGGTGTCGAACTGGTCGCGCTGGACGAGCTTCTGTCCCGCTCCGACGTGATCACGCTTCATCCCCGGGTGACCGAGGAAACCCGCGGCATGATCGGCAAGGAAACCATCGCGCGGATGAAGCCGGGGGTGACCCTCGTCAACACCGCGCGCGGACCGCTGGTCGACTATGACGCGCTCTACGAGGCCTTGGTGTCCGGCCAGATCGCCAGCGCCATGCTGGAAACCTTCGCGGTCGAGCCGGTGCCCGCCGACTGGCCGTTGCTGCAATTGCCGAACGTGACCTTGACGCCGCACATCGCGGGCGCCTCGGTGCGCACCGTCACCTATGCCGCCGAGCAGGCCGCCGAGGAGGTGCGCCGCTACATCGCCGGTCTGCCGCCGGTCAATCCGTGCTGAAAGCCGCAGGAGCCATGAAGGACTTGCCACGCATCCAGGGCCCAGCGAGATGAGCGGCGATAGCGAGATCGTCGACCTCTTCGTCATCGGCGGCGGCGTCAACGGCGCCGGCATTGCGCGCGACGCCGCCGGCCGCGGCCTTTCCGTCATGCTGTGCGAGAAGGACGACCTCGCCGAGGGCACCAGTTCGCGCTCCGGCAAACTCGTCCATGGCGGCCTGCGCTATCTCGAATATTACGAGTTCCGCCTGGTGCGCGAGGCGTTGATCGAGCGCGAAGTGCTGCTGGAATCGGCGCCGCACATCATCTGGCCGATGCGCTTCGTGCTGCCGCACAGCCCCGACGACCGGCCGGCCTGGCTGGTCCGGCTCGGCCTGTTCCTCTACGACCATCTCGGCGGCCGCAAGCGGCTGCCTCCCACCCGTACGCTGAACCTGCGCACCGCGCCCGAAGGTGCGCCGATCAAGGACGCGTTCCGGCGCGGCTTCGAATATTCGGACTGCTGGGTCGACGACGCCCGCCTCGTCCTTCTCAATGCGCTGGACGCAGCGGAACGAGGCGCGAAAATCCTGACCCGGACTGCCTGCACCGCCGCCCGTCGCGAAAACGGTCTGTGGTCGGTTGAGATGCGCGACGGCAGGACCGGCGTCAAAACCACGGTGCGGGCACGGGCGCTGATCAACGCCGCCGGTCCCTGGGTCAACGACGTCATCAACCGCGTTGCCGGCCAGAATTCCAGGCGCAACGTACGCCTGGTCAAGGGCAGCCACATCGTCGTGCCGAAATTCTGGGAAGGGCGGCAGGCCTATCTCATCCAGAACAGCGATAAGCGGGTCATCTTCATCAACCCCTACCAGAACGATCTGGCGCTCATCGGCACCACCGACATTCCCTACGAAGGACGGCCGGAAGACGTCAAGGCTGATACCAGCGAGATCGATTACCTGATCAAGGTCGTCAATCGCTACTTCAAGCGAGGGCTTGCCCGCGAGGATGTCGTCCATTCGTTTTCCGGGGTCAGGCCGCTCTATGACGACAACGCCGACAATCCGAGCGCGGTGACACGCGACTACATTTTCGAGCTCGACGCTTCGGCGGGGCAGGCGCCGCTGCTCTCCGTCTTCGGCGGCAAGATCACCACTTTCCGCAAGCTGGCCGAACACGCGCTGGACCGGATCGCTCCCTTCTTTCCAGCAATGGGCAAGTCCTGGACGTCGAAAGGGCATTTGCCGGGCGGCGACATCGCCAATGCCGACTTCGAACAGTTCCTCGGCGACCTCGGTCGCGACTATCCCTGGATGCCGGCATCGCTTACCAAGCACTACGGCCGGCTCTACGGCACACGGACGCGCATCGTGATCGGTTCGGCGCGCTCGCTCGCCGATTTGGGGCGGCGCTTCGGCAAGGATTTCTTCGAGCGCGAAGCCAATTACCTGTTCGAGCATGAGTGGGCGCTGACATCGACCGATATTGTGGAACGACGCACCAAGCATGGGTTGCATCTGTCGGCTGCGGAGAAAACCGCATTCGAGAATTGGTGCGCGAGCCGGCTGGCAAAGGCGGGTTGATGGCCTTCACGCTGTCCCTCAACACCAATCCGCTGGTCAACCGCTTTGCCGACCCGGACGATCTGATCGACACGATCGCCTACGACATCGGCATCAGGGACGTGCAGCTGACGCATGAATTCGTCAATCCCGGCTGGCCGGCGGCGACGATCGCGAAATTCATCCGGCTGTTCCGCACCGCGCTCGACCGCACCGGCGTGCGCGTGACATCGGGGATGACCGGCCCCTATGGCCGGCTCAACCATTTCGGCCATCCCGACGCCGATGTGCGCCGCTACTATGTCGACTGGTTCAAGACCTTCGCCGACATTTCCGCCGAACTCGGCGCCAGTGGCATGGGCACGCAATTCGCCATCTTCACCCACAGGGACTACGACGACCCCGAACGCCGCGCGCGGCTTCTCGACATCGCCATGGAATGCTGGCGGGAGGTCGCCGAACATGCGAGGGCGGCCGGGCTGACCTACCTGTTCTGGGAGCCGATGTCGGTCGGCCGCGAATTCGGCCACACGATCGAGAGCTGCCGGGCGCTGCACCGGGAGATCGAGGCGGCCGGCATGGCCATCCCGCTGAAGATGATGGTCGACATCGACCATGGCGACGTCACCTCGAGCAACCCCGCCGACATCGACCCCTATGCCTGGGCTGAGGCGTTTCCGCTGGAGTCGCCGATCATCCACATCAAACAGTCGTCGATGAACAAGGGCGGCCATTGGCCCTTCACCGACGCCTACAACAGGGATGGCCGCATTACGCCGGAAAAATTCCTGGAGACGGTGCGGCGCGGCGGCGGTGTCGACAACGAGATCTGCCTCGAATTGTCGTTTCGGGAGCGCGAGCCCGTCGATCACCAGGTCGTCGCCATGATCCGCGAGTCGGTCGACTACTGGGCGCCGTTCGTCGACGCGGGCAGGGCCAGTCTTGCCGCGAAACGGGTAGAGGGGCAGGAGCCGAAAGCAGCCCCTGCCCGAGAAAGCCCTCAGCCGAATTTCGGGTCCAGGCTGCCCGACTTGTAGCGCTTGGCCATTTCCGAGACCGGCAGCGGCTTAATCTTCGGCGCGTTGCCGGCGGTGCCGAACTGCTCGAAGCGCTCCTTGCACAGCTTGCGCATCGCCGCCATGGCCGGCGTCAGATATTTGCGCGGGTCGAACTCGCTCGGGTTCTCGGTCAGCACCTTGCGGATCGCGCCGGTCAGCGCCATGCGGTTGTCGGTGTCGATGTTGATCTTACGCACGCCGTGCTTGATGCCGCGCTGGATCTCCTCGACCGGCACACCCCAGGTCGGCTTCATCTGGCCGCCATATTTGTTGATGATCTCCTGCAGCTCTTCCGGCACCGAGGACGAGCCATGCATGACCAGATGCATGTTCGGCAGGCGGCGGTGGATCTCCTCGATGACGTTCATGGCGAGCACGGCGCCATCGGGCTTGCGCGAGAACTTGTAGGCGCCGTGGCTGGTGCCCATGGCGACGGCCAGCGCATCGACATGCGTATCCTTGACGAATTCCACCGCCTGTTCCGGATCGGTCAGCAACTGGTCGTGGCTGACGGCGCCTTCGACGCCATGGCCGTCCTCCTGCTCGCCGCCGCCCATCTCCAGCGAACCGAGCACGCCGATCTCGCCTTCCACCGACACGCCGCCCCAATGCGCCATGTCGACGACGCGGCGCGTGATGCCGGAATTATAGGCGTAGTCGGCCGGCGTCTTGCCGTCTTCCTTCAGCGACCCGTCCATCATCACCGAGGTGAAACCGTACTGGATCGCGGTCACGCAGGTGGCTTCGTTATTGCCATGGTCGAGATGCATGCAGACAGGGATATCCGGGTGGATTTCGACCAGCGCGTCGATCAGCTTGGCCAGCACCACGTCATTGGCGTAGGCGCGCGCCCCGCGGCTCGCCTGCAGGATGACCGGCGACTTGGTCTCCTCTGCGGCCTCCATGATGGCGAGGCCTTGTTCCATGTTGTTCATGTTGAAGGCGGGCACGCCATAGCCGTGTTCGGCGGCATGGTCGAGCAATTGTCTCAATGTGATGCGAGCCACCCAATAGTCTCCCGTAGCTGGTTTCAGGCCTCTGGTTGCGAGCCGTCCGATCGTCGTTCGACCCGCTGATGCTTCTGGCCGGATTTCCTCCAGACCGCAACCTTTGGACGCCCCGGCCGGAGCAATTCTTGTTACAGGAAAGCGATCTGGGAGCGAAAATATCTCATATAAATATAACATTATCACAAAGATTTTGATGCGATTGCGATTTTCTGTGTTATAATTTCTTGAGGAATTCGGGGCGCACAGGGTCGTCCTGAGAAAGCTGCGCAATGAAGAGCGACGGCCGGCGGCAAGGTATCATGGATTTTCTGATGGACGCGGGAACGGCGAGTGTCGACGACCTTGCCTCGCGCTTCGGCGTGTCCAGGATGACCGTTCATCGTGACCTCGACGAGCTCGAGGAAAGCGGCTTCCTGCGCAAGGTGCGCGGTGGCGCCTCGATCCAGCCGAGCGGCCTCTTCGAGAGTGACTTCCGCTACCGCCAGAAGCAGGCGCGCGAGGAAAAACTGCGCCTGGCCGCTGCCGCGGTGACGATGATCGAGCCGGGCCAGACGGTGATCATCGATGACGGCTCGACGGCCGGCGGCATTGCCGGGCATTTGGCCGATCTGCGGCCGCTGACGGTGATCTCCAACAATCTGGCCGTCATCCAGGAACTGGCCGGCGTTGGCGGCATCACGTTGATCGCGCTCGGCGGCCAGTACAGCAAGAAGTTTCACGGCTTCTTCGGCCTGCTCGCCGAGGACACGTTGAAATCGCTGCGCGCCGATGTCGCCTTCCTGTCGTCGTCGGCCATCCACGGCGCTTCCGCCTTCCATCAGGACCAGGAGGTGGTCCAGACCAAGCGGCTGATGATGGCCGCCGCGGCGCGCAAATATCTGCTGGTCGATCATGGCAAGTTCGGTCGCACGGCGCTGCATTTCCTGACCGATCTCAAGGCATTCGACACCGTCTTCACCGGTCGCGAACTGGAGCCTCCCATGCGCGAGGCGCTGGACGCCGCCGGCGTTTCGGTAACGATTGTCGACAAGGAGTGAAAGACGCGTGGTTTACTGGGTCGGTACAAGCTGGAAGATGAACAAGACGCTCGCCGAGGCACTTGCTTTCGCCAAAGTGCTGGCCGGCTTCGTGCCGGGCTTCGACGATCGTATCCAGCCCTTCGTCATTCCGCCCTTCACTGCGGCGCGTGAGGTCAAGCAGGCGCTGTCGCCGACCCGCGTCAAGGTCGGCGCCCAGAACATGCATTGGGCAGACGCCGGCGCCTGGACCGGCGAGATCTCGCCGCTGATGCTGAGGGATTGCGGGCTCGACCTGGCCGAACTCGGCCACAGCGAGCGGCGCGAGCATTTCGGCGAGACCGACCATGCCGTCGGCCTCAAGACCGCGGCAGCGGTGAAGCATGGGTTGATACCGCTGATCTGCGTCGGCGAGACGCTTGCCGAGCGCGAAGGCGGGCGGGCTGAAGCCGTGCTGACCGCGCAGGTACAAGGCGCGCTGCAATTTTTGCCAGGCGAGGCGAAGGCGGCGACAATACTGTTCGCCTACGAGCCGGTCTGGGCGATCGGCGACAAGGGCATTCCGGCCGGTTCCGACTACGCCGACAGGCAGCAGGCGCTGATCAAGCAGGTCGCCGCCGCGCTGCTCCCTGCCGCACCGCCGGTCCTCTATGGCGGCAGCGTCAACCCCGGGAATGCCGCCGAACTGATCCGTCAGCCCAATGTCGACGGCCTGTTCATCGGCCGCTCGGCCTGGCAGGCGGAAGGTTACATCGACATCCTCCAGCGCGCCTCGGCGGCGATCTGAACCAATCGAAATCTCATTCAATCAAGGAAGGATACGACCATGAAAATAGCCATTGGAGCCGACAGCGCCGGCAAGCCGTTGCTCGACGTCATCGCCGCGCATCTCGCCACCAAACCCGGCCTCACCGTCAGCGATCTCAGCCAGGCCGGCTACTATGCCGACCTGTCGCAGAAACTCGCCCAGACGATCGTCGATGGCGAGAACGAGCGCGGCATCCTGTTCTGTGGCACCGGCATCGGCGTCTCGATTTCGGCCAACAAGGTGCCGGGCATTCGCGCAGCACTCACCCACGACACCTATTCGGCCGAGCGCG